>CAYHVK010000029.1:0-5088 GCA_964360255.1 uncultured Pseudobdellovibrionaceae bacterium | reverse complement strand
GATTGCCCTCAAGGGTATTCGACTCGCGCAAGATAATGCCAAACTCAGCTTGAAATACGCGCTGACCAGTTTCAATAATTTCACGAATTAAATCTGTTGTCTGGGTCAGCTTTGATTCGCTCTCAAGGTCGCTTACGCGATTACTTGTAGAATGTGCCAACGAGTGGGCCATTCGGCGTTTTTGCTCAAGACCACGTATTTCTTTTGTTTGATCTGGAATACTAAATGAAAAGAAAAGCTCATACTTAAATGGAAATCTTAAAAAACCATTCATCATTCCGGCGAAGGTCACTTCTGGCAAAGTTTTAAGTGTTAAAAGCCTAGTGCGCTTGGAATCAAGTAAAAAATCCTCTTTATCTAAAACAAGATCACCGAATACGAGCTGTTCTCTAGGAGAATCTTCATCTAATTCACATCGCGCCGCCACCTTCGGGGGCGAAAGCTGATCGGCGCGCCGCGGATTTAGATGTTGATAAATAATTTGGATCAAAGTCTCTTTGGTAAGATCGTGACAGCGAAACCCGAGGCTTTCTAGTTGTCCTTTAGCGCTTTCAGAAGCTTGAGAAAGTGTTTGCAACAAATCCTCATAAGATGCCGCAAATTCAGAGGCAAACTTTTTCGTAGCCGATAATGAAAAGGTTTTTGGTTTCTCAGCTCCACGAGTACGGAGGGTAAAGTAGATTTTTGGTTTGAAAACATGACCTGAAGCTATTGAAGACTCAAGTTCGCTAACACGAAGGTCATCAACAGATTTTAAAAATAGAGTACGTGTTGATGATAGAGATTTATGCTTATCTAGCATTTCTTGAAAATCAGATTCGACACGAATAAACAATTGTGCTGTTAAGCCTTCTGGCAGTGAGTTTACAAAACTTCTAAGCCCAAGTGTCAACTGGTTGACTCTAGCTTCGTCAAAACATTCTATATCAATCGGCGAAAGCTCAAGCGTGGTTGAAAGCGACCCATCCCATAAAATCAAGTGCGGAAGAGGTTCGCTCATAAACTCCCAATAAGGCAGCTCTTGCGCGAGCACGGACTCTTTATTCATGATTTGCCCCGTGTAAATGGAAAGGTCGATATATTTCGTCAGTGGCATTTGCTGACAGAACTGTCGGGGTCGATAGGTACTCTACAAAATGCTGTAAAAATAAATCAGGTTTACCGCGCTTGAAGAAAAACAGTACAAACCCAAGGGTGAAACTTGTTCCGAAAACCATCGGAATTTTTAGTGAGGTCGATCCAAAGACAAGGTTTTGAATCGACAGGTTCAGTAGAAGTAAAATTACATCTGGAAGCTCAAAGCCAAAAATTTTGGCTTTTGCGTCCAAAGTGCGGGGTACAGTTGAAGTCAAAAGGCTTTCGGTGGAGTCCATTCTAGCGCACCGTCTGCGAAATAAAGTTCACAATAGCCTGTGCGCCAAAGCCAAAAGCTGAAGCTAGAATAGCATAGAAGACGTGAGTCTTTGCTTTCTCGTTACCTGACAGCAGACTAATCGCTGCCCATGCAATACCAATCACTGATAAACACGGCAGAATAACTCCTGTGAGTTTCGTTTGAATGTTATATAGCGATGACTCGACACTGGCGCTAGCAAGTTCTGGTGTTAATGCAAAGACCAACGGCACTAAAGCCATTAAGCAGAAAACAATTTTATTTTTCATAATAGGCACCTCCTTAAAGGTTAATAATTTAGGCTGCAATGGCGTCCTCCATTGTTTGGTTGCGGTCTGGAAACAGGCATAGATAAACAGGTTCAGCCAAAAGCTGAATTCTAATGGCAATGAAAGAGCCAACAAGATTACCGTTACCGATGCGATTCCAAGCGGCTTTCACTTCGCCCGTTGGCAGGACGTACTCTTCAAGACTGAGCACCAAATACTTCGTGTCACTTTTCTCATCTGGAACAACAAAGTATTGATGACTAGGCATAGTCCAAAGTTTGAGTCGAAACTTTTTTGATCCATTTTTTAGAAAAGCAACGCCGACGCTTTCACCTTCGATAATTTCACCGCTATCAGTGACATCACCTAGGTACACGCCGAAGCGATCCGCTTTTTTTATGGGAATGACATTATTATTCATACAGTTCACCTCCTTATTGTTATGCGGCTTCATCCATTGCTGGTGCCGTTTCGTAAAGTTCTTCAATATCAATGTCTTGCCAGTCACAGCAGGCGCACTCTAAGAAGCCGTCTCGAAAGTTGGTCAGTTCGCCACATTCCGGGCAGTAATCTTCTTCAAAGTTGTCACAGGCAAAGCCATTTGTTTTGGCCTTGCGGTAGCTGTGCTTAAAAGCCTGATCTTTCTTTTTTGAACGACGCTCTTTCGTTAGCTTCGAGTCCTTGATCGTGCGTGACATCAGTAAGGCCTCTGGTAGTGGTCGCTATGGTCACGAAAGGCACAAGGCTTCGCTTTCGATTCAAGGCGTTCCCACTGCTCAAGGTTCATGTCTTGTTCTTTCAGCCAATCGACAAAGGCGATCCCGACTCTCGCGAGCCGCGAAGGTCGCTTTGTCGTGCCTGAAAGTTCATGATGCGTTTCTATTTTTTTTGCTGTTGTGATTTTTTCTGCAATCACTGTTACACCTCCTTATTTATTGTTTTGCCGGAGTCTCAATGACGGCCGGTCACAGAGGGTAATTGCAATGTGATGCCAAGAACGCCGAATGTAGGGGTTTTAACTAAATGATTGAAATTTAAATGGATTTAGAAAATGAGCTGAGTTTCAATCTGAAACTCGTGGAACTTGAGTTTCAGATTGTTTGAAACTCAGAAGAGAGCAGCACCATTGAACGTCGCGCGTATCATATAAAATTCGCTCCAACCAAATCAGCTTTTGTATTAGAGCGCGGCTTCACCAACCCTAGTTCCTTCGCCCTACGAAAAAACGTTGACCTCGAAAGGCCCAGCGTTTCGGCGGCACGATTGCGGTCGCCGTTGGCTTTGATGATGGCTTTTTCAAAGCGCTGCTTTTCATTGATTATCAGCGAAGCTCCATAGGTTCCTACAAGTGCTTTGGTGTAACGACTTGAAAAAATCTCGGCTAAGTCAGGCAAGACCTGGCAGATGTCCTTTTCACGGATCACACGATCAGCGCATCTGCTTTCAACACTTTCAAGGACTGACCTGAGTTGTCTGACATTTCCAGGCCAGTGATAGGTTTGCAGCAATGTTAAACCTTCATTGGTAATGGTTTTTCTTCTGCCGGCCGGAGTTTTTGCCAAAAAATATTGAACAAGCTCAGGGATGTCCTCAACGCGCTCACGAAGACTTGGGATGACTAAAGTCTCTTTCGCAATTCGATAATAAAGATCCTCACGAAATCTTTTATCTGCAATGGCCGACTGAAGATTGACGTTTGTTGCCGAAATAGAACGAAAGTTTACTTTGCGTTCTTCGAGGCAACCAACGCGCTGAACAACACGCTCTTGTAAAACGCGTAAGAGCTTTGCCTGTTGATTAAGTGGCATATCGCCAATCTCATCAAAAAAGATAAACCCACCACTAGCAGCTTCAAATGCGCTGGGACGATCACGGTCGGCTCCAGTAAAAGCCCCTTTAACATGACCAAAAAGTTCACTTTCTGCAAGGCCATCGCTGATAGCACCACAATGAATAGGAATTAGTCTTTTCATAGGATCTGCGAATTGCGATATCATTCTGGCCAGCACTTCTTTACCAGTTCCAGTTTCACCTTGGATCAATATATCTTTTGTTCCATTTTTTACGATACGATCAACTTCAGTTCGTAGTTTTTGAATCTGCGGTGATGAGCCAATCAGTTGAAGGTCACTTCCATCTTCGCCAGCTTGTGCCGCCATATTGACAGCTCGTAAGCGGAGTTCACGCTGTTGAAGCGTGTTGCGAACTGCAAGTCTTATCGTGTCTGGCGTGGCGGGCTTTGAGATAAACTGGGTCACGCCAGCATTGAGAATTTGAATCAAGCGATCTGGTTTTGTCTCACCACTAATGACGATCACATCGGCACCATTGTCGGCGGCATAGATATGACGAAAGACCTCAAGACCCGTTCTTGAATCACCATTAAAGTTCAAATCCAAAAGAACAATATCATAAAATTGAGATTCTATCGCCTTGATCGCTTGGTCAATCGTGGTAAAGGGGTCCACTTTGGCATCGTCTTCTAAAATCAAATCAAGTTGCTCTAGCCAAACAGCATCATCATCAACAGCTAATATACGTGGGATGCGCTGACTCATGGTGCGACCTCCATTTGTTTTTCTGTTCGTGCCATTAATCTTGGAAGATTAATTTCAAAACAAGCGCCGCCAAGAGTTGATTGATTCGAAGCTGATACTCTTCCGCCATGACCTTCGACAATTTTACGCGACACAAGAAGCCCAAGGCCGCAGCCGTGGCTTTTTGTACTTCTAAATACACGAAAAACTTTGTCTGACTGCTCTTGAAGACCTGGACCATTGTCTTCAACAGAAATGAAAACTACGTCAGCTTTTTCTTTTACCGAAACCACAACATGAGGTTGATTGTCGATCCCAGTGGTCGCTTCCACGGCATTTTTTATAAGATTGAAAAACACCCGCGAAAGCTGGGTACAGTCATGACTAGTTACAATCTCTGGACAATTTACATCAATTTTGGCCCTGCGAATTTGAATCAGATCAGAGTTAAGTAGTATTGCCGTTTCAATTGTATCCCTTAGATCATGGTCTTTGCGCTCGATATGAATATCACGACTACCATCAAGTGTTGTTTCAATAATACCACCGATCACCGGAAGCCTTGCCTGACAAACTTTCATTAAATTTTCTAGACGGCTTTGTCGCTTTGGTGAATCCTTTGGCTGCTCACTAACAAGCAGAGATGCAGATACAATAGAAGCTAGCGGAGTTTTTATATCGTGCATGACCCCACTTGTAAGTTGGCCAATCATAGCTTGATCGCGGGCGCGGTCGTGGCGCTCTAAGATTTCAGAAATGCCTTTTCTGAGGTCATTTAACTCTTTGAATTTCAATTCGGGCACCGATGTCGGTTTGCCATTCAAATCAGATTCAATCCAGTGAAGAAGGTCTGAAAGGGATTTCGGCACCTCTTTCGACATAAGCCTTG
>CAYHVK010000028.1:0-21025 GCA_964360255.1 uncultured Pseudobdellovibrionaceae bacterium | reverse complement strand
AGTGCATTCATGTGATAGAAATCTTTATTTTCAGTATCTAACTCACCAAGTTTTTTTGCGACGACTAAACCGAGGCGGCCCATTCGAACTGGATCCAAGGTGAAATGCGGATTTCCGTCGGGATGCACATCTCCTTGCGAGCGAGAAAGAGGGCCTTGCGGAATTTCAATGGCTTCCGCCGATGCACCTAAATCAAGATAGCCCGGCTGACCAGGTTGCACTTTTGGATTTCGCGCACCTCGTATTAAGCTGGGTAGCCAACCCTCTTCGAGAGAAAGCCCATTGGCTACAAGCAGCTGCGCATCACGCAAGTTCACCATATAAGAAGGCTTAGCCTCAATATAATGCGGATCTTGCGTACCCTTTGCAATGGCGATAACTTCGGCGCGATCACCTGCAACAACCCTCACGAGGGCTGCCACATCAGAGGTCGTGGCCACCACCTTAATTTTATCCGCAGCATGTGCGGAGAAGAGGAGTAAAAAAGAAATTAGAGAAATTAAAAATTTCACTAGAACCGCCCTTAATAAGCATGCGCAGGATGCGCACCGATGCTGTAGTTGAGTTGCAGAAGCACGCGGTTTTCATTGTCAGAACCGCGATCATCCAAATGATCATATTGCAAACGCACAGCTGAGAACTCTGTTGGCACGTAGCCAATCAAAAGTGATTGCTTATCTTGTTTCTCAGCTAAAGGTTCGACAGCTGCCGGATCTTGGTCATCCACCACTAAATGTTCAGCACGGGCTTGAACCCACCACATTTTATTAAACTGATACTGAACCCAACTGGCAAAGCCATTCGCCTCTTCGTCAGTTACACCCTTCATCTGCCGCTGCATCAGTTCGCCTGAAAAAATAAAAGCCTGATTGGCATTCTGGCGAAACTTGAAGGCGAAATCTAAAGCGTAGATTCCTGTATCTTTATCAAATTGGTTTTCACCAGTCGCGGCAGATAAACCGACTTCGAAAGTCGAAGAATCTGTTATGTCCCAAAGATTTTTAAAATTTAAAACATAAACATTCTGATTTGACGATGGGCTTTGGTAGTACTCGAGCCCCTCTCCTTGACCTGATAGTACTTGCGCCGTGATTTCAGAAAACCAAGTCGTCGGCAGGAGCGTAGATGCCGACACGCCGGCATCATTAAGGCCCTCATCACCAAGCAAGGCTTGATTGATCAGAGGAGCGTCGATAAACGCATACGCATGAGTGTGCAGCTGATTTTGTTTACCTAAAGCAGCTTTGAACTTACCCACCTTCAAATTCACTGCGGGAAGACCTATACTCTCGGCATAGGCTTCTTCAGGCTCAAAAACATATTCTGCCGAACGGGTTGGCGGTGCTGTTGTATCATCCACTTCAACTTCTTGATGAAGAGCAAAAACTCCCATCACCCGCCAGTACGCATCTACATCCGCTGAGAATTGCAACTCGGCCTCTTGGATACTAAAACCATTTCTTTCGGCGTCGTGTTTTTGATTGCCACGATTTGAGTTTTGATAAAGCGTCAGTAAATTAAGGCCGATACTTGGGTTAAATGCATTACCTCGTGACTTTGCTGGAGTCTCGGTCTGTGCATGAACTGCAGAAGTTAATAAAAGACAGATCAATAAAATAAGATATGAAGACATAAAAATTCCTTTTCATGAAGTTAAAATAAAATTTAATAAGAAAGATGAATGACGGAGCTTAAGCTAAGGTTGGTGGCCCGCGGGCAAAGTGGAAGCCAGCAATAAGAAACGAAATAAAAGAAGGATTAGAAGCTGTAGGCTTAAAAGTCTGTAATAATTCAGAAGGAATAAAATGAAACCCAGATTCAAAATCTAGGCTGACTAGCAAAGATGCTAGGGCTGATTGAATTAAGCAATCCTGATGATCAGATGATTGAGACCCTGTCTCACAGGGTAAGCCTTGTAGTTTATGAATTTCGACGTGAAACACGCTTTGGATGCCGGGCGAATTGAGCCAGCATCCAAAACTAATAAGAGCTAAAAAGAGTAAATTAAAAGCGCCTTTTTTCACAGCGCCTTTATAGCTCTATAATATATTGGCTGCAAGCTCTGCGAGTTCAGATCGTTCACCTTTTGCTAACGACACGTGGGCTGCAATGGGTTGACCTTTGAAACGCTCCACTGAATATGTGAGGCCCGAGTTCGCAGAATCCACGTACGGATTATCGATCTGGTAAGGGTCACCCGTAAGAACGACTTTCGTGCCTTGACCTGCACGAGTCACAATCGTTTTTATTTCATGGGGCGTTAAGTTTTGTGCCTCATCTACGATCAAATATTGGTGAGGAATACTACGACCGCGAATGTAAGTCAGTGGTTCGATGTTCACCATGCCTTGATTGATCAATTCGCGAGCGCGACCTGCTGCTTTTTTGTCTGAACCCATTAAGAATTCAACGTTATCGAAAATCGGCTGCATCCAAGGATTAAGCTTTTGCTCAACATCACCCGGAAGATAACCAATATCACGACCCATCGGGAAGATCGGACGACTCACAAGCAATCTCTGGAAGCGACCTTCATCAAGCGTCTTATAAAGACCAGCTGCAAGCGCTAAGAGAGTTTTACCTGTACCCGCTTTACCAACCAGCGATACGAATAAAATTTCATCGTTCAGCAAGCAATCAAGTGCGAAACTTTGCTCAGCATTACGCGGGTGAATACCCCAGATACTTTCACTTGGAGTCACAAGCGGCACAATGCGATTTTCTTGGCGCGAGTAGCGACCAATAGCACTGTGGTTTGGATTCGATTGATCTTTCATCACCAAATACTGATTTGCAATTGGAGTGTAGAGTTCATCAGGAAGCTTAATTGATTTTTCTTTGTAGAAGCGATCAATGAATTCTGATGGAACCTCAACTTCGTTAAGACCCGTGTAAAGCTCTTCGATATCTGAGCTCTCTGGGCGGTAATCAGTGGCAGTAATGCCGTAAACATCAGCTTTAATACGAAGATTGATATCTTTCGAAATCAATTCGATTTTGTTTTGTGGAAACAATCTTGTTAACTGCATGGCTTTGGCAAGAATGCGGTTATCTGGCTTCATCTGATCAAGTTCTTTTGGAATTCCATCAATGAATGGGTCAGTTGAAACGAAAACTTTTGAGTTACCACGATCGAGCGCTACACCCTCAGAGAGTGAGCCCTGTGAACGTAGCACATCGATGAAGCGGCTGAATTGACGAGCGTTACGCCCGTTCTCACCCAAATCACGCTTAAAACGGTCGATCTCTTCGATCACCGCAAAAGGAATGTATATATCTGCATCTTGAAATTTATTGATAGCTAACGCATCGAAAAGAATAACGTTTGTATCAACTACGATCTTACGTTCGTTACCTGTAGTCTTTTTAGCCGCCATGAGAGTCCCCCTCCATAGGTCAAGTCGTCCCCGACTTTCGACCCTATAGATATTCGACCCTAATCAGTAGTTAAAGGGAAGTTATTTCTTAAGATTGGACACCATGACGTCACCAGAATCCCGCTCTAATGACAAACTCACGGTTTCAATGAACTTCACAAAGTGGCTGAGAGCTTCATCGTTAATGCCGCCTTTGAGGAATTTGCCGCCATGACGGTTAGCTCCTTCATCGATAATAGCGCGAGCGTTTTGAATGCTCACCGTGAATGTAAAGTAGGTGTTATGGTTCATGTAGATGCGCATAGCGACTTCTTCGTTCTTTTTGAAGTAGCCGGCTTCAGCAGCGAGATCGAATGAAATACCATCGTTTGAGATGTCATAGATATCAGCTTTGAGAAGACCCCGTTTTGGTACGATGACAAAGGCACCGATGAAACCGGTTAATATTGTACGACGAACTTCACGGCGTTCTTGATTGATAATCTCTTGGCGACGCTCGGTCATATCTAATAATGAAGCTTTTTCTTGGTTTTTAGCGGCCGAACCTTTGTTCTTTTTATCTGGCGTTTTTTCAGCCTGTTTAAACCCGCGTAACTTCGTAAAATCTATAACATTATTTTTATTCATGTCCCCTACCCCTAACTATCTTATCGGCCGATTTTGTCTCAACTTTAGGCGTTTCTTGTGTTAATACGAGACAACGTATAAGCCATTATAACGGCCTTGTTACGGGCAGCCTTTTGGGGGGCTATGATATATCGCTTTTTAGCACTCAGTTTAATAGTCCACTTTCTTCTGACGGCAACAGTGTTGCGTCTTGAAGCGCCGGCCCTACAAAGGCCTAGGACTATCGATGTGACTTATATCGATGAGCTTCCGCGGCAGAAGCAAAAAACTTTTGTGACTGACCCGAATCAAAAACAACTTGTTGAATCTCTGAAAAAACTCGCCGACCAAGTCGACCGCATCTCCCGCGAAACTCAGCGCGTGCAAGAGGAGCAAATCGCCCGCAACACTGGCAAAACCCAAAATGCTTCTGATCGCAACACTCAGACAGCAAAGTCGGCTTCGCGAGGGAACGGCTCAGCCCAAGGCGAAGGCAATGGTCGCAGCCGCTCACGCTTTCCGCGCCCCCAAGATGTGGTGGCTGATGGTGATGGCCCGAGTATTGACCGCCCCATGGGTGGCAAAGCGGCCGAGCGAGTTCAGCTGAGCCAATCGGCTATAGCTGAATTTATTCCTGAAGTTAGAGAGGGTGGATTCACATCTTTAAATACTGATCAGTTTTTGCACTACACTTTCTACGCTCGTATCAACGAGCAGATTCGTAATCGTTGGGTTCAACACCTCAGAACATTCGCCAACAATGCTGGCCCCAATTTACTCAATCGTCTTTCACAAGCTCCGCAAGTGACTGAGCTCGAAGTGCTTTTAGATAAAGAGGGTAATTTTCAAGATGTCATTTTTCATCGCCGCGCTGAAAGCAGCGATCTAGATATTGCGGCGGGCGCGGCCCTTGAGCGCTCGGCTCCGTTTTTAAATCCACCATCTGAGATCGTTAAGTCAGATGGCTTTATTCATCTGTTTTACGCCTTTTATATTCACTGGCGCCCTCAGTACGTGGCGAAGCCGTAATTTAAAAAAGAAGACTGAGTAGATTGGTTACGCCAAGAATTTCTTTGGCCAGTTTATTCTGCGCCCCAAGGCATCCGAGCAAATAAACGCCCTCGCCTTTAACTACTACATAACTGCGCGGACAAAATTCACGATTGTTTGAAGGACCTTTAAGACCAGCAACTTTTTGTTTTAAATAATCATAGTCAGCTTTAGAAAGCACTTCAGTTTTTTCAGTGGCACTCTGATTATTTTGATAAATAACTTTGCCACCGTTTTTAGTTTCGAAAATATTGAATGAAGTGATTTTGTCTCCGTAAACTACACCGAACTGAATTTTTGGCTCTGCTTTATGTTGCTGGCTCAACTTGCTAGCTTTCTTAGAGTTATCTTTAGCCACTTTTTTCATAGTTGCTGGAGCCGCAACAGCTAAACTGGCAATTAACAATGAAGCGGCAATGAATAAGCGATTTGAACTCATTTTACACCTCGTCCATCATCAGCAGACTCTTGTGGAGTGGGTCTCGACGAAGCTCGCTGAGACGTTATTGATTTTTCTGAATCGCAATAAAGAAGTCCGTCTTTTTGAGCTGGGCAACCCATCTGAGTTCTAATTTTTGGATTCGCTAAGATAATTTTGTTAATTCGATCTGCAATTGCCGGATGCACGCCACCTTTTTCTTTTTCACCTGTCGCACAAATCGGTCGTCGAGCATTACCGTAGCCCGTACGATACTGATCAACGGTCAGCTTGTGATTCTGCGAAATATAATCAGGAAGTACCTCTGACGACATCCAATCTGAGAAACTCTCGGTAATCTGGTCATTACCACAAAACGAAGCCTTTTGAGGAGGTGGTGTTCCACCATACATCGGTGCTCCAGCAGTTGCAGCTGGCTCAGGAGATCTTGCAACTCCAACCCTTACACGCTCGCGCTTCAGCTGAGTAGACCCCGAAAATGGCGCGGAAGTCGTTCCTTGATTCGGCTCAGACGGATAAGTCATACCATAAGGATTATAACCTGTACCACTCACAGCTCCAGCTAAAAGGTTCAACATGTTAGCCGTTGCTTGACCGCTCCCCGATGTCCCTCCAGCGGGTCGGGCCCCGATCGATCGGCTATCACGTAAACACTGAACAACATTCTTTATTGGATATTCAGCTTCGAGCTTTTTTATATCTGTAGTTTCAGAATACTTGAAAGCTAGCCCTTCCGGCCCATCTGCAATTCGGCATGGATCAATACTATGACTCAGCTCATGTCCAATTGACATCGCAATTTGGAATTCACTGTTCGATTGAGTGAGATAACCCCCGCAAAACTTGAATGTATTGCTATTAGGGTTGTACATCGCATTCGGAAATAAAAGTGAAGAAATCGCAGTTTCCCCAGCACCAACCTCTGAACAATTCGTTCCACGAAATTCAATAGCGTTAATTTTATTCACCATGACTCTTTTTTGATCTGGGGGTATTTGCAATTTCTTGATTCGCTCAGCTATAAGAACCTGAAGCTTCGGAAAGATATCTTCTCTGATCTTCTTCTCCATCGCTTCACGACCCAAGTCTTTTTTGACTTGATTATTAACTTCAGCGACAACTCTTTGAAAAACACCATTTTCTGTTAAGTATTCTAGATCTTTTAAATTCCCGCGTCTCTCCAGACCGATCTTTGGCAACAAATCTCCCAGTGCCTGCTTTTGAGCCAAATTTGTCAAACCCTCGATAAGATTATTCACACAAGCATCTTGTTGCGCGCTTTCATTTGACATGCACTGAGGAGCACCTTGAAGTCCTAGTGCAGCCATCGCCATATCTTTAAAATAAACATTTTTGCTATCTGTTAACGATTCTTTAAAGCGAGCACCAATATTTTGCTTGGTCTTAGCTACAAAAGCGGACATTTCATCAGCAATCTCGGCCTCACTTCTTACTTTGCCAGTTCCGTCATCATATGAACCTGGTGCACATGCAAACTTCGCCAAATCATTACATAGTGGAGAATCAGCGGCCTGAGTGTAAACTGAAAATGAAAGGGCTGCAGACACAACTGCTAAAGAAAAAAAATCCATTCGTTTCATAGAAATATTGTGTCACGAAATTTCGTTTCTCTCAAGCGCCCGATCTAGACTCGACTAGATTAAGGATTCGATTTCTTCTTAGGCTTATCAATCAGCTCACCTGTTACAAACCGATGCAGAATACTGTTAACAAGAGTTTGATAAGGGATGCCCAGACGATACGCCTCTATCTTAATATCACTTACAACAATTGCATCTAAACGAATGTTAATCGAGACTTTACTCGCCTCTGGATACGTTTTTAAAGGGCGTTGTTTCATTGATTTAAAATCATATTCTTTTTTCATATATTACCATCTCCATCTTGGTTGCAGTTCGTGCTGAAATAATGCGAATCAGCTCAATCTCCCGCTCACAATAAATAACAACGAGAATTCTACCTCTCTCTGAAAAACCTACTCTAACTAATCTGTCTTCATCAACACTATGAAGTGCATCAAAATACTCTAGGGCGCTAGCATCTCGAAAAACTGTTTGAGCCTCTTCGAAATCAACGCCGTGCTTGAGGTAACTCTTTTTAGACTTTTCATCACTCCACTCAAACTTCATACAGCCTACCACAACGTATATACAATTGCAACTTTTTGAATTAGAAACTCAACAGTGACAATTCAAAGTGCATGCCCACCGTCAAAGCGGCTTAACAAAGCCAAGAGCGTCCGACGCATCTAAAACCCGGACCGTCCGACACCAACCTTCGTCCAAAGAAAATGCAACTCTGGACGCGACTAGATCTCGCTCGCCTTATTGAATTCCTTAAGTTTTGATAAAATAAAACAACATGAGACGTCTTAAAGCCCAATCATTCATAATTCTTATCTTTGCTTTAATTTTAGTTGGTACTGCATCTGCTGCAAATGCCGGCATCATGGAGATCAGCTACACTTACAGCACGCGAAATTCATTTATCGATGATGATAACTTTCAAAAATCATTTTCTCACACGGGTTCTTTTGCGTGGTATTTTATCGAACAATCCGCCATTGAACTGAGCTACACAAAAGGCGAAGGCGAAGTGAGCGGTAAAGCCGCGAGTGATGCCGGCCCGGTTAAATATACAACTCAGTTTGAAATGTATGATGCCTCATTGATTCTCACTTTCGGCGGCAAGACTTCTTTCTTCCAGCCGTACATAAAAGGTGGAGCGGCCTGGATCGACAAAACTATTTATCGAGACAATCCAATCACAAAGGGCGAAAAGATCAGCTCTACGGACAAATCTGATCCGGTACCTAGTTATGGCGTGGGCTTTCGTCTTTTCATCACTCAGAATATCAGCTTCAAAGCCAGCTATGACACTTGGAAAGCTGGTGAGTCTGGTAGTGATGAGCGCTGGGATGATGCCGTACGCGGCGGCGTTTCGGTAATGTTCTAATAAACTGACCAATTATTAATGAAACTAACATCAGATACCGTAAGAGAACTCAACTTGAAGCGACTTCTAACACCTTTAATTATCATAGCGCTTTCACTGCTACAAACCGGCTGCTTGTTCACTTACGCCATTAAGTCAGGCAAAGAGCAGCTGAATATTCTCAATCAACGCCAGCCCATCGAAAAAGTTTTAGAATCGAAAGATGTTTCTGAAGACCATAAAAAGAAACTTCGTCTCGCTTTAGAAGTGCGTGAGTTCGTAGTGAAAGATCTCGGTTTTACCGCCAGTAATAACTATAAAACCTATGTGGATATCAAACGCCCTTATGTCACCTGGGTGCTCATCGTCTCCCCTAAAAACAAGGTTGAAAACTACACCTGGAAGTATCCCATTGTTGGTGAGCTCCCCTACCGCGGTTTTTTTAATCCAGAAGACGCCAAAGAAGAAGCGAAGAAGTTTGACCCCGCTAAATACGACACTTTCATTCGCGGCGTGAGCGCCTATAGCACCCTCGGTTGGTTTGAAGACCCTATTCTTTCAACCATGTTGAAAGACGATGAATCAGACTTAGTGAATTTGATTATTCACGAGTCGGCCCACGCCACGATCTTTATTAAGAGCCAGGGCGAGTTTAATGAGCGTCTCGCCACATTTCTAGGCAATCAGGGCACAGAGATTTTCTACCATAAAAAAGAAGGTGAAAAATCAAAAACCCTCGAGCACGTGGCATTAGAAGATCATGACGAAAAGTTGTTTTCTCAATTTATAACGGATGAAGTGAAAAGCTTAAATGACTGGTATAAAAATGAAATCGATGACGCCATTAAAGCCGGACAACCGAAAGATCAAGTTGCCATAAACGAAGAAAAACGCCAGAAGCGCATCGGTGAAATTAAAGATAATTTTTTAAAAAATGTGAAGCCTAAATTAAAAGCAAGGAATTATGAAAGATTCGAAAAGGTGGCGATTAACAACGCCTTCTTATCTTCGCTGCATACTTATGTCCAAGACCTTTCAGATTTTCAAAATCTTCTTCGAATACTGAATGGTGACATGAAAGAGCTGCTTAGGTTCTGTAAAGACCTCGAACGCGTGCCGGATCCTGCTCTGAAGTTGAAAGAGTTTCTTCGCCAGCAATCACCGTCAAATTAGGCGCATGAGTTTGCTTCGTCTTTCTCACTTCCTTCATAATCTGACTCTGCATCTTTTCCATATACTGCTTATCCCCCAAGAGCAGGTCGGCTCCGCGAGTGCTATCAGTCTCATAGACCGCTTGCCGCAGACGACGAAGATTATCTAGAACCATTTGGTCAGAAATGGAATGCTTCAGTAGCAAATTCATTTCTGTTCTTTCCCGTAAAGACCCCTCTCCCTCAAGGTAATCTATCCAATCCTCTAACTTTTTCACGCGTCCACCTCCAACGTCCGCTTATGTGTTTTGGGCATCCAACCGTTCAATACTGTTGAATCAGAAATCGAGTGTCTGAGTTTGATCAAAGCGTGGCGATAATTCGCCTTCGCCGTGTCGTATGGGCATTTCATGATCTCAGCAATCTCAGCAAAACTGAGGTCATCAAAAATTCGTAATGTCAGTGCCATACGCTGTTTGTTTGGCAATTTTGCTACCTCTATATTAATAGCGCGCTCTAGATCCGTATGAATCATTATAGTTTCGCTCATTGCATCTACCGCCACGTGAACGTTTTCAATATCGACCGACTCTAGTCTCTTCCCTCTTAATTTATTTCGAGCTGTGTTCAGAGTGATTTGAAAAAGCCAACTTTTAAAAGAAGAGCGTCCTTCGAACGACTCTAATTTTTGGTAGGCCTTAATAAAACTCTCTTGCACCACATCCTCCGCCGCAGTTAAATCTCCTACAACTCGCAAAGCTAAACGGAGTAAACTCTTTTGATGCTTTAACACGAGCTCCGAGAAAGCATTGAGGTCACCATTCTTGACTCTTTCGAGAACATTGAGATCGGTTTCCATTCGCTTTTCCCTCCCATTAGACCAGACGGTAGTCTGGATCGGTTAATCTGGATCAGTATTTTTTTAAACCCCAGATGTGGTGTCGCTTTTCTAGAGCAGCAACTCACATAAACCTATAGAGCAACCTTTGCGCCAGAGTTCTAAAAACCTTAAATCGTCTGAAATGCCAAACCGAGTAAAAAAGTGGTGCTGATTTGAAACTGACCAAAAGTTCGCCGGTAGCGTTTTGCCAAATCGTTCTGAATTTGAAGAATTTAAACGTGAAAAACCAGTAAGGTTTACTGATCGGTGACACAATTGCGCGCGCCTATTTTACAAGCATTCTCAGAGGGACCTCCCTCGGTACACAGCGCAGTTTATACGTCCAGAAAGGTTAATTTATGACGTGTATACCTATGGATAATAGGTGTCTTTTCTAAGGAAATCTACAAGCCACTGACGGGCCTTGAAAAGTTCGGTTATTTCCGGAAGATTATCACCAAAAAGCTCACCAAAATCGTAAGGACGAGCATATATACGCATCTGAATGTCTTCAAACGTATTTCCATCAATATTCAAAGAGCGCACCATATGCCTAGAGTGAGACAGTACGATAGTTTCGTTAGTTAATCTTGAACCCTTTTCTTCGTGAGTAATGAAATGAAAGAGAACTCGAATGATGCGATTTAAATGAATATCTTCAACCGTGGCAACGGCACTATTAAAAGCCAAACGACGCTGCTCTCTCGCCGCAATAGCTTCAGGAGTGTACACAATTGAGCGAAGTGATTTTTCGGCATGATAAAAATCATGCAATAAAAATAAGATTGAACCAAAAAGCTGACCATCGACAATAATATTTGTATTAGTCGTCATACCGACTGGAAATACCGGGTAAGAACTAATTCCATTAAAAAAGTCTTCATCTAGCTCTTCAAAAGTAGGAATGAAAATCGCATCAGGACCCCTACGAAGAAGTTTACTACGCAACAATACCCATGAAATCTCACGATCTAAGTCAACAAAACCAGAGGTATTCAGGCTCCCCTGAATATTCCTGATCGTGAATTCATAGCCAGAGCGGCTATAACGGCCCTGCGGCTTAATTTTAAAAGTGGTATTGGTTTTCAAACCTTTTTTAATAAAGGCCGCGAAGTTCAAAGTCGTTTCATGAAACTCATAATAAGGTACCCTTTTCAAGGATTCGTACTTTCCGATGTCCTTTTGTAAAGCTGCTAAAGCCCGAGCGTGAGTTTGCTGAGCCGGTGTTTTGGCCAAAGAATAATCATAGGCGTCCAAAAGAGTCGATTTCATTTTTGCAATCACATCACGAACTTCATAATCATAAAAGAACATGGTCTTATAAGATTTATGATGGCGATTTTGTATGCGGCTATAAGTGTGAATGTAGCGATCACTCAGACCGAGATTTTGGAAAGCTTCTGCTTGATAGTCACTCTCATCACTCAGTGGCACTTCAGATATTGAGTGTAAAAGAGCTTGCGCTCTCACACTCACTTTGCTTAAGAAAACCTGACAGCTTTCAATAACAGCGGCGTCTGACTGCGCACAAACCAATCCAATGCTGATAGCAAGAAAGATCGATTTTATGCGGAGCTGTTTCACTGTCGCCTACCTATTAAGTTTAGTAACCCGGAGGAATCGCCATAATGCCAGAGCGATACTTTTCAATATTCGTCCAACGAGGCCCACCACTTGTACCGAGTGGATTAAACTCGCTCACTTCAAGATTATCACGCGCTGAAATTTTACGTTTACTGTGCGCCTCAATGACTCCGCCATTGTAACCTGGGAATACGTGATAACCCGCATGGGCAACGCCCACAAAGAACGGAATTTGCTTGAAAAAACTCGGCTGCGTACGATTGAAATTCACAAGGGCTTTTGCATCGTCAACTTTTATGCCCATATATGTTCCCCTTTTAATAACATTGTTAAAATGAGGAGCATGACCGCCCCAGACAGCGTTCCAAGATTTACCAGGTTTAAGCGGGTTCAAACGACGGTCTTCTTCATCCCATTTTGCATTCGAAGATGGATCTGGATTCCAGTAGTAAATCTTCCAGCCGAGTTTTTGTAAATCTACAACAAGGTCTGTACCAAGAAATTTATGATCTGGGTCACGATTGTTAAGGTGAGAGAAGATTTTATTCCAAGTGGCCTCATTACCAGCCTCTTTAAAACCTTTGCCTAAACACTGAACCGCAAGAGTAATACAAGCGGTTGGCCTCATTTGATCGACGAGAGTCGATACTTGTTGATCATTCATACCTTTCACTTGCGGGAGCGCGCGCACTGCTGTGAAACGTTGGGCGCGGGTTTGATAAATGGCATTGCGATTTCCGAAGTATTTAGAGAATCCGTATTTATCATAGAAGTCTGTGTGATCGGCATAAGTGCGATCGAGGCACTGAGCGGCCGTATCGATGATCAGCTGTATTTTGCTTTTGTGCTCAGAAATTTCAGTGGGAGAAAACTCAATCATCGGCTGAGCCACTTGAGCTTGAGCTGTTAAAAACGAAAAAAACAACGATAAAAAAAGAGTCACTGAACGCATAAAAACCTCTTTGCAAACAAGAGGTTAATATACCGAAATTAAAGCTTAAAAAGAATGGAGCCTGTAAGACAGATAGGATTGACTAAATATTAGACAATTCCGGGGAGCTGGAGGACGCGGCTCGACTGGCTTTGAGACGGTAAAGGTATTGGTCCCATCTTTTGAGATACTGAGTGCGTTCTTGATAGCCGAGTTCTTTTTGAACGTCGTACTTCTAGGTATTTGTTGCATGAACTGGTGAGTCCAGGGCACCCTGAGTGCCTTGGTGCCCTGGACGCGATTTAACACCTCAGCCAGCTTGAATGCTTTGCTGCTGACGAAAAACAACGCTCAGTAATCACATCATCCCCGAGTGCCTAACACACGAAACCGCTAGTGCGATATAGCCCGAATAAATAATGAGTTCGTAAACAATTTTAAGCCAGGTTCGTTTCTCCATAAGAAACCTCGTCATTAAAACGTCGAGCTTTCCAGCTAGAAAGCTGTTGCTTGATCTTCTCCATCATTTCTTGTGTAACGACTTTTAAATTATCGCCGAACCCAAAGGAGACAAATTTCTTTCCACGTTTTGCGCAGATGACAAGCAGGCCTTTATAGCCCTCATTCTCTTTTCGATATGTCACTTTCAGCACCGAGCCGTAAGGTGCTTCTTCGAGAAGCAAACCGAATTTACCGTGCAAATACCTCTCGGTAAACTCAGATGGAGAAAATCCTTTAAATTGTAATTTAAGATTATTAGTTATCATGGGCACTCCTTAAAAAATAAAAATATCTTAAAAAAAGTCCTACATATAAAATGATGATATCAACACGAATCTTGTCAAGATGGCTGATTTCAATTTTAAAATTTTAAGTATTTATAGCTACTTGAAGCAGCGCTTAAAGCACTATTCGCGCAAGAGCACAGAGACTTTATTGCGGCCTGAATTTTTAGATTCGTATAACGCTTTATCAGCGCGCTCGAAAATCTCATTCCAAGAATGGTCTTCTTTAGCAATAGTCGAAAGACCAACCGAAACCGTGATCGGGATTTTCGTTCCATTGTGATCGAAGACATGCTCCTGCACAGTTTTACGAATACGTTCGGCGATCTCTTGTACCGTTTTGAATGGGCTACCTAAAAACAGAATACAAAACTCTTCACCACCATAGCGGGCGAAAAAGTCATTACCGCGAATCTGAGTTTCGCGAATATGGCGAGATAATTCTTTAAGAACCAAATCTCCACCGGCATGGCCGTACTGATCATTAATTTTTTTGAAAAAATCGATATCGAAAATTAAAATACTCAGTGGCGCATCTAAAATTCTTGATTTATTGAAAAGTTCGACCGCTTGAGCATTCAATGCTCCCCGATTGTTGATACCCGTCAACGCATCAGTTTGACCGCGACCGAAGGTCTGAGCCACAGAAACCGTCTCGATATTTCCTTTTTCTAAGAATTTAAAAATAACATTACCAGTTTTAATTTGATCATTATTTTCTAAGCGATGGGGCTGAAGGGGTGTGAGAATTTTATTGTTCACTACAGTTCTATTCGTCGACTCAAGATCGATAATGTTCACTTCACCAGCACTCAAAACTAATTTGGCGTGGGACTTACTCATTGATTTATCATCGATTTGAACGTTGGCACCAACAGCACGACCAAGAATGTAATCATTTTTATCTATTGGCCACTGGCGACCCACTTGATTGGCTGGACCCACTAATAACACAAGACATGGCGGAGCTTCTTCAGCCTGAGCAATACGCACTTTAAACGTATCGCTTTGCACGACACTTGTTTTCTCTAAGCTGTCTTCATTCTCATCGTTGTCAGCCATAATTTCCTACTGATACCCAGAGTAAACACTTATTGCAGATGGAGCAAACATTGGAGGTCCAAACGCCGCGCATAAAGGCGAGGAAGATCAGCTATCTAAGGCGCTTCTCACTCAGAAGCAAGCAACTGGCAGAGACCGAAACCATTACCTAATTTGAGGAGCTGGATAAACGGATAGTTTTGGATGTACTTGGGAATGTCCGCCGGGTCTTTACTTGAGCTGTTTAAGTGTTCGATAACTGCATTCAAATAAAATAGTTTATCTTTTACGTTCTCATAACCTTCACCTGAATCGGGCGGCAAAGATTCAAAGTATGATTTTAACTTCGCAAACTCAGACCGCAAGAGATCGTGAATTTCTGAATCGCTTTTATACAAGTCTCTGATGATTTGATAGCCCAGCAAGTTGGTTCCCATATCATAACCATCACTGAATGCCGGATACCCTTGCGTATTGTAGCCGCAGTATGAACCAGGCGAATACGTGCTATTCACATCGCAATCGTTGCCTAGGTATATTTTTTTCGGCGTACGCAAATCGAGGCGAATATCACGGTCCACATTTAACCCTAGTAGATGGAGCATCTGAGCCTGAAGGGTGATTTCTGAGGTGGGAGATGCAACCAATAATTCGTTGACGATCTTTTGAACCGCTGCACCTTCGCTGGCCAACCTCTTACGAAGCTCAACAATCATTTCTTGTTCTTGACCTAAATCGAAAACGCGCTCGCCAAAGCAACCAATAGCGTTACCCACATACAAACGGTGAAGCTTCAGATAATTCGGTGATTTTTTAGCTATAGCAAAAACGCGGTCGGCATTCTGGCGGTTGAGCAACTCCCCTAAACCCTCGGCCGGGTGTTGCATTCGGCGTTCAAGTCGCGCCGGAGACGTATAATCTTTCAAGAGATCACTCACCTCTTGGCATTTTACTCCGGCAAAATTTCTCTCAACATATCCTGGCTTCATGCCAAGACCTTCATAAAGTTCTCCACATTTAAAAATAAGATTCCCATAAAGTGGGCTCGCCGAAGCGAGACGTGCGAATTTAAAATAATCGAGTTCTTCGAGAGAACCCTTTGGCACTATATCTTGATCGCCACCGTACATTCCATTCCAGTGTCTGTACTGACCCCAAAGTGGTCGGCTTAAGTGACACCCAAGACAGTTTTTCTGTTCAGTGGGAGCGGTCTTACCATTGAAATTCAGACGCGAAAATAGAAAGCGATCAGAACCAACTGGTTTCTCCATCATTTCGATGGACTCACCAATACCATTAAATGCAAAAACAATTCGAGCGCTGTCTCCAAACATTATGGCTCGGGGCTGAAGCGGGTCACGCGTCGGCTGAAGACTGTTACTTTGGCGCATTAAAACAAAATTTGAACGAAAAGAAACAGGTAAGGTCGGCAAAAATTGTTCGAGAGTAAGAATATTATTATCGACAATAAATTGCTTCACCTCTTCAATACTATTACCAGTGAAGTTTTTAAGCGGGGCCGCGGTAACATTGGCGCTCACAAAAGCGAACACCACTAGAAATAAAACTCGAGATAAAATTTGTTGAATCATGTCCTAAAGACATAGCACAAATTAGTGCACGATGACATCATCTTCAATTCGATGATAGCCACGCCATTCTTTAAGACGACCGCGTGGACGCTCGGCAGCTTCTGGATAATCTATTAAAACATAGGTGAGCTTAGTAATGCGGCCAAACGATGCAACGTCCAACGAGGTGATCTCAGTCCAAGTGCCAGTATTGAAATACTCTTTATCATTGGCAAACTGGCGGTAGTGATACACATGGGTATGGCCAAAAATAACGGTATGCACCCGCTCATCTTTTAAAATACGGCGAGCCGAGTCACTTAAATCCGGAAAGATCGCACTTTCAAAAAAGATCTTAACAAGATTTTTAAGCGTCCAACGCTGGCGCGGGTCAGGCTGCATTAAGCTTTTGATAAAATAAAACAAAAGCCAAACAGCACCCTTAATAGCAAACATAGTTTGAAAAATAAGCCCCCAACGAATCATAGCTCTGAAAGGACGAATCTTATCAACATGTGGGTTGATCTGTTTAAGTTTTAAAACAAATTCAACAAAGAAATAAGAGCCAAAAGGCAAATTAAGAATAGGCTCAGGTAAATCTTTCTTCACAAAAAACTTACGTGGATCCATTCTGTTCGCAGCCTCATGCATATTCCCGTGCTCAATATGAACACCATCAAAGTAATAAACTAGATTGCGATATTTAATCTCCGCACCAATTGTCGCATTCAAGTAAGCGCGAACGGCCGGCCAAAGCATACCCTGGTCGTGATTTCCCACGACGAAAGTAATTTGTCTCTTTGGTGAAGCCCCAAATTCTTTTAAAGCTTTAAAGAAAGTGGGATGGCCGCGCGCAATACGCTCCATCTGATCGACTGTGATTGATTCTGTAATAACAGTGAGAAAATGGCCTTTGTAATCAGTCTGTAAGAAATTAAAAATATCGCCGTTGAGAATCAATTCAATTTCAGCATCGGCGTATTCGCCAGACGTATAGAAATGCAAGAACTCGGCAAACTTATCGTCAAAATAAAACTCTTCTAAAAGATTGAGGCGGCCGTCTTCAAGGATCCTACCCAAACCCAAATGAAGATCGCTACATACTAGTTTTATTTTCTTTGCCATTTTTTCGCTTCTCGCTGACGTTTAGGCTTAAGAATTAGCCACGAAAACAACGTTTCGCGATTTGTTCTTGCCACAATACATAGCTGCATCTGCCATACGTATGATGTCGCGATAAGTTTTAGCATGTTCTGGGAAAGCCGCAAGGCCAATACTTGTCGTGAGTTTCAAACGTACACCATCAATGATAAAATCAGCAGATGAAAGCGCAATGCGAACGCGTTCAGCGGCGATTTGGCCGCCCTCGGCACTCGTGTCTGGCAAAATAGCCACAAACTCATCGCCGCCATAACGAAAAGCATAGTCATTTTTTCTCAGCGTTGTTTTTATAACACGACCCACTTCTGTAAGGAGCTTCGAGCCCACCCAATGACCGTTGATATCATTGATAGATTTGAAATGGTCGATATCCATAAAAAGAACTGTAAATTGCGTTCCCATACGATTGCTGCGGCTAATTTCGCTCTCAACCACATTCGATAAGAACTTTTGATTGTAGAGACCGGTTAGATCATCACAGTATGACTGGCTTTGTACGCGCCAATGCTCAAAAGCAAAACCAATATGGCGCGAAACGGATTGTGAAATCCAGTCTAGTTTGCTTTGTGCTTTTTTAAGCAAACTTTTATTCACATTGAGTACTAAAACGTAACCTACGATTTTTTGTTGAACATCAAAAAAAGGGCATAAAATATCAAAGTTTGAACCACGACTTTTCACTTCAAGACGAACACAATCATACGAGAATTGCTTCAGTTGCGGAAATATCTGGGCCTCATCTATGCGCATGACTGGCGAGAACTTCACACTGCGATGAAGACTCTGATCGGCCTCTTTTTTCTCTACACCATTAGCTTGATTATAAAGGTGTTCGTATTCGTCTTTGCGAATCCAAACAATGTTTTCAGCTTCAATATGATCGTTGAGCCAGTTCAATATACAGCTGAGCACCACTTCAAGATCAATCGTCTTGAAGAGCGAATCGAGATTTTTATCTCGATTGGGAAATTTTCGAGCTAAGAAGTGTAAAAGAGTCCGTATCATCATCTACCTTTTCGAGGGATCCTGCCCATCAACCTCGTTTTCGAGCATTGATAAGGCGAGACGCAGAGCTTTTACTGTACGGCGAAGTAGCTCTTGTTTTTCAGTCATACTTTTATGAATCTCTTGGCTCTTTTGACGATAATTTTCAAGTTCGATCTGAGCTTGGTCGAGACGACGCTTAAGATCCAGCAGAATTTCATCCTTACTGCGCACGACCGCCGTACTTTCCATACGAACTAACTCAAGGCGGTTTTCAAGTTCGCGTTCGCGCACACGGATCTTTTGCAAATTGCTTGAGAGACGACTTTCGTACTCTTCAACTTTGCCTTTTAATTCTTTAAGTTCTCGGTCTTTGCCCGAAAGTGAAGCGCTGAGGATTTCTTTTTCTTGCGAATAAGTCTCTTTGAGTTGTTCGAGACGACGCTGGCTGGTCTCATGTTCATTTTTCAGTTCATCAGCCGTTTTACGGATTGTTTCACCGGCAGCAGCTAATGATTCATTTTCTCTTCTTAGGCGTTCTGTTTCAGCTTCAAGATCGAGAATTTTTTGTTGAGCAATTCTAAAGTTTTCAGACTGAATAAGCGATGCACCCGCGACACTTTGTGAGCCGGCGCCGCCATGAGCCGCGAAACGCCCCACACTTGTGCGCGCCGCTGAGGTCGCTGGCTGATTCGCAGTGGCCAAATTTAAAGAGGCACTACGACTAGGTAAAATTTTTGATTCGCCGAGCTTCTCAGTCTTTTCAGACATAGCTGTCTCTTGAGCGGTGTTATCGCTCAACAAATCATCGATCAACTCTGAGGCGAGATCTTTCTTCTTTGGTTTCATCCGTATAAGTCATCGGAACTGCACGTGATTTGATTCAGTAAAACACCGGTTTTACGGTGAAAACTCGACTGATGGCTGGACTTTAAATTGTGAGGCGGCTTATAAACTAAACACTCTTGTGTAATGAGAAAGACGTCTCTCGACCTTTGTCGCATCTAAGGCTAGCAAACTGCGCACGCCAAAGTCTTCAACAGTGAAACTCGCAATGACTGTACCGTGAACGCAAGCCTCTTGAAGATCGCGGAATGTAGGTGTGCCTTTGATTTTAGATAAGAATCCAAAAAATCCACCAGCAAAACTATCACCGGCACCAGTTGGATCAACAACTGTTTCAACTGGGAAAGACGGTGCAATAAAAAATCTGTCTTCAGAAAATAAAACAAAGCCATATTCGCCGCGCTTAATCACAACAGCTCTTGGGCCTAACGCAACAATCGCACGCGCAGCCTTCATTGTGTTCTCTTCGCCAGTTAATTTCTGAGCCTCTTTTTCATTGATCGTAACAACCGTGGCCTTACGAAGCACCGCTTGCAAATCGGGCATTTTTGAATTGATCCAATAGTTCATCGTATCAAGACCAATCAGTTTCGGCGCATCTACTTGTTCTAAAACTTCCATCTGTAAAACTGGGTCAATGTTAGCCAAAAAAACAATTGGACTTTTTTTATAAGTAGTCGGTAATTTTGGTTTGAAGTCTTTTAAAACATTCAAATGAGTCGAAAGAGTTTCAGCCTCATTCATGTCACCTTGATATTGACCGGCCCAGCGAAAAGTTTCACCGTCGACCTTTTCAAGCCCCGAGATATCAACGCCGCGCTTTGTGAGGAGATCCATATCAGAAGTTTGGTAGTCGTTACCGACAACACCCACAACATTCACACGTGTGTATAAAGCTGCGCTTAATGCGAAATAATTTGTCGAACCACCTAAGACACCGTCGGCCTTGCCTTTAGGTGTAGAAATTGTGTCATAGCCTACACTGCCAACTACTAGAATTTCGCTCAAAGGTTTGCTCCCTCTTGAAGAGTTTCAGGACGGCCTTTGAATGCTGAGGTTAACTGTCCACAAGCAGCAAAGATATCTCGACCCATAGTTTTACGTCTTAATACATGTGAACCTAAACGAATAAGTTCATTTTGAAAAGCACGAATTGCTTCTTCACCAGGACGAGTAAAACCCGAGCCTGGGTGCTCGTTGAATGGAATAATATTAATCTTGCACGGTAAGTTGCATGTTAACCGATGAAGTTCACGAGCATCTTCAATTGAATCCGTCACACCTTTAAGTAAAACGTACTCAAGCGTAACCGAATCACCTGTCTCGTCAGCATGCTCTTTACAAGCCTTCATCAGCTCAGCAATAGGCCATTTTTTATTAATCGGCATAATATACGAACGAACTGCATCGTTGGAGCCGTTCAAACTGACGGCTAGACGAGTCTTAGATTTTGTCACAAGCGGAATCAAATCCACTAAACCAGAAGTCGAAACTGTGATTTTTTTACGCGATAAATTAAATCCAGATGGCTCGTGAAACACTTCAATGGACCTAAATACATTATCTGGATTGTCGAGCGGCTCGCCCATTCCCATGAATACGATATTGCTAATACGTTGTCCTTCAGGAAGAACTTTTTGTGCCGCTATATACTGGCCTACAAT
>CAYHVK010000027.1:0-24263 GCA_964360255.1 uncultured Pseudobdellovibrionaceae bacterium | reverse complement strand
ATCAACAAAAAGAACAACCACATCCAACGTACTACAGGACCTTTGTTCATGTAGTCTATTTCGGCAAGCCTATAAAACGAAATAAATTTGAAGAATAAGATTGATATAAATCATATACTTAAGGGCTTCGGTTGTTTCATTTTTATACACTCGAAAATAATAAATAAAAGCAATATAGAAGTCTCAAAACAAAACAGTGCATTTATATATTTTCAAAAGAAAGCCGATAAGAGATGGAATGAAAAGTCTGATCGCCCTTTTAGCATTAGGATTTTTAGCCAGCGGCTGTAGTTTAAAAACTTCAGTTGAAGACCTTCGCCCAATAGCACCACTCAAATCGACCGACAATCCCTACTCCATCAAAATTTCTGGCGGAGCACAGCAGGACCTAAGCGGGCCCAACGTCAGTCTTGATGTTTCGGTAGGCCTTAAAGATCGTCTCGTCGAAGGCAATAACGTAGATGTTCAATTATCAATTAGCACCAATCGACCTGAAGCCCTATAGCATTTGATTCCACTTTTGAATAAGCTGTTCAGCCTGAGTCTTTGATTCAACATGATTTTCAATTTCTGCAACACTTTCTGCAATACTAATTGAATTTAAAAGTGCAATTCTCTTCGCCGCACCTTTATTGAAATTATAAAAACCCGTTTCTTGGCTTAAGTATTTTCTATTGAGCACATAATAAGAACTTAATACCACGGACTGATAAGCGTTGATTTTTAAATATTGATAGCTGTTTTTTAAAGCCTCAATACTAGCTTGGTAAGCCGTAATATCTTTAAGCAGGCCCGTGCACACACGATTATTTACGTTGAACTGCGAACACACCTCTCCGCTTTCTTGAGTGAGGGTATGAGACAAGAAATTACTGAGTGAAACTGAAAGTTTATGAAGTTGAGGTTTAATTTGTGCAAACTTTTTCAGATGGGGTTTTAAATAAGCATTCTTCGTCGTCTGAATTTGACTGACAAATTCAAAAAACTCAAGAATCTCATTGAGGAATCCCGCGTGAGCTCGAGTCGATACCTCGGCACTAGTAAATGGCAAATCAGCTACAGAGACCAACGTTGTCGGCTTTTCGCAATCTTGTTTTTTACCTGACCAAGCGAGTTTATTTTCAGAGCACATAAAGAACAGCGGGCCCGATTGCCATTCAAGGTCATATAAAAATGCAACATGATTAGCTACGGCCAGTGCCATAAAAGCATCTCTTGGAAATGCTTTCCGCTTTAAGCCTTCTGCATCTACTTTTGAAAAGAATGAGCCCACATCAACATTGTCTAATGTAGAGCTCCAGTGAGAATTTTTAACGGGCTTTAACTGAGCCACTAGCTCTCTAAAAGCCCGCATCATTTGCTGACGCTCTGATAAGGTGAGTCTTACGTTCTCGCCCACCCGATAGCCAAGCTGGCCGACTGGCAAAGTAAATGACTCTAAATTCAGCGCCGATATAGCGCCTCCCGCTTTACGACTGAGCAAGAGAGACGGATAGCCCTTCTTATCGAGAGTATTAAAACCCCCGTGCATTAATAGAATATTAAGAAGTGCTAATTGAACTTCATTTTTCTTACTGCCTGCTGGCAAAGACTCTGCCAAACGAATCAAAGCCATAATCGATACGCCTAAATTTTTGGCCGACAAATCTTTCGGTATGTAAGTTAATTCTTTTTTGCCGAATTCCAACTCAAACCATGAGCTGAGCTCTTCAGATAAAAACGCGGGGTAATTATCGCGATAGCCTTGATAACGGGCCTGCTCTTTATCAAGCTCGGCAAAAATCTCTTTCTGCAAACGTTGTGGTAAAGCCAAAATTGAATTACGAGCGGCATCTGAAATTGCAGTATTGAGCTTTTCAAAGGCTGCATCACTGATCTGCTTTTGAATATTCGCAATGCCGATTTTCTTAAGTTTCGGAAGAATAAACAAACCACGCACTATTCTTAGAATCAGGTTCTTACATTTAGGAGTTTTTAAACAATTGCGCTGCTTCTCGTCTTTACTTAAAAGAAACTCATGAAGCTCAGGGGAAGTCTTGGCAAAAGCGGCTTCTCGCTCAGCCTCAGGTATTGACTCCCAAATATTAATTAAAAAAGCTAAAGTCTCTTTAGCGGTCAGTTCGCGATTTAAATCTGTAGAAATAACCTGGGCTTGCTTGAGTGCAGCGCCCTCTTCTTCAGACAGCTCCACTTCAAACTGAGCGATAAACTGAGTCATCTGCTCAAGAGCCTGCGAAAAACTTTGTGAATTCCCTGCCGATTGGCCCATTATCGCTCGAGCTTTTTCAATTTTGATCCAAAACCGCTCATTCATGGCGTCGCGAATGCCATTCTTCACTTCAAGCTTAAGTGTACTTGAATTCTCAACTCGAGTTTCAAACTCGGTGACAAAATCTGAGGTCATTTTTAAAGCCTGATCTAAACTCATTTGAGCTGGCAACTTTTGAATTGAAAAGCTAGTGGCACCTAAAATATTCATAATCGCTGTTTTCTGGTTTTCAAAAACATCTTGAAGACCAGAGGTCGCTTTTAAAAACTCGGGTTGCGACTGAGCCAAAAATAAATGGTAATAAGGCGAATTATTAAAAGGAACAGGTTGAAAAAAGCCAGGCTGAGCAAAAACTGAATTGATCATTTCTAAAGCTTGGTTTTTTAATTTAGGCTTTTTAGCTTTGACCGCGTAGTCATACTGCTGAATGGCCAGACTTAAAGTTCCGGCATGGCCTTCAGGCAATTGAAGTGTTAGTTTTTCTGTCCCGGCTGGTTTTTCAGACCCTACCAGCTTCTCATCTACCCCCGGGTTAAGAGGCAAAACGTCGTTGCCTGGCGACTCAACTAAATGCCCTTTATCATCCACAATAATACGGTCTTCGGTTTTCGGTCCGTCATAAACAGGTTCAGGCTTAAAACCAGAGGTGGGAACGCTCTGCTGACACCCGATTAAAGTGCACAAACCCAAAAGGGTCATTCTCTTTGTCCACACTCCCACTTTATTAAAAGAATAAACTGAGCGTGAGCGTGTGAATAGTTTGGTTTTCAACATTTGTCCCTGCCATTGTTTTAGCGATTTCATAATCCACTGAACCTGGTAACATTGCCTTCTTCTTCAAATAATCTTGCACTGACGAATAACTCACTTGAACTTTTGCTGTCTGTGCACTGCGATTGGTGTCGTCCTCTAAAAAACGTTCACGACCACCAGGGGCTCCGCTAAATTCATCTTTAAATTTATACTGATAGCCGTAGGTGCTCATAAAAGAGAGGGCCTCATCGTAGGCAAAGGCCAAGCCCACACTGGCTCCAACCGTATCCCCCAGGTTTTCTTTTAAATTAAATTTCTGCTTCTGATCAGGTAATGCGTCCTGCGCATTAAGTGGCACCCGCTTCGTCTGATCTTGTTCAGGTACATAAAGATAAGAACCTTCCAGCAAAAGACTGATTTGTTTCGCTAAAGGCTTCTCTCCCAGCAATTGAGCTCGAACGCTGTAGCGGCCAAAAGTTTCAAGGTCAGCTAAATCATCTGGGTCGGCTTTTGGGCCCGTCGGCAGACTCAAATAAACTCGCATTGAGCTTTTTAAATCATATTCAACATTCGTCTTAAACATATAGGCCGCAAAAAGCATGGCATCACCTAAGTAAGTCTCATCTTTTGAATTAAGAGGCTTGTAACCTTTTTCACTCAGCGTCCCGTTAATACCTTTTTTTAATTCCGAATCTAATTGAGCAAAAGCCGCATTAATCTCAGGCACATTGGGCCCGATTTGACTGCGGGCATAATCAATATTCGAGCCCGTCTGCACCACCTGAATATTATTTTCATAACTAATAAAAGGGAGCGCCGCCCCCACAGTTAATTTTTTCGTAAGACCATAAGCCAGCGTCGGTGCATAATAACGAACTTCTGGATTCGCGTTCACTTGGATCTGACCTAAATGAAGCTGTGAGCCTAATGAAGAGTGACCGAATTCATTCAAAACGCTGACTAAATCAGAGAAGGCGGAGTTCACCTGCGAGAGAGCCTGCGAATCTAAAACGAACGAATTTTTATCAGCAAGGCTTTTAAGATCACCATCATCAGAGTAGTACTGGTTGAGTCCGTAATACTGCCCCACACTAATAAAGCCCCAACGTATTTTTTGCGGAAGCACGCGAGGCGTTTCAATACAGAATCCGACATCAGCGCCAAGCGCTATAAAAATCAGTGTCAGCATTCTCAAAAACAACTTCATATTTCGCTCACCAAATAGCTAAAAATTTATTGGAATAAAACGAATATATCTGAAATTATTTTTTTCTAAATAGGCAAAAAGGTATTTAGAATAAACAACAGCCTTGTCTAATTTTTTGACAGTGGCACGACGACAAAATTTGCGACTCTTTTGTAGCAACTTCTCGAGAAAATTTATTTTTTAGGTAGAAAGTTATCGTATACATTAGAGTTTATTTGGCTTTGAACCCCGTAAGTTTCAAAAAGCCGATAAGCAGATTTTACTAAAGCCGTTAGAGTCAAATTTAAGAGACTAGAAACTTGGGTGTGGATCTCGGCAGAGATCCTTAAGCGTTCATTTTATTTCATTTTCTCTTGCTTTTTAGAGCCTAAAATCATCAACCCCGTAAGCCAACTGGTGTATCTCACTTGGTACCCATGCTACCTAAATGTCGTGGAAATAACAGACTTCAGACAATTCATTTATGAGGCTCTCGCTGAGCGCCAGATTAGAGATCCTGGTTACACTTTGCGCGCTTTTGCTCACTTGCTTGCGATGTCACCACAAAAACTCAATTCAATTTTAAATCGCAAAGCTGGCCTTTCACTTAAAGCCGCAACTGATGTGGCAGAAAAACTCAAGCTTAACGAATCTGATAAACGACTTTTCTTAGCCCTTGTTGAGTCCCAGCACAGTCGCTCTCTTGTTGTGCGGGGAATGGCCAAGAAAAAGCTTAAAGAGTTACAAAGCTTTGAATCAGATCTTAAAACTCTCGAAGAATCTGAATTTGATGAAATTTCAGAATGGCATGTGATAGCTATTTATGTTCTTCTTGATCTTAAGGATTTCAGCACCGATGTGAAATGGATGGCAAAAAAATTGGCTATTCCCGTTTCAGTTGCCAACGAAGCCTGTGAAAAGCTTTTCCGTCTTAAATATATCTCTAAAAATGAAAATGGTGAGTGGGTTCGCACGGCAAAAAAACTCTCTTTCTTTCCAGAAGCCAAATCAGATTCTATTCGAAAATACCGCAAGTCTCTCATTGATATTGCCAAAAAAGCCGTCGACAGCGATGAATTGGATACGAAATGTTTTAATGAAATTGTTATACCTGTCGTAAAAAGTGATCTTGAATTTTTTAAAACAGAGTTCAGCAATTTTCAAAAAAGAATTTTCAGTTTTATCGCGAACCGGACTCAAGCCTCAGACCGGGTTTACGCCGTAATGATGAGCGCCTTCCCAATTGATCACGAATAAAGGATCCAGCATGAAATCGATTTTAGCTTTTATTTTCATCGGACTTATAGCCACTTCTTCCTCTGCGAAATTAAATGAAGGTGGAGTCGCAACAGGTGGCGGTGGCTCAGGTGTTGAAATTGCCGGCAAAGTTTACCTGGTCGATTTATTTCAGGTCGGACGTCATTTAAATCCTTTCTACCGCTCTCTTGACCAAGAAGAAGGCGATGTCTCGATGCGAATGTTTTTTCGTCTTTCAACTTTGCCAAGCCTGGCGTCTTTATCATCACCGACGTTGACTCATATTTTTTATTTAGTGGCACATGAAATTACAGTTCTCAGAAAGCTTGATATTGTTTTGGGCAATAGCGCTTTTGAAGCCATTAAAGACCTCACCTGGATTCTCATCGACAGTGATTTTCTTCCCACTGAAGATATGACGGATACATTTTTAAATAGAGAAATCATCCCGATTGCCGTGCGCGTAGGGCAAAATGTTTATATAAGTTCAAAGTCTTGGGCTAAAATGGATATCCATAACCAAGCGGCCCTTGTTATCCATGAGGCCTTATCCTCATTCGCTAACCCTAGATACACTCAAGTTCGTGTTCGTCAGTTGATTGGCGACCTCTATACTCCAGAGTTCTATTTTCGTGGTGCTGATTTTATAGCGAAGCGAATCTATGGTCTTCCAACTTATTTGGCAGCTCGCCAAAAAGCTCAAGATTCAAACCTCAAGATCAACGATAAAACAGGCACTACATCTAAGAGCGATGGTTTTTATAATCCCATTAATCTCGACGATATGATCTTTAAGCCTATTCTTAAATTAAGAGTTTCTAAAAATGGCGCCGTTTCTTCGCGTTTTTACGAGATGACTTCAAAAACAGAATTCGAGCCCTGCCATTACTTGGCCATCAATGAACGCTTAGTGGATTTTAATCTTTTGGCTTTTAAAGTAACTCTCGAGCCACGAGCTGAAGATGAAAGCCCTAATTTTGATTGGCGTGCAGAGCAGTCAAAAATTATGGGATTCACAAATACTAAAATTGAAACAGAAGCTTGTTGGTACGAGCGAGCCGGCGTTTTAGATTGGTATAAAAACTGGGTGAAATGAATATCAGAAAGCGCCACTTAGCGTGGCGCTTATTAAATTAGTTTTCGCTTGGAGCTTCGAAACCCACTTCAACTTTAAATTCTTCAGAGTTATCTTTGCTGTCCGGGAGCTGGCTTAATTGTTTTTTAAGCTCTTCAGCAGTGATTGAACCGTTACGAACATTCAATTCTTGCATACGGATATCATATTTTACTTTTTCAAGGCCTGCTCTTAGATTCATATAAAACTCCTAATTCCAATACTTTGGATTTTTTTGACTCTCGTTATCTACCACCAACTTCAGGCGGCGTCCACGGTTCTCTGTTTGGCGCCGAACAAGGTACTCTTTCAAGCGTGGAGTAACCCTTAAAATCAAGTAACCCACAATAAAACCACCCAAATGCGCTAAGTTCGACACCTGGCTCGAAAAGCCCTGGCCGATAAGGCTGAAAAACTCGATACCCGCTAAAATCATTACAAAGTAACGAGCCTTCATCGGAAAGAGCATAAAGAAAAGCACTGTTCTTTCACCAAAAAGCATTCCATAAGCCAAGATCAAGCCGAAGACGGCCCCTGAGGCTCCCACTACAGGCTCCCACATTGGGTTTGAGCTGTTCATCATCACATTCATCGGCACCACCATGGGCTTACCGGTGACGAGGTAATAAACAACAACAGAGCCTACATAGATAAAAGCAGCGCCGATACCGCAGGCGAAATAATAAAAGGTAAAAAACTTCTTACCCCATAACATCTCAAGCTCTGAGCCCAACCACCAAAGAAGAAGCATATTAAAGACGATATGAAATACATTTTCTGAATGGAGAAACATATAAGTAAACGGCTGCCAAACCCACATACTTGCAAGCATCTTCCCTGGCACAAGCCCGAACCAATAAGAAATACTAGAGTCTTTCATGACAAAGTTCTGAACAATCAGAACTAAGAAAAACCAAATAGCTAAGTTAGCTATAATAAGTTTTTTAACCGTAGGAGTGATCGGCTGCACACCGTTCTGAAAATCTCCGCCTCTCATTTTTTAGCTCCTGCTTCGCCCATAGGCTGACTGAGTTCTAGTAAAACTCCACCCGTTGAACTGGGATGGACAAAGGCAACCAGACAATTATGCGCCCCTTTAAAAGGCTCTTCATTAATTAATTTATATCCACTGGCTTTAAGTTTAGCTAAAGCCGCGCGAACGTCTTTAACTCGTAGGCACATCTGCTGTAATCCCACGCCTCGCTTCGCAATAAACTTAGCAATAGGGCCATCTGGAGAGGTGGACTCTAAAAGCTCAATACGCGAATTATTACCAAGCTCGAACATTTGCACACGAACCTTCTCACGCTCTACAACTTCAATGGGTGAACCCTTAAGGCCCAGGGCCTCGTAAAATTTCGCGCCTTCAGCGAGAGAATTAACAGCAATACCCACGTGATCAAATTCAAATTCGATAGGTAAATTTGCAAGAGAAGAATTCGAAGTCATTTTAAATCCTTAAATAGCGGCGAAAGCTTTGCGAAAGTTTGCTCGAGAGTTTCAGGCAAAACCTTTGTTTCTGCAATCAGTGGAAAGAAATTCGTATCTCCATACCAACGGGGGATCACATGCCAATGCAAATGATCCGGAATGCCCGCGCCCGCAACAGCTCCGAGATTAATACCGGCATTGAGTCCCGCACAATTATAAGCTGTCTTTAAAATACGAACAGCCTCTTTTAAAAGCCTTTGCACATCCAGATGAACTTCCATTGAAAGCTCAGCCAAATCCCCACAATGGGCTTTCGGAATAATCATCAAATGCCCTGTATTGTAAGGATACTTATTCATAACAATCATAGCGTGCTGAGATTTATATAAAACCAGCGATTCAAAAGAAGGTTTATCATTCATTGTCGCTTTGTGAGCCGTACAAAAAACACAGCCTTCGGCTTGAACAATTTTACGTACGTATTTCCAGCGATCTGGGCGCTCCATAAAATCTCGCTCGGCCGGCCAAACATTTTGAAGCGCAGACTTCTCCACCGACTTTTTTGCCGACTTCGCTTTCGCAGATTTTTTGGCTTTAGCTGATAATTTTCCCACTGACTGGCCCTTCACCACTGAGTCCTCATAATTTAATGGCTTCCCTGATAAGAGCCCGGCATTAAAAATAATGGACGACCTAAAAGCTCAGGGCGAAGCATTTGATTAATTGTGCCTTCGACTCCGAAGCCTTTAAGGTTTGTTGCTATCTCAGCAAAAATCTCGCTGAGTGATGGACGTTTTTTGGGCGGCTCAAATAATTCTGGCTCTTCACCAATCCCCGAAAGCTGACCAACAGTGCGAATGGCATCCTGAAAGGTCCCGATTTCATCGGCAAAACCCAATTTCACAGCCGTCTCACCAGTGAACACGCGACCATCAGCATATTGAGTCACTTTGGCCGGATCCATTTTACGACCTTCGGCGATGGCTGCTTTAAACTGGCCTAAAACTTCATCTGCCATTTGTTGAAAGAGAAGTCTTTCATCATCACGCATTTCACGATACTCAGCACCGCTATCTTTATAAGCACCCGTTTTAATCGTGTAGCGTTTGATTTTCGCCCAGTCGTAAAGTTTTTCTAAGTTAGCGAATTCCATAATTACGCCGATAGATCCAACCATAGTGCCTGGATTCGTGAGAATCTTAGTGGCACCCACTGAAGCGTAGTACGCTCCACTCGCCGCAAGCCCGCCCATTGAAACCACCACTGGCTTTTTCAATACATCGCGAACACGTTTAATTTCTGCGTACATTTCTTGGCTGGGGCCAACAACTCCACCCGGAGAATTCACTCTAATAAGCACACCTTTGATTTCATCTTCTTTTGCATATTTGCGTAGAGCCTCGACAAAATCATCGCTATCCATAATGATGCCGTCGATTTCTAAAGACAGAATTGATTTCTTAATAAGTGGGCCCGACCCGCCGCCTGTGATTTCATCAGCGAAACGACTTGTCATGATTACGCAGCTAGCGACCATTCCAATAGTGATAATAATAAAAATAGTACCGATTGTTTTACGCATGATGCCTGCTTTCTAAAGAGCGAATTTTGCTCTCTTAGTTTACAACCTCATGTTCAGCCGTCAACTAGGCGTACAGGTATAACAATGTCAGGAAGAGGTAACGCGCTGTGCGCGAACCTCTTAGGCAACTTAGACTTTTATCAGCCACGCCAGTATGGCAACAGCTATCGATATTGTGCTGACGTTAAGAATTCCAAGGCGTGTGATGGTGCGGAACTCAGACTCTTTAATCTGTGCATAGACCTGAGTAAATCGGTTATCCATTCGAGCCTCGGACTGTGCAAATCGATTATCCACATGCTCTTTGAAAACAGCAAAATCGTGTTTCGTCACCAGATCACCTTCTATGGCATCTAAAACCATTTGAACTTGAGCCTCAGCTTGGCTTCTTTGAAAACCCGCTGCTTCTAGATCTTTAATATACTTCAATGCATTCGACATATCCAGCCTCCTCTTTTGGGAGACTGACACTGCAAAGATCAAACACCGTCTCAGCTGCAATTAAACATGCAAGCGCAAGACGGCCCGGACAACTCAAAGCGCCGCTTACGGACAATTCTAAATTGATTTCTTATTCGCTTTTCTTGTTCGGAGTCAGTGTGCACGCCAAAGTTTGCGAACCGCCACTTTGATCACAGTTCACGACTGCGTAAGCCTTGAATGCTCCGAGTTTCTCGGCATCTTTCGGCAGCATAAAGTTGATTGAGCACGAATCGCTTGGCGAAAAATCACCGAACGTTTCAGTGTTTGTCAGCTCGTCGAAATTGAATCGAAGAGTGTTCTTATACTTATAAGGAGCGTATTTGCGGTCACTTTGAACGTAATCGCGACGGCCAGTCTCTGTTTTTGCAACACCGTCGTAATCTGTGAATGCCGCTGAGACAGAGAGGTCTTTCATCGCGCCGATAATCTCGACACCCTCATCACCCGGAAGCGTATTTTCATATGTGTAATAGTCTCTCACTTCAACTTTCAAAGAAAGATCGTATTCACCTTTCGTTAAAGTCTCACAGCTCAGTTTTGAGCCATAATTTTCAGCGTGAGCTGAAATCGTAGTGATACTCATTAAGACAAAAAGGGCGATAGACGCAGAAAGGAGTTTCACAAAAAGATCCTTTGTTAAATTTTAACCCACAAAATGGGTATTGATGATTTGGGTTCTAACCGATCAGATGACCGAGCTCAAGAGCGAACCGACCGCGACACTAATTCTGAAAAACCTTCTCAATAGTCGACGTCTCCGAAAAGAGATTCTTACAGTAAGGGGCTTTTTACATGGATGTAAAAAGCAAAAACCCGAGATTTCTCTCGGGTTTCAGGTTCTAACTATTAAACGTCCGAGAAATTATCTCGGACGCGTTATAAGGTATCCCGTACCTATTGTTCGTCTTTTTTCGCGATGTCTTTTAGAGCATCACCGAAAAGATCGCCGAAGCTTGTTTTCGCTGTAGCTGACGCTTTTTTAGCGTAATCAGCAACATCGGCTTTAGCTTCACGAAGCTTCACAAGTTTCACGCTGAGCGCGATTTTGCGAGCATCTTTATCGATCGTGATAATCTCTGCAAGTACAGTGTCGTCTACTTTCACAACATCATCTGGTTTTTCAACGCGCTTGTTAGCAAGCTCAGAAATGTGGATCAAGCCTTCAATGTTCTCTTCAAGTTGAACAAACACACCGAAATCAGCCAGCTTCATAACTTTAACATTATGTTGTGAGCCGATTGGGTATTTAGTTTCAATTTGTGACCATGGATCTTGTTCAAGCTGTTTCACGCCTAAGCTGAAACGCTCGTTGTCGATGTCTACACCTAAAACAACCGCGCGGATCTTTTGACCTTTAGCGTACATTTCAGATGGATGGTTCACACGTTTTGTCCAAGAGAAGTCAGAAATATGAACGAGACCGTCAATACCTTCTTCAACACCAACGAATACGCCGAAATCAGTAATTGATTTGATTTCGCCTTCGATGATTGTTCCTGGTGGATAAGATTCTTTTAATTCAACCCATGGGTTCGGTTGAAGCTGTTTCATACCGAGGCTGATACGGCGGTTGGCCATGTCAACTTCGAGAACTTGAACTTCAACTTCTTGGTCTTGTTTAAGAACTTGAGAAGGGTGCTTCACGCGTTTTGCCCAGCTCATTTCAGAAACGTGAATCAAGCCTTCAATGCCTTCAGCTAACTCGATGAAAGATCCGTAGTCAGTCAAGCTGACAACTTTACCTTTAACTTTAGCTCCGGCTTTGTAAGTTTCTTGAACATTGGCCCAAGGATCGTCTTTCAACTGCTTGAGGCCTAAGCTGACGCGCTCTTTCGAGTCGTCAAACTTAAGTACGCGAACGTCGATTTCGTCGCCAACATTTAACATTTCAGATGGATGCTTAATACGGCCCCAGCTCATGTCTGTAATGTGGAGAAGACCATCCATACCACCGAGATCAATAAAGGCTCCGTAGTCTGTGATGTTCTTAACGATACCCTTAACAATCGAACCCTCTTTCATTTGATCAAGAGTCTGAGTGCGTAGGCTTTCGCGTTCTTGTTCTAGAAGCGCACGGCGAGAAAGCACGATGTTTCCGCGACGTTTGTTGAACTTAATAACTTTAAATTTATAAACTTTGCCGATGTAGTGATCCATGTTCCGAACTGGGCGTAGATCAATTTGGCTGCCAGGCAAGAAGGCCTTAACGCCGATGTCTACACTTAAACCGCCCTTAACTTTGGCGATAACTGTTCCTTCAATCACTTCTTCGTTCTCAGCTGCACGAGAAATATCGTCCCAAGCTCTTAGCATGTCGGCTTTGTCTTTCGACAATACAACCATACCGTTCTCGTTCTCGATTTTATCGATGTAGACCTGAATGTCCTGACCAACCTTAATATCGCGAAGTCCTTCGACCACTCGGAATTCAGAAATTGGAATAAGTCCTTCAGATTTATAGTTGATATCGACAAGGACATAATCGTCTTGTACTTCAACTACGCGTCCGCTTACGACTTCTCCAACTTTGAAAGCGCCTTTTTCTTCTGTAGCAGAGAAAAGGGTTTCAAAAGATTCAGAGTTCTTATTGTCCATCGGAAAAAGTGATGGATTACTTGGGATGCTTGCATCCTCTTGGTCGAGTGCTGCGAGAAGTTTCTCGCGTTGTACCTTCGCCTTGGCTTTAGCTTTGTTGGCAGATCCGTTATTTTCAGTCATTTTCAAATATTACCTCCTGATGGGAACTCCACTCAAAAACGACAAGCCAAGCCATTAAAGGTGTTATTCTCCGGTTTCCTAACTATTAGGAACAAAACTTATAAAAGGCTTCAGGTCAGAGCTCAAGCTCTTTTCTGACGATAGTGCGAATCTTTTCAACGACTTGAGGTAGACTCATCTCACTCGTATCAACGATATGAGCATCGGCTGGCGCCTGAAGGGGCGCAACGGCCCGAGAAGTGTCTGAAAGGTCTCTTAATGATTGAGCTTTTTTGATTTCTTCGAAATTGCTCCCCTGCTCCTGAGAGCGTCTGAAAGCGCGGCTTTCACTGTCGGCCACGAGGTAAATTTTCACATGAGCGGCTGGGAATACGACCGTTCCGCAGTCGCGGCCTTCGGCCACTAGACCTACAAGACGGTCTGCGAGGCCACGCTGAGCTTCTAATAAATTAACACGAACCTTCGGGTGACGGCTCACTTGGCTCGCGGCCGAACCATTCTCTTCACTGTATATACCAGCTGATACGTCTTCGCCCTGAAAGAACACGCGAGTGTTATCGAGCGACATTTGAACGCTCCACACATCAGAATGGCAGAGGTCGGCTAATTGATTCTCATCATCTAAAGGAATTTTAAGTCTTTGAGCCACGTAGGCTAAACCACGATAGAAGGCGCCAGTTGATACCCAAGACCAACCAAGATCAGTCGCGAGCGCACGGCTGACCGTTGTTTTACCAGAAGCTGCTGGGCCATCTATTGTTACAATCATTGTTTCATTACCTTTGCGAATCACTTCAGAAAGGTGCCTGAACTCCCCTCAATCTGTCTAAGAAAAATAATAGAAATTAAATTATGGTAACAGTGCATCATAAGAGCCAATTTAAGAATCTATGAACTATATTAGGTCGATGTCTAATGTTCTCGGGATCTATATCGGCCGCTCGTTTATCGAGATCTCCCACAAGAAATCCAAAAGGATGGCGTACTCTCTTAATTCGATTGATAGCCAGTTCCGTAGCTTATTAACGCCTCATCAGGCTGAACTTAATGAAGTTGCAAAAATTGAAATTCGCACGAAACTTCCGTGGCTTGTGACCGAGAGAAAAATAGGCAGCTCGCCCGCTTTCATTACTACTAACGGTTTAGAGTCTTGGCTGGATATGAATTTGCCAATGAGCCCCGAGCACTGGTCGGTGGAGCTGAAGAAAACCGCATCGGCTTTACAAAAAGAAATGATCTTCGGTCTCAGTGAGCGCACAGACGCTAGCGGTCAGGTCGTAAAAGTTCCGCCAGCTGAAGAATTAGAATTTTTAGCTGAAAAATTAAAAATGAGCGAAGTCACTCATGTGGCCATCGGCTTTTTGCACTCTTATAAAAACCCTGAAAATGAAAAGGCCGCTGCCATTTTTTTTCGCAGCAAAGGCTTTACCGTCTATGCCAGCCACGAATATTCAAGCGACAACGAAGAGCGCCCACGGTTCTGGTCTGCTATTTTAAATGCTTACGTCGACCCATTTTTAAAAGAAAAATTTGAACTGATTTTAAAAACTCTCACTGAGTTAGGCGTAAACGCAGAAAAAATTCATTTTGCGCAAACTCCTCTTTTGCAGTTCTTAGAGGGCCAAAGACAATGGCTCAACGAAAAAAATTATGTTTCGTTAGGTGACAAAATAAAAGTACCAAGCGCGAAGCCGACGATTTACTGCGGCCTTGAAGATTTTGAAGTTTTGACTCCTGTGCCAACCAACTATCGTACTTTAAGTTCGTTAGGCTGGGTGAGCGCGCAGAGCTTTACTCCGGCTACACTTCAGCCCTCTCCTTTTCAGCGCCTTGAGACGAATTTCTGGGGCGCACTCGATTGGTCAACAAATAAAGCCGATAGCGAACCAGGCCCGATTTGTCTAGGTCGCGGAGTGCACCCTACTCTTATGGATGCAATGGCTTCCGTTTACGATCTTACGCAGGTGGATGGGCTCAGCGAGAGAATGAATGAGAAGACGAATAAGAAAATCACTGACTCTTTTAAAGCTTACGCGAAGTCGACGCATTCAGATTTAACTCCCAGCGAAGAACTTTTAAAAAGCGCTGGCATTGCCTGGTACAGCCAGATTTCGAATTGGAATGAGGGCAAAAAAGTAACTCTGGTGGGCCCCCTTTCTAAAATGGCTTATCAAATCTTTAAGCAATTAAAAATTGAATCGAATTTCATTCTGGCTGATCAAAAGTCTGACGAAGAGTTTTATCTCGCTGATATCCTGACTCAAGATGCGGGACGAGATTAAAAAATGAAAAACGCTTTTATCTTCACCCAGCTTCATCATATTTTAAACAACTCACTTCGCGATAGTTCACGCTCAGCTGTACTATCAACCGATGGTGATGCACTTTATATTCGCTCTGAAACTTTAGCTGATATTGCCACTCTCCCCGCGACAAGCCTGACTTGCATGCAGTATTTGCAACTGGGCGACGGAGATGTAGGCCTTTGCAACGACCCTTACAGCGGCGGGGGAATTTTATCGAATTTCTCTCTTGTTACTGGCCTTTCTTTAAGCGGCGGTAAAACCGCTGATTTATTGGTGGCCGTTAAGCTCGCATTAAAGCCTCGCATTACTAACTCTACGAAACTCGATGATGAGGGCATCCGAATACCACCCACTCCGATTATGCTGAATGGCGAGCTCAATAAAGATATTCTCAGCGCTATGTCGGCCCACCCACAGTTTCCGCTCGAGCTGCGTGAAGCTTTACCGACGGCGATTAAAAAGCTTCTTTTTATCAAAACGCAGCTCAAAGAATCTCTGCGCGAAGCCGGTATTGATCTCAATAAAAATTTAATTAAAGAATTTTTAAAGCTTTCAAATAAAAAAACTCTTGAAGTCATTCACGAAATGGCCCAAGGCGAATCGCCGCGTATTGAATTCGAAATCACGGCGAAAGAAAAACTCAAACTGCGCACTGAAGTTCATGAGAATAAAGTGATCTTTGATTTCTCTGGCAGTGATGCGGGCCAAACTCACTTTCTGACCTTTGCTGCGACCTTCGGCGCTTGCGTTGGAGCCTTATTCGCCTTCACCCGCAAAGATATTCCGCTGAATGCGGGCTCGGTCAGCGTGGTGGAAGTTATTGCTCCAAAAGGCACAATCGTAAACTCGAATTTTCCGAAACCTGTGGCCCTTGGGCTGACCGACGGTTTAGATGTGGTGGCCAATTTAGCTCTGCAAACTCTCAGCGCTATTGATAAACATCGCGCCGTTGGCATTGGCGGCGCTTCTCATTGCGCTTTTGAACTTCGTTTTTCTAGTGGGCAAAGATTTTATGATCGCGCTCATCCGGGTTCGGGGGCTTCTGCCACTGGTGCTGGTATTAATGGTCACTCGCTTTGGTGGCGGGCTCGCCTCAATACTTCTATTGAAGAGATTGAGCGTCGTTATCCGGTCATGATTGAATCAACAGGTTACCGCGCCAACTCTGGCGGAGCTGGCAAATACGTTGGTGGCGATGGTATGGCGAAAACTTATCGCCTGCTGGCTCCGGCCGAACTTGTATGGAGCATGACGGATTCAGTTGATAAACCTCTCGGCACAAGTGGCGGCAAAGCGGCACTTGGCCCCGAGCTTATTTTACTTAAAGCCTCTGATCGCAAAGAAGACGGGACACAGTCGAATAAGATCAAACTCGCATCAAGCGGGACAATGAAACTTGAAGCGGGGGACCAGCTTTGGGTTTTGGCCGCAGGTGGCGGCGGTTACGGAGCCGGCGAGAAAGAAAAGTAACTAGAAGTTATTTCTACGCTTCCAAAGCTCGAGGTCTTGAAAGATCTGATCACATTCTGCATTTGATTCACGGCCGTAAACAAATGGCTTATCGTAATGCATAAGTCTGCATTTTGTAACTATCGGGCCCATCAAGCGACCTGGTGGGAGATTTAAAGTTTTAATAAATTCATTACAGGTCTCTTCAGTTCTATCCCAAACTATATTGCACATTCCTTCAGGAACTTTATAACAGCGCCCCGGAAAGCCTGATTTTGAACACGGAGTCACCACATCACTGGGAGTTGTCGTCATACGGCTGCAATAGAAAACCATTACAGTTGAGATGAGCAGCACTAAGAGTGCGAGTTTAACTGGTGGGCTTAAAGTAAAATTATCCATCAGCTACAGTTAGCCAGAAAAAGTTCCTCAAGGTCAAACACTAGAGATGCTATCGGCTGTTCTCACTTCTTAAAACTGAAGCCGCAGCTGATAAGAGCCGATTTAATTTCTTCAATGTGTTCACGACTCTTAGTCTCGAGTGAAAGGCGAATCGCCGTTTCTCTAATGTGAAGGTCTGAATCGAGGCGATCATGCTCCACCTCTAGAATATTGGCGCCCTGCTGAGCGACGATTTGTGTGATTTTATTCAGCTGACCCGGTTTGTCTGGCACAACAAGAGTAAGACGGGCTACGCGACCACTTTGACTGAGGCCGCGATCGACAATCTGAGCCACCAGATTGAGATCGATATTACCACCACTGAGAAGAATGCAAGATCGCTTTCCAAGTTTAAGATTTCCTTTGAAAGCAGCTGCGAGAGAAATCGCGCCTGAACCTTCAACAACGGCTTTCGCGCGCTCGATTAAGAAAACTATCGCTTCTGCAATATCGTCTTCAGCAATTGAAACAATATCATCGACGTATTTAGAGATGAAATTCTCGTAAATCACCGGGCTTGGCGCTTTCACGCTAATACCGTCGGCAATTGAAGTATAAGAGAGATTTTGCGGCGTCGGTTGCTGCTTAAAAAGATTAAACATCGAAGGAGCATTTTCGGCCACAACACCGTAAACCTTGCAGCTCGGCTTTAGCGTCTTAATGACCGTGGCAATACCACTAATAAGTCCGCCGCCACCGATAGGAACAATAATAGAATCGAGGTCTTTAATATCTTCGAGAATTTCGAGGCCAATGGTCCCCTGCCCTGCGATGATCTTTTCATCTTCAAAGGGAGGGCAGAAAATATAGTTTTTTTCTTTCTCTAAGACACGAGCATATTTGTAAGCCTCATCGTAAATATCACCATGAAGAATAACATTAGCCCCGTAGTTACGAGTAGCGGCCTGTTTTAAAATTGAAGATTGAACCGGCATCACAACATTGGCTTCGACGCCAAATTTACGAGCGGCATAGGCAATCCCCTGAGCATGGTTACCGGCTGATGAAGCCACTATGCCACGCTTACGCTCTTCAGCGCTGAGACTGATCACCTTATTCATCGCCCCACGAAGCTTAAAGCTACCCGTGGTCTGCTCGTTTTCCATTTTAAAGAAGATTTCGCTGCCGATGATTTTTGAGGCACTCGTCGAAATCTGAACCGGCGTGCGCTGGATCTCATTTTTGATTTTGGCGTAGGCACTTTCAATGTCTTGGAGAGTCACTTTCATAATGGTCCCAGTATACGGTGAGACCTTGTAAAGGCAAATACTCTCCGGGCAATGAAATAGACCTTAAATTATGATCACTTTGAATGGGCGTAAACCGATCGTCAAAGTAGTGAAACTTAGCGAACGGCTTATTACACGTCGTGCATCTTTCGAGTGAATGCGACAGCGAGTGATTCGTTGATCCGCAGATATGACATCGACGGAAATACTTCGTATCATTTGTTAACTGACTCATGTGGCTTATCCTAACTACACACTTGGTTGTACTTACTCAGGACACGGACCACACATACACATCTTGAACCCTTATAACTATAGTATCCGAGACCTCGATTTAGGTCTAGTGAAATAATCTAAATATTTGATATCACTCAGCAAAACTGTCTAATGACTTTACGCATCATTTTTCGCACTGCTTTTGCTGAATGGTTTCGCGAGGGTTCGGCGTCACGTTATTAGACGGTGTAGCTCTGTGACTAAATAAGCACTTTGGATGCGATGTTCTATTGGGGTTCGCCCCGCTTCTATTTGAGTCAAAAAGCTCCTGCAGCACCATCATAAACGCACTCCGATCGACATATCATAAATATGATATGTCGATCGGAGTGCGTTTCGCTCAAAGCCAAACCTAACTAAGCCTGAAGGCTATCCGTGATCTGCATAAACTCTTCGGGCTTCAGGCTCGCACCACCTACCAAGAAGCCATCGATATTCGGACGCTGACTGAGTTCGTCAGCGTTGTTTGGCTTCACGCTACCGCCATAAAGAATCGGCGTTGTATCGCTAATAGCCTTAGATAAAACTTCAGCTAAGTGAGCGCGAATCTGGGCATGCACTTCTTCAGCTTCTAACGGAGTCGCTACTTTACCTGTGCCGATAGCCCAAACTGGTTCGTAAGCTAATACGAATGGTTTTTTTGCATCGAGCGTCGATAAACCTTCATTTAATTGTTTCTTCACTACGTCGAGAGTTTTACCCGCTTCGCGTTCGGCGAGGGTTTCACCAATACAAAGCATAGGAGTTAAACCAGCGGCCTGCGCGGCCTGTACTTTTTTAGCGGTGATTTCATTGGTCTCGCCGAAAAGTGTGCGGCGTTCGCTGTGACCAATCAAAGCATATTGCGCGCCCATAGATTTCACAGTTTCAGGAGAGGTCTCACCAGTAAATGCGCCTTCTTTTTCAAAGTGAATATTTTGAGCTCCGAAGTGAACATTCCCGCCCGATATTTCCATTGAAACGGTATCAAGCAAAATTGTAGAAGGAAAGAAAACCACTTCCGCTTTTGATTCAGGAGCTTCCCACTCCTCGAAATAAGCTTCGGCTTCTTGTGGAGTTTTGTACATCTTCCAGTTAGCAGCAGCAATTTTCTTACGAGCCATAATAAATCCTTTTTGAGGTACCTGCTTCCCGTTTGAAATATCCGGACGCTGTCCGGATATTTCAAACGGGAAGCAGGTACCCTAAGTTGTTGGAACGTGTTTACGAACAGCTTCTACACCTGGGAGTTTATCCCCTTGCAAGAATTCAAGGCTGGCACCGCCACCCGTTGAAATATGAGTCACCTGATCACCGTAACCAGAAGCATTGATCGCAGCCGCAGAATCTCCGCCGCCGACGATTGTAATCGCTTCTGATTCAGCCAAAGCTTTTGCTACAGCGAATGTGCCCTTAGCAAACTCTGGAGTTTCAAAAATACCCATCGGGCCATTCCAGAAAACGGTTTTCGCTTTAGCAATTTCTTTTCTATAAAGTTCAGCAGTTTTAGGACCAATATCGATACCGATATCTTGGGCATTAATACTTGGAGTTGTCGCAGTTTTTAAAGTGTCGACCTTCTTAATGTCTGTCACAACAAAGTGATCGATCGGCAGAAGAAGTTTCTTTCCACGACTTTCCATACGAGCAATAAGCTCAGCGGCATATTTCACTTTGTCTTTTTCAACTAGTGATTTACCTGTTTCAACTTTTTGTGCCGCTAAGAATGTATAAGCCATAGCTCCGCCAATAAGAATGGCATCGGCTTTATCAATTAAGTTTTCGATCACACCGATTTTGTCGCTGACTTTCGCTCCACCCAAAATAACAACGTATGGTGAATCGGGATTCTGTGAAACCTTATCGAGCATCTCCAGTTCTTTTTTCATTAAGAACCCAACACCTTTTTGCTGAACATATTGAGGCACACCGACAATTGAAGCGTGAGCGCGGTGACTCGCACCAAATGCATCATTGATATAAATATCCGTGTAAGCCGCAATCGCTTTCGCCAGGCCTTCACCATTTTCCGTTTCATCTGGGTGAAAACGAAGGTTCTCTAAAAGAACAACTTGGTTCGGGCGTAAAGTTGGTAAAAGAGCTTTCGGAGCATCACTTTTAGGATCATCAACAAGAATCACTTCTTTATCGAGTAAACGACCTAGCTCTTCAGCCACAGGTTCAAGCGTGTATTTTTCGCGATCTGTTGGCAGACCTTCTGGACGACCAAAGTGCGAAGCCATAATCAGTTTGGCGCCGTGATCAAGAGCATAACGAATTGTCGGCAGTGCGGCTTCAATACGAGTGCTGTCTGTGATTTTACCATTCTTCATTGGCACATTGAGATCGAGACGTAGAAAAACTTTTTTGTCTTTCAGTTCAAAATCTTCAATCGAGCGAATGTTCTGCAGAGAATTTTTCATCTTTTCCTTTTAACTTTTATAAACCTTTTTTCGCCATATAAAGAGCGAGGTCGACCATGCGGCTTGAGAAACCATATTCGTTATCATACCAAGAGTAAACTTTCGCCATTCTTGGACCCATAATCATTGTGCTTGGCAAATCAACAATTGAGCTCTCGCGGCTGCCGATAAAGTCTGAACTCACAAGCTGATCTTTCTCAGCAAGTAAAATTCCTTTTAGTGAACCATTCGCTGCATCCTGGAAAGCTTTATTGATCGATTCAACTGTCACATCTTTTTTAAGCTGAACAACTAAATCCACTAAGCTCACATCTGGAGTCGGAACACGAACTGAAATACCGTTTAGTTTACCGTTGAGCTCAGGCATGACCATTCCAACTGCTTTAGCAGCGCCAGTTGTTGTTGGAATCATTGAAAGGGCGCCGGCACGAGCACGACGTAAATCTTTGTGAGGAGCATCGAGAATCGGCTGATCATTTGTGTACGAGTGAATTGTTGTCATAAGACCGTGTTCGATTCCGAAAGCATCGTGAAGAACTTTAACCACCGGAGCTAAACAGTTCGTTGTGCAAGAAGCGTTACTGACGACCGTGTGATTTTTTGCATCGTACTGCTCATGATTAATACCATAAACAACCGTGAGATCAGCATTTGTCGCCGGAGCAGAGATCATCACTTTTTTCGCGCCTGCAGTAATGTGCTGGCTCGCTGATTCTTTATCAGTGAAAACGCCTGTGCATTCTAAAACGATATCAACACCCAGTTCTTTCCATGGAAGAGTTTTTGGATCTTTGATTTTAGTGTACTTAATTTTTTTGCCATTCACAGTGATTGAAGTTTCATCGAAGCTTACATCTCCGTTAAAGCGGCGGTGCGTGCTATCGTACTTGAGTAAGTGGGCTGATGTTTTCACATCGCAAAGATCGTTAATCCCAACGATGTTGATTTGATCCGCTGCTGAGTCTTGAACTGCGCGGAAGAAAATACGACCGATGCGACCGAAACCATTAATTGCTACATTTATTTTTGCCATATTTTAGCTCCATTCTATTTTCGTAAATAAATTCTTCGCATTCTTGTTTGTCTGCTCAGCTAAAGCTTCGAGCGAAACACCTTTCAGATCAGCCACAACTTGCGCTGTATGAACCATCAATGCGGGATGGTTTTTTCTGCCACGAAACGGCTCGGGAGTCAAAAAGGGCGCATCCGTTTCAATGTGAAGTCGATCGAGCGGAACCGCTTTCACTACTTCTTTGAGGGCGTCTGATTTCTTAAATGTAACAACTCCGCTAATCGAAATATTGTAACCGAGATCTAAGCCTTTCATAGCTAAATCCATAGAGCTTGTGAAACAGTGAAAAAGCCCGCGTACCTTGCCCTTGTAGGCTTTCAGGATATCGTACGTGTCCGCTTCAGCTTCGCGGGTGTGAATTTCGATAGGCAGATTGTACTCGGCGGCCATATCTAACTGCTGGGCAAAAACCTTCTTCTGGATGTCGTGATCTGAGTGATTGTAGTAGTAATCAAGACCGATCTCGCCAATTCCCACGATACGTGGATTTTTCACATGATCGCGAATAAATTTCTCACCGGCCGCATCGTAAGTCTTCGCATCGTGAGGATGAAAGCCAAGCGTGCCGTAAACAATAGGCGCTAGGCGATCGCAAGCATCTACGACTTTTTGTAAATCATCGTGGCCTGTACCGATTGTAATCATACGTTCTACACCCGCCTCGCGAGCGAGACGCAAAACTTCAGGAGCATCAAAATCGATCATATTGATGTGAGTGTGAACATCAATCCACTGAAGGCTATTCTGTGACATACACTTCATTCCTTGCAAAATTATCTATAGCTAAATTGTAATCCGCATTAGCGCGAATATCGCGCTCGAGCTCGACAGCTAGAACCGAGAGACGCTCAATTTCAGACTGCGGATATCCGGCAACGCGCTCGATCAGCTCAATTTGATCTTGATGAATAATCGGCTTGAGGCCGAGCTGTTGATAAAAACCATCACGCAAAAGCTCTTGCCAGAAACGCACAACCCAAAGGCTATTCTCACGACTTGTTATCGCTTCGCTGACTTTCGTGATGGAGTCATTGGCGTCTTGAGCTTGCCAGAAACTAAAAGCAATATTGCGCAGCCCGATCACTTCATCAGAGAGTAAAGCTTGCAGATTATCTAAGCGACCTCGTGCCGCTTCGACCTGCCAAGGCTCAGCCTTGCTTTGGCTTTTCTTATCTTCGCCTGACATATTCTCGCTCAACAAAATCTCATCAATAATTTCTTTAGTGAGAGTGTTAAACTGCACGATCTGCGAGCGCGAGCGAATTGTTGGTAAAACACTCGATACGCTCGGAGCCATAAGAAAAAACCAAGTGTTAGCTGGTGGCTCTTCGAGAGTTTTAAGAAGTGCGTTCGCCGATTGAGCGGTCATCAAGTGAGCATCATCAACGATGACCGCACGAGCGCGAGCGCTGTTTTGTAAAGAAAGCTCTTTTAAAATCGTGCGAATTTGCTCAATCTTAGTTGTGGCTCCTTGTGGAGCGAGCTCGATCAAAGATTCACTCTCGCGCTTAGCCACACGGATGCACGGGCCACATGCTCCGCAAGCTTCTACTTTTGCGCTGGCTTGCGAATCATCACGAGTCGATCTACTCTCGCAAACCAAAGCTTGAAGAGTAGCTAAGGCAGTTAAGCGACGACCGACGCCGCTGGGGCCGGCAAATAAAAGTGTCGATGGTAATTTCTTTCCGGCAATGGCGGTTTGCAAGAAACCGACGGCGCGATCTTGGCCTTTGATAGTAGAAAATAATCCGCCGGGTTTAGCCATTACTGAGCTTCTTTCAAAATTCCACGAGAGCGGAGCTCTGCGAGCAATATCTTCTCTAATTCTGCCGGCGTATCATGAGCCGAAAGCACGAGCCAATTTTTCGAATCGGCTTTGGCTAATTTTAAATAACTATCACGTACGCGCTGGTGAAAATCACGATGCTCTTTCTCGAAGCGATCCAGCTCTCGACCTTGCATACGCTCTTTTGCAGTATCTGCATCGAGATCAAGAAGAATCCAAATATCAGGTTTTAATCCTGCGGTAGAGTATTCATTGAGCCATTCTACTTCAGCTTGATTGATATTTCGTCCACCACATTGAAATGCAATTGAACTCGCTGAGTAACGATCACAAAGAACCCATTGATTTTTTTTAAGCGCAGGTTGAATTACGCAGTCCACGTGCTGAGCGCGACCGGCTTGATAAAGTAAAAGTTCAGCGCGCGGAACAGGAGCTTCACCTTTAGTGCGTAAAAGTAATTCGCGAATTTCATCGCCTAAGGCAGTACCGCCCGGCTCTCGCGTCAGGAC
>CAYHVK010000026.1:0-27093 GCA_964360255.1 uncultured Pseudobdellovibrionaceae bacterium | reverse complement strand
AAACTTCGTGAAGGTCTCGTGGGTCAGTGCGCATTTGAGAAGAAAGCGATTCTCATTACAAATCCACCGGCCGATTATATTCGTATTTCATCAAGTGCGGGTGAAGCGGCGCCAGCTAATATCATCGTTTTACCAGTTCTTTTCGAGGGTGATTTAAAAGCGGTTATTGAACTCGCATCATTCACTCCGTTTACTCATAACTACTTGAACTTCTTAGATCAGCTCATGGATTCGATCGGTGTTATCTTGAACATGATTTCATCTTCAATGAGAACAGAAGAACTCCTTCAAGAGCTCAAGAAGTCAAATGCCGAACTCGAAGCGCAAGCCAAAGAGCTCGAAGACAAAGCCGAACTTCTCGAAGTCAAAAACCAAGAGGTGGAGCTGGCATCTCGCTCGGTCGAAGAAAAAGCCGAACAGCTCTCGCTCATCTCGAAGTACAAGTCAGAATTCTTGGCGAACATGTCACACGAACTTCGAACGCCGCTTAATAGCTTGTTGATCCTCTCTCGTACTCTAGAAGAGAACAGAGACGGTAACTTGTCGGGCGATCAAGTGAAGTTTGCTAAGACAATTCACTCTGCAGGTCAGGACTTGTTAGGTTTGATTAATGAAATTCTCGATCTTTCTAAAGTTGAAGCTGGCAAAATGCCGGTTGATCCTAAGGGCGTTAATATTATTAACGTTAAAGATTATCTTGAGCAGACGTTCAAGCCGATCGCAGATCATAAGAATCTTGAGTTCAAAATCATTTCTGATACTGATATTCCAAAAGAAATGTTCACCGATGAAAATCGTCTCCAGCAAATTCTCAAAAACTTGTTATCGAATGCCTTTAAGTTCACTGAACAAGGCAGCGTAACTTTGACGGTCACTCAGCCTAAAGGTCGTCATTTCGCAATGGAAACCCTCAGCCAAGCGAAGAAGGTTATTGCCTTCTCAGTGAAAGATACCGGTATTGGTATTCCATCTGAGAAGCAGAAGATTATCTTCGATGCCTTCCAGCAAGCTGACGGTACGACCAGCCGTAAATACGGCGGAACAGGTCTTGGCCTCACAATCAGCCGTGAGATTGCTCGCTTGTTAGGCGGTATTATCGAAGTTGAAAGTAATCCTGGTGAAGGCAGTACTTTCACGCTCTTCTTGCCGCAAAACTATAAGGGTCAAGAAACGTTAAAATCATCTTCAGTGCGCGAAGAAGTTATCTTTCCAGAACTTCCTAAAAATGCAGACTTCAGTGGACGAAACATTCTCGTCGTCGATGACGATATGAGAAATATTTTTGCCATCACTACAATTCTTGAAAGTCAGGGCATGTCAGTGAGCCATGCTGAAAACGGAAAAGTAGCTATTAAACAGCTGAAAGAAAATCCATCTATTGATCTTGTGTTAATGGATACAATGATGCCAGAGATGGATGGTCTTGAAGCTATGCGAGCTATTCGTCAAATGCCGCAGTTCTCTGATCTCCCAATTATTTCGTTAACGGCGAAAGCCATGAAGGGTGATCGTGAGCACTGTATTTCGGCCGGGGCTTCTGATTATATTACTAAACCAGTCGATGCATCGAACTTGCTAGGCATGATGTATGCTTGGCTTAACAAAAAAGACGAGCCGAAAGAACAGGTGCCAGCAGAAGCATGACTCAACTCGTGAATGTACTTCTGGTTGATGATCGGCCAGAAGGTCTTATTGCACTCGAGGCTGTACTCGCAGACCCCGAGATCAATCTTATTAAGGCTGCTTCTGGGCAAGAAGCACTCGCTCAGATTTTGTCTCACGATTTCGCTGTTATTCTATTAGATGTTCAGATGCCAGAGATGGACGGCTTTGAAACAGCTTCGATCATCAAGCAGCGTGAACGCTCACGTAATATTCCTATTATTTTTATGACGGCGAACAATAAGGCCGATCATTATATCTCAACTGGCTATTCGGTCGGGGCTGTAGATTATGTTTTAAAACCTTTCGATCCCCATATGCTTAAGTCGAAAGTAAATGTATTCGTTGATCTTTATAAGAAAACTCGTCTGATTCGCGAACAAGCTGAGGCCCTCCGTGAATCTGAACGACGCGAGCAGGCCAATACGCTCCACCAACTTGAACTTGAAGGCCGTCGGCGTTATCAAAATTTGGCCGATGCAGTCCCGCAAATTGTTTTTCGCGCTCAATCTTCAGGCGGTATTGAATATATTAATCAATACTGGCTTTCTTATACCGGCAGATCTCTGAATGAGAGTTTAGATGAAAATTGGCGCACGGCTGTTCATTCCAAAGACTTAGTTTTGATAGATAATAAATGGAATGAAGCGAAAAAGCTCAATAGAGGTTTTGAATGTGAGTGCCGTTTACGCTCAGGCACTAGCGGAGAATTTCGTTGGCATCTATTACGAGTTGTACCTGAGTTCAACGGGTATTCACAGCTTTCGACATGGTTGGGAGTGGCCACTGAAATCCATGATCAAAAGATAGCCCAGCAAGAATTATTGCTCGCGAAAAAAATAGCCGAATCGGCCAGCGAGACAAAAAGTCGTTTCTTGGCCAATATGAGTCATGAGATTCGCACACCCCTCGGAGTTATTCTTGGTTTTTCAGAACTACTTATGGATTCAGAGCTGAGTGAAGAAGAGAGAAGTAGCGCGCTGACAACGATTCGTAAAAATGGCGAGCAACTCTCAAAGATCATCGATGAAATTCTAGATTTATCAAAAGTGGAAGCGGGTAAAATGGAAGTTGAAAGATCTAAAATTTCGGTGGTTGATCTTTTGATGAGCGTGAAATCGTTTATGTCTCTACCGGCTAGCGAAAAGGGTATTAAATTAAAATTTGATACCGTTGGCAAAATTCCATCGTTTATATTCACTGATGCCACTCGCTTGCAGCAAATTTTAATTAATCTTATCAGTAACGGTATTAAATTTAGCGCTGGCGGAGAAATTCACGTTTCAATTTGGTTTGAGAAAAAACCAGTTCATTCAAAGCTGTTTATTAGCGTTAAAGATACGGGGCCAGGTTTATCGGCAGAACAAATTGAAAATCTATTTCAACCATTCACTCAGGTCGATACTTCGATGACACGAAAACACGGTGGTACTGGCTTGGGCTTAGCGCTTTCGCGCAAATTTGCTCGTGCTTTAGGTGGAGATATTAAAGTTGCACCAAGTGCAGAGGGAGAGGGTTGCAATTTCATTCTTCAAATCGAGACTGGTTTAGTCGACGAGACGACCTTTGTTGATAAATTAGCCGTCGAATATATCAGCCCTGTCAAAAAGGGAGCTCAATCTACAGCTTTGAACGGAGTCAAAGTTCTTCTCGTCGAAGATTCTGTTGATAACCAAGTTCTCGTCTCAAGATTTCTCACTCGGGAAGGAGCTATAGTAGACCTAGCTTCAAACGGTGTTGAAGGGGTGCAGAAGGCTATGGGGGGTGACCATAATCTTGTACTGATGGATATTCAGATGCCTGAGCTTGATGGTTACGGAGCGATTTCTCAGCTTCGTCAAAAGGGTTTTACAAAGCCTATTATTGCTCTTACCGCACACGGAATGGTTGAAGATCGTCAAAAGTGCCTAGCTATAGGTTCAACGGACCATTTAACTAAACCGGTGAACAGAAAAGCTCTTGTTGAGCGTGTTCAGCAGCTTTCTAGTCCTCATCATTAACAATAACAATTTCAATGTTTTTTAAGTGATTGCGCATTTTAGGGATAATGGATTGCGCTTTAGTCAGATTATTCTCTTTGCCAGCCTGCTCGAAATCAAGAGCTAAGGCGCCCAGTGTTTTGAAACCATAATTTAAGCTTGAGCCTTTTAATTTATGACCCATTTTAACGATGCCTTCAAAATTTTTAGCATCCACTAATTTCTGCATTTCAACAAATTCACTCTCACGAGTGGCTAAAAAACCAGGAATGAGATCAGCGAGAATTTCGCTGATATAAACTTTTTCCATAGATGAGTGTTCCATTAAGTCAGTCATATAAAAATGCTACGAAAAAATCATAGTAAAGTAAAAATAAGAATTGTCTAATTTTCCTCATATTTGGGGATTAATACCACAAAATTTTGATATTTATCTATAGGCGTAAATGGGTGGGCTCTGGGGCTTGGCAGAGACGTTGCAATAGATATCATTATCTATAATGGGTTTCTAAAGACTCCGGTCGTTAGAGCTTCAAATAGGACGTACATAAGATAACTCTTCGAGTTTTCAGATGTGCAGTAAGCCGCTACTTTATGTAGCGGCTTTTTTTTATCTTTTAAGTATGAAATAGTTAAGGGTAAAGTAAAAGAATTCAACTAAGGAGTATTTATGAAGGTGTTATTAGCAGCTCTAGCGACTTTTTCGTTTTTGACGGCGGCTTCAGCTGACTGCGTAAGCGAAAGTGCAATTCGCAATTATGATGTAGATGGCGACAATTTAATTCTTCAAACTTCACGGGGTAATTATATCGCCGATGTTGGCGTTTGCCCTGAACTTCGTTGGGCTGATGGAATTGGCTTTGATAAATTCAGCAGCGTTTGGGTTTGTGACGGTGATTCTGTAATCACTTTCGACATGGGTGGACGCGCCACTGATCGCTGCACGATCTGGAGCTTAGAAAAGTCTCAGTAGTCTTTTAAGATTTCATAATTGAAATCAGTCTCAGGACGGAGTTCGTCTCCTTTATTTAAAAGAGGAGACGAAATTTCAACCTTCTCGCCGCGAGGTAACATCGGAGCCTCTCCATACTTAGTTAACCATGAGAAAAATTCACGTTTCGAGTTGCGGCAAATAGCTTGTTTAGTTTTTCCGCGCTCGAAAAGAGTGTCACCAATAATACGAAATTGATTGTCCGCCGTTTTTTCAGGCATCGTTCGAGCCGCACTCAAATAAGACACCGTGATCGATTGATTCTTAATCGGTAGGTATTTTTCTACATCTAAAAACCACTGAGGCATTTCTAAATGGAAGCGAGTGTGACACCAATCTGTATTTGAATGTTTCAAAAGCGGGCACTCATCTTGATGGAGACAAGGCGCCCAAGCATAGAAACCATTCTGGAGTAATTTCCCCCGGTAGTTTTGCAGGGCTCGACCAGCGGTTTGAGTTGAAGGTTCAACGACAACAATTGAATCTACAACCGGCGGCAATTCATCAAAGCTGTTCATTTCGTTGAGACTGTAAGAGAGGTAGTAGCTGAGCTTTCTGGCTTCTTTTTTTTCAAATTCTTTTAACTCATCCAATGAATGAATGAGATTGAGCTCAATGTCGCCACCTATTGCCTCGAGAATTCTAAAGCTCCAATCAAGGGCGATTTTAGAAGGTTCATAAACGATAATTCTTTTTGTTTTCTCAAAGCCCATGAGCGCCAACGAAAACGCACCCAAGCCAGCGCCGTAATCGACGGCCGTGTCAGCCATAATTGCCGGATCAGTTTTTTCAAGGGCGTATTGGCAGCGCAAATAGTTAAGCGGCATGAAATAGGCGAGATAGGCGGCCACATTACCGGGCATCGCCCAAATATCAGGGCTGCCGCGACCAGAGGTGTAAATATCTGAGAGTTTCAAAATAGCATGGGCCAGCTCTTGCGGCTTTTTAAGACTATAACCCAAAGGTTTCAGCCAAGGCTCAAGTTCTTTGGCCCCATAAAGATTAAACTGCTTTTTCGAAAATTCGTGTTTCATAAGAATATTAGTGTTAGTTTTAAGCATACTATGCGTGTTCTACATATCTGCACAGAAAAATCATGGCGAGGCGGCGAAAATCAGATTCGCCTCTTTATCGAAGGTAGTTTTCGCTTCGGAGTTGTAAATTTTGTAGCCATTCCACGCAGTGGTAGGGGTTACCCGAAGTTCTTGAAGATTGTTGAAACTCTCGGCCTGAGCAGCTCTAGCGCTTATAGCCCGGTTTCAATTTATCAATTGGTACAGTTTTGTAAGAAAAATCAGATCGAAGTTTTAGATGGCCAAGGTTCTGGCGGTTTAAGTCTCGCTTTATGGGTGAAGAAATTTTTACCTCATTTAAAGCTGATCACCCATCGTCGGGTTGACGATAAAGTCGCTCAAGACTGGCGCTCACGCCGAAAGTACTTGAATCCCGCTCTCAACCACACAGTGGCCATCTCACAAAACATTAAGAAGGTACTGATCGAGTGTGGATTTGCTCCTGAAACTGTAACAGTCGTGCCGAGTGCTGTGGATGCTGAGATTTATAAAAATCTAGATCGTAAGTGGTCCCGTGAAAAACTGATTAAGCAATTCAGCCTGCCAGAAGATACCTTTATTATTGGATGCGCGAGTGCTCTGGTTAAAGTGAAGGGCCATGAGAGCTTATTAAATGCCTTTAGCGAGGTTTTAAAGTCGAATCCGAATATCAGGCTCTTGCTCGCTGGTGAGGGCGTCTATCGCCCAGAAATCGAAGCTCAGGTGCAGAGACTGGGTCTTGAGAAGAGTGTTACTTTCTTAGGTCATATCGATAATGTGCCTGAGTTTTTATGTGGTTTAGATTTAATGGTGATGCCTTCACTTGTTGAAGGTCTTGGTACAATTGTCCTTGATAGTATTTCATCGGGCACGCCGGTGATCGGCAGTCGCGCAGGCGGTATCCCAGAAATGATTATTCATGAAAAAACCGGTCTTAATTTTGAAGCGGGAAATGCCGCTGATTTAAAAATTCAGCTCAAACGAATCATCGATGATTCAGCTCTTAGAAATCAGCTTTTAAAGAATGCTCAAGATCATATTGCGCAGAACTTTTCACTAGAAAACATGGTGAAGGGCAATATTGAGGTCTACAAAAAAGTCTTGTCGTGAAGCTCAAGACGCTCGGCCCAAGTGGACTCGCGTTTGCCTTGAAAACCCTTACGATCAACTAAAGTGAAATGATTATTTCTTAAAGCGCGGTTGAGGCTGCCGGTGGCGGCGTAAGTCGTAAGAATGCACTTTTCATCCGCTGCTGATTGCAAGAAACGGGTGATAAATTCTTCGCTCCAAACATCTGGTGTTGATTTTTTCGAGAAAGCATCAAAAAGAATCGAAGTGAATTTGCGTTTATTACCTGCCCAATCGTAAGTGAGCATATCGTTTTCAATTTTAAAGCTGCCTTCGTTGTACATAGATTTCAGAAGGTGCTTGGCACTTTTCCAATCCATTTTCATATGCTTAGCTACAACTTGAAGAACTTCGGTAAAAATCGGCCCCCAAAAGTCTTCGGCTTTATTTTGCTCAGAGCCTTCTTTCTTAGTCTTTTGTTTCTTTGCATCTTGAAGAAGCCAGTTCACATAGTTTTCACGAATAAAGGCATCACGTTCGAACGAAAGAATGCTGAGTTTGAGGGGATTCAAATTCTCTTTAAGAGCGTGGCAGGCAATAATGGCTTCATTGTAGCCAAGTCCGAGGCCCACAGAGAGGTAACTTGGGCGCAAGTGATGCTCTTGAGCACTGCGAATGTTCTCGTAATAGATGTAAAAACTCTCTGTTAGAGCACCAGCTGAGTTGTGCATGGCCTCAGGAGCTTGCATTTCAAACGCCTGTTTTTCGCCCATTAAAAGACTTGGGCTGCCGTCTGCTGTTCGCAGGGCTTTATATTCGTAATTGTCGTGGACGTAAGCTTGCATTTTCGGGTGCCTATGGTTAGAGACTTCCTATGCAAAACCTCGAGAAATGGCAAGGTCTGCCTTACCATCCAATCAGTTTGAGTTATAAAAAGCAGTTTGGGCAAAAAGTTTTCAAAATTCCTGTAACTACTGCAGAGACTTGCCCCAATCGCGAAGGTCTTCGTGGGATGCAGACTTGTAACTTTTGTGACGTTTGGGGCTCATCAGCTTATGCCGAATACCAAGAGATGACTTTACCTGAGCAGATCGAAAAAGGTCGCGCTCGTTTAAAGAACCGTATCAACGTTGAAAAATTCTTAGTTTACTTTCAAGCCTATACGACCACCTTCGACCGTGTTCATAAAATGCGTGAGAACTTTGCAACAGCGGCCAGTCACTCAGATGTAGTAGGAATGGTTGTGGGCACTCGCCCTGACTGCGTATCTGACTCACTTTTTGAACTCTGGAATGAGTATCAAAAGACTCACTATGTTGCGGTGGAGTATGGCGTTCAGACATTCAATGAGAACTCACTGATCTGGATGCGCCGAGGTCACACTGCGAAGAAGTCGATTGAAACGATTCAACGTACGGCAAAAGCTTGCCCGGGTATGAGCATCGGTATTCATTTAATTTTTGGTCTTCCTGATGAGCGCGATGATGAAATCATTTTAGCTGCACGCCTTTGCAATACTTTGCCTATCGACAATGTAAAGCTCCACAATATGCACGTCTTGAAGCACACGCCACTTGAGCAAGATTATAAGAACGGTCTTTTCAAACCTGTAGAGCTTGAAGAGTATACGCGCCGAGTGATGCTTTTCTTAGATCATCTTGACCCACGTATTTCGGTTCACCGTTTGGCGGCTGTCTCTTCTCGCTTTGATGAGTTGATTGCGCCAGCTTGGGTGATGAGACGTATGGATAATTATCAATACATGCTCGATCAAATGAAAAAGACGGGCTCTTATCAAGGACGACATCACAATGCTTGAATCATTAGCGCTAAAGTATGACGGTCAAACTCTACAAGTGATCGATCAGCAAAAACTTCCTCACGCTGAAGTTTGGCTGAATGGAACAGATCCGCTGAAAATGTACGATTACATTCGCACCCTTCAAGTTCGTGGCGCACCGATGATTGGTGTAGCAGCGGCTTTATCCCTTGCTTGTTACGCTAAATCTGGCGCTACAGCCGAGCAAGTGATCAAAATGGCCATTCATCTCCGTGAAGCTCGTCCTACGGCTGTGAACCTGATGTACGCCGTTGATCGCGTAACAGAACTCGCACGCACAGGTTTTTCTGCGCAAGGTGTAGAAGACATCGCTGTTGATATTTTTAAAACTGACGAAACTCTCTGTGAGCAAATCTCTCTTCACGGAGCGAACCTCATTAAAGACGGCGAACAAATCCTCACTCATTGCAATACCGGCGCTTTAGCAACGGCCGGTTGGGGTACAGCTCTAGGAGCCATTCGCAAAGCCCACGAGCAAGGCAAAAAGATCCATGTTTACGTGGATGAGACTCGTCCACTTCTACAAGGTGGTCGCTTAACAGCTTGGGAATTGGCAAAGCTCGGCATTCCTCACACACTGATTTGTGACAATATGGCCGGAATGTTAATGGCTCAGGGCCGCGTTTCAAAAGTCTTCGTTGGTTCTGATCGCATTGCTCGCAATGGTGATTTTGCGAATAAGATCGGCACTTATTCTGTAGCTGTGCTCGCTCAGTACCATAAAGTTCCTTTTTATGTAGCGGCTCCGTTTACTACTGTGGATGCGCTGACAGCTTCAGGCAAAGATATTCCAATTGAAGAGCGTAATCCAAAAGAAGTGCGTGGGGAGATGTCCCCGCAAGATGCGCCGGTTTATAATCCAGCCTTCGATGTCACGCCGGCTGAGCTCGTAACAGGCTGGGTTTTAGATAATGGTGTGTTTAATAAAGATCAAATCACCTCGGGTGAATTTTTAAAGCGATAAGCGATAGGGAGTTTATTATGTGGGCAATTATTGGCGGTTCTGGTTTTGAAAAATTTGAAGCATTTAAAACAGTTGAGATGATTCCAACTGAAACTCCTTTTGGTCCGGCTTCAAGTGGTATTAAAAAAGTTCGCATCGGTGATTACGAAGCACTTTTCGTTTCTCGCCACGGTGAACATCATGAGCGCCTCCCAACTGAAGTGAACTACCGTGCGAATATCTTTGCTTTAAAGCGTGCTGGTGCAAAAGCTATTATGTCTTTTTCTGCTGTAGGTTCTTTGAGAAAAGAATTTAAGCCAGGTGATTGCGTAGTGCCTACGTCTTACATCGATCGCACAAAGGGTGTTCGTGCTCACACGTTCTTAGGTGATGGTCTTGTCGGTCACGTATCATTAGCTAAGCCTGTTTGCATGGACGGCGTGAACGAACTTAAAAAAATCAGCAGCAAATACAGCTTCGACACTCACTTTGGTCAAACTTATATTTGTATTGAAGGTCCTTATTTCTCAACGGTAGCTGAAGCTCATTACCATCGCGGTATTGGCGCTGATATTATTGGTATGACTCACTTCCCAGAGTATGCGCTCGCGCGTGAGGCGGGTCTCGCTTACGTACCATGCTGCTTCGTCACTGACTACGACTGTTGGGATGATTCAATTCCTCACGTGACTCTCGAAGAAGTGATCCTGGTGATGCGCCAGAATAATGCGAAAGCGTTTGAAATGGCTCAGGATATACTCGCATCAGGCGATTTGTTCTATCGCAATGCTAAAACCAGTGATCTAGGTTTAAAGACGGGCCTTATGACTCCGAAAGATATGATTCCGAAAGAAAAAGCCAAGTGGCTTGAAGTTTTGCTTTCGTAATTGTCCGTCCGGACCGCGTCTGGCACGATTTTCTCTGAATGCAATGCGACTTCAACGTTGAAGTCGCATGTTGTTATGAGTCTTGGCGGCCTAGGCAAATTCTGAGTACGAATTACTAATGATACTGTGGCTTATTCGTAGAGGGCCCGAATCGCTTCTTTGTCGATCGGCTGGAGTTTAGGTTCAAGATCAAAATCATAACCCATAATGCTTTTTACGCCGTCTTCAAAAACGTGATCAAGGCCTAAGAAGTGACCTATTTCATGAACAAAAGTAAATCGCATCTCTTGGCGGAGTTCGGCAGCATCAAAGCTATAACCATTTTTCTCAAACTCTTTTTTAAAAATAAAAATATCTGAATCAATAAGTTCTGATTTTTCAGAGTTTTCAATTGTGTATGTGGTTCCGTAATTGGCTCTTCTAGGATCGGCCTTACTAAGAATATTATCTACGATGTAAATGCAGTGCTGATTGAAATCAGAAAAAGGATAGAATTTTTTTGGTAAGCCAAATTCGATTTTCATTTTCTTACCTAAAGCAGAATTCCATTCATTTATAGCATGTACTGTGTGATCTTCTACAAACTCATCATGTTCTCCACATACATCAATTGTGAGTTGTTTTTCTTTCCAGTTGTATTTGTAGCCTGGACCCATTAGATAAAAATATGGTTTTGCCGTTCGAGTGGGAATTTGCGGGTTAAATTTCTTTGCAAAATAGATGGCGTTTAATGTGCGGCCATCTTTATCAGTGCCGTAAGCTAAAAGACTAAAAATATTACCGTTTTTATGTCGGCTAAAGTGCAGAATCCGGCCCTCTTCTGGGGCTTCGCCAGTGGTCGTATAAGTGATATGCCCAGCTTGGTCGTTTGTAAATACAATCACTATATCATTGGCTTTATTTTCAAGTACCAGCGTATCTGTGCCTGGTCGTGAAATAGTCATCTCAAATGACTCTGGTGTTTCATAATTGTCAGTAGGTGCCGCCCCATCCTCTATAACTTCTTGGTTTACTTCCTTTGATAGATCTGCCGCCTCAGTTTTTTCTGTAAATGAAATAATGGCATACATGTGAATAGAGCTCAGATTATCGAAAGCTTCAAACGCTCCCTCAGGTTCAAGCTGAGCGCCACGGATGATTTCAATTGGGTCGCCCAGTACAACTTGCTCTCTCACGATACTCGGCTTCGATTTACCTTTATTCTTACCAGGGCAAGCAGTGAGCGCTAAACATGAAGTCGCCAATAAAATTATTTTTACCGGACCGATACCGAATTTAAAAAGATTCATATCTAACCTCTATTTATAAAGCTCTTGAATCGCTTCAATATCGTGCTGTTCAATTTGTGGGAATCCATCTTTTTCATAAGACATAATGCTAGGCGTGCCATTGAACTGATGACCTAAGCCAAAAAAATGTCCAAGCTCATGAAGGACTACGCGCAGAAGATAACGAGCAAATGACTCTGACGATGAAGAGATATCACCTTTGCTGAATTCATTCTTAAAAATAAGCACGTCTGAATCTGTAATCTGACTTTTTGTCATATTCGGAACAGTAGCCGTAACAGCGCAGTTGGCAATTTTGGGGTTTGGTTGCGCCAAATAACTATCGATTAAATAGATGCATCGGTGATTCAAATCTGTGAAGGGTGGATAGGATGTGCTATTGCCTTTGAATTTCACCGTGAGGCGATCACCTAAAACACTCTGCCAAGCTTCAACACTGTCTTTTGCATAAGTATTCAGGATTGATGAATCTGAGTTACACACACTGATATCAACAGTACTTTTCTTAGGCCAGCTTAATTTAATGCCAGTGCCGCGAACATACTCATAGTTACCGCCAGATTTATCTAGATTCGTATGCGGGTCTCTGGCGAAATAAATAGCGCTGAGAGTGTGTTTAAGCGTTTGTTTATTTTTACTGTAAATTAAAAAGCTGATCGTATTTTTATCGGCTGAAATGCTAGTGTGCAATAGGCGGTTTTCAGAGCTGGCATCCTTGGGCTGAGTTACGATGATTTGATCTTCTTGACGAGAGAACTCAAAACCTTCATTGGCATTTTCAAATGCAATTGAAGAGTCGCTTTTGATATTCACTGTGAATAAAAAATCTTCGGCGTGTGCTTTTTTGCCGCTAGATGAACGATTTGAAGTTTTATTTTGCTCTTCAAGATCCACTCGAGCATCACTGTATTGACCCTCTTCTTCAAACTCAATTGCGGCGAGAAGGTAAAGTTCCTCGCCATTTTTAAACGTACCAGCAGTAAAGCCCGCAGAAGTTTTAGCGCCACGAATGATTTCAATAGGGTCACCTAATACCGTATAATGAGCTCTTGTTGGTTCTTTCTTCGACTTGCTACGCGAGCACGCAGTAAAAGCTAAACTACTAGTGAGAAGAAGCGGTATTAAGATCATTTGTTTCATTGCCATTACAAACAGCAATTTCGATACCAGGGAGATTTTAGAAAGGGACACCTAAGTCGCTGAATCTTCTAAGGTTTAATGGGATGAATCGATGTTTCTAGAGAGGCCTGTGTAAAAACATAAAAAAAGCGCCGAATTTGGCGCTTTTTTTAAGTCATATGAACAGGTTCAGGCGGCGGCTGTAGAGAAGGCTCTGAGCCGACACAGGTGTAAGGATCTTCTCCGAATGATTCGCACGAATCTTCAATCATGTCTTCGGTATCAACCACCGCTTGAATACAATTGGCTTCATCCATTGAAATATATTGAGCCATGTTTTGCACATCACCCGCATATTTAAATTTATATTGCGGGCCTCTTTTACCATTTTTAAGTTTTTGGCGACTGTTGTCTCCATTGTACTGAACAAGAGCCTTGTAGTAGTTGCCACCGTTCGTTGATAAGAAAATCTTAAGAAGTATGGCTCCTGATAAAATATCAATATCGAAATTACCACGGCCTCTTAATGAAGTTTGCATATTCGCCACTGAAGAATTTAACCAAGCGTAAAAAGATTTTTCTCGTGTTGGGTCGGGCATTTTAGAAAAATACTGAGTTACGAATCCTCTTAAAACCTTTTCAGCTTCTTCAGACTTTGTATGTTTACCAGTACCCTTGTAGCCAAATTGATCTTTTAATTCTTTAAGGGCAATTGTCGTAAACTGCGTGCAGCCAGAAGCTCCGCTACCTGAGTTGTTGCTTCGATCAAGGCAATAGTGAGTTTCTTTTTTAACCATTGAGCTGAGCTGTTGAAAGTCAACACCCACAACAAATGAAGCTGTAGCAAGTAGTTTGGCCAAACGCTTGTCTTCAATTGTCTCGATAGGCTTGCGAGCTTTTTGAATACTCTCTAAAATACGCTCTTCAGCTTTTGCTGCCGTTACAGTTTTATTTCTTTCTAGAAAGCGTTTTGATTTTAAAATCTGAACGCGTTGAGAAGTGAGAAAAAAGCCGGCTTCTTGTAGATATGATCTTCGGGTGTTCTCTTCGCGGCAGTATTCGTAAGCAAAAGACGTCTGTGTCGCTATGACTGACAGGATAGCTAGAACGAACGGCTTGATACTTAAACTCATGGTTTCTCCCTTACACCCTGTGTTTTGAATCGAATGTGATACTAAGGGAGAAGCCATGAATATTAAATAGGGAGTGTAAACAAGATAGTCGCTGCCGCAAATAGTCTCTGGCAATTCAATAATCAGGCAATTGTTACAGAAAGAAAATACAAAACCAACATTTTGCGGCCGGTTTTGTAAAATCTAAAGAATAGAGAAGAGTTCAGCTTACAAGGTACTAGGTGTAATCACTGAGAGGTGGGCACTCACAAACTAAGTTGCGATCTCCGAAAACATTGTCGACGCGTCCAACAGAGGGCCAGAACTTCTGCTCTTTAATCCACGGAAGTGGATAAGCCGCTTGCGTTCGTCCGTAAGGATGCCTCCAGGAATCTGAAGCGATATGCTCCGCTGTGTGAGGCGCACCTTTTAAGACGTTGTCGACTTTATCGCATCGACCGAGTTCAATTTCTTCGATCTCTTTACGAATTGAAATCATAGCGTCACAAAAGCGATTGAGTTCTTCGAGTGATTCACTCTCAGTTGGTTCAATCATTAAAGTACCAGCAACAGGCCAAGACATCGTCGGGGCGTGAAAGCCGTAATCCATTAAACGTTTCGCAATATCATCAACGGTAATCTCAGCTGTCGCTTTGAACTGGCGCACATCGATAATGCACTCATGAGCCACCCAGCCACCGCGGCCTTTATAAACAACCGGATAGAAAGGAGCGAGGCGAGCTGCGATATAGTTCGCATTCAAGATCGCCACTTGTGTCGATTTCTTAAGGCCGCTAGAGCCCATCATTGCAATATAAGCCCAAGAGATCGGAAGAATACTTGCGCTTCCCCATGGGGCTGCCGAAACTGCGCCAATGCCTTTTTTCGGACCACACTCTGGTACTAACGAGTGTGAAGGTAAGAAATCTTTTAAGTGAGGGCCGACGCCGATAGGGCCGATGCCTGGTCCGCCGCCACCGTGAGGAATACAGAATGTTTTATGAAGATTGAGGTGGCAAACGTCAGCGCCATACTCGCCTGGGCGAGCGACTCCAACAAGAGCATTCATATTTGCGCCGTCCATGTAAACTTGGCCACCGTTATCATGAATTAATTTGCAAATATCAGAGATCGTTTCTTCAAATACACCGTGAGTTGATGGATAAGTGATCATCAAGGCGCCAAGTGACAGCTTGTGCTGCTCAGCTTTTGCTTTCAGATCTTCGATGTCCACGCTTCCACTTTCATCACTCTTAACAACAACCACTTGGAAGCCAGCCATAACTGCGCTGGCCGGGTTTGTTCCGTGAGCTGAGCTTGGAATCAAACAGATTTTTCTATGACCTTCGCCTTTAGCTTTTAAGTAAGCGCGAATAACAAGAAGGCCAGCATATTCACCTTGTGAACCTGCATTTGGTTGTAAAGAAACTCCGGCAAAGCCAGTGATATCGCAGAGCCATTTTTCAAGCTGGTGAATCATCTCGAGGTAACCACGAGTTTGATCGCCCGGTGCAAATGGGTGAATCGCACCGAACTCTTGCCAAGTCACAGGTGTCATTTCAGCTGTTGCATTTAATTTCATCGTGCAAGAGCCGAGCGGAATCATAGAGTGATTGAGTGCTAAATCTTTTCTCTCAAGACGGTGAATGTAACGTAACATTTCTGTTTCTGAGTGAAAGCGATTGAAAGTCGGGTGAGTGAGGTAGTCAGACTTACGCTGAAACTTTTTATCCAAAGTATTTTCTAGTGGAGCATCAGAGAACGAAGACTTTTTGTTCTTGAAGCGCGCGCAGACATCATGAAGCTTAACAAGATCTTCAGTGCTTGTAGTTTCATCAACGCTGATAACAGCATAGTTGTCGCCGAGCTTACCAATATTGATTTGTGAATCATTGCAAAGTTTGAGCAACTGATCACGTTCGGCAGAGCCAGCGAAATGAAGAGACACAGTATCAAAGAAGGCTTCGTTTGAAGTTTCGAAACCCAAAAGTTTAAGATGACGAGAAAGGCGTACAGCTTGGCTGTGCACGCGATCAGCAATGGCACGAAGACCTTTTGGTCCGTGATAAACGGCGTACATTGAAGCCATAACAGCCAAGAGAACTTGCGCTGTGCAAATGTTGCTCGTCGCTTTTTCGCGGCGAATATGTTGCTCGCGTGTTTGCAAAGCTAAGCGCATGGCACTATTACCGTGGGCATCTTTTGAAACGCCAATAATTCGGCCTGGCATCGCACGAGCATAAGCTTCTTTAGTCGCAAAGTAAGCGGCGTGAGGGCCACCAAAGCCTACGGGCACGCCAAAACGTTGCGTGCTACCCACGCAAATGTCGGCGCCCCATTCTCCTGGAGGAGTGAGTGTTGTTAAGCCAAGGATATCGGCGGCAACAATCACATGACCATCGTGTTTGTGAACAGTTTCAGCAAACTGACGGTAGTCTTTAATATGGCCTTTCGCATTTGGATACTGAACAATAGCGGCGAAGAAAGTGTTGTCGTATTTAATTTCTGCGAAATCACCGATAACAACTTCGATATCCAGTGGTTCAGAACGAGTCTGAATCACTTCAATGGTTTGCGGGAATGTATCCGCATCAACGAAAAGTTTTTTACGAACGTTTTTCTTTTGCGCGTGATAGCTGAGGCTCATGGCTTCAGCGGCCGCCGTCGCCTCATCGAGAAGTGAAGCATTGGCGATTTCAAGACCGGTGAGGTCTTTGATCATAGTTTGAAAATTGAGTAGAGCTTCCATACGGCCTTGAGAGATCTCAGCCTGGTAAGGCGTATAAGCCGTATACCAACCTGGATTTTCAAGAATGTTTCTTAAGATCACTTGCGGAGTGAAAGTGCCGTAGTAACCAAGGCCGATATAGTTTTTGTAAACTTTGTTTTTCTTAGCTACTTCTAAAGCGTGAGAGAGAAAATTCTCTTCGCTAAGGCCGGGGCCGATATCAAGCGCGCGACCTGTGCGAATCACTTGAGGAGTTGATTTTTCAATCAGTTCATCGAGGTTCTTCACTTTTAGCGTCGTTAACATTTGAGCAATATCTTGCTCGCTAGGACCTATGTGCCGAGATGAAAAATCACTTCTCATGTGTGAGCCTCTTATTTGCTAGCTTTTTTACGAACTGTTTTTGCTTTAACTTTTGTCTTCTTAACGATTTTGCTGCGAAGTTTATCTGAAGCTTTCAAAACTTTTTTGCGTTGAACTTCAACTTGGCTGCGAATTGACGATAGGCGTTTTTCAGCATCCTGACGTGTCTTCTTCAAAGTTCTAAGGCTTTTGCTAAATTCACGATCGAATTGTTTTTGAGCTTTTTGTACAGCCTTCATTACGTCAGCATAACGAGTCTCTAAATTTTTGAGACGATCTTTAGCTGTAGGGCTGAGATATTCTTGTAGATCAAATTGTTTAATTTCGTCTTGTAGATCTTGGCCTAAACGAGTGAGCTCACCTTTGAGGTCATCAACGTTTTTAACTTTGAGTAATTCTTCAAAACGATCTCTCCAGTTATGGATCAAGCTCGTGTTTGATTTAGTAGTTGAAGTCGCTTCTGCCGCATCAGAATTAGATGTTTCATTAGTCATAAATTACTCCATTTGTGAGGTCGAAAGATTGTTGCGAACACATTCGGGGATGTGAGAGTTACAGTCAAAAGTTGACAAGGGGCGACAGACACTTCATATGAGAGGGATGGAAAGCTTAAAGCAATACCCTTCAGTGCCCAATGGGGTTTTATCTCTATCTCGATTGTATTCGCTATTACCGATGAAGGTGCTGCCGCCAGATATTAACGTCGGTGGAACACTTATGTTTGAAAATGATCAGAGTCTAGCTATCGGGCAGTTTTCATTGGTTTCGCAAGGTCTACAGATGAATTGCCAAGGTATCAAAGTCGACCGCGCGGGCTTGAAAAACGGCGACAAGGTGCTGCTCGAGTTGAAAACTGAGCAGATAACTTTCACCCAAGACACTCGCACTTTCAAAGTGAAAGGTGGAGCGTTAGCGCAGAAGCTTACGGCCGCCCAAAGTGAACTCTCTCCACTCAAAATGGATCACATCGACTCTCGCTTGTGGATGGAGTTTATTCATCAGGTTCGTGATTATCTCTCGCAGCGTTCTTTGCAAGAAGTAACGACCCCAAGTCTTGTCACAAATCCCGGGATGGAGCCGCAACTTGAGCCTTTCAGCACTGAACTTGTCGTCGGCAGCAAGAAACAAAAGCTATTTATACCCACGAGTCCAGAGCTTCATCTTAAACAATTACTGGCTCACGATTATACCGATATTTTCGAAATCAAAACTTGTCTGAGAAATGGCGAAGTGACGCAAATTCATCAACCAGAATTCCAGATGCTGGAGTGGTATCGCGCCTATAGTAATTTAAGTTTAATCATTAATGACCTCATCGGGCTTTTACAAAGTTTCTCACCTGAAATCGGTGCTGAGCAAGCCGTTGATGTTTCACCAATTTCATTCTTATTTGAGAAACATTTAGGCTTTAAATTAACTCCGATAACGACACGAAATGAACTGATCGAGCTTTGCAAAACAGCAAAAGTCGATTGGTCAGAAACTGATTCGTGGGACGATCTTTTTCATCGCCTGATGTTCGAAAGAATTGAGCCTAAAATTGATCCGAATGTTCCGACTATTGTTATCGAGTATCCGCCGTCTCAAGCGGCTCTCGCGCGAATTAATGAAGCGGGTTGGGCGGATCGTTTTGAACTTTATTGGCAGGGCCTTGAAATTGCGAATGCGTTTCATGAACTCAATGACCCAGTTGAGCAGCGAAAACGTTTTGAGCGCGATCAAAAACAGCGCATTGAAAACGGCAAAACCCCTCTAGAAATTGATGAAAATTTCATGCGGGCATTAGAATGCGGTATGCCACCAAGTGCTGGTATTGCCCTTGGCCTTGATCGTCTTTTTATGGCGATATACGGAATCAAACAGATTGAAAATGCTCGTCTTTTTGATGTCAGCCATGTTTTAAAAGGTCGCTCAAACAGTCTTTAAAATAACTGTAAGAATTTTTCAAATCACTAAAGCCTTGCGTGTCCTGACAAAGCTGTCATAGCCTGCCTAAATGAAAACAAAACTCAGCTTTCTATTACTAGCTCTCATTTCAACATCTCTCTCAACAGTCTCTTTTGCTGATGAGCTTATGCTCAGTCTCGAAGATGCAGCATTGCAAGGTTACACTCCTTACCAAGCCAAGCCTTCGCTTTTTCGCGCTCAACCTTATTTGACTCAGCCTCTGAAATGGCCATTTGAAAAACCATATTCTAAATCAAGAATCGGAAATAACTTTGTGCAATTTCAACCTTACGATATGCCCGGTTATCATATGGGCGATGATATGCTTCTTGAGTCGAACAGCTGGGCTCTGGCACCGATCGACGGAAAACTTGAGGCTGGTCATTATGCTTATACTGATCTTCCCAATGGAAATCGCATCAAACAATGGATTGCATGGCCTGGTCGTGGTGATGACAATTATTTCGAAATCGCCGTCATCGATGGAAACGGAAATCGTTATGAACTCCATCACGTGAACCGCCGAACGCTCCCGCAAAATATTATTGATGGTCTCAATAGCGGAAACGGTGTGGTGACAGCGGGCGAGCGTATTGGCCAAGTTGTACCGTGGCCAACGATGTTTCACTATGTCCACGTTCATTTAAATGTTTTCGACTCAGCGGGGAATGCAATCAATCCAGAGAGCGTTTTTGAAGTGATTCCAGACTCAATTGCGCCAGATGTGAGTTTCTTAGCTGTTTATCAAGACGATTCGACTGAGTGGCTTAAAGAAGGGTCGAAGCTTTCTAAGCCAGTTAAAAGTTTTATCGTGAGTGGAGCTGATGCTAAAGATCTTCATCAATATGTTCAGGCGGTGCCATTTATTGAACTCACCCAAAATGGTGTAGTGCTCAGTCAAATCGATTTCCGTCATACACTTCTCGATGCAGCAGGGGTTTTCACCGACATTCGAGGGTTTTATCCCAATACCGTTCGTCTCTCAGATAAAACTCTACTCAGACAGCCCGCTGATTTTTATCCTGTAGCGGGTACTAAATTCCATCAGCTCTTAAATGTAACAGGAGTCGTAGTGGGCCAACCATTCCAATTAAAAGTTCAAGATATGGCAGGCAATGCCACTGTGTTGAGCGGTCAGTTTTAAGACTGTATTTGCCAATAAATTTTAATTATTTAAGTTGTTTTGTCCGGAAAATCCGAACGGGAAGCAGGTACCCTAAGACTTATTGATATCTTCTTTAAGTTCTTTGCCGACCTTGAAGAATGGCAGTTTCTTTTGATTGACGTCGATCACTTCACCTGTGCGTGGGTTGCGACCTTGATATGAATTGTAATCACGATTGACGAACGAGCCAAAACCACGAATCTCGATACGATCGTCTCTCATCAGAGCTTCAATCATCGAGTCAAAAATCGTATTCACTACGGTTTCTGCTTTCACTCGAGTGATTCCTGCTTTTTCAGAGATCAAATTAATCAAATCTGCTTTGGTCATGTCGTCCTCGTTAACTTGTTGAAACTACTCATATTGTAGGTATATTCCTCGTCCCTTCCAAGTGCTATTTTAGACCCAGACCTAAGAACAGTAGAAATAGGGCAAATTAACTAAGTTCGAGCTGAGGTTTGACGCGAACGCGAACCAATAGTTTGATTAAACGCACTAAGAAGGCGCTCGGTCATTTTATCAGTATCAAAAAGCTCTAAAACCTTTTTGCGGGCCTTTTCGCCCATTTCTGATGGAGGGCCATCTTCAGAAACTAATTGAGACATCAGTTGGTGAAGCTCTTGAATTGCGGCAGGGCGGACGAGGTAACCATCTAATTGGTTTTCAATAATGTTCGCAATCGGGCTGAGTTCAGAGCCTATCACTACTTTTTTGAAAGCCATGGCTTCAAGCATGCTGGGTTCAAAACCTGTGGTGCGCGCACTGAGATTCACATAGATATCTGAGAGAGCCAAATATTTCTGTAACTCTTCGGTACTAAGAGCGCCAGTCATAATGACCTTATTGCCGAGAGCTAAATTCAGCATTTCAAACTCAATGGCCTTAAAGAGGGGGCCATTGCCAATAATAATCAATCGACAGCTCGGGCGTTTTACGGCTGTACGAGCAAAAGCGCGAAGCAGAGACTTCACTTCTTCAAGCTCGTTCATATCTGAAACCGTTACGATGACACGCGATTGCACCGGCAGATTTAATTTCAGGCGAAGATCTTCTGGCTTTTCAGGAGTCATTAAATGCACAACTTCGCTGCCGTAAGGGACGAGAAAAGTTTTCGTTTCTGGAAAGAGATAGTATCTCTCAAGAGCAATTTTCTGAAGCGGAGTCGTCACGAAAACAGCATCTGCCGTTTTTAAAAGTGGGCGATCTTTACTCCAAAACGTTGTCATATATTTATAGAGAATGGCGATGCCGGTTTGGATTAAATTTCCTACAGAGTCTTTAGACATGGCGAGAATGGCAAAGATCTCAGACATGTGAGTGGCCGATACATCGAAGGTAATGCGAATTTTATGCAGGCGTTTTTTTTTGGCAATTAATAATGCAGATGAATCCAGGCCGTGAACAATATCAAAGGGCTCATTGCTGTGAAGTTCGACAAACTTCTTTTCTACTAACTGCGGAAAGTCTTTGCGATTCGCGCGCTGAGCATGGCCGAGATAAAAAGCTCTGATATTTTCAGCTTCAAAATAATCACGGTGCTGAGGGTTCTGCCATGATAAAATAGTAACTTTATGACCTTTTTTAGCGAGCGAGCGGGCCAAGGGAAGCAAAAAGCTCTCACGGGCCGCACGGCCTAGCACCGGAAAGCGTGAGCCCACTAGGCAGATGTTTAAGTTAGAATGCTGTATTGGTTTTGCTTTCCAGAAAGCCATACTTTTAAAGTACGCGCTCTAACTCATACACTCAATTATTTTATGGAGAATAAGCCTATTTGCTTCAGGAAGTTCAGTTTGGCGAAGTTCATCTACGGTGACCCACTTGAGTTGTGAATGGTAAATTGATTTAGGTTCACCTTTCCAGAAGTTCACTTCAAAGAAAACTAGCAAAACTCCGACATCCCCATAGTTGTGAGAGGTCACGACACGAAGTGGGCCGATATCGGCATCAATACCTAATTCTTCTTCAAGTTCTCGGCGTAAAGCCTCTTCAGGAGATTCTCCCAGTTCAATCTTGCCGCCTGGGAATTCCCAGAGACCAGCCAAAGATTTATTAGGTGGGCGTTGTCCAAGTAGAACTTTATTTTCTTTTCTGATGATAGCGGCAACAACAGGGAGCCAGCTAGGACGTCTTGGTTTTTGCATTTAGGCCATCCCTTGTGCAATTTTTTTAAAGAAGAGCGGGCCTTCATAAATGATGGCTGTATAAGCCTGAACTAAATCTGCGCCGACTTTCAGTCGCTGCTGAATATCCTGTACATCAAAAACTCCGCCCACAGAAACCACTAAGAAGTTAGATTTGCGAGGGCCGAGATGTGAACAAACTGTTTCAAGCGCTAAGAGAGATTTATTTTTCAGCGGAAGACCAGATACGCCGCCTTCATTTGAAAACGTCATTCCAGGTTCGCGATCGAGAGTTGTATTTGTGAGAATGGCGCCATCAATTCCACAGTCATAGGCGACATCAATTGTGCTTTTTAATTCATCAGCCGTTGTATCGGGGCTGAGTTTTAAAAGAACAGGTTTTTTTGTCGCTTGGCGAATCTGTTTTAAAAGTGGCTCTAGATTCTCTTTTTGTAGAAGTTCGCGCAGTCCTTTTGTGTTGGGGCTGCTGACATTCACGACAAATGCGTCAGCCACATCAGAAAATTTCTGAGCCAAAAATTTATAATCATCCACGGCTTTTTCATTGGGAGTGGTGCGATTTTTGCCAATATTAATAAAAAGAGGGGTTTTGTAGGGGCGCTTGAGAGCTTTTAATTTTTGATAGATCGCAAAACTGCCAGAGCTTGGAAAGCCAAGTCGATTCCAGAGAGCTTTGCGAGCTTCATCCCGAGCCACAACAACTCCAGGATTAGCTTCTTGAGGTTGCGGAGTAACTGTGCCGACTTCAATAAAACCAACGCCCAGGCGCCACCAATCTTTAGTGTTCATCGCATCTTTATCAATGCCGCCCGCAAGACCCAATCGATTCGGAAAGTGCAGGCCTTTCCAATCGAAAGGCTGCCAGACTAATAATTTATTTGATCCCAGAATAGATATCGGACGTAGAAAAAATGGAGCCCACTTATGAGCGGCTTCAGCCGAAAGCCAAAGCCACGGCCTTTTTACATCTACCAAATCTGGCCTCTGAGTTTCATTGCGGCTTCAAGACGCTGAAGTGATACAGCCATTGCCGACGTACGCATATCCACATTGTTCTTCACTGAGAACTGCCAAACTTTTTCAAATGAACGATACATGATCGTGCGAAGTTTTTCGCGAACATCATGCTCATCCCAGAAGAGCCATTGTAAATCTTGAACCCATTCAAAGTAGCTCACAACTACGCCGCCGCCGTTTGCCAAAATGTCTGGTACAACAGTGACTTTTTTAGATGATAAGATTTCATTGGCATTTGCCGTAACCGGTCCGTTAGCGCCTTCAATAATAAAGCGAGTTTTGATGTCTTCAACATTCTTAGAGTTGATCGTTCCGTCAAGGGCGCACGGGGCGAGTACATCACATGGAATTGCCAGAAGATCATCATTTGAAACAGATTGAGCTTTTTTGAAGCCTTTTAGAGTTTTTTCGGTTTCGTAATATTTAACAAGTTCATCAATGTTCAGACCGTCGCCGTTAAAAATACCGCCAGAGACATCGCTGACGGCGAGAACTTTAGCTCCTAATTTATGTGCTTCGATAGCGGCATGCATGCCCACTTTACCAAAACCTTGAATCACAATGGTGCAATCAGAAATTTTCCGGCCCGCAGTTTCAACCGCTTTTTCAGTTGTATAAACTACGCCCAAGCCTGTTGCGGCATCACGACCGTATGAACCACCGATATCAACCGGCTTGCCAGTGACAACACCAGTTTGTGAGAAACCTGTATCGAGAGCGAATTGATCGAGCATCCAAGCCATGTGTTGGGCTCCAGTGCCCACATCTGGAGCTGGAATATCTTTATCGTGACCAATGAATGGACCGATCTCGCTCGTATAGCGACGAGTGAGAGCTTCTGCTTCACGTTGAGAAAGAAGTGAAGGATCAACTTGAATACCACCCTTACCGCCACCGAATGGAAGGTTCAGTAAAGAGTTTTTGAAAGTCATAAGAGTAGCAAGTGCAGTGACTTCACTTAAATCAACAGCTGGGTGGAAGCGGATACCACCTTTAAAGGGACCAAGTGTGTGATTGTGCTGAACGCGATAACCCTGGAAAAGTTTAAGTGAACCATCGTCCATACGAATCGGACAGGCAACAACCAGCGCTCGACGTGGATAACGAAGGCGTTCAACCGCTTTCTCGTTCATTTTAATAACTTGCGCTGCACTTTCTAAAGTTTTAATCGTATTGCGGTACAGGGCACCGCTATCTAGACCTTCCATTTATGTGGACTCCATCAATAAGTAGTAAAATTAAGAACGCCAGAATATACTAAGGCCGATAGCGATTCAAAATGAAATGACACCCTAGGTGGTGCGTGTTAGAAGGGAAAAATGGCACAAACAAGCGCGCTGACTACAACCCTTACTGTTGCAGAAATACGTCAGAAAAATACTCAAGCATTGCAAAGTCTTCATCAGCTTAAAAATAAAGCGATCTTAGTCGTTGGGGACGTAGGTTTAGATGAATATTTATGGGGAGAAGTGCGGCGTATTAGTCCTGAAGCACCGGTTCCGGTGGTTGAAGTGAGCAAGCAGGACTATCGAGTGGGTTTGGCTGCAAATGTGGCGCAAAATGTCAGTTCATTGGGCGGTGCTGCAATGATGTTAGCCGTTGTGGGCGACGATGCTACGGCTCAAGACTTACGCCAACTTTTAATCGCGAATGGTACACGTGAAATTGATTTCGTTGTGGATAAGTCTCGTCCAACCACGCGCAAAGTTCGTGTTATGTCTGGACAGCATCATATCGTCCGAGTTGATTATGAAGCGAAGAAGTTTGTCGCCGGTAATACTGAAGCTGAAATTCTTCGTCGTTTTGATAAAGTCATCGATAGTGTTGAGGGTGTTATTTTGCAAGATTATGGTAAGGGTGTCTTAACAGAATCTCTTTGCCAGAAATTAATTGCCCGGGCCCATCAAGCGAAAAAAACTGTGGCGGTTGACCCCCATCGGACAACGCCAGTGGCTTATTATGCGGGCGCTGATTTAATTAAACCCAATCGTGATGAAGCTTTTATTCTTTCAGGTTTGCAGCTGGATGATCTCCGTCAAAATCCGAATTCAATATACGAGGTCGCGAGTGCTATTCGTAAACAAACTCAATGCAAAAATTTGGTTATTACAATGGGCGGTGACGGGGTGTTGATCGCTCAAGAAAGCGGCATTACTCGTGTTCCGACTTCTCCTCGTCAGGTCTTCGATGTGACGGGTGCCGGAGATACTTTTATCGCCAGTCTCTGTCTCGGGTGGTGGAGCGGTTTTGATCTGGTGACATCTGCCTGCTTAGCGAATGCGGCTGCCGGAGTTGTAATTGGTAAAATTGGCTCGGTGCCTTGCACAATTGACGAATTAAAAGAAGCCCTTCAGGCCGAATAGTCTCATTTTAAGACATAAAACTTTTAGACGCTTTTAAAAACATGGTCAGCCCGTGCTAGCCAAATCAAATTGTTTTGTAGCTGGACAGTCGTCAACAGGCGCAACACTTGCATATTTATTATTCAGAAGTGCTGGGGGTATTATGCGTCTCAATATGGGAATTCTAAAAAGAACGGGTGCAATCCTAACGGGATTATCATTAGTTTTTTTCTTCCAGAACTGTGCCGATCAAAAATTTACTGATGCACCAGGTGCGGTTATCAAAACAGATACGGGCGGTCCGAATTGTAGCGAGCAACTTGAGTCGATTACGACCCCTGTAGAAATGGTATTTGTCGTAGATATGTCTGGTTCTAACTTCGAGAACAATGGCGGTCCAGGAACTGATCCGAATAAAACCATTCGCGCCGGTTCAATTACGTCATTCTTTAATCATTATAAAACGAAAAATAACTTCTCGTGGAGTTTAGTCACATTTAAAGGTTCCGCCGCAAGTACACTTGCTAGTAGTGATAATGCTGCATCAATGGACACGGCTATTGTTCAGCTTATGAGTATGAGCGATAGCGGCGGTACTCCTTATGGAGCTGCATTAGATAATGCTCACCAGGCTGTGCAAAATAGTCCGAATGCTCAATATAAAAAATATGTCGTCGTATTCTGGTCAGATGGTTTGCCTAACCCGGCGATAAGTGACATCAACCTTAAAGCTAAGGTCTCAAATATTATGAATGTTCACCCAGGCCAGGTGAGTGTGAATACGGTTTATTACGGCCCTATTGATTCAACCGCCTCAGGTCGCCTCAAAATGATGTCAGTAGAGGGGCAAGGTAACTTTCTCGATACGAACTTAAACGGTACCGGAACAGTTTTCTCGATCAATGACCTCGTAGTTGTTCCTGGCGTTGTTTGTAACTAAAAGTTAGAAGCCCCTAGGGCAGAACTACCTTTTTACTGGAAAATAACACGGTAAAATGTTATCTATCCTGCGTCATGACACCCAAAAATTTCTACGACCTGACTCTGAAAGAATTACAAACCTACATTGTTGAATGTGGTTTGCCCCGCTTTCGCGCCAATCAGATTTATCGCTGGGTGTATGGAAGTGGAATCACTGATTTTACTCAGATGACAGATATCTCAAGAACTTTGCACCCAAAACTCCAAGAGATACTCACTTTCAATTTACCTAAAGTCGTTTGGCATAAGCAAAGTCAGATCGACGGCACACAAAAAATTCTTCTCGAAGTGAATGACCCGGAGGGTGAGCAGCAAACTGTTGAAGCGGTTTTGATTCCTTCTGAAAACCGCCTCACACTTTGTGTATCGAGCGAAGTGGGCTGTAATATGGCCTGCAAGTTTTGTTATACTGGTAAGCAAAAGCTCAAGCGCCGCCTAACTGTTTCGCAAATTGTAGGCCAGTATAT
>CAYHVK010000025.1:0-32475 GCA_964360255.1 uncultured Pseudobdellovibrionaceae bacterium | reverse complement strand
TCAGTGTTGGCTTAATCCTCCCTATTATTTTTATACATCATATGAGCTTCTTGCTTGATACAACCTATACACTTCTCGTTCGTGGTTCACGTAAGCAGAAGGTGTATCTAGCGCATAGAGATCATGCTTATCAGCACGCGGTTCAGAGTGGTTTCAGCCATGCTCAAGTCTCTATGGTTTATATGGCTGTTAATTTATTATGGCTCTTACCTTTAGCCCTCTATGCTCTGAATCGCCCTGAATTAGGGTGGGGATTATTAGGCCTTTCAGCATTACCTCTTTTAGCATTCGCGTTCTATTTTAAAGCCGGAATTAAGCCCAATTAGAAGGCTAAATTGACGTGCCTCTGGTTATCTGGGAGAACAAATCATGCTTCTAAAAAGAATCTTAAATTCAGTGCGAGTTATGAGTTACCGCCATCTTCTGCCGGATATTCTGGTTATTGGTGCTTCGGTCTACATGAGCTTATTTTTGCGCGTGGGGCTCGATGAGAAGCTGGCTTCCCATTACACAACAGTTCTATTTTATTTACCGGTTATTATCGCTATTCGCTTAAGTGTGTTTGTTGTTTTTGATGTCTATTCCATTCTCTGGCGTTATTTCTCTGTTGCGGATGTGGTTAAAATTACTCGTGCCGTAGTGGCCTCATCGGGTTTAATTATTGCGGCTAGCTTTTTCTTAGGTGAAGAGTTGGGAAGATTGCCGCGCTCAGTTTATTTAATAGATACGGTTATTGTTTTAGTCGGGGTTCTTTCTTCGCGCCTTCTGCGCCGTATTCTCTACGAATCTCATGACAGAAAAGGTTATCGTGATGGTCGACGAACTTTAATTTACGGAGCCGGTACGAACGGAAAAATGCTTGGCAATCGTTACTTGGCTGATCGCTCGCAGGACTCTTTTCTTTTAGGTTTTATTGATGATGATCCTCGCAAAGTAGGGCTCTCGATTGCAGGTGTTCGCGTTCTTGGCTCTTTTGATGATCTTGAGAGCTTATTGCAGCGGTTGAATATTACTCAGTTGATCTTAGCTTCGAATTCAATGAAATCTGAGCGCGTTCTTGAAATTATGAAAATCGCTCGTCGCTTTAACATTATGCCAAGACGAGTGGATTCATGGATTGGTCAGAAAGCGACTAAAGAAGTTGTTATCGAACGTAAGATTAATCTTTCTGATTTATTAAACAGATCTGTTCGCGAAGTAGATTTAACCGCTCTTCGTAGTCTGATTAAAGGCAAAAGAGTTTTGGTGACGGGGGCAGGTGGCTCGATTGGCCAAGAGATCTCTCGCCAAGTTCATGCAGCTGACCCTTCTCGCTTAGCTATTTTAGATCACTCAGAACTTAATCTTTATGAGATCGATAAAGAGCTTCGCCTTTCAACAACTGATACTGAGCGAGTGATTCCGATATTGCTGGATTTAAAAGATGGGGCCGCTGTTCAGACCCGAATTCGTGATTTTAGACCCGAAGTAATTTTTCATGCGGCCGCCTACAAGCATGTTCACTTAGTAGAAGCGAATCCCTACTCAGCTATTTTAAATAATGTTTTGAGTACTTTGAATGTTTTAGAAGCCGCTCAAAAAGTTGGAACGGATTATTTTGTTCTTATCTCTTCTGATAAAGCCGTGAATCCGGCTGGAGTTATGGGTGCCACTAAACGTGTGTGTGAGCTTCTCGTTACTGCTTTTGGCAAGTCAGAATCTAAGCACTATGTTTCTGTTCGTTTTGGAAACGTCCTTGGATCAAGTGGTAGTTTGATTCCATTGCTTGAAAAGCAGATTGATGAAGGTGGGCCAGTGACTGTCACTCATCAAGATATGACTCGTTATTTTATGACCATCCCTGAGGCAGTTTCGTTAGTTCTTAAAGCCGCAACGATTGCTAAGCCCGGGGAGATCAATGTTTTAAAAATGGGTGACCCGGTTAAAATTTTAGATGTGGCGAAAGCCATGATCACTCTTAAAGGTTTTAAAGAAGAAGAGATTCAAATTGTTTTCACTGGGTTGCGTCCAGGTGAAAAGCTTTATGAAGAGCTTTACATAAAAGGTGATGAACTTTTAACTGAGCATCCGGATATTTTAACTCTACCAGATGGAGATGCAGACCCAGATCTTTTTGGACAATCTCCAGAGCGTTTGATTGAACAGGTACGGCATCTTTTAAGTTTGGCCCAACAAAGCAATGTTGAGAGCATCCATGTTCTCAATGGGCTTGTTAAATCAGCGTATGTTCCGCCAGATAATGTTCTGGAAGAATCTCGTAGAGTTACTTTCTTAATTCAGGCACAAAAACGCGATAACTAAGGTTTTCTAAATGACCATATTAATTACGGGGGCGGCAGGTTACATCGGATCTTTCGCAACTCGTAGGCTTATGAGTTTAGGATATAACGTTGTAGCCCTTGATAATCTATCTACGGGTTTTCGTGAGTCCTTGCCGAAGGGCTGCATATTCATGCGCGCCGATATTTGTGATTCTCTGACACTAGAAAAATTATTTCGGAATCACAAGATTGAATCCATTCTTCATTTCGCCGCAAAAACTATAGTCTCTGAGTCTGTAGAGAATCCTGAAGGTTATTTCCATAATAACTTCGGTGGGAGTGAGATCTTACTGAAGACGGCCATCGCAGCTGGAGTGAAGCGCTTTATTTTCTCTTCAACGGCGACAGTGTACGCTCCAACAGATGCGCTTTCTATTAAAGAGTCATCGCCACTGAGGCCAATAAGTCCTTATGGCGAATCAAAGCAGCTCACTGAGCAACTTTTGCAGAAGCTGCATGAGTTTGAACAATTGAGCTTTATAGCACTTCGATATTTTAATGTGGCCGGAGCTTGCTTAGATAGCCAGTTGGGTCAAAAAACAAAAAAATCCACACACTTAATTAAAGTGGCAGCTGAACTAGCAGTAGGAAAAAGAAAATATATTGAGATTTATGGTGATGATTATCAGACCAGTGATGGCACAGCTATTCGAGACTACATTCATGTGGAAGATTTAGTTGAGGCCCATGTATTAGCGCTTCAATATATCAAAGAAAATCATAGCGCGGAATTTATCAACTGTGGATATGGTCAGGGCACCACGGTGCTTGAAGTGATTGAAGCCATGGAAAAAGTGAGTGGCCGAAAGTTCGAGCGTCGTATAGTCGGACGCCGTCTCGGAGATACAGATCGCCTCGTGGCGGATACTTCTAAAGCTAGGCAAATACTGGGATGGGTTCCGCGGTTCGATGATCTCGAGGCTATTTGCCGAACGGCTTATCTTTGGGAAAAGTCACTTTTATAAATTATATATTAAGTTTTTTAAAGTCTTGTAAAGTCAGTAGCGTTAGAGACTCAGTGCTGGGATCAAATACGATTTTGATCTGTTCTTTTGCTATCTGTTTCTTGATTTGTGCTTGTTTAGTCTCGAGCTGGACTTCGTTTGATCCGTAATCTGTACCTTCACGTAGAATAAAAGAAGTAATGACCGCAAGAAGAGTCTCTTCTTGAAGCTGTTGTGGCACTATAACTACAAAATTCATGTTGGATTCCATTTTTTGAAGTATAACGAATCGGTGGTAAACAGCAAATCTCAAGACAGTTTTTTAGCTGAGCGAGGCCGTGAATACGGCGTGCATCATTTTATGGTAGAGAACTCGGCAAAACTTATCGATGTTTTGACGGACCATCTAAAGCTAGAGCTATCAAAGGCTCAAATTTTGATTTGGCTAGGTTCTGTTTATATTAATCACGATCGTTTTCTAGGTGAACCTGATCAGCTGCTTAAAAAAGGCGATTACCTGCGTGTGCATGGGTCGGCTCGACGTTATGTTATGCCGATTGAAAATCCGTCTCAATTTTTGGTGTTTGAAAATGATGATTTTGTACTCATTAATAAGCCACCAGGAATTCCTGTTCATGCCCTCGTCGATAACTACCGCGAGAACTTGATTTATATGTTTAAAGAAAAATGCGATCTGGATTTAAAAGTGACCACTCGTTTAGATATTCCAACTTCAGGGCTTATCGTTTACGCGAAGACTTTGGAATTTCAGAAGAAATATAATGCTTATTTGCGCGATGGTAAGATCAAGAAAATTTATCGCGCAGTGAGTGAGAATGGTCGTGCGGATTCAGTTTTTCCAGCTCATTGGGTGCATTATATGGAACCGAGTTTAAAGGCTCCGAAAAAGATCAGCCGCGAAATCACTGTGGGCGGATTGAAATGTGAGTTGCAAATTCTTAAATCTCAAACTCATGATCAATGTATTGAATTCTATATTCAGCTTCTTACGGGCCGAACCCATCAAATTCGCTCGCAATTGAGTTTTGAAGGTTATCCTATATTGGGAGATCTTCATTATGGCAGTGCTTATGCTCCACCGAAAGGTCAGGATAAAATTGCATTGCAAAGCCATGAACTGAGCTTTCCGGGAGATTTTAAATTTCGTCTTGAAGATTTTATCTGGCAGAATCAATTCACTCAACAGAGTTAGAATTTTTTTCGATATTTTAAACCAAGAATTTTACGATTTTTTTTCTGCTTGGTAATTGTCGATGGATCATTTGTTTCATTATTGCGGTTTAGACCAAAATTAAGAATAGAGCTTTCGGCAGGGTCAAGAACATACATAAGCTCTAGTTTTTTTGGATTATTAGTTTCGGTAGCAGAAGCATTATTTCTGAGGGGTGGACGATAGACTCGGTTGTTTTTCTCTTGTGTTGTTTCTTTGGGCACAACTGTGAGCTGTGATGGGTTTTTGGTAGTAAATAAATCAAATACGATCGGTTCTTGTTTTTTTTGTCCTGACATAACTTGATCTAATTGTCTGAGCTGTTCTGAGCTCATCGGAATAAATCCTGTAGAATTGGCGCAGGTCAAGCAGACAGTGGTGTCGGCTTCAGTAGTAGAAGCAAAAGTCTGAGCGCGAGCGTTGCACCCTATGATAATTAAAAAACAGCTAAAAAAGACTTTCATATTCATTATTTAGAGCAAGAAAAGCGCCTGAATAGTGGCTCTATATAAGTTTTGAGAGAGGTTTTGCGTAAAATAATTAACCAGCTGTCTATGCTTTAGCTAATAAACTTTAAGATGCATATAGAGCATGAGTTGTCTCAAATTGAGACGCATATAAGGCTTTAGCCTGTACCATAATACGTCGATAAGTGTATCAGAAAAGAGGTCTATTTATGCTCAAGAAGATCCGCTTATTTTGGAGACCTACTTCCATTATCTTCATGACTACGATCATACTTTTTGGATTTCAAAACTGTGGTAATGATATGGCCTTTACAGATGCGGAAACTCTTAGCGAGCTGGGCTTCAATGAAGATGATGTTCTCTGTAATCCATTAGACCCATCAGCACAGTGTGATTTGAATTCTAAAGCGGGATTAGTTGGAAGCTTATATTATCTCTCGGCCAACCAAGCTTCGATTTTTAACGGAAACCTAAATAATGCACTTCTTGAAGATTACATCGTGTATGGAACGCGAGTGAATAAATTAATTTTAATGTCAGAAGTGAACGCTCCAACACAAAATTGGGATCAAGGTTTTGCTCAAGCCGATGGTAGCTTTGTTAAAGATCTGAACGGAAATACTCTTCATGAGTGGTTCTCTTTAGATCTAGACGGCTATATTTCTTTACCGGCTGGTGAATATCAATTTGCAATGCTGGCAGATGATGGGATGAAAGTTTCTTTCAACGATAAAATAATTATGATTGATGATGGAACGCACTCTCCGAGATATAAATGTTCAGCAAAAATCGCGTTCGGTAGCGGTGAGAAAAAGAAAATTGATATTCAATATTTTCAAGGCCCACGCACTCAAATCGCTATGGTGTTTATGATGCGTCCGGCCTCGGCGATGACAAATTCGTGCGATGGTAATGGTGGCTGGCAAGTTGTTGGCCCAAGCGCCTTTTCTTATGCGTACTAACCAATCACTTCATTTAGAAATTCTTGTGTTTTGCAGTATAGATTCGACAAGCGTATGGCGTTTGACAGGTTTGGTCAGCACATCATTACAGCCGGCCTCATAACAGCGATTGATATCGTCTTTCATAGCATGAGCAGTAAGAGCTATAATTGGCTTTGTATACCCTTGAGTTCTTAATTTAACGGTTGCTGAATAGCCATCAAGAATAGGCATTTGCATATCCATTAAAATAACTTCAAAACTATCTTGAGCTATTCGATCAAGGGCTTCTTGCCCATTCTGGGCGATTTGTACCGTAGCCCCGCTACGAGTCAGCAAGTGACTCACCAGAATTTGATTTTCAGGGGCATCTTCAACTAGCAGAATCCGAAGGCCATGAAGTGGATTCTCTGTATTCGGGCGTGCTTGTGCAGGTTTGTTCGAGGCCGTAGCGGGCTCAATGGCCACTCTCACTAGAAAAGTGGAGCCGAACCCAACACGGCTTTCTTCTAAACGTACATCACCGTTTAAGAGGCGAGCCAATTTGCGAGAGAGAGTTAAGCCTAATCCGGTTCCGCCATGAGCTTTGCGGATTGAGAGATCACCCTGAGTAAAGGGTGTGAAGAGACGATTCTGAACCTCGGGCGGAATACCAGGGCCAGAGTCTTTAACTGCGAAGTGTAAATAGTGATCGGTCACCCAATAAGTCACATCCACACTGCCCACTCGGGTAAACTTAATAGCATTACCAATAATATTTAATAAAATTTGTCTCAAGCGTAATGGGTCTGTGCGAATAAATTCAGGAACAGCATCTTTTGCTATAAAATTAAGGTGAATTCCTTTGTCATCACTTCTTAATTTCAAAAGGAGGTGAAGATCTTTTAATAGTTGTTTTAATGAAAATGCTTCAGCGCTAATTTCGAGTTTTCCGGCTTCAACTTTAGAAATATCCAAAATATCATTGATAATTGTAACTAGAGCTTCGCCAGTGCGCGAAATAATATCCAAGTATTGTCTTTTCTCTTTATCGCCAATGTCAGGCTCTCTTAATAATTCAATAAATCCTAAAATTGCACCGATGGGTGTACGAATTTCATGACTCATATTAGCTAAAAACAAACTTTTAATCTGATTGGCTTCTTCTGCTTGATTTCGCTCTCCGGTCATTTCTTGAAGAGCGTTAGTCATTTGATTGAGGGAGCCAGCTAATTGGCCGAGATCGTCCTTCGAGCGCACCGGAACTCGGTGAGCAAAGTCTCCTTGACCGATTTTTGTGGCGGCTAAATTCAATTCGGTCAGATAACTAGAAAGATTTTGGCTGAACCTGAAAGTTAAGAAAAGCCCTGTGCTTTCGATTGTAAGAACAACTAAAAGTAAAATAAGAAGTAGGGTGCCTTCAAGCCATCTTGAAGCCTCGCCAAGTTTATATGAAAACAAGTCCTCAAGTCGGGTTAGCTCGGCATTAATCTTATTAATTTCAGTAAGAAAAGTTTTTTGTTGAGAAATATTCTGGGTGTCGTCCGTATGACTAACAATTGTATGAATTTGATCGGCATAGCTAACGAAACTTTCCATTAGTGCATCAGCTGCAGTCCAGGCTTCTAATGCAGCGGCTAGGTGGTCTACTTTATGAAAACGACGAATCAGGCTAATCATTCCTGGAATATCTTGAGGATGATTGCCTCCTTGAAGGAAGCCAGCGGTCACAAGAGCTAAATCCATATCTTTTTTGGCCATTTCTAGCCGAGCCTGACGATCGCCATATGAAATTTTTAAGTAATTTTGAAAATTATCAAGATGCTTCTGGTCTTTGAAAATAACGTAATTTTGGATTTCAAGAATAGCGTTTTTTTGTGCTTTTGACCAGAGTCCTTCACCGGCTACAAAGCCGCGTACGGCTGACAAAACATCCATAGCAAGAATTAACACGATAAGTTCAGTTGCTATGAGAACGGCCATGAGTCCAACAACAGAATAGAGCTTCTTCGAGACCGATAGATCTCGCCACCAACCTGTCAACCTGGATAACCGCATAAAATTCATGCGGACATTTTGCAGAAATTAATTTTAAAACACAAGGACTTCAGTGGGCGAAAAGGTGCAGAAACTGTAGCTTTTTGGGACTTAAAAATCAGTTTTATGAATGAAATGTGATTCTTTTGTAGATGGTCGTGGCAAGCCCCTTGCAATATCTAATTGTATCTTTGAAATAGTGAAAAGCGAAAGCCAATCACATATATTCGAAGTAATGGGAGCAGTTACTATAAGCTTTATGTTTCTGGTCAACGATATCCCATGAATAGGCCGTTACCTCGTGTAACGGCTTTTTTTTTGCCAAAGACCAAGGAGTTTTTATGACATTGCCTCAAGGAAGTGAAACATACTCTTCATGGATGCCCGGAATTGAAATGCCGAGAAGCCAATCTCTGGCGACTGATATTGAAGTTGATATTTGTATTGTCGGTGCTGGCATAAGTGGCCTTACTGCCGCTTACTTATTAATGAAAGAGGGAAAAAAAGTTTGCATCGTAGAGCACGGTGGGATTGCTTCAGGTCAAACGGCCAAAACGTCAGCTCATGTTTCAAATGTTTTGGGTCATCGCTACTTCGAGCTCGAAAATATGCATGGAAAAAAGAAGACCGCTTTAATAGCTGAAAGTCACACAGCGGCGATTAAAAAGATTAAATCTATTGCAGAAGAAGAAAATATCAATTGTGATATCGAAACTGTTAGCGGTTATCTTTTTCAGTCCGGAAATGAAGCGAGCCAATCCAAACTAGAATATTTTGATAAAGAATTGGCCGCAGCACATTCAGCCGGGCTAACAAATACACATTTTGTCGATCAAGCTCCTATTCGATCGACTCTCACGGGCACATCGCTTTGCTTTCCTGATCAATTGGCCTTTCATCCACTTAAATATTTAAAGGGCTTGAGTGAAGTGCTTTTGCGAGAAGGGGCTTATATTTACACTCATACTCAGGTTGTAAAAGTTGAAGACGGAGAGACTCCGCAAATTGTGACTCAAGATGGGTTTACCGTAACGGCCCAAAGCATAGTTGTAGCGACCAACAGCCCGATTAATAATCTAGTGACCATTCATACTAAACAAGCTCCCTATCGCACTTATGTGGTGGGCTTGCTTTTACCTAAAGATACAATTCAGAAGGCCTTATTCTGGGATACCGAAGACCCTTATCACTATGTGAGAATTGCCCAAGAAAATTCCCGCCATGATGTTTTAATCGTGGGGGGTGAAGATCATAAGACCGGGCAAAATCAGCATCCTGAAAAAGCCTTCGATAGACTAGTGAAATGGGCTCAGGTTCATTTTCCGGTAGGGCCAGATGTGCTTTATCGTTGGTCAGGGCAGGTGATGGAAACAACGGATGGTATAGGTTTTATGGGTAGAAATCCCGGCGGTACTAATGTTTATATTATTTCTGGTGACTCTGGTAATGGACTTACAAATGGTACAATCGGAGCCATGATAATTACAGACTTGATTGCGGGAAGACAAAATGCTTGGGCTGATCTTTATAGCCCTGCTCGAATTAATCTTCACGCTGTCGGTGAGTTTATTAAAGAGAATGCCAATGTAGCACTTCAGTATAAAGATTGGTTCACGGGAGAATCGTTTGCGGCTCTTGAAGAATTGTCTCTGAATGAGGGTATCATTATTGCTGATGGGCTTAAGAAAATCGCGGCGTATAAAACTGGCTATGGTGAAATTAAAATGTGCTCTGCTGTTTGTCCGCATTTGGGCGGAATCGTGGCTTGGAATGCAGTCGAAAAATCGTGGGACTGCCCATGTCACGGCTCACGTTTTACTAGTGAGGGGAAAGTGATTGAAGGTCCTGCCACTGAGTCATTAAAGCCTCTTGATTCTCAATACGAAAAAGATCATCTCACTTACAGAGAATAAAAAAGCGACCTGCGGGTGCCCCCGTTTGTGGTCGCTTTTTTTTATTTTAAATTTAAAAAGCTACTAGTACCCAGTTATGCCTTGGTCAAAGTAATAACCAAAGTTACATGTGCAATAAACTCCTGGTGGAGTGGCTACAACCATGTGGCAGAAACCTGAGCGCGTATAGCAGAATGGTGCTGGTGGCGGTGGGTAATAGCCAGGAAATGGTGGCGGCATTGGGCGAGGGTAATGGCGGCCTGGATGTGGATGACGACGATGCTGATAACCACCGGCTTGGTGCAAGAGACTTTGTGCTTCAGTCGCCTGAGTTTGTTCAGCGGCTTTCCCTTCAGCGCAAGGTAAAAAACCTTTTGCAGTGGCATCGCACGAATCAGACGCTAATGAAATACCCATAGCTAAAACTGAAGCCCCAATGAAGGTGCCAAGCAGAACTAGAAATTTAGACATAAATTCTCCTTTTATTTAAATTCTTCGCCTCTTTTAGCTGGGGCAGAAAAGTAAGCAAGTAAAAGTTTCTAGTATGTATTTTTTCATTGGGATTGATTGTCAGTATTTCTTTATTATTGTTGGCTTAGTGGTAGCCTACAAGCTCAAAGAAACAAGGTTAAGTTCTGCGTTTAGGACCTTTCGCAACAGGTGGGGCCGTGAGTGGGTTTTCGGGCCAAGAATGTTTTGGATAGCGGGTGCGCAGTTCTTTGCGCACTTCAAAATAAATGCTCTTCCAGAAACTCGCAATATCAGAAGTCACCTGCGTGGGGCGGTAGTTGGGCGCTAACAATTTAAATGTAAGTGGAATCTTTCCGTAAGCTAATCTTGGGTTTATGGTGACACCAAACATCTCTTGCAAGCGAACCTCAACGTAAGGTGATTCTGTTTCTGTGTAATGAATCGGATACTGATTGCCTGTTGCCGCTGTAAAATGGGCGGGAAGTTCTTTGTGAAATTCTTGAACTACTTTTTTATCCATAATCGATTCGATCCAGCGAACAAGATCTTCATTTAAAACCTCACTCACTTTTGTTTTGCCATAAGCGGCTTGCGAAAGAGCTTCGCTGATATGCTGAGGAGTGAGTTCTGTTTCAAGATCGGGCTTGAGTGAGCATAAAAACCTCCAGCGCTGCATCCAGGATTTAAGTTTCGGATTCTGTTCAACCAACCAATCCCAACGACTGACAAGTGCTTCGGCAAAGCGGTCACCCAGTTCGGAAGGTTGGATCGGCGTTAAAGACGGCTCATCAAGATCGAGATCTTTATAGCGCCTTATTCGTCTCGCAAAAAACTGTCCTTTCTGTTCATCAAAATACACATCTTCGTGAGTCTCAATTTGCTCTTTAAGTGTTTCAAGAACAAAAGACTTTTCAAGCCCGCAGGCGAGAGTCACAGTTGTATCCGGTTGACCTTGAAGTTCAATAGCTTGAAGACTGAGAAAAAACTCACTCTCTTTGACTTGAGATTCAGCAGCTAATCGAACACCACGCCCACCTACCATAACGGCTCGAGAGCCCAGCACATGTCCTTCACGTCGACGTCTGGACAGTCGATCGGTTTGGCTGAGAAGTAGAATGCGACGGAGTTCATTGCTGCTAGAGATTTTTTTTTCGGAAGATTTAACAAGCTTTGCAAGTTGAGCCGCACTCTCTAGCACAGCCTCGGCTTGCCTGAAGTTGAGGCCCGGCGACTTTTTGCCGGAGTTCAATTCTTCAAGAAGCTGAACTCGGTAGGTGATATCACACTCAGTATGAGCGCTCGTCATAAAACCTTTTTGCAAAATATCACGATCATTGAGTAGAGCCGCGGCGAGAGCGCCCGTATAAGATTGATTTTCTTTTTCTGCCAAAGCGAGAAGGCTGCCCCAGCGTGGTGATAGGGGATAGGTCATTAGTTTGCGGCCTAAGCTCGTCAGGTTATTTTTTTCATCTAGGGCTTGAGCATTCTTCAAAAACTGCTGAGCAAAATTTAAGAGAACTTCTGGTGGGCGATCAAGCCACGCAAACTCTTTAAAATCACGAACGCCCAGATGTGAAAGCAATAGAAGTGTCGATGACAGATCGACTCTTTGGCACTCAGGAGTCATTTGCTCATCCATTGAGGCCTCTTCAAAACTTGTCCAGAGCCGAACGCATAAGCCTTGTTTCTGGCGAGCGGCCCGCCCGGCGCGCTGACGAGCATTGAATTTGGCAATACGAACAAGATCCAAGCGCTCGAAACCACTTTTTAAGTTCACAGTGACTATTCGAGCTAAGCCCGTATCGATAACAGTATCAGTGCCCGGAACCGTAACAGAGGCCTCAGCAATATTTGTAGAGAGAACAATTCTTCGGCGAGCACTAGGATTCAGTACCTCTTTCTGTTCATTCAAAGGAAGGGAGCCATGGAGCTGAAGTATCTCACGATCTAGTTTTTTCTCTTGGAGCTGCTCTTGCACTCGTTTGATTTCGCCAACACCGGGTAAAAATACAATGATGTCGCCGCGATTTTCACGAGCCACGTTGATCGTATTGTTCACAACTCGTTGGATAAAGTCGAAATCGGTGTTGGGCTTCGTCGGTTGCGTTACGTGACGGGTTTCAAGTGGGAAAACTTGCCCTGGAATATCGAGGGTCACGCTGCCCGGTAAAAAATTTTGTAAGTTTTTAAGTTCGAGCGTGGCCGACATAACCAAGAGCTTGATAGGACTACCAAGTTCTTGCAGTTCTTTAACTATGCCTAAAACTACATCTTGATTTAAATTTCGTTCATGAAATTCATCAATAACAATAAGGTCGAACTCTTGAAGCTCTGGGTCGTCATTGAGGTGGCGTAAAAGAATGGCATCAGTCATAAAAATCAGGCGAGTGGCCGTCGTTGTACGTGAATCGAAGCGAACCTGATATCCCGCTTCTTCTCCGATGCGCCAGCTCTGCTCACTGGCCACGCGTTGGCAAGCCCCCACAGCGGCTAAGCGCCGGGGCTCAAGAATGGCAATTTTACCTTTAACGGCCTTTAATAATTCGGGTGGCAGTCGCGTGGTTTTGCCGGCACCAGGAGTGGCGGTCAATAAAATGCGGTTGTAGTTTTCTACATCGCTCAGAATTTTTGGAATGTAATCGTCAATAGGCAATTTGATCATTTTATATCAATTTCTTACACTAAGCTTTCCGATAAGTATACATGATGCTAAGTATGAAACTTGGCGCGCTGATCGTAAAAATCCACTCCCATTAATTCTCGCGCAGTGCTAGTTTACATCCCATGAAGTTAGTTACATGGAACGTGAACGGCCTACGCTCTGTCCATACAAAAGGTTTTTTTGATTTCATCGACCAGGCGAAGAGCGATATAATTTGCCTGCAAGAAATTAAAGTGAGCCCGGAATTCTTAAAAGAGCCGCTGAAGCATCCGAAAGGCTATCACTCTTACTGGAACCCGGCTGAGAAGCTCGGCTATAGTGGCGTTGCGGTATACAGTAAAAAAGAACCACTGAGCATTAAGAAGGGCCTCGGCGAAAAAATTATCGATAGCGAAGGCCGTGTGCTGACGCTTGAGTATCCTGATTTTGTTTTAGTGAATGCATACTTTCCGAATAGTCAGCGCGATCATGTGCGCCTGCCGTATAAACTCGATTTTAATCGCCGCATGCACAAACATCTCGATGCTCTGAAAGAGAAAGGCAAAAATATTTTACTTTGCGGTGATTTCAATGTGGCTCATAAAGAAATTGATTTGAAAAATCCAAAAACTAATACGAAAAATGCAGGCTTCTTGCCTGAAGAGCGGGCCTGGATGGATCAGTTTTTAGCCAGTGGTTATACAGATACCTTTAGACACTTTGAAAAAGGTGGAGATCAGTATACATGGTGGAGCTATCGACCTGGTGTACGCGAGAAAAATATTGGTTGGCGCTTAGATTATTTTGTTTCTAATGAAGAGTATCAATCGCGTTTGAAGGCGGCTGAACACTTGTGTAGTGTTAAAGGTTCTGATCACTGCCCAGTTCTTTTGACGCTTAAGAGGTAATTATGATTTTTGAACATAACCTAAAGCCGTTTGAAAATTTTCAGTCTCAACTAGATTTAAAAATTTCGTTCACCTTCAATAATTCTATTTTGCAGTTTAATTTTCTCTTATCAGGAGTAGATGTTTCGAGGCTCAAGTTGCCATCGGTTCAAGAAAAGAAAGAGCGTAAAGATGGGCTTTGGCAGACAACAGCGTTTGAGCTTTTTATTGGTGAGAAAGATTCATCGCGATATATCGAGCTCAATCTCGCGCCGACAGGAGATTGGAATGTTTACGAATTCACCTCTGAGCGACAAGGGATGAAGCCTTCTGCGGTAGGTTTAAAAACTCCATTCGTCGAAGCTTCTTTGGGTAAAGACTCTTACAAAATCTCAGGAACTTTAGATCTTCAAGCGCTTGAGCTGAAGAAGCCACTCGAAGTCAGTGCGACAGCAGTATTGGAATTTTCTGACAACCATAAAGAATACTGGGCGATTCAGCATAGCGGCGAGAAACCAGATTTTCACAAGCGCGCGAGTTTTGTTGTTAGCCTTTGATCTTGTTTCAAACTATTAGAAATAGCGAGAAAGTGTGATTTTATGTTCTGACTTGTTCGGGTCATTGAAAAGTCGCTGCTCGCCTCGCAAATTCCAGTCTGGATGAAAAATCCAAGAGAGCTGAAATTCAGAAATGTTAAAATGTGTTTCATCTTCGAATTGATCAAATTGCCTGTACGAAAAATACTCAGTGCTGAGTCCGGCTTTCAAATTATCAAAGAGGCGAAGTAACAGGCCGGCTTGAACTGATGGTCCATAACGAAATTTCTCTGAGCGATTATCACTATGTTCAATATTCATTTTCAGAAAACTAAATAATAGAAGATTTTCTTTTTCTTTTAAAAGATAAGTGCTGAGACCTGCTCCCGCTTGTATGTAGCGAGTTTTACCTGAAGGCACTTGCACTGCCATTTCATCTGGGGCCGTGGCGATGCCAGCGTCAAGCATCCAAGACATTCGAGTTTGTAAAGCATCAGACGGGCTCATCGAAACGATATGGACGAGATTTAATTTATCTAGGTGAATATTTTTATTTTTTTCAGGAAATTGCCGCAAGCGTAGCCCCAAGACGGAGATTTCTGAGAATGAAAGCGCGCCCTGATCTGCATCTAAAGCGTCATGGTAAGCCGGGCGAAACTCAATTTCACGGAAGCCACGGTTCGCCGTTTGGCCGGCCGCAAAACTGATTTTGCGACTTCCGCTGGTTTGGTCGACCCGAAGATGGGAAGTTTCTTGTGGGGGGATGTGATGAGTTTTGCCTGGTGCAAGAGCTCGAGCTTGGAGTAAAGATTTAAGGCGTTTCTTCTCTGTCTCTGGATACAGATCAGAATCATGGCCAAAGAGGAACTTCTGTTCGTCAATTAAGCTGTCGAGTACGATTGCTGAATGAGAGTCTGGCGGAAGTGTCGAGTTGGCACGTAGGCGTAAGAAATCTTTTCTCTCGGCAGGTGACATATTCTTTAGGCGTGCAATTAAAAGTCTATGAAGTGAAGGCCTAAATTTTATATCGGTCACCGCATTCGGGGTTTTCATTAGAACTTTAATAGTGTCTGTCGGTAAGGTCCAATATGTAAAAGAGTCAGTCAGCTGCCATGCTGGGTTCGCCACTTCCAAAAGTGAAAGTAAATTATAAGAACAATTTTTATTCAGAAAATAATAAGGAATATAAGACGTTTCAAGTTCCCAAAGGTGTTCAAGGAGTCGTTCAATCTGTTCAGAAGTCAGACTCAAGCGGTACTCCCAAAGATCGCGCTCTTCACGATCCCGGTACTCTTGGATTTTTTGTACATAAGGTAAAATTGAGAATTCACCTCGGTAGCCACCTGTTAAACCTTTATAGGCAAATTTAATGGCACCATCTGCGGGTGGTACTTGGGCCGCGAAATTCAGGCCGTAATCTAACAATGCATTTCGAGGACCAGTCGGCGTCGTGAGCGCTCCGTCAATTCGCAAAAATGTATGGCCGAAGGAAGACGCTGCATTACCAAAAAAAGCCGAAGCTAAAACTAAACTCAAAGATTGGGGTACAAAAATAGCACGCCAATTCTCATATTTTTCACAGCGGACGGCCGATATTTTTAGCCCCATTTCTTCAATAAGAAATCTTCGGCGTGCGGGATATCGGCACGCCAGCTGCGGACTTTTTTTGAAACCTTCGATTGTTGCGCGAAGTTCAGCGATTAATGATTTGTGTCCGTCTGGACTTAGAAAAAAATCTGAAGGTGCAATTTCACTTTGATGAGATCTAAATATCGTGGGCCGGTAATGAAGTAGAGTTTGCCATTTGCGGCTTTGGGCGGCGCGCTCTACATCTTGAGCATAAATCGATGTCAGAGCGGCACAGTGAATAATGATTAATATTAGAAGTTTTATCCTCACCCTTTAAATTGACACATGTGATTGAGAGTCGAGTCACTCTTAATCACATTGTCGACTTGGCGCCCCAACTCACTTGGTGTGAGTGATGATTCGCCAGGGTAGTACAAACTGTTGAATTGAGATCGTACCGTTGTTTGGAATTTATTTTGAGCCACTTGTGAATCGCAGCCTGAAAGAGCGGCTAAAGCAGATAAGTATTCACCTTCGCCACGAGCTGACTCTTCGCGGAGTTGATTAAAATTTTCAGCTATAAACTGTTCGCGAACTTTAAAGACGGCGAAAGCACCGCACTCACCAATTGAAGAGGTAAATGAAGTGGTAGAAGTAGAAGACGAAGTAAATGTCTGTGCAGTCAGACGATTGAGCAGCTTCGTAAAAGAGCTGGTCGATTTTTCGTTCATATCAGCAGTTTTCATGCTTTTAGATACGCATTTTTTGAATTTTAGTGCGTGGGCATTGTGAGAGAGGACTGTGAGAGCGATAACAGCGGCAATATTAAGAACAGTTTTCATAAATCTCCTATAGACGTTCGACTGTGTGTAATAAGAATGTCGGTCGTACGTCTTGGGGAGTTTAGTCTCGCCTTGTAAAACTCGACCTACGTCTTAAGATTAGAACCCGGGCGAAAGTCAGGCCATAAATCGGCCGAAGTAGAGTCTTGGAGAATAGGCGGCTCAGTGCAAATAACATCTCGTGTTTTCAATAATTTAGCATTGGTAATCATAGCTCTGTTGGTAACGGCATGTTCAACGCTTCTCTATTATCCATCAGACCTTATGTATGTTGAAGAAGACTCGATGAATCCAAAGCCAACAGAGTGGGCCTTCAAATCTCGCGATGGACAAGACCTCTATGGGTGGTACTTCACCAGCCCAAAGCCCACTAAAGGCGTTATTATTCTATTTCACGGTAATGGCGAAAATCGATCTTCGCATTTTGCCAGCCTCTATTGGGCTGTTGATGAGGGCTATGATCTTTTTGTTTTTGATTATCCGGGATATGGAAAGAGTTACGGCAAGCCGACTCCACAATCCACAGTAGATGCCGGTGTGGGCGCACTGATTGCTTTGCACGAAAAGAAACCAAAGCTGCCTATGATTGTTTACGGGCACAGTTTGGGCGGGGCCGTTGCAATGCGGGCGGTTTATGAAACTAGGGGCATAGTGCATCCGCGCTTATTAGTTGTATCGTCGAGTTTTATTTCTTATCGCAAAGCTGTGCAGAAAGTTTTGGCTCATCATTGGGGGACATGGCTTTTTCAGCCCGTGGCCTTAGGCTTTAGTGATAAGTGGAGTCCTAAAAAAGTAATCAAGGAGCTCGGTGTGCCTCTTGTGGTCATTCATTCTAAAGATGACGAAATTATTCCCTTTTCTTTAGGAGAGGACGTCTATCGTGAAGCCGCAGAGCCGAAAGAATTTTGGCCTATTGAGAAGGCCACACATAATCATGTTTTAGATCTTAAGTATGGTCTTGATCTGCGCACACGGTTGCTGGGTAAATGGCAGAGTGTGGTTTCTGATAATTGAAATTCTCTAGAAAAATCAAATCCAAGATTATAATAAAAGGGCTCTATCTCAAGCAGACGAGAACGAGACGGTAGGAGTCAACTTGTAGTTCTCCGGCCCAATTATCAGCTCCGCCTGCATTGGTAATATTGACTACCTTCAATGTCTGCACAAATAAAGTGGAAGAAGCAGGTTCCCAGGTCACCAAATGCCCGTCATTTAGTGACCTTGCCGAGACACCGAATGAGTCATCTTCGGAACATGTATCTAGAAGCCAATCCCTAAAAGAATTTTGTAATACATCCCACTTAAGTCGACTTCGCTGATCGTTCGTCCGTTTTTAGTCCACGGGCCAGCATCAGATTCAGTCAGCTTGTTGAACTTCAGTGATTGATAACCGACTTCGGCACCGAGAGAAAAGAGCCCAAATTTTGCTCCACCCTCAACACCTGCGGAGTAACTAGACGCATCTCCGGAACTGATTTTGTTCGGATCTGTTGGAATCGCCATCGCGAATTTGTGGTCAACACCGTAAGTCACAATTGGCCCGAAATATAACAGCGTATTCACAATGCGATGGTTTAGTAGTATCGAAGTTCGGGTGATGTCCATCTCGACCTTCTCATTAAACTCCGTTCCGTTTTCTTGCATTCCCTCGAAGCGAACACCCAAGCCCCAATTCAACATTGGTGGAGAAAATATCAAATCCGCGCCAAGAACTTTTTGCTCTTCCAGTTCCGGGCCGTCTTGAAACTTGAAGTATGCATTGTTGTATTCATCCGGAGAGCCTTGTCCGGCTCCGTAATGAATCCGCGCCTCAAGAATTGCATGGCTGGGCACAGCCATAAAAGTAAGCCCGAGTCCTAAGAACAGACCGATTGAAAAACGCTTCATAAGCGCCTCCTTGTTTAGATTGTTATTGGTCGTTCACTTCACTGTATCGTCGTTAATGTCCAACTCATCGTCGCCGTCGTCGCGTCCAAAGTTGGCTTCAGTTTCGATTCCTTTGCGAAAGCACGTGTAGATATCGTTGGCGCTAGCATCGATGTTCGGACACGGATTCACTGAATTTACCCGATTTGATTCAGAAATATTGGTAGGAACAGTTATATCGGCGAGATTGATTTTTTTAAATATATTCGCAATCTGAAGTTGCAAAAGTAAACTCGAGCCGTTTGGCACCGAAACCGCATTCGGACCTGCAACTTCGACCACGGCTTCATCTTCTGACGTCAGCGTAAATGGAACGCCATTAACAGTACCCGAAATGAGTAAACTCTTATTTAAAAAATCAACCGGCGCTCCAGCGGGCAACGAATCCGTTCGCATCAGTTTCACCTTAATTCGGCGAACCGCCTTCAGGCCGATCCGCACACTTCCAACCGGATCCGCAGTAGTCACAAGAATATTAGAGGAGTATGGACCCGTAAGCTCAACGCTATCGCCGTCGACCTCATCAGCAGTTGCTGTTTCAAAAAATTTAAATTCGACTTCACCAATGGTTGTCCAAAACTCGTCAAGTAGGACTGTGCGCCCGCCCGAATCGACGATGGTCGACGGTGCTGCAACGGCTGTCGGAATAAATGCATTATAGAGTCGCTGCCAAATATCTAAACGCGCGATGGTAGCATCTTGCGAAGAGCCATTAAAGGTCAGGCTAATAAGTGGATTACCGGTGATGGTGCCGTGATCGCAAGAAATCAAAAAGGCCAAGATGCAAAATGCAAAAATCAGTTTTATTTTTTTCATAATTCTTCCTTCAGCGAACTACCCTTTACTCTCGTCAGCGGAAACGAAGCCAATTCAACGTGATAAACGTGCGCGGCGTCTTTCCCGCCATGTGCTAGCATACGAATCTTAGCCCTTGCCTCATCAAGTATGGTCTTCACTTTTTCCAAATCGGCTTCAAGCAGTGAGAAAGTGTGCCCCACGATATAACGATGCGAGCGCGGCACTTTTTCAATCGACTGTGCGGCTAAATGAAACATTTGACGATGAAACTCGCTCAAGCTGACTTTAAAAATACCCTCGGAACAGTCGAGACTCTTCTCTGGCAACCGATAATTTCCAGCGTCGTCTTTCAATATAAAACCCTTCTCAATCAAGAAGGCGAGTGCCTGCTCGCACTCGGCAAGGCTTAAGCGACCGCCTATACGCCCCTGTATCCAATATGGATCTGCTTTGAAATCTGTCAAACTCACCATCTCTCGAATTGCGACGTAGTACCATTTTGTCAGATACTGATACACATCAACGTCTTGAGCGTTATTCTGATAAAAGGCCTGAAGCCTACTCATGTCATGAATCGCCTGCAGCCTGACACTCGCCTCTTCAGAAGTTCCAACCAAATGCAGCAATTCGAAGAAGCGGCGCTCTTGATTATTCATTTTCAAATACGGCATCATCTTATGAAGCGCTTTCGTTGAAAGAACGCGCTTGCCGCTCAGGCACATCGGCATGTAGCCCACGGCCAATTTCGCTTTTGTTGCGAGCGTTCTCATCGAAAAACCTGTCCCTTCGCGTTTTAAAAATTCAAACCAGTCTTTTAAAAAGGAAAGATGATCATGGTACGTAAAGATGTTTGGTCGTGTGGAATTGATCTTCTTTGCCGGCACGTTAAAGTCCCTTTTAAAAGAGCCGGTCCACCACGGACCGGCCCAGAGTTTCAATTATTTCGCTGAATCATCGCTTGCATCTAAGTCATCGTCGTCATCGAGATCACAACCCCAATCGCTTTGCGCGCGAAGCCCGTTGCGCACACATGTGTAGATATCGTTGGCACTCGGATCGATTGATGGACATAGATTTACGCCTGCGTATCGATTCGAAGCCGATATCGCAGCGCCGTTTGGCAAGACCGACATGTCGATCAGCTTAAAGACGTTTGCAAGTTGAATCTGAACAAGCACCGCCGAGCCATCCGCCGGTAAAACCGGATTCGGACCGCCGATTTCAAATTCCGTCGTGTCATCTGACTCAAAGGTAAAGGCGTTAGCTCCGACCGCACCCGCAAAATAAACGCTGTTATTCACAAGTTGCGCAGGTGCCCCCGTCACAGCCGCTTCTGCTTTATGCAGCTTCATTTTTATTCGTCGGTATGATTGCTGAACAATACTTTGAGTGTCGAGAGCCACTGGTGCACTCGACAACAAGTTGACAGCATATGGGCCCACGAACTCAATCTCATCGCCATCCGTCTCTGCAAGGGAAGGAGTTTCTTCAGCTTCAAATTCAACTTCTTTGATCATAACCCACGCGTCAGTGAGCGCGATATTTGTGCCGTTTGTGTCCACAATAACCGGCGGCACAAATGCGACCGCTGTAGGAAAAAGTAAGTTGTAGAGCTTGTCGCTCCAGCTATTTTTCGCAACAGTTGCGTTTTGGCTAGAGCTCGTCATTTTCAATGTCGCAGAAACAGTGTTCGGCGCATTTGCCGTTTCACCACAACCAACAAGAAGAAGTAGAGACGTTGCGGCTACGGCCATTTTAGTTTTTGTACACATAAGGTACCCCCTGGGCCCAATGAATCGGAAAAGAAATTTGACCTGATTCATGAGCTATTTATAGGCTATCAATTTATCGGCATCATATCTAATATTATTCACATTTGTGATCATTTATATTTATAAATACTAATTTATATTATAATTTCTAGATAGTTAGACATATTCTAATTTGATACATAAATTAAATTTTTATGATATGTGATCATTTTTAAATGAATTTTTAAGATTTTATTTCTCTAATTGGGACACTAGTCAGCCAAAATAGGCTGACAAACTCGATTGGCTTAAACCGGGATTTAGTAGGTGAGAAGGCGAGTGAATTTGGAATACGACCAATCGTTTTTGCCAGCGGTCGTTATCGGAATAACGAGCTAACAGACCTATCAATCGAACAGCACCTGAACAGGTTCGAATCCTGTCTCTCTTCCGGGAGACGGAACAAATGCGAATGTGTTTAATAAGTTCTGGAATATTTTTGGGTTTTTAGATCCGACAATTTTCACTTAAGAAAATTGGTCGGGGAGACAGGATTCGAACCTGCGACCCCCTGGTCCCAAACCAGGTGCGCTACCGGACTGCGCTACTCCCCGAACTTCTCTAGACGTAAGTCTTTGAGGGCGCTAATTTAAGCATATTGCCACTTAAGTCAAACAGACTAAGGGCTTAATGCGCCGCCGTAAGTTGGCTGAAAAAGGTTGTCATTACAAACCAAGTCTTCCTAGGATTAAGTATATAAGGAAGTTATGCCTCGGATTACAACAGTTTATGACTTAGTAATCAGTAGGTTAGTCCTGCGACATTTCTGAACATGAAAAGAATTCAGGGGTGACACAGGACGAGGCGAGCGGACTTTTGGGACAGATTTAAGAAGTAACAGAAACAAAGTTAACAACAATAAATGTCAACAAGAGGAGACATCGCATGAAAAAACTGATCGCACTAATCGCAGTGCTCAGCTACGTACCATTCGCACACGCTGCGGAAGGTGACTGGACTCACAGCGGAGAATTCCGCCTCCAGTATTTCAATAACCAAGCTCAAGGTTTCAACAAAGATGCCGTTGATGCAAACGATCAATTCATCATGCAACGTACAAAGTTGAACACGACTGTACGCGCTGGTGAAAAAATGACGTTTAACTTAGGTCTCGTTCATAACGCTGACTGGGGTTCGAACGCTGATCAATTTCCAGATGATATTAACGATCGTGGCGGCGGTACTGCTGCAGGCACTGACGGTCGTGCCAATGCAACTAATAACGTTTTGACTGTTAACGAAGCTTTCATGAACTGGCAAGTTTCTGATGAAGCAACAGTTAAAGCTGGTCGTATCACTCAAACTTTGGGCGATGGCTCAGTAGTTTCTTCTAATGACTGGGAGCCAGTTGCAAAGGCATTTGATGGCGCAGGCTTGATCTATGATCTAGAACAAGTTCGCGTTGGAGCTTTCGGCGTAACTGGTGGCCGTGGTTATAATGCTGATGAAGACTTCGCAAACAAAATTGGCGCTTTCTATGGCCTAGTTTTGGATTGGAAAACTCTTCCATCTTTCTTAAAGATGGCTCACCTTCACTACATCATGGTTAAACGTGATGAAGCGCAATACGACACAACTACAGCTGGTATTTTGACTCTTCCTAAAGAAGATGCACAACGTATCGGTTTGACTGTTGCTGGTGATACAGCGGGTGTTGATTACAAATTCACATACGCTATGTACACAGGTGAAAATTCAACTGGCGGTACTAAAACTGACATCGACGCAGATATGATGGATTTAGAAGTTGGTTATTCTATGCCAGCTGTTATGAACCTTCGTGTACACGGTGGTTACCACACAGATTCAGGTAAAAAATCAACTGATACAGACGACAAGCAGTACAACGGTTTCCACTATGAGACTTACAAAAATGCAGGTCTTATGGACGTAGTAGGTTGGGGTAACTTAACTTACATGCGCGCAGGTGTGACTCTTTCTCCAATGGAAGATGTAACTGTTGGTCTTGAGTACTTAATGTTTGAAAAAACAGAAAAGTCTGGCGCAGTTAATGGCGTTGGTGGTCCTCTTGCTGGTGCAGTTATCGCTTCTGGCGGTACTGACGACGAAATCGGTAATGAATGGGATCTAGTTGTTACTAAGAAGTACACAAACAACTTCGCTATCCAAGCTCGCTACGGAATGTTTGAGCCAGGCGATGCATTCGCAACTGATGACACATTCTCTCAGTGGTACCTAGAATCTAAACTTACTTTCTAATTGAGCGCGTTTAGTTGTTAATTTAACAATTAAACGCTTTTCAAAAAGTATGAAAACGCCCAAGCTAAGTCTTGGGCGTTTTTTATTGTCCGGCCGAAATCCGACCGCAAAAGGAAGGTGGCACTCTTGGAATTCTTAAGATCCTTATCTTTTAATACAATTGCTATGCTCGTTATCGTGGGCGGACTTGCTTTCATTATTCTCTCTGACCCACCACGCACTCAATGCGACGCTGAAATCGAAGCTTTCCAGATGGGCACGGTTGGCTTCTTATATGTTCATCCAAAGGCCACAGTTAAGACTGTGCGCTATTTTGAAATGCTTGAAAATTGCAAGAAGGGTAACGGCCCAGGCGGCTGCCTTGAGCTTTTTGCCGGCATGAAGAAGGTGCTTCGCGAACTTAGTAGCGTGACACCAGCCTGTCTTGAAAAAATAGGGGAGCTTCCAGCTATTCGTGGATCATTAGCCCCAACAATTGATCTTATGGCCAAGCTCGCATGGGGAGCGCAACCTCCTGCGCATCCGAATTTAAAAATCGGCTTTTTTGATCCAGGAGATTTAAATCTCTTTTGCTTGCTAAAAAATAAATCCATCCAAATTTATGGTGAGGAATCATGGCTCGGATTTCAGAAGGGTAGTCTCAGTCAGCTCCCAGGAATCAAAGCCCTTCCGCCGCAAGAGGCCTGGGATAAATCCCTCTACTCACTGCCTTGCGGCCAATATCTTTAAATATCAAGCAGCGTGAGCTGAGTCAGCGCAAGTTTACCGCTAATAGAATTCAAAGCCACCTGAGCTTTGAAAAGCAAGCCAGAGTCTTCTCGATGAATGACATATACAGCTTTTCTCGATGACATAATTCGCCATTCTGAAGGTTTAAGTCCGAAGTGGATCAGATCATTCTTTAAATCTAAAAGTGACTGTTTGAACATGTGAAGCTCCTTAGCTTAAGTTGTTTGTCACTTGCTTAGGGCAAGAAGCGGGCCTATTCTCATCACGCGAAATAACCATAAAGGAGCGGACGAGCGCCCGTTTATCGGACGTCCGGCCGGACATACAATGATTCGTAAATTACTTGTTTTGTTGGTTTTAGAATTCTTAGTTGGTGTTAATGCCGGCCTTACTTTTCGACTGGTCGAGAGTCGTTACTACGCGGCTTTATGGACAGGCTCTTGCTTTCTGTTTCTGGGAATAGGGCTACTCTATTGGACTTATAAAAATCTCAACTGGCGCCGAACGCCGCTCTTTTGGGTGGCATTCGTTCATACCTTTGTCTTCTCTATACCTATATTGCTCACTCGGATCCTAAGCCTGAGCGATGAGCCTTTAACTACAGTTATGGGAATTGAAGCTCCACTGATGCATAAGGCAGCGTCTTATTGTTTTACTCTGCTACTAGCAGCTACGATTTTTGAGATTATTAATCAGTTCTTGATCATGAGGGCTAAGAAGCCCCGGCATTAAATAAAGCAAAACGCCCAACAAACATCGTCTGTTAGGCGTCTTTAATAATAGTCTTTAAAAACTAAAATTAGATTGCGAAAGGCTTAGGGCTAACTGGTTCTACGCGGCCTAGGTTGTCGTTAGCGATTGTTCCGTAAGGAAGAAGAGCCAAGCTACGAGCGCGTTTAACTGCAGCAGCGACTTTACGTTGTTGTGTCAGGCTGAGCTTGCTGATGCGAGCTGGAACGATTTTTCCGCCTTCCATAACGAAACGGCTAAGAGTGACTGGATCTTTATAATCAAAGATAAAGTCGACAGGGTACTCAGGACGGAATTTAGATCTAACGGTCTTTTTCATTTTTACCTCTTATTTCGAGCTAAAAGCTTATACGATAAAATATGGTGGACAACAAGGGTCATTTTCACCTATACCCATTGTTCTTATAAGATAATTTATCGAAGGATGAAGGAGCATTATCATGTCACGCTGTGAGCTTTCGGGAAAAGGCCCCGTAGTTAAGAACTTAGTGAGCCACTCGAATATTAAAACAAAATTCAAGGCACAGCCTAATGTTCAGTATAAACAACTATTTAGCAATACGCTGAACCGTTCAGTACGTCTTCAAATTGCAACTAGCACAATTCGTACTCTTGAGCACAATGGTGGTTTTGACACTTACATTTTGAACGCTCTAGATAAAAACCTCTCTAAAAGAGCCCTAGAAGTTAAAAATAAAATCAAACACGCGCTTTCACGCAAGAAGTCTGCACCTAAAGCTGCAAAAGCTGAGAAAGTGGCTAAGACGCCTGGTAAGACGGCTAAAAAAGGAGCCAACTAATGAAATTGAAAATTAAAAAAGGTGACACTGTAGAAGTGATCGCTGGCTCTGATAAAGGCAAAAAAGGCGCAGTTCTTGAAATTAACGCTGCTAAAATGAAGATTCGTGTTCAAGGCGCTCGCGTTCAAACTCACTTTGACAAAAAAGAAGGCGTTTTGAAGAAAGAGGGACTCCTCGATTATTCAAACGTGAAGTTGCTAGAAAAAGCGACTGCAGCTGCGAAAACCAAAAAACCGGCGAAAAAAGCCGCTTCTAAGTCAAAATAATCTAATTTTGATTCACTCATCCCTTGAGATGAGGGGCTCCCTTCGTTATCCTTTAAGAATGGGGAGCCTTATGTCTTTATACACAATATTTATATCAGTTCTGCTCTCGCTCGTTTTACAGGCGGAGGCGGCAATTGCTCAGAACGATATGGATTACGTTATGTGCAAGAATAAAAAGATTGTACGTACTATCCGTGTCGAAAAAGCAGGGGACGAGTGTAAAACTATCTACACTAAAGCTGGCCTCGATAAAGATGTTGGCGGCGGAAAGTTCGCTGGCAGCTGTGACAAGATCGTTGAAAATATCAAAGGCAACCTAGAAAAGGCAGGCTGGACATGCAAACCAGTGGCGGCAGCTGGCATCACGGAAGCCAACAAGTAGATTCAAAAAACAAAATTAAAATCGCCGTCGTACAATTAACGTCAGTGGACAGCCTCGAGAAAAACATCGAAATGGTTTTTCGTCAGTTGAAGAAGATCGAACGTTCTAAGCCTCGCCTTGTTTGTCTTCCAGAAAATACTCTTTACATGCGAATCCGAAATGATGATGCAAAAGTTTACTGCACTCTTAAAGAAGAGTTTTGGACTCGCTTTCAGGTTTGGGCCAAGAAGAATCGCTGTGATTTGTTTTTTGGCTCTGTGGCATATACAGACGGCGTAAAGAACTACAACGCCACAGTGATTGTGACTGGCGAGCAAGTTCAGGTGCTCTATAAGAAAATTCATCTCTTTGACGTGCAGGTGAAAGGGGCTCCGCCGGTGCGTGAGTCGGATTTATTTACCCATGGTAGCGAAGCCAGCACTATTGATATTGACGGTTGGAGGATTGGCCTGACTATTTGTTATGACATTCGCTTTTCAAACTTATTTTTGAAATATGCTCATGAAAAAGTAGATCTGATACTCATTCCATCGGCCTTTTTAGTGCCGACAGGTAAAGCCCATTGGCATATTTTAAACCGGGCTCGGGCTATTGAATGTCAGGCCTATGTGATTTCGGCAGCTCAAGCCGGTACTCATAGAAGCGCTAAGGGAGTCAAAAAGACCTACGGCCATTCACTTTGTGTGGACCCTTGGGGCGAAATTGTAAAAGAGATAAAGAAATCTCAGCCGGATTACTTTGTCGTCGAGTTGAACCCTGAGCTGATTTCAAAAGTTCGAGAGCAAATCCCCATGGCCGATCACCGTCGTTTATGTTAAACCTTAAAGTATGAAATCGTTATTAATCAGTGCTGCTCTATTAGTTTTTACTCAGTTCGGTGGTTTTTCTTATGCGGCTGAGACGGCTCCTGCCAATCGCCAATATCCGGGCGGCATTGATGAGCAAGATCTTCGTGTTCAAACTGAAATGACAAACCCCACATTAAAAACGGATCGTCGTACCTTTGAGCAAAAAATCATGCAAAATATTTTTAAAAAGAACACTTCTTCTAATGAAGGCGAAGCGAAAACTTCTTCTCGAAAAACGGCCCCTAAGCCACCAGCCAAAAAGAACTGAGAATTATAATGGATAAGTATATTGCTCAGACCTCACGCGGTTTGGCGGATGTGTTAGAAAAAGAACTTCAAAGCCTGGGTTTAAAAGTCCTTTCAAAATCTTCTATTGGAGTCGAGTTCGAGGCCGATGTGGCCGGCTGTTATAAAGCCAATCTTCATTTGCGTACGGCGACTCGCGTGTTAAAACCGATTTTAGAATTTAAAGCGAATAGTAACGATGCACTCTATCACGGCGTTCGAAAACATGATTTCACCCAGTATATTGGGCCGAAAGACACTCTTGCTATCGACTCGACCGTGCGCGATTCATACTTTAAAGATCAGCGCTTTGTGACTTTAAAAGCCAAAGATGCCATCGTTGATCAGTTTCGTGAGAAATTCGATGAGCGCCCTGATATTGATTCAGACAATCCTGATCTTTTAGTTATGATTCGTATTGTAGAAGACACTGTATCAGTGGCTCTTGATACATCAGGTGAGCCACTCACTCGTCGTGGTTATAGAAAAGAACAAGGTGAAGCTCCTTTACGTGAGCATTTGGCTGCCGGTTTATTAAGCCTTGCGGGCTGGAACGAAGATATTCCTTTAGTAGACCCAATGTGTGGATCAGGAACTATTCTTATCGAGGCCGCAATGATGGCACGTAAGATTGCTCCGGGTTCTTTTAAAAATAAATTTGGGTTTCAACGTCTTAAAGATTTTAATCCTGATGTTTGGGAAACTGTACTCTCTGATGCCATGACAGCTGAGACTGAACAGCCTCTTAAAATTTTTGGCTCTGATCGTGATGGCAAAGTCATTCGTGTGGCTGAAGCTAATGCTCGTCGTGCGGGCGTAGATGATACGATAAAGTTCGAAAGAGCCTATGTTGACGCTATAGTACCGCCACCTGAACTTGAGGGTAAGAAGGGAATTTTAATTGTGAATCCTCCTTACGGAGAGCGCTTGGGTGTCGATGAAGAATTAAAAGATGTGTATCGTGATTTCGCGTTTGGTTTAAAGCAGAATTTCAAAGGCTGGACGATGTGGATGATTTCAGGAAATGATGAGCTCACTGGAGCTTTAAAACTTAAGGCCACTCGTAAAATCCAAGTTTTCAACGGCAATATCGATTGCCGCTTTTTAGAATACAAAATTAATTAATACGTAAAATTCTACTGGAACGGTTTGAAAAGAGCTGTCCATGCCGCTGCCGAAACAAGAATAAGAACGACGGCCCAAAGCCAACCGCTCCACTGGGGTTTGCGTTTCATTGGCGCAAGAATAGCTCCGATAACAAGCCAGATAACGATTTTAATAATTACCCATGTTGGCATTTCGCGTACAATCCCTAGTCGCGCGAGCATTCCGAAGCCGCCTAGTAGCAGCATAAAAAGACCAAGTCCATGCCCGATAGCGATGAACTTTTTATTTTTAAATTCTGCTGTTTTCTGATTGATCATTTGCAGAGCTAACGCTCCCAAAGAAAAAACGGTGATGGCGAGGCCGACGATATGAATAAATTTATAAATTTCGTAAGATATCATAGAGGCTTGACTTCCTTATGGTTTGGACCAAATGATGAGCGAAGAACTGTTTACTTCAGGAGTAATTAGCATGATAGAAGTTGGAATTGTAGCCCCAATTGCGGGCGTCATTGGTCTTTTAGCAGCCCTTATCACGTATCTTCTCGTTGTTCGTCAGCCCACAGGGAATGAAAAAATGGTGGCCATTGCTGATGAAATTCATTTGGGCGCTATGACATTTTTGAAGGCAGAGTACTCGAAGATCGTTATCTTCGTTGTCGTGGTTGCAGGTTTAATAATTTGGGGTCTTGGCCTCAATACATCTCTAGCTTTTATTCTTGGAGCCCTTTCATCAGGTTTGGCTGGTTTTATCGGTATGAAGAGCGCCACCAAGGGTAATGTTCGTACTGCGGCGGCGGCGAAAGATCGCGGAATTGGTGCGGCGCTTTTAGTTTCATTTAATAGCGGATCAGTCATGGGTTTAGCTGTTGCGAGCCTTGGGCTTTTGGCGCTTGGTGGTTTGTTCTATCAATTTGGTGCGGATACCGAGGGGCCAGGAATTATTGCCGGATTTTCTATGGGAGCCTCTTCAATTGCGCTCTTTGCGCGTATCGGTGGCGGTATTTTTACCAAAGCTGCTGATGTGGGTTCTGATTTAGTTGGTAAACTTGAAGCCGGTATTCCAGAGGATGATCCGCGTAATCCAGGTGTTATTGCCGATAATGTTGGCGACAACGTGGGTGATGTGGCCGGCATGGGCGCTGATATCTATGAATCTTATGTAGGAGCTATGGTCGCTTCTATTTCAATTGCGGCCACAATGACTCCGGAAACTATAAGTAATTACTTTCCGGGTGTGGATCGTACAGTTTTATTGGGCTTGCCACTTTTACTTTCAGTCATTGGTCTCGGCGCTTCGGTACTAGGAATTTTATGTATTAATATTTTCAAAAATTTAAAACCTTCACTAGCGATTAATTTATCTGAGTTGATTGCGATGGTTGTTTTTGCTGCAGGAACTGTTGGGCTCATTATTCATTTTGAATATGGCCTTAATATTTTCTGGGCCGTTCTTTCGGGTGCTATTGCCGGGCTTTTGATCGGAAAAGTAACGGAGTATTATACATCTGGACGCCCTGTGCGCCGAGTGGCTGAAGCTTCAAAAACTGGAGCGGCTACAAATATTATTTCTGGTTTTGCTATCGGTCTAGAATCAACAGCAGCGCCCTTGGTTTTGATCGCCGGTGCTATTTTTGCTTCGTACCAATATGCTGGTCTTTATGGAATCGCCATCGCGGCGGTTGGGATGCTGGCAACTGTGGGCGTAACAATGACAATTGATTCTTACGGACCTATTGCTGATAACGCAGGCGGAATTTCAGAAATGGCACATCTTGGCCCTGAAGTTCGTAAAATCACAGATAGTCTCGATGCTCTCGGAAACACAACCGCGGCGGTTGGTAAAGGATTTGCCATTGGTTCTGCAGCTATGACAGCCCTCGCGCTTTTTGTGGCGTTTAAACAGGCTGTTAAAACGGCGGGTGTTAATGATGTGATGGATATTAGTGATCCCAACGTGGTGATAGGAATGTTTCTAGGTGCAATGGTTGTGCTTCTTGCAGCCTCTATGACAATGACTTCTGTTGGTAAAGCAGCTGGGCAAATGGTGGCAGAGATTCGTCGTCAGTTTAAAGAAATCCCAGGCTTACTCAATGGGACAGGTAAGCCTGATACGGCTCGTTGTATTGAGATTTCAACAAAAGCTTCTTTGCGTGAAATGATTGCGCCAGTGCTAGTGACTGTAATAGCTCCTGTAATAATTGGTTTTGCGTTAGGCCCGGTCGCTTTGGGCGGCATGCTAGTGGGCTCGCTTCTTACGGGAGTCGTTTTTGCTCTTCTCATGGCAAATGCGGGTGGCGTTTGGGATAACGGCAAAAAATTTATTGAAGCCGGGAATCTTGAGGGAGAGAAAAAAGGTGGTAGCGCTCATGGCGCTGCCGTAATTGGCGATACTGTTGGTGATCCGTTCAAGGATACGACAGGCCCGGCGATGAATATTCTTATCAAGCTCATCGCGATTATTTCTGTTCTTATTGTTCCGCTCATCGTTTGATGAGAGTTTGCCAGATTATTCTGGCAATGAAAAATTGCCGGACTATTCCGGCAATTCGACTCTCGGGAATAAAGGCTCAGGTTTTTGAATCTGGGTTCCTTTAACAGTCACGCCCCAAAGACTGAGGTTCTCCCATTTATTTTCTTTTACGCCGATAGTCTGCAAAAGTGATTTCATTTTCACAGGCATAATGGGTTCAAGTAATCCGCCGGCAATTCGCAAGACCTCAATAGCGGTGTAGAGATGTTGACCCGCTTCTTCAACATTTGTTTTTGCCAGCTTCCATGGAGCTTTATCTTCAAGGAATTTATTTGTTTCATTGAGAAGGTGGCGAATGTGCTCAATAGCTTTGTGCGGAGCCAGCTCATCTATCTCGCGTTGTACGCGACCAGCAGTGGCTGTTGCGACTTCAATAAGAGCACGAGTGGCAGCATCATCACCCGATGCGCCAGGAGACTGTCCATCAAAGAATTTACCAATCAGATTCGTTGCGCGGCTGAGAAGATTACCTAAGTTGTTAGCTAAATCACTGTTCACGCGACCAATAATAAGTTCATGAGAGACTGGAGCATCATTGCCCAGTGGTACATCGTTAATTAAGAAATAGCGAAGGGCATCGGCACCGATAAGTTTCACCCATTCAACAGGATCCATGACGCTGCCGCGAGACTTACTCATCTTTTCGTTATCTTTGTTGAGAATCCAGCCATGTGCAAAAATAGTTTGAGGGAGTGGAACTCCGATGGCCATGAGCATAGTGGGCCAGTACACCGCGTGAGTTATGAGAATGTCTTTGCCGATAATATGAATGGGGCCTGCATCGACCCACCATTTACGGAACTCATCATTACGCGGAGTTTGTTTAAGTCCCACGCCCGTCGCGTAGTTAAGAAGAGCATCGAACCAAACATATGTAACATAATCTTTGGCAAACGGAATTTCGATGCCCCAGCTCAAGCGTGATTTTGGACGGCTGATGCAAAGATCAGTGAGGGGTTGTTTCAAGAACGAAAGCACTTCATTTTTACGGTGATCAGGTTGAATGAATTTCGGGTTCTTTTCGATGTATTCAACAAGAGCTTTTTGGTACTTCGACATTCTGAAGAAGTAGTTTTTCTCAGAGATCTTTACGACTTCTTTGCCCGTTGGAGTTTTGCCGTCGATAAGCTCTTTATCGGTATAGAAAATCTCTTCACTAACGCAGTACCAACCCTCGTAAGTATCTTCATAAATCTCGCCGCTATCCCAGAGCTCTTGTAAGATCTGTTGGACAGCTTTCTTATGAAAGTCTTCCGTGGTGCG
>CAYHVK010000024.1:0-32487 GCA_964360255.1 uncultured Pseudobdellovibrionaceae bacterium | reverse complement strand
GCCACCTCCGCCACCGCCACAGGTCTTTAAACCACCGCCACCACCGCCAATTGTGAAAGATATTATTCAAGCGGGTAGTCGTAGTTTGAAGGTTACGGTCGTCAACGGACCCTAGAGCTAGGCCTCGACCTGTGCTCGTTTGCCGCCCAAAAGGATGTTCGGTATCCTTTTGGGTATGAAATACATCAAGTACGCACCTCTTCTGCTGACCCTATTTTCATTTACTGCTTCTTTCGCGCAAGCACCAAACGTTCCTACGGTGACTAAAGTTTCAAATAATTCTGGAAGCAACTCACGCTATACAATCACCTACGGTTCAACATCATGGAATAAGGCCGTAGATAAGATCGATCAGGCCTACATGTTTGTGCGCGAAAAAAAATCGGGCAAAATTGCCAAGATCTTGCTTGAAGAAACGGCACCAGACTCCGCGATCTTTTCAGGTCCATTTGCCCTCGATTGGAAGACAACTGAAAGTGGCGACATTGAAGCTTTCGTTATTGAAGAGGTTAACCGTTACAATGATAAAGCTTTATCTAATGTAACTTCAGAAATTCAATCAGGGAAAATCAAACCGTCTCCCCTTTTCATGCGTGCTAAAGACGGGGTTAAACAAGTGGATGTTTACGATACAAAAGTACAAGCCGATCGCGCCCGTTCACTTTTTGAGAACCAACTGAAACAAGTTCAGCTCGCTGCTCAAAGTAATAAAATTAAACCTCTACAAACTGAACAGGCCGCAGCGGTGGCAAAAGATCTTGAGCGCGAGCAAATGTTCAAGAAGATGGCCAATGAAGCCGTTGAACGCGAGGCCGTTCGTTTGCGTTTAGAGCAGCTCGAAGCTCAACGTATGACCCAGCTGAAAAAAGAGGCAGCTGAGTTTTCAGCAGCAGAAAAAACAAGACGTAATGCCGAAGCCGATGAGCTGGGTCGCAAAGGTATGGCAGCTTATAATGCCGGTGATTTCAAAGAGGCCGAAGAGGCTTTCAGTAAAAGTTTAACTCTCAACCCCAACAGTCGCTCCTATCATTTTATGTATGGCGTTTCTCTTTATCGCAATGAAAAATTCAATGAATCTTTGGTGGCTCTAAAAATGAGCCCACCGAACCCGATAAATCCGAGTGAAAAAAGTTATTACATTGGACTCGTTCACTATCGACTTAAAGAGTATGCCTCTGCCAAAGAAGCATTTCATGCAGCTCAAAAAGGGGGCGACCCAGTTTTAGCACCGAGCGCGACGTTCTATAATGGTTTAATTTTAATGTCTGAAGAAAAATACAATGCCTCGAAAGAGGCTTTTGAATGGGTTCTTGATAACTCAAAAGATCCGGCTCTTGATAAACAAGCGGAAGAGAATATCGAACTTATTGCGCGCTACATTGAAGCGCAAAAAATGGCCGCACAGAAATGGACGATCAACGGCAGCTTAGGTGCCGGATACGATTCTAATATTTTATTTGCTCCAGATGGTGAGGCGTCACAAGGTCTTTCAACTGATGATGGTGGCTTTCGTACATCAGCTAGTGGTGACGTGAACTACCGAATTTTTTATAAACCGGCCTCTGAGTTAAGTGCAAAAGCGACAGCTTATTACATGTATTCAGTGGACTCTAAATTTGCATCAGCTGATCCATTTCAAGTAACGGCTTCCCTTCCATATTTATTAAAAGGCAATTGGCTGCAAAAAGGTTACAGCCTGCAATTAACTCCGGGCTACGAGTCTCTTTATATGGATGCCAACGACACCGGAACACGTGATGAAATTCAAAAAACCGTAAGTGGCACGGCTGATCTTGTTCTGGTTATGCGCGAAGACTGGTATGCGGGCTACACTTTTGATGTTCGCCAAGAAGACTCACTTCTGAGTTCGGCAGCTGATGACAACCTGGATGCCACTAAGGTTACGCTTAAAACACAACAAACCTTCGTTCTTGGTAAAGATAAGAAAAGAGCTTTAATCGCATCGGCCGGGTTATCTCTAGCCGATGCAAAAGGAAAGAACAAAACTTACAACCGCATCGACCTCGGTGCGATTTATGCGACCCCGGCTAAAAAGTGGAAGGATACGAATCTGATTTATGGCCTCTCGGTTTACACCCTCGACTACAATAAATCGAGCGACAGCCGTAAGGATAATAACTTCTCATTGCTTGCTGGCTTTTCACGCCCTTTAACTAAGCTTTGGAACTTCGGAGTCAATGCGACTTATACGAATAATGCTTCGAGCACCGATGCTTACCAGTACTCTCAATACGCCCTTATGAGCACGTTCAGCTTCAACTGGGTGAAATAAGTACAGAACGAAAATTCTACAGTCTTGTGCTTTAAGTGCGAAACAGTTAAACCTCTCACTCACTTTAGAGGTTTAACTGTGATTCGGTTCGTATCATTTTTTGCTGCATTTATTTGCTCAGTTTTCGTATCGTTAGCGCATGCTAAACACTCCGCTACCGTTAGCTATTTAAATATTCCAGAATACAAAACTCGCCTTGAGCAAATCCTTCGTAAAAATGGTTACTCTTTCAGTGCTCTTTCTGAAAATGGCCACATGATGCAGCTTCAGATCACTTCGAGCGCAGACACAAAACAACCTGATGCTGCATTCCTGATAGACCTCTTCTTTCATGGTTTTATCACCGATATTCAGCCTCTTTCACCTGAAAGCCAACGCTCGACCCTACAGTTTCGTGTCGCCGAGAAGCTTCACCATGAAGAACTCATAGAACTTTTCAAGGGTTTGCAAAATGCAGGAGCATGGATTGAATACGTAAAGCTCACTCCAGCATTTAACTTTATCATTAATTTTTCAGAAGCCGACCGTGCCCGCATTTTCTCTGAGCTTTCAAAATATGAATACATAGACCAATATTACAGTGATGTTAAAGCGGAGCCAAAAACTCACTTCTTAAACGATGCAAAAAGACGCGGCACTAGCACTATTAAAATGACTTTGATGGCGCCACATATGACCGAAATGGTGCTTGAAAATATTCCTGCGCATTTTTTAAATATATGCGTTGTTGAGAAAAAAAGAGGTTCTGAATTTGATCGAATCTTTCTGACCTGCCCAAATGAATTTTCTATTATTCAAGGCGTGATTGATTCTGTTGCGAACTTTTCAATAGGCCAAGCTGTTATAATCAACTTAGAGGGCGGAGACTACCAACTGTACTCGATAAGACGTGATCAATCTTATATGATCGAAACACGCCCCTTTAAACGCCTTGTACTTGAACCTCGCCAAGGCCGCGCGGCTCAGCTCGCGGCACTTCGTCAATTAATTTTAGACGCTGGATATAGCATTTTTAAATTCAATGCTCGCCATGGATCACAAGAGAGGGTTCATCAAATTTTTATTGAGCTTCCTGAAAATGGAATTTCGCAAGCGGCCATTGAGGAACTCTTGCGCAACTTCAGAGTATTTATGTTCTTAGATAACGGTCTGCCCGACACGCAAAATGAAATCCTATCTGCACACCACAAAAACTGCGCCGATTTTTTAACTAAAAAATAAAAGACATTTTGCCCCAAAAGCTTGCCCAACTTCTCGACGGTTTTTTCTTCTTTAGCCCAAGCTTCGACAAACGATTAATCTTGAAAACAAAATCATCAATACTTGAGATTTATATCGCAAAATATCTTTGATAAAACTCAAATACCACCTCTGAAATAGACTTTATTTTTCGCTTATACTTTCGACATTGATCATCCTGTGGTCAGCATTTTATTTCAGCACCGCCATCGGCTCAAACATACGCCTCATAAAGCATCTCAAAATAAGACTTTGACGAATATCAAGGGGGCGCACTTCTTGCTCATATAGTAACAAGATCACAATCTTCATGGGGGACGTATGGTTCGCATAAAAAATCTTCTGGGTAAGACAACGCTCGCGACACTATCAGCATTAACTTCAGCGGCTTTAATTTCACAATCGGCATCAGCCGCTGATCGTATTGTTATAGAAGCCAAGCATTCAGCCCGTTATTTATCGGTGAATGCCGTAACGGTGAATTACCCACTCATACAAAGATCTCTTAATATCGACGATTCAAGACAGCTTTTAGATTTAACTCATTTAGGCAATAAAGTTGTGACTTTGAAGGCGGCCAATTCAAATCTTTGTGTGACCGTCGCAGGTACAGCCACACAAACTTGGAGTGCCGTTTTATTAAAAACATGTGCCGATAGTGCTGCTCAAAAATTTGTGATGAATAGACAGACTGATGGTTCGTATGAACTCAGAACCTTCGGTAATGCGGCTGGCTTGTGCCTAGAAGTAGCAGGTGGTGCGACGACTTCTAGTGCCAAGGTTATTCAACAGACTTGTAAAGCGACTTCGTACCAAAGATTTCTTTCGCAAAATACCGATGGATCACCCTATACATTAGTCGTCAGCACACCGGCACCGACACCGGTACCAAATCCGACGCCAGTTCCGACACCCACACCCACTCCAACACCGGTGCCGAGCACAAATGTTGTTCAGAGCTTAGATCTTATTAATACGACAAACGGAAGCGTCATCACAAAACTTGTGGATGGCGGCTCGATTGCGGCCGGCACTAATTTAAACGTAAGAGCTAACGTAGGCGCCCAAGCCTTGAGCGTGTCCTTCGTTTTAGATGGAATTGCCGTGCGAACTGAAACTTCGCAGCCATTAGCCTTATTTGGTGATACATTAGGATCATTTAATAGTGGAACTTTAAGCGCCGGCACACATGTGCTGAAGGTTACACCCTACTCCGGCACTAATGGGTCTGGTACAGCTGGCCCAGCTTTAATCGTACAGTTTACGGCGACGGCGACGACTCCGACACCTGTGCCGACACCTGTGCCGACACCGGTACCAACTCCTACGCCTGTCCCAACGCCGACACCAGTGACGACTTTACCAGTCAAGCTTCCTTGCTTACCGGCTTCAATTATGAAAATTGCCGAAGCTCAACCAGTGATTCGCTTCGACCGTCAGCTTTCAGGTGGCGGCCACTCATGGTGGTTCCACTCCGCTGAAATGGCTTTTACAGTCAACTCGGCTTGCGGTGACGCCAATGCACAAACAAAATTACTCGCGCAGATTCGCAACCTTCTTGTGCCTGGCAATGAACCGACTCACCCAGGCGGCTATGCCGATCAGTTGCAGATTGGTTCTCTCGTTAGCTTTATTATCTCACAAAGAATTCCAGCCGTATGGGACAAACTCAGCACAGCAGAAAAAACAAAGATCAATTTAATCATCGAAGCCGCTTTTATCTCAAATGCTTGGGTGACAACAGATCGCAACCCCCACCTCTCAAACTGTGGTGCCGGAATGCAAATTTCAATGGATGGAGTTAACAATATCTGCCGCGATTGGAATCCGAACTACCGTAACGGTAACCTCGGCGCTGTGGTTCTTGCGTTGACACATTATGGACCTACAAAGGCAAAATCGATTTTGGCAAACTTCAAACACGCTGATTTTATCGCGCGCCTGAAAGCCGCCAACGTAGCCAACCTTGTTGAGACTTATACTTTCAACTCGTCGTCGCCTGGGGCGGCCGTCGTTGAAACAGCTCTTCGTGGTGGAGCTTGGGCTTATCATGGAATCACTCTCGACAATGTTATGGGTCTTTACGTGAACCTAACGGACTTCACTTATAGCAAAAATGTAAACTGCGGCTTAAACGGCGGTGCTGGCTACAATGGTGGTGGATACATGCTTAAAAACTGCGCTTCACTACCCAATAAAGGAAAACTCGGAATGCTCTTAGAACTTGACGGTTACGATGCGAAAGGGCCACGCAGCTCAGCTCGCTATGCGAACGATGGCTTCCGTCCGAACCTTCACATTCAGTACGCGCTTATTTCACTGGGTCTTTGGCAGAAAACGACGGCGAGTGCGGCATCATTAACAAGAATGAATATCGGTATCGAAGACCTTTATTTCAAGCTTGATCCGGCACTTGGCGGGGGCTACCGCGGGTACCAAAAAGGTTATGTATTAAAACCGGATTCGGTTCTCGACGATGCCGATGGTCACCGCATTAACTTTGGACTAGCTGATCTGTTGATGTCTTATCACGGATTGTAATCATCAAGCGGCCGAGCGATAGCTTAGCCGACGAAATTTTCTAGGGCGTGGTCCACCTGACGGGCGATCGCGCTCCACTTCATAGAAGAGAAATCTATTTTTTCGTGCTCTTTCAGTGGAAGCTTGAGCAGATCTTCAGTCTCAGCATTTGTGGCAATCACGCCTTGAAGACTTAAAAACTTCACTTCGAAATGAAGCTTTAACGCTCTTAAGTTACCGCTGCTTTCAACCGCTCGAAGAGAGTTACCAACTAAATCAAAAAGACCCTTGTGAGCTAAATCGCCTTCACGAATCACCGTCGAAACTGTTTTGACAATATGTAAACCCAAAGTCAGACGCTCATAATCGGCCCGAATTTTTGGAAAGTCGTAAATCAACTGCGCTTCGCTTAAGAGCGGAAGCTTTTCTGACTCTTTGAAGTGATCTTTTTTCTTAAAAGTAAAATTCACGTAGTGAAGGGGTTCTAACACTCCTCCGCCGAAACGTTTTTTACTTTTTAGAGCGGCTTTCGCCATTACGCTGTGAACTTGACCGCTCGAATCAAGAAACGAAAGAATTAAATCGGATTCGCCGAACTTGGTTTTTCTAAGAATAATCACTTTTTCATTGGTGATCATCAACTCTCACCGTTTTGCAGACGCAAAATCTGAGTTTTCACATCGAGAAGCTGTTTTTTTAGTTCATCGGCAGAGATTTTCGTAAAATACTCTGGGTAAATCACGACCAAGCCGCGCACCATTTCAGGAGTAAGATCATGGGCCTTTAGCCAATCCATAGTTTTTAAACCACCCCAACGAGTGAGACTCGCCGTCTCGAAACGTGAATCACAACCGGCCGCCTGAAGTGGCTTCGTACTTTTCTCAGAAGAGATCTTATAGGTCTCAGCCAATAGATTTAAAAAACTATGACCATCTATATCTTCAAAGTAGAAAACTAAACGATCGAGGACACGCGGACGATCATTTGAAAAATAGAGTTTAAAATCGCCGATTAGTTTTTGTTCGTGAGCTTTAATCAGCGCAGGCCAAGAGGTTGCCAGCTGAGCTAATGGCTCAAGCTCGGCTTTTAATTTGATCAGGTCTTCGATTGTACAAGGACTGCTAGCTTCCGCCGTGACCGCACCAAAGCGGCCACGCTCCCCTACAAATGAGAGGGCAATTCCGTTACCGGCGAAATTAAAAGGCATTTGGCGCACTTGAATTTCACTGCGATCAATATCGATACCCGTTGCACCATAGCTCGATAAATGACTCGCGTGCGAAAGCGTAATTCTAAAAATGCTCTTCTCTTTTAAAATACGATCAAGATCGGCTGTGGCGTTTAAAGCTCCTGTAACAGGATTGTCATAAGAATAAAGAAAGATACCGGCTTCACGATCAAGCTGATCTTGCCAAGCCTCTGGCTTCGCCATATCCGCGATTTCAAGAGCGCTCGCTTGCAAACCCATCTTCGACAAAGCCGTTACAGCTAAATCAAAATGGGGATCGAGATTTTTAAAATAGAAGAATTTTTTCTTTAAAGGAAACTGCTGAAAGAAACCGAGAGCTGCTTCAAGAATGGCTTCGGCACAACCTGAATAAACCCGAACTTGATTGCGGACTTCATTCACCCCGAAGACCTCGGTCGCTTTTTCGTTAAGCAGCGACCAGTCTCCTTTTGGATGAAATGAAAAATACATTAGATGCCTGCTTTGTGTCGCTCGTTATCATCGAGACGACTGAGAACTCCACCTTTGAGATTCGCGCGATACGCTAAATGCTGAATATCATAACTGAAGTTACCACCAGCTAGAGCTGGAGTCTGCCACTCAGGACCCATACGAATGGCGTCAACTGGGCAGGCCTCTTCACAGAAACCACAGAATACGCAGCGAAGAATGTCGATCTCATAATTGATCGGATATTTTTCAACTGTCGGGTCATCGTGCTCAGACGCCGTGATTTTAATACAGTTTGCTGGGCAGTTCGTCGCGCAAAGCATACAAGCTGTGCAGCGGAGAGAGCCATCCTTCTTCACTGTAAGGACGTGGTTGCCTTTAAAGCGTGGGCTGTAGTTGTACTTTTGCTCTGGGTAATTGATCGTGAGCATTTTGTCTTTATGGATTAAGTTTACAATCATTTTTTTGAAAGTGAGAACCATGCCCGAGAAAATCGCAGGCAAATACCATTTCGAGCGATAATCGACTCTTTTTACAATACTCATAATGCTCCCGGTGCACGAATTAGATAATTCGTCTTTAGATCTTTAGGTGCGACTGGACGTAAATTCAAATCAAGCTCTTTGCCCGACATTAAGTTCACAGTTTCTTCGAGTGTTAAAGCCTGCGCCACGAAAGTTGTCGCGCGCTGAACTTTTTGCTCGAGGCCTTTGAAGTTTGTGTAAGTGCCAGTTTTCTCGAGATAAACTTTCATTGGAATCTGGAACGTTGGTGTCGTTACATTATCAAGAGCTTCGCTCTTACCAGCTGTTAAGAAAACCAAGTTGCGAGCTTTAGAGAAAAGTTGCAAGCGGTTCGCTAAATCTGGGAACACATCATTATTTTCTGGGCCGGCTACTACTAAATACTCGATTTGACCTTTATTCAGCATATCTTGAAGAGCTGGCCACTCTAAGCCGGCACCACTCGCTGACATCGTTTGAAGCAAACCTTTTGTATTCGGGTTGCGATCACCTCTGAATAACAAACCATCAAAGCTTTCGAAGTCTTCTGGATTATTAATCCAGTGACTGACGTTCTTGATGCCATTTTCTTTAACGAAGAAATCAAAAAGAGCTTTGTACTCTTCATTCATGTACTGACCAGTCACTACGAGAGCAACTGAAGCCGGGTTCTTTTTCATAGCGGCGCGAAGTGATTCTCCCACTTCTTTAGCTGCAGCGCCTGGGTCTAATTGTTGCCACTGGCCCACAGAACCTTTTTTCGCTTTTACTATACGAGCATCGCGATTCACGAATTTGTAAACATCGCGGCCCTTGTCACACATCCAGTAGCCGTTCACTTCATCATTGTGAATTGGCTTCATACGGAAAGCGCCTTCTTCATTGTAATATGCACTTGTATTACAGCCTGTTGAGCAGCCTGTGCAAATTGTTGGAGCACTCTTGAGGTACCACGTGCGCTGACGGAATCTAAAATCTTTCGAAGTTAAAGCTCCAACAGGGCAGATATCAATGGTGTTCACTGAGTAGTTATTATTCAGTGGTTTATCAACGTAAGTGCCGATTTCAGATTTATCACCGCGGTTCACAATACGTAGTTCATTCGTTTTAGAAATCTCTTCTGTGAAACGCACGCAGCGCGAGCAAAGAATGCAGCGCTCAGTATCGAGAACAACTGTCGGGCCCAAATCTACAACTTTACGTTTCTTAACTTTTGGCTCTGCCATTTCTGGGTCGTACTGGCCGTACTTCATATATTGTTCTTGAAGACCACACTCCCCGGCCTGATCGCAAATGGGGCAATCAAGAGGGTGATTGATGAGGTGAAAATCCATACCCCAACGAACTGCTTCCTTGACCGGATCTGCAACGTTGTTGATGACCATTCCTTCAGTCACGGCTGTGTTGCACGCGATTTGAAGTTTTGGCTGACCTTCGATTTGAACCATACAAAGACGGCAAACACCTGCAACAGATAGAGCTGGATGCCAGCAGTAGTGCGCGATATCTGTGCCTAATTGTTTGAAGGCTTCAATAATAGTGGCACCTTGTTTTACTTCTACTGGTTGACCATTAATGGTGCATTTCGGCATGTGCCACTCCTTTAACTTTTGAACGACCTTCGCGAACGTAGAATTCGAACTCGTCGCGGAATTTAGAAACGAAACTCAAAGCTGGTAGTGCAGCCGCATCAGATAGAGCACAAATTGTACGGCCCATCATGTTTTTAGCTACACGTTCGATCAATTGAATATCTTGAAGACGACCGTGACCCTGGTGAATGCTCGTCACGATTTTATCGAGCCAACCTGTACCTTCACGGCAAGGTGTACACTGACCACAAGATTCATGGTGATAGAAGTGCATAATCACTTGGAGCATATCCACCATGCAGTTTGAATCATCCATCACAATAATCGCGCCCGAACCTAACATCGAGCCGGCTTGTGCTAGTGATTCATAATCCATGTTCACTTTCATCGCTTCGTCAGCGTTCAGAACAGGAGCCGAACTTCCACCCGGAATCACCGCTTTTAATTTGCGACCTGGCTTCAAACCACCGCAGTATTCAAAAATCACATCTCTCAGCGGAGTTGCCAGCGGAATTTCAATTACGCCCGGCTTCATTACATTACCGCTGATTGAGAAAAGTTTTGTACCCGCAGATTTTTCAGTTCCGAATTTACGATAAGCTTGAGCGCCATCACGAATAATCGGCACAACCGCCGCAAGCGTCTCAACGTTGTTTACGATTGTTGGCTTACGCAAATAGCCCTTTACAGCCGGGAATGGCGGCTTTAATTTCGGCTGACCTTTAAGACCTTCGATTGAAGAGATCATTCCTGTCTCTTCACCGCAGATGTAAGCGCCGGCACCAGAATATAAATCCATATCGTGATCAAAACCGCTACCGAGGATGTTCTTACCTAGGAGGCCAGCCTCATAAGCTTCTTTTAGAGCTTTCTCGATAATGCGTTTTGAATCATCGTACTCACCACGAACATAGATATAAGATTTCTTAGATTTAATCGCGAAAGCTGAAATGATCATGCCTTCGATCAATTGATGAGGAGCACGCTCCATCATCACGCGATCTTTAAAAGTACCCGGCTCACCTTCATCGGCGTTGCAGAGTAAATAGCGAGGCTCGCCATTTTCAGGCAAGAAGCTCCATTTCATTCCCGTTGGGAATCCTGCTCCGCCACGACCGCGTAAGCCTGAAGCTTTCACTTCATCAACGATGGCTTTTGGTTCCATCTTTAAAGCTTTTTTCAAAACTTCATAGCCGCCGTTCTTTTTGTAGCCAGCCAGCGTAACGTATTCATCAAGGTGATAAAACTCAGTTAATAATTTTGATTGGTTCATGCCTTCATTTCCTTCAAGAGCTTAACGGCTGACTCGTTTGTGAGGCCTTCATAATAGTTGTCATTCACTTGCATCATTGGAGCTTTATCACAAGCACCTAGGCATTCAGCACGTGAGAATGTGTAACGGCCATCAGCTGATACCGAATCCATTTCAGTGTTAAATGATGTGCAAAGATGACGAAGAAGTTCGCGGCCGCCGTTCATCGAGCAAGATATGTTCGTGCAAACTTGGGCATGGAGCTTTCCGACCGGTTGTTTATTAAACATCGTGTAAAATGTGAAAACTTCTTCGATCCAACCTTCTGGAAGATCCATAAGCTGACTGAGATACTTGATGCACTCAGGGCTCACCCAACCGCCGTTTTCTTTTTGCACGCGGTAAAGTGATGGAATGATCGCACTTTTACGATCTTCATAGCGCGTGAGTTCTTTTTTAACGAAGGCTTCGCCCTCTGCCGATAATCTAAACATGTTATCTCTCCAATTCGCCGGCAATAACGTTTTGTGTGCCGAGAATAGTGATCACGTCAGAGAGTAATCCGCCCGTAATCTGGTGTGGTAGTGATTGATAAATTGCAAAGCATGGTGGACGAACCTTGAGACGGTAAGGGTTACCACTGCCATCGCTGACAAGATAGAAACCAAGCTCCCCGTTCGCCGCTTCAGTCGCATCGTAGATTTCACCCACTGGTGGGCGAAGACCTTTCATGATGAGCATGAAGTGGTTCATCAAACCTTCGATGTTTCCGTAAACGTCTTTCTTCTCTGGCAGAACAATCGCTTTATCGCGGATTGTGTAATCTCCACCCGGAACGTTTTTAGCGACTTGGCGAATAATTTTAATCGACTGGCGCATTTCTTCAACGCGAACCAAGTAACGATCGAAGCAATCACCTGTTGTACCCACTGGTACATCAAAATCTAAAGTTTCATAACCGTAGTAAGGATCGGCTTTACGAAGATCAAGACTTAAACCTGTCGCGCGAAGAAGCGGACCTGTGTAACCCCACTGAATAGCTTCTTCAGCTGAAAGGGCGCCCACGTTCTGCATTCTCTGCATCCAGATTTTGTTACCAGTTAAAAGACGATCTAATTCTTCAACACCGAGCTGAACTTTATCGCAGAACTGAAGAACTTCATCGAACCAACCGTCTGGCGCATCGTTCGACATTCCGCCGATACGAGTGAGCGCTACAGTTAGGCGGGATCCACAAAGTTTTTCGAAAAGACCATAAGCCATTTCACGGAACTGGAATAAATGGAAGAAGCCCGTGATCGAACCTAAATCCACCGCATTGGCGCCCACGCAAACAACGTGATCGATAATACGAGAGATTTCGCAAAGGATAATACGCATCGCTTGTGCTTTAGGTGGAATTTCTACACCGAGCATTTTCTCAACAGTTTTGCAGTAGCCCACGTTGTTCATTGGCGCCGAGCAATAGTTGAGACGATCTGTATATGGAATCACCTGATTGTACGGGTGAGTCTCTGCCATTTTCTCAAAGCAGCGATGTAAGTAACCGAGCTCAACATTCGCACGAACAATGCGTTCGCCATCAAGCTCTGCCATTACACGAAGTGTACCGTGCGTCGCTGGATGTGAAGGGCCAATGTTGAGCGGCATTAAGTTTTTAGTTGGATCTGGCTTGTAAGTTGCATCGTCTTCGAAGTGAATCAATTGAGATTCAGTGCAACGTTGCTGGTGATTCGCATCGTAGTCTTTGCGGAGCGGATGCCCCTTGAATTGGTGATGCGTAAGAATACGTGTCAGATTCGGGTGATTTTTAAAAACAATCCCGTACATATCCCAAGTTTCGCGCTCGAACCAATTCGCTGTCTTCCAGATACGGCAAGCCGTATCAAGTGACTCGTTCTCGCCCACTTGAGTTTTCACTCGGAGGCGCGCGAAAGTTTTAGTCGAGAAGAGCTCATAGATGACATCAAAACGCTTTTGGCGATTGGGATAATCAGCTCCTGAAACTTGCATAAGGAAATCAAAACCTAAGTTGTTTTTTAGGTGCGTAAGAACATTGAAAATTTCTTCTTTGGGAGTGTTGATAACGCTCGCACCAAAGAGAGTTTCGTAGCTGAATGCTCCCACAGGAAATTTTTGGGCAAAATCTGATTTTAAATTTTCTAAAGTCATTATCGGTATACTCCTGGACGCCAAGTTTCTTTCCATGGTCGTGGTGTGCCTTGTTCAATCATTCGCTGAATAACCATGATTCCGTCGAGAACAGCTTCGGGAGTCGGAGGACATCCTGGAACATAAACATCGACAGGAATAATTTTATCTACACCTTGCATAACGTGATACGCGCGATAGAAACCACCGCTCGAAGCGCAGGCGCCCATTGCGATGACATATTTTGGCTCTAACATCTGTTGATAAATTCTTGAAATCACCGGACCCATTTGTTCAGTGATTGTTCCGGCCACGATTAATAAATCCGCCTGACGTGGAGAGAAGCGAACAACTTCAGCGCCGAAACGTGCGAGGTCGTATTTCGGACCCATCACGGACATGAGTTCGATTCCGCAACAAGCGGTCCCGTACGGTAGTGGCCAAAGTGCGTTTTTACGTCCCCAAGCTTTTATCGCGTCAATGCGCGAAGTGTAGGCAAAAGCTTTTGAGGACTCAAAGGTATCTACATTAATACTTTCAGCCATAGACGAACTCCATAAAGGTGCTATTTCATTAAGTTTTCAAATCCTATCAAAGGCGTTTCTAGCACTCAACAAAACCGCTTTTTAAGCTGTTTGAATTGTGCACTGGGCTAAGGTCCAATTAGCCTTTGTAATACCTTCAAAATAGTCCTTAAATTTAATTGTTGATGAAAAAGCAGACCTTAGTCTGGGTACGGATCCCCTGACTAAGAATCGTGATTCAGATCCTAACTACTACGGAGGGGAATTATGAAAAATATGATCATGGCAGCTCTCGTTGGACTCAGTCTTTCGGGCGGCGCTCTTGCATCTGAAGGGGATTACTTAGTTAAGCTTAAAGGCAATGCGAACGGATACTCGGGCCTTATTAAGCTAGCCGCTCAGTTACCAGCTCACGCTGAACTTGAAGACCTTGGCGGACTTGGTTGGTACCGCGTAAAAGTGCCGACTCAGAACATGAAAATGCTCAGCCTGCGTTTCTTGAAAAGCATGCCGGGCGTGGCTTACGCTCAGCCGAACTTTAAAATTAAACTTTTAGAAAATCCAAGCTTAACAGCGGCTCGCGCAGCTGCGGTTCAGGCCTTACAAGAAGCGCCGGTTCAAGACTGCCCGATTCCTGGAGCTTGCAGTGCTGCAAAGATCGTCGACAACCCAGAAATCCCAGCGGTGAAAGCTCCCGGAACAGGAGCCGACCCGCTTTTCGGATCGCAATGGGGAATGGGCGATATTGGTGTGACTCAAGGTTGGGGCAAATCTAAAGGCGACGGCAAAGTTGTTGTGGCTGTGATCGACACTGGTGTTGATTACACTCACGAAGATTTAGTTGAGAACCTCTGGCGCAACCCAGGAGAAATGGGCACAGACGCAAACGGTAAAGATAAAGCGACTAACGGCGTTGACGACGACAACAATGGTTATATTGATGACCTTGTAGGTTGGGATGTTGTGATGAACGACAACAAACCTTTCGATATGGCTAAAACTGGTATTGATCTTTTATTCGGCGGTAATCCAGGTCACGGCACTCACTGTGCTGGTAACGTGGCCGCTCGTGGATTTAACGGAAAAGGTATTTCTGGAGTGGCTCCGAATGTATCGGTCATGATTCTTCGCTTCTTAGGTGAAGACGGATCAGGCACAAGCGGTGGCGCTGTGAAATCAATTCTTTACGCGATCAACAACGGCGCGAAAGTTCTTTCGAACTCTTGGGGCTCTGAAGGTGAAGACCCGAATGATCCGGACAACCAAGCTTTAAAAGATGCAATTAAGTACGCCCAAGAAAAAGGCGTTATCTTTATCGCAGCGGCTGGTAACGGTCACAACGGCGTTGGTTATGATAATGATACTGATGCGAAGCCAGGCGTTCCGGCAAGTTACGCAGATGATATTATCGTGAGCGTAGCTGCAATCGATTCAGCTAATGAACTTGGTGCGTTTTCAAACTGGGGGAAAACTTCAGTTGATATCGCAGCACCAGGCGTAAAAGTTTTCTCAACGATGGTAACTGGAACGTACAACGATACAGTTCTTGATCTTCCACAACTCGGAATCAAAGCCACTTGGGATGGAACTTCAATGGCGACTCCGCACGTCGCGGGCGCAGCTGCTCTTTACCTTTCATACAAGCCGACAGCAACTTGGAGAGAGATTAAAGACGCTCTTCTTAAAACAGCTAAGCCAATCACTTCTGTAAGCGGCAAAGTAGTATCGAACGGTAAACTGAGCGTAGATGGCTTAATGGCTTATTAAGAGGGTACCTGCTTCCCGTTCGTAATTTCCGGACAAGCTTAAAGGCACCTACGGGTGCCTTTTTTATTTCATAGCCTTTGGCCAAACACCCGTCTCACGATAAATTAACATAGGCACGTTCGGCAGATACCAACGTAAGTTTAAATTTAAAGCTTCGTCATAAGCCTTTTGTACCGGCCAATTTTGCTCTTGCACTCGATACAAGATACCCACAATACCAGTGCGATCTTTGCCATGTCGGCAATGTAAAAAAACAGGTCGTAAATTTGGATTCGTGACTCTCTTCATGACGCTGGCAATTTTTTCTGAAGACGGATAATCAAAAGTCGAAAAAGGAATGTTTATGTAGTTCATTCCCAGATTTTGAGCGATACTTTTTTCTAGAGCCGATATTTCAGGTGCAGCCCTTAAATTAATAATTGTTTTAATGCCTAAGTTTTTAAGTCGAACATAGTCATTGTAAGTACCCGGCTGGCCACCACGGTAAAAGCCATTATCCAATTTAATAAAACGTGGAATTGTAGCAAAGCTCGTCTGAGCCAATGAAAGGCCCACGACTACCATTAAGAGCTTAATAAAAAACTGCAATTTCATATCTCCACCTTTAAAGGTATGCAGTATACAAAATCTCAAATAATTATGGGATGCCCCTGTAAATAAGAGAGCCTTGTCAAAAAATGTGACACCGATAATAGAAAAGGCACCTGCGAGGTGCCTTTTCTATTTGTCCGACATGAAATTCTCGGACGCGTTATAAGGTATCCCGTACCTTTAGCGATCCATATCATCGATGCGGGGGAACTGGACTTTTCTGATTACGGGGCCTGACGCCTGTTGTGATGAGCTCGGTCTTGTCGCGGCAGACGTAGCCGCTTGAGCTGCGCTCGTTGCCGCGTGCGCTGCATGAGTGGCTGCAGTTGAAGCGACGTGAGCGGCTTGTGTCGCCACTTGCGACGCCTTCTGGCCTACATCGTGGAAAACTTGTGAGGCATTAGTCACAAAAGTTTGTGCGGCTTTTTTTGCTCCATCGATGAGTTGCTGCTGCTGGATTTCTTGATTGCGACGACGTTCTTCAACGGCGCGAGCTTGGTCTTCAGCGGCCTTCACTGCCGTTTTGAAATTGTTCTGAACTTGCGTGAGACCTGATAAATCATATTTAGGCTGAGAAAATGCTTCTGTTATACGCGCTTCTGTTTTTGCCCATTCAGGCAAATGCTCTTCTGAGAATGAAAGTTCATCACGATTTACTTTTGCGATAAATTCAACTTCTGCTAATGGAAGATCTACCTCTTGCATAATCTCTTCTACGGATTTGCCTTGGTGAGCCATCTTTGCCGCTAAAACAAATTTCGCTGAGTTCTGACGTTCGATAATTTCTTCGTGCGGAATTTTATCTTGGAAGATTTTCGCCACATTCAGACTCTTCGACATTGATTGATCGATTTTCGCCATAGTCTCATGAGCTTGGAGAATTTTACCTTGAAGGATGCGCGCACGCTCTTCAAGTAAAGCCATCAACTGCTGCACTTGTTTCTCTGTGCGATCAGAAAGATCTTCAAGCACAGAAATTTTACTCTGCAAAAGCTGAAGGCCACGGCTGAGACGTGGATCTTCTTTCGCTGGACGGCTTGATTTGATCCAGAGAATGGCAACGGCCAGAGTTAAAGCGAGAGAATAGAACCCGAAAAATAGTGTTGTCATAGTCATACTTAATTGTAGCTTGGCGTTAAACCAGCTCACAACACGACTACAGCCTAGATTCTGACTTGGGAGAGAATTAAATGGGAAATGGAATATGACGAAGGTCGAGCATACAAACAGGAATGAGTACTTTTCTGAAATATATTCTGCTCAATTAACCGCGTTTTTTATTGGCTAACTTATGCTGATCAAGCTCGCGTAGCATCTGCACAGTAAAATCAACATTGACCCGCTGAACCTCTTTCGGAGGCGGCATAATTTCACCTTTAGTGAAATGCAAATTCACATCCTGTCCTCTTTCAGCCACTCGCTCGATATCTCTTATAGAAACTTTCTTTTTAGTTTTCATGAAATAACCTTTCTTCAGATTTTGTGCTTCGCCAGGCAGTGACCAGCCAGTAGTACATTCCATCGCGATCTTCTCTAACTTCAAAAATCAACGTCACTAACTGACCCGCATGCCAATGCGCCTATTTGCAATATAAGCGTTACCAGTGGACGAGCCGGACGTTATGAAATTATTAATCCGGTCACTTCAGTAGATTATAAAGAGGCACATAAAAAAGTTTGTGCCCACCTTTATACTCAATCAGAGAGACTGGAGCATTTAAAGAAGTAAGATGAGCAATGAAAGCACGAATAGGCTTTTGGTTTGGCAGATCTTCTGTGCCAAGCATAGAGATAAGTTCAGGCTTACAATTCTGCAGGGTCTTTGGGTCACTTGAGAACCATCCACCAGCAGCTCCAACTGTAATTCCCAGATTGAAATCGACTTTTTCGCAAAGACGAAGCAATGAGGCCACGGCAATGCCCCCATTTGAAAAACCTAAAACATCGTAATTTTTCGATGGAAAGCAATCAGCTGCAGCCAACTCAATTGCTGATTTAACAGGCGCTAAGTCGACTGATGTTTTAGCAGCCCAAGTCCAACACATTTGATGAATTTTAGTAGGACATGCAACTTTGGCTCTTGGAAGAGCAAATCGAATATTTAAAGACTTTGCTAATTCTTTTAAAACCCCACGATTTTCAAGCTCTTGAAGACTTGGCGATTCCGTATCTATTCCATGAAGATAAACTATGAACCTATTAGCTTTAACTGACCCTATACATTCCGTTGTGCCGTGTGCAAACGAACCTAATAAGATAAATATTAAGGCAAGAAATGCGAGTCGCATTTACAGCCTAAGTCAGCTTAGCGATGAAAGCCTTAAGGCGTTCAACCGCTTCAGTCATGGCCGTATCTTTGATTACGTAGCTGATGCGCAAGTAACCATCGAGACCGAATTCTTGGCCAGGAACACAAACAACTTTTTGATCTTCTAAAAGCGCGTTTGAGAAATCGCCGCTGCTCAAGATCTTTTTGCCGTTGTAGGATTTGCCGAAGAAACTTTTGATATTAGGCCAAATGTAGAAAGCTCCATCTGGAGAAGAGAGAGTTACGCCTTTCACATCTTTGAAAAGACCGACAACGAAATCACGACGCTGCTTGAGCTGAGTTAAAGCCTTCTTAAGCTCGCCTTCACCTTCAAGAATCGCTTGGAGCGTGGCCTTCTGAGCAAAACCAGCAGCACAACTCACTGACTGACTTTGATAGTTGGTCATCGCTTTGATCCAAACTGAAGGACCAATGGCCCAACCTACGCGCCAGCCTGTCATAGAGAAAGTTTTAGCGGCGCCATTCACCATCATCACGCGATCAAGAAGTTCAGGAGCTACGTGCAGCAAGTGCGGAGCCACTTCTCCTTCGAACACGAGACGATTGTAGATGTCATCGCTCATGATCATCACATTTGGAGCCTCTTTAAGAACCTGCGCTAAGCCTTTGAGTTCTTCTTTGCTGTACATCACGCCTGTTGGATTGCTCGGGCTATTGAGAATAATCAAACGAGTTTTTGGTGTGATGCTTTTCTTTAGTAATTCAGGAGTTAATTTAAAACCAACGCTCTCATCACAAGCCACGCAAACAGGCGTGCCCTGAGCGAGCTCTACCATTGTTGGGTAACTCACCCAATAAGGTGCCGGAATAATCACTTCATCGCCTGGGTTCAAGAGAGTTTGAAGCGCTGAAAAAATAACAAACTTACCACCAGTTGAAACCGTGACGTCTTCTGGAGAAACCTTAAGACCGATTTCTTTCTCAGTTTGTTTTGCAATGGCCTGGCGAAGTTCAGGAATACCATTTGATGGCGTATACTTAGAGAAACCTTCTTGAATGGCTTTAATACCTGCGGCTTTAGCCACCTCAAATGTATCCCAATCAGGTTCACCTACAGAGAGTGCAATCACCTTATGACCTTGCGCCGCCAGCTCTTTAGCTTTAGCTGCTAATGCGAGTGTTGGAGATGGTTTAAGACTTTGAACACGCTGTGCAAGCTTCATGATTTATTTCGCCTTTTCTTTTTCTTGAGATTTTAATTTTTTGAGAATTTGCTTTTTTACATTCGCAGTTACAAACGAATCCATGTTACCGCCGTTAATAGCAACTTCGCGCACGAGAGTTGAATTAACGAATGAAAGTTTTGGGTCAGTAACTAAGAAGAGCGTATCGATTTTTGGATTCATCTGACGGTTACCGTGAGCCATAGTGACCTCAAGCTCCCAATCATTTAAGTGACGAATGCTTCGCACGAGAATTTTAGCGCCGACTTTTTCGGCGTAATCTACCGTCATGCCTTTGTGCGAATCAACGGTGACGTTTTTGAATTTTTTGACTTCATTGCCGATCATTTCTTTGCGCTCGGCCGTTGAGAACATGTAGCTCTTACGAACAGAGTCCGCGACGAGTACGACCACTTCATCGAACATCACGCTGAGACGTTCGATGACATTTAAATGACCCAAAGTGATAGGATCAAAACTACCGGGATATACGACTTTTTTCATTGTGACGAAATCCTTCTAATCGTTGCGGAATATAGAAGCAGATTTATCACCAAACTCGCGACGATCCAAGAGCTTAAATGATTTATATTCATCATCTATTCGCTCTTGAGCGCTGGATTCAATTATAACCACTCCACCAGGGCGGCAAACGCGGCTTAGAGCAATGGCTTCCATGCTGGAGTGGGCAATTTTCTCGGTAAATGGAGGGTCCACGAAGACAAGATCGAAAGGTTCGCCTTTGTAGCTTTTCACATACTTAAATACATCGCTCGCGACAATTTTGATCTCTTTTTCGATGCCGAGCTCTTTGAGGTTATCGCGGATAATAAAAATCGACTTTTTGTTGAGCTCAACGGCTTCGACATATTTAGCCCCGCGCGACCAGGCCTCAATAGCTAAATTGCCTGTGCCCGAGAATAAATCGAGCACTCGCGCATCAGGCACATCAGACATAAGAATATTGAACAGGGTCTCTTTGACCCTGTCAGTGGTAGGACGAATGTGGTCAGCTTTGAATGACTTAAGCCGACGACCTTTAAGTTTTCCGGATATGATTCTCATTTTTTTGCTTTTTTAATGGTTTCTACAGACAATTGCATCAGATATCTGTGCAAAACCATACGATTTTCAGATGAGAGCTGAACAAAATGGAATTCAACCAACTTCTTAGGCTTATCTTCATCGCTAAGCGCGACTCCTGCTGATGTCACATCGAGGGATTCGGCTTTGCTTTTCTTCTTGGGCGGCTTACGAAAAAAACGATCATAATGCTTAATCGAGCGAACTCTCTCAGCGATGATATGATCACTATCCGGTAATTGAATGGTCGCCATCAAGACCGCTCCCGCACGAAAATTAATAGTATCCAGCTCAAATAAAAAACCATTCTGCGTGATTTTCATCACGAATCCTGGGGTTGTGACTGCGCCGTCTTGAATGGTGGCTGGGAATGGTTGAATTGTAAGCTCCTTACTTTTTCGCTGAAAAAAGCTCTTCGGCTTTTTCGATCACTTCAAAGATATTATGAAAAGGCTTAGGAATAAAGAGGTCTGCCCCTAAATTTTTCGCCGTATCCACATTATATTCGCCAGTATAAGCAGAAATTAAAATAACTTTGGCCGCTGATGGCTGGATTTCTTTAAGAACCTGTGGTCCAGTCAATCCCGGCATTAATACATCAAGAAATACCAGATCTGGTTTTTCTTGACGCCAAAGCTTCAGGCCAATTTCACCGTCGGCGGCCTCGACAACCGAGTGCTGACGGCTTTCAGCTACTCTTTGAAGTGAGCGGCGAATCAAAGGCTCATCATCTACAATTAATATTTTCAAACCGCACCCGACTCTACTAGAGGCAAGGCGACTTTAAACTGGCTGCCCTTACCGAGTTCACTATCGACAGAAATCTGTCCACCGAACTCGTCTATTATACTTTTACTCATGCTTAAACCCAAGCCAGTTCCTTGTCCTGGATTTTTTGTTGTGAAGAAAAATTCAAAGATCTGACTTTTAATCTCGGGCGGGATACCACTACCTGTGTCAGAAACAATAAGCTGGGCTTGATCTTTAAACTTTTTAGTTTCGATTCTAATCAGACCTTTTTCACCCAGAGCCTGACAGGCATTCTTTACCAAATTAAAGACTACTTGCTGCAGCAATTGAGGCTCGACCAGAACCATCAGTTCGTCATCTGTCAATTCGATCTCTTGCTGAAAGCGCCCCATGGCCGTTTTTAAAAGTGGGAGCGTACGCTGAACTACATCATTGAGTGAAACCAAAGTTTTATTACTGACTCCGCCCCGTGAGAATTCGAGAAGGTTGGTAATAATCGACTGGCACCTTTCCGCCGCTCTCTCGACTTCGATCAAATCTTTATACTGATTGGTTTCTTTATCCACTTGGCCCACAAGAATCTGCGCCAGGCTTCGAATACCCGTGAGCGGATTATTAAGTTCGTGAGCAATATTGCCCGCAAGATGACCCAGCGCTGCCATTTTTTCATTCTGAATCATCTGTCTTTGAAGGCGATGAGAGAGCGTCACATCCATGTAGTGATTGACGATATTGGTTGCGGGGCCGCCCTGCAGGGGATGGATGGGATAGGATTTTGTTTCAAATACGCGATGCTGAAAAAGAATTTTATCTTCCGAAAGTTGATCAGGATCAAGGCCTCTAAGCTTTTCAGAGAAGGCACGATTAGCCCTGAGCAATTGTTCTTCGGAATCAAAAATCGCAATGGGATCTTGAATGCCGTCGAATGTACGCTCCCATGTCAAAGAGGCGTCCTTCAAGTCACTTTCAAGAAAAATACGATCGAGCGCCGTTGAAAAGGGTTCTAAGCGAGCGTTGATAAATTCTACGAAGATTTTTTTCTGTGCCTCATTCATAGCATGCTCAAAATAAAGCGTAGCTGTTGTCGAGGGCTGACGAAGGCGCAGCGGAACCGCCAAGATTTTTGCGAATGGGCGCTCAAGGAGGTTCGCGAGATAAACGCTGGCCTTTGCAGTCTCAGGAGCTAAATCATCTGATTTTTTATTGAGAACTTTAGTCCCTTGAAAAAAATGAACTCGAATTTTCTTCTGCAACGTCGCGCTGTAAAGAATGGGCGGCTGCAAATGCTGAAAGCCCGTAACTTCATGACGAAGCAGCGTGAGCAACTCTTCGACCGTCTGAACGGTTGAAAGCTCTTTTAAGAAACGAATCAGGCCTCGCACTTTAGAAACTTTAGATTCAATGCTCGTCGTCGGCTTTTGAATCATTTGTGCTAAATCAACCATATCATCATCAGACGACTCAATGGGGTCCGCTAAAGGCAATTGCTTTTGCGCGTCCGTTTTCTTTTTCTGCTTAAAGATCGTTTCAAGCAAACCCGAAAGCTTTTGCGCTTTACTCTCTTCAATAAGAAAAGCTGCTTTCTCACTCACGTTCATCAGTTCGATGATTTTTTTTGTATTTTTGGTATCTGAAACAATCAAAATCAGCGGCCAATTGGATTTAGGCCACTTCTTTTTAACTTCGTTCAATTCGCTGACTTCTAATGAGTCGCTGGCGATAACCAGAGCCGGTTCATTCTTAAGTGAAGGCAGCTCCGCACTTTTCAAAAAGTGTGTCATTTTCTGAAAGCGCCCTAAGGATTGGGCGTAACTAGGCTTCTCGGGCCCCAAGCAAAGTATGCTTTTGCGACTGCTCATTCATTATTTCGTACCTGAAGACTCAATGGAATCAAGTAAAACTCGCCACTGGTCTAGGCCCGACGACACTTCGTACTCTAAAACGTCAGCGAGAAGAATATGATCTTGAGCGGTGTAAGCTGTTTCGACTTCACGAATGGCAGCCGTCATATGATGTTCAACATTTTCCCAATTATATTGCTCAGCGCGGTGAGCTTTTACGGCTTTAATGGCTCCGATCAACCAAAACATGTTCTTCACAGTTTGAGTGAAATCAAAGTTTGTTAGCTGGCCTTGAGTTCGGATTTTATCGGCTTGTCCCAGAATCACCGTCTTGAATTGGTCGATCCAAGCTTTAAGTTCACGTGCCGAATCTTCAACGAGTTGTTTTTTACTGCGAAACTCAATTTCAATAAAATCAATTTCAGTGAGGCGCGTCGGCGCCAAACGAGCTTCATCTTCTTCGCTCAGCAAAAGTCCGTTGACTACGATTTTGCAAACCACTTTATCTGTTTGCGAGAGACGATTTTCTACCGTTGAAATTAAATTTTCTAACGTTACACAAGCTGAGAAATCTTCGCGAATGGCTTGTTTATTGAGGCTTAAGGCTTCCATGTGACTTCCTTTGTCGCGTCAAGCGACCAAGATATACTTCTATTGTAAACTTGTAAGATGGTTCGAGCGTCTGAATATATACTTTTAGTCTGCTCAAAAACTTCATCGAAGGTTTTGGCAGTAATACGGATTTTTTGTGTGATAAACCAATTCACTAATGGCTGAATTGAGGCATCAATGCGTGAAACTTGATTCATTAAAAAATCAACTTCGTTGAGAATACTGAGGGCCACGCTTCTCGCTCGTGGGTTTTCAATTTGGCCCAATTGCTCTGAGCCTAAATCAATAAGTTCAGTAATTCGGCGTAATGCTAATTCAGTTTTATGGGTTTCTATTTCTGGGTAATCTCCTTGCATATAAAGAGCCTGAATCAGCTTCCATGAAAAATCGGCTTCGTTATAGCGAGAGTCATAAACCACGCCTTCAGTTTGCGTCACTTCGTAGTTCGAATCAACAGCCGGCTGACCGGTGAACATCTTCTCTACACTTTCAATAAGTTCAGCTATGGCCGAAGAAGAACTGTCATCATAACAGAAAACGCGACTACCAAGAGTTCTGGGGCCAGTCTCCCAAAAACGCACTTGGCCTTTTGAGATATTAAATGTTGGCGTACCTACAACTGAAGCCATGTGAACCGTTACGCTATCTGGAGCAATTAAAAGAGCCGACCGACCTATGAGTTTAAAAGTTTCAGCTAACGTATTTCGACCGCGCAAATCTTGTACGCGAGAAAGCTGCCCGAGGAAAAGAGGCAAACCCTGATCTTCTTTAGAGCCCACAATGTATATTGGTGTGACTGACTTCGCATGTATGCGCTCAATCAACTCTTGCCACTGATTGATGTCGAGAGTTTTATGCGCCTGACTGGCCCCGATCTGAATCACGATACCCGCACGCTCCGTCTCTGGCGCCGGATTCCACTGCCAATCTGCTGGAGTTAAGTCGACTCCGGCAACCATGGCAAATAAATCAGTTAAGTGAATGCGATTGTACCGAAGCGTTCCCACTTGCGCGTAAAAATAGGCGCTCACATCATCTGGCAGACCCAAGAAACCATCGTGAGTTCGAGAATAACCGCGGACAATCGTGTTTTCTGCCGTCAGATGATCGGTGAGATAACTAGAGAATGGTGAAAACGACAGATTGATGATCTTGTCATATTTTTCAAAGCTTGAATCAACAAAAGTATTCAAACGAGTCAACGACTCGCCCTCGCCTCTCGCCTGAAAGATCAGCGGAGACAAAATATGTTTTGTATCTAGCGTTTTAACCGTCACGACATCTTTAAGTTCGTGAGCTGCATCTTGAAATTTTTCACGCACTAAAAGTGTAATATCCGCTTCTGGATGATTCCGCTTTAAGGATTTTATAACCGGTAAGGTTTGGTAGATATCACCGAATCTCGCCAGCTGTATAATGAGAATTTTCATTCTTAACTTGCTCCCGAATAAGTTCGATTAACATTTTCAATCTTCTGCTCTCGTTCGTGTAACCTGAAGTTTTAATCAACTGTTCAGCAGAGGCTTCAAGTCGTTCAATAGCCTTCTTCAATTGGCCTTCTATTTCATTCGTATTCATTCTGCCTCCATGGATGTATCGAAATTGCGTATAATTCTGTTTTGAACTTGGTATAAATCTAAAGTGTCGGTGGCCTGAGTGATCAAGGCGCGTGCTAAGCTAAAACTGTCTTCATTCTTTTCATTGATCAGATATGAAAAGATAGGACCACTTTGTAAAATATTTTCTGCTTCAATAAGACGATCTAAGATTCTGCTTTTGAAAATTTGTGCCGAACCTGTCGCCGTTTTGAATTCACGCTCGATGTGCAACTTGAGAGATAAAACCAGGCTTTGTTCTTTTCTCAGCCGCTCTTCGACTTCAGATAAGTTTGAGCTTGTCAGATTTTCTTTTTTCATCTGTACGCCAAGCTTATAGCCTAATGAGCCATAAGTATCGATGTTGTGACGATCAGAGGTCGTAAATAAATGCTTCCACGCTGTCAGTTCGACAGCCCGCTCAACCGCATAGTTTTCATGGCTCAGTTTGTTCACCGTCCAAAATTCACCGCCCATTGAAGTGACAAAGACTTCTGCCTGCTCAGAAAATTCCTGAGCCAAGTGCTGAATGCCGGTGATATCCGCATTTACTAAAGCACTAAAAATACCATAGACCAATTGTGGAGAAACTGTTGCCGAGCATAAATGCTGCTCCCGATGACAAATGCTTGAATGGTGGCAAGGCGAACAAGCTTCTTTTGATTTAATAATGTAAGCGCCATCTGTGTAAGCACCAGTCGATTGAAGATCACTGCTTCCAAGTGCTAGCTCAATGATTTTAGCTCCTGCCGCTGCGCCCATGTGCTTGATGCTGGTATCTACAGAAATTAAATACTTTGTACGCTTTAAGAGAGAAAAGGCTCCGGCTAACTGAGGAGTCACGATGCGAACAGAATCCTGCTGCTCACCCAATAGAGCTTTAATTTTTTCAAGTTCCGGCTTTTCGGCTGGACTACCGAGCATTACAATTTGATAGCCGGGCTGATGCTTGAGCACATTGCGAATTAAAGTCATCCAATGAGTGGCACGCCAGTTCTTTTTTGCATCACTGGTTTGTGTTTGCAGAGCTAAAATCGGTTTTTTATCAGAGAGATTTTTAAGAATCTCGGCGGCTTCGGCCTCACCCTCTACGGTCGGCACCAAGTAAGCCGGTTCATTTTCTTGAGCTGAAGTCGACCACTGGTAAACATCACTGAGATGAAATTTATGGCGGGAGTACGTGGTGCTGATATTATTCAAATAGCGGAACCAGCGGGAGCCGAAAGTCGGACGCTGGTTGGCCGCAATCACAAGGCCTTCTTTATCACTGGCTTTGATTAAATCCATAAGATGACCACTGAGCTTGTTATGAGTCAGATTGATCACATAAGTGTAGTTATTAGCATTCACTTCAGCCATAAAAGATTGAAGATGATTGTGTCCCCAGAGAGTTGGAATCTGAATCTCGCCTTGAGAAAGCTGTAAAAGCTGACGCGGAAAATAATGTGTCTTTTGAATAAAGGGAAGGAGCGGAACAATTCCTTTGTTCGAATCATTAGTGAGTAAATGGATCTCGGCGCGTGGGTACAGCTTACGCAAAGCACTTAGCGATGGTGTTTGCATCACTAAATCCCCAAGACGTAATAACGATACCACCAAAATTTTCACTTAATGAGCTCCCGTAAAACTAAAATTTCACTGCGACTGCTTGGATTCACTTCTTGCGCCAAATTCAAGGCGTCGGATAAATTTTTAATACTGAGCGCGCCGATGGTCGGCAGTAAAACCTGCGACAGTTCTGCGTAGGATTTATGGTGCTGGGCTTGCGTGCGGAACGCTCCGTAACTGCGGCCTAGCAAAGCTTCTTTTAAAGCTTTAAATTCTGTCGAGCCCTCAACTGAAGCTGAGGGATGCTCGAGCACGACAAATGTTTTTTCAATCACATTAAAAAACACTGGGCTTTCAAGAAACTTTTCAACGGTAGTCAGCTGATAAAAACTGATGCGTGAAGGGGCCAGATTTTCAAAGTGCTCTTGCCAAAAAGCGATAATTTCACTTTTTGTTGTAAAAGCAATGATGTGAGCTTTTGGGTAACGATGAGCGAGTTCGAGCAGAGCTTGACCGCTTCCCGCTCCGAGAACGAAATGGACTTGGCTAGCTTCCGCTAAAGACGCCAATTGGCCAGCGCACTTTTCAACCCACTTTTTAGCTTCTGCTTTGGGGTCGAACTTAGAAGCCAAAAGCTTCCCGTTCAAAATGAGAACAGGTTCACCTGTTCGCGCCGTGACGTTAGATAGCATTACACTCTCGCTTCGCGATGGGGTTGCGTTTCGCGACACAATCTCTCTTCACGAATGGCTTGGTAAACTTCCATAGCACCTTCGAGGTGCGGACTTAAATCTAAAGCTTTATTGATTTCAACTTCGGCATTATTGAGCTGGCCGGCGAGATAGAAAAATTTAGCTAACCAAAGAGTCATCTGGGCATCTTGATCACAGTGCTGGAGAAACTTCTCGATACGTGTGATGGCTTTATCATATTCGGCATCTTTCAATGCCCATTCTGATACTAAACGAATGGCTGATTCATTTTTAGGATTCAGATCTAAAGCTTTTTCAACATTAGCCCACGAAAGCTCACTGTCACTAAACTCACGGTGAATTAATGCGAGCCCAACCCATGCTTTATCATTAGAATCATTGACGGCTACGGCTTGACGAAACATATGCACAGCTTTATTCAGATCACCTTTGTGAATCTCAAGTGAACCTAAATTCACCATAAGCACATCGGAGTCTGGGTTGAGTGTATAGGCCTTCTGATACATTTTCTCTGCGGCCGCTAGATCTGTGCGAATCACCAAAATATTACCGAGGTTTTTATAGGCGGCAAAAAGCTCGCGACCATCTGGCAAGCCCATCTCAATGGAAACCACGTAACTTGTGTAAGCCTCATCGAAATCTTGAGCATGGTAAGCTTCATCAGCTAAACGAGCCCAAGCTTGAGGCGTACCTTCGTTTTTAACGATAGCACGAAAGTAAGGGAGCGCTTCAGTATGCCGATTCAGTTGACTGAGTGATTCGCCCATTCCACGGAGTGCGACTGAATTATCCGGATCACGCATCAAAGTGGCGCGGAAGAGGTTGAGAGCTAATGTGTGCTCACCACTTTTCAAGAGCAAACCTGCATTCACTAAAAATTCAGCCAAATCTTTTGGAACCGGCTTTGCTGCCGAATGAATTTCTGTATTGTAGGCGGCTTCAGAATCAAATTCTGCGATCATCTGCTTGCGATCAACAGCGATACCAGACGTTGGTGGTTGCGGCTCCTGTGATGGATTATTCTTAAAAAGTTCGTTTATTTCGTAAGACTCTAGTCTAGACATGGCTCACCCCTCATAAATAGAAATAGCAACAGGAATGCCAAGCTCTAGGGTGTGTAATTTTGAATTGGGTAGTCATGGACTTGACGAGGTCAAAGCACCCCGTCACTGAATTGTCGTCCAGATTTTATTTATAGAATGCGTTACGCCTCTTCGTCGAGTCGAGTTGATATCAACCCCGACTTGTATGAACCGATCGCTTTCTTGTTTGAACGCACTGAGCTGAGCTCACGAATGATCTCAGATTTTGCACTTTCAAGAGCTGAAAGGATCTCTAGATCTTGTTGCAAGATTTGACCAACAAGATCGTTCTTTGTGCGTTGAGCATCGAGAATATCTCTCTTAAATTCAACACTGATTTTAGCTGTGTCGACAGGATCTTGATTTTTCTCATCGATTAAAAAATCAATTTTTTTAATAATCTCGAGTAAACCCTCGCGTGTAGCATAAAATTCTTCGAGATTATCGAAGTTGCCAGATGTAAAATTACTCAATTCGGTAGCGTTCACACCGATGAATTTTTCGAGGCAAAAGTTTTTTTCGTTCAGTAGTTCGATGATGGTATGCATAGTATCTCCTTAAAAAATTAAATTAAAAATTAATTACGCGGACTGACTGGTCTTGCCTTCTTTTTTCAGCTTCTCAATGGCCTGAATCCAACCATCATTGAGAATTTCGAGAATTTTCAGCGCTTCTTTAAGGTGCTGAACGTCTCCTGAAATATTGGCTTTAATCAATTTATCGGTCACAAACATGTAGAGCTGCTCCATGTTCTTGCACATTTCAGGAGCGAGTTTGTGATTGAGCGTATTATTCAGCTCAGAAACAATGTCATAGGCACGACCAATATTTAAACCTCGCTCGGCAATATCTTTTGCTTCGCAAGCAATGATAGCTTTCTTGGTAAACTTGATGGCGGCCTCATAAAGCATAAGCAGGATTTTCTCCTTGCTGGCGCTTTGCACCGCTGTTGCCTTGTATTTGCTATATGGATTGCTCATATACTCCTTCTACCTCTCCTGTTTCTGCTCACTCTCTAACCTTTTTTAAATTCATTAACTCATTTTAGCGCCGCCGAGATTTGGCCCCGCGTAACCGCCACCGATGGCACCCACAGCAGCGCCCTGCTGTTTGAGTCCCGACATAGTTTCTTCGAGTTTGGCGAACTTGTTTCGCAGCTGCTCTTCTCTACGAGTCATTTGACGTTCTTTGTTCGCAATACTCTGATCAATTCTTTTAATGTTTTCTTCGAGAGAGCGTTTTCTCATAGTCACTTGACCAAATGCAGAGTTGGTCAGAGTTGAAATCTCACGACGAAGAGAAGGTATAAAACCCACATTGAATCCATCACCGGTAAAGAAGCGACGGACATCATCGGGTTGAGCCGCTAGCGTTTGGTTGAATTTATCTTCATTCAACTTCAACGTACCGCTACGGGTTATTTCAATGCCCAATTGACCAAGACGATTGATACTGCCAGTACCCATTCCGTATTGAGGATCTTGAATTAAACGTCGGAGACGGCTTTCAACACCACGAACAAGCGAATCACCGCCCAATGTTTTAGATGTATCCGTGTTTTCATCAAGCTTACTTTGCGCCTGTAAGAAACTGAGAGCATCATTCATCGTCTTTACGAATTCATTGATCTTGGTATTTACGACCTCACGGTTCTCTTTAACGCTGATGTTCACACTGCGACCCGGATTCGCTTGTTTCAAATCGAGGACAACGCCAGGAATTAAATCCTTAACCGTGTTGTCACCGATTTCAAACTCGAAACCGTCCATTTTGATTCTTCCGTTACGGGCTTCGCGCTCGTCATCGAAATATAAATCTTGATCACCATCGAGAAAATACAGCGTTGGGTACTCAACTTTACTCTCATCACCCATTCCATCGCCTGAAACCATGAGCTTAAACGGCGCATCTGGATCTTTTCGATCATTAATCACAGCAGCTTTCACACCTAAGCCAGCACCATTAATTTTACTTGCTACGCCTTCAAGAGTGTTGCTAGCTCCATCGATATAAACTTCTTTTTCACCATCGGGAGTACTAAAGCTGATATAGCCTACACCTACTTGAGTTTTATCTTTGTCCGGAAAGCCGTTGGTAATCGCCGCTGCTTTTTGAGCCAGCTCTACCACTTCAACGTTCCAGTTTCCTTTCGGGGCCATTGATGGATCAACTGATCCCTGCACAACGTTCGGGTCGCCCGACTCTAACTTGATATCGTTAAAACCTTTTTGCGAAGCCAAGGTTCCGATAGTACCTTCGATAGCGCGAAGTTTTGTTTCAAGATCGTTCACGAGCTTGAGCTTAATGTCGATTTTGTCTTTCTTTATTTCGAGATTTTTAATTGGAGCACGTTCGGCTTCAACCAATTGGTCGACGAGATTGGGCGGTAATCCCGAAGCTAATCCTCCAATTGTTATTCCCATAAACGTGGCCCCTGTAAAATCGCCGAACTTATGCTCGAGTCGATTTATTTATTTTCGCAGAGGTTTTGTTAAATCTGTGAGTCAATAAAATGTCCTGGACTTGCGATTGTAGGGTGAGGTCCAGCCAAATTTTCATTCGGAATTTAGTGCAGGTTTGAAGGGAAACAATGAGTGGCTAGACCAGGTTTATTAGCGCGCTTATTAACCAGCGCGATCGAAAAGCTGACCGCTTTTGCGATCTTTGTCTTGAATCAAAAGTCGCATTTCAAATTCAGGTATACGGCGTACAACCGTACCTTCCGGGTCACGCACAATGTACATTTTCAAATTGGATTCGCTTGTCTCGAGAGTAATGGTCAGACCATTCGCTTTTAGCCCTGATAACTTCTCGAAATACTCATCGACTTTTTTCTTTTCTTCTTCGCTGAGCGGACTTTCGTCGGGTGCCGGTTGGTCACGCTTCCCGTCTGCATCGCGATCTTGATGACTGCTATCCATACGAACATTTTTCGTATCTTCTGAGCGCTTAATCTCAGCCGGCAGAATGGGATTTGACACACTTCGCACGTTCATAGCGAACGAATCGGAATATTGACGGGAGTTCAGCAGACTGGTTGTGAAATTTGGATGTTGGGCGTGCTCAGCCAAACAGAAGCGAGGCTTTTGAGGTCGAGTCGAGGTCGGTCCTTACTCGCCGGATACGTCTTTTCTGGTACGGAATAACTCGTGTAGCTTCAAGATGATTCTGTAAAACGTACTTCAAAGCGGTGCTCAGATCTCTGCCCCATTTGAGCAACCGAGTCCACGGGCGAAGGTGCCATTTGATTTTAAGATTTTTCGCCAAAGTGCCAGTGAGCGCACGAACAAACTTGGTATAAGAATATCGCGATCCGAATAAAGCTACGAAATGTATATGATTCGAGACCAAAGCTTTTTTGTAAATTCGCACATCAAAATCACGAGCAAATTTCATAAAGTATTTTTCAATACTAGATCGATATTTCAAAAGTGAACCTGATTGAGCAATGTCTGCGCGCAGAACAATATGGATTGGGTTCTTGTTGCTTAAAGGTCTGCGCACTTTTCTTTTCTTCGCTGCTAATGCTCCACCAAACACACTTGAATATTCTGATAATTTAAAAAGTGTTTTTTGTTTCATATCTACGACTTTGTACCATCACTTTTAAAATTTGCTTTTTTCAAAGACAGTGAGAGTCAAAAAATATTTACTGTCCGGC
>CAYHVK010000023.1:0-36176 GCA_964360255.1 uncultured Pseudobdellovibrionaceae bacterium | reverse complement strand
ATCTTGATACCGGCGTCTTTCATAGCGCTCTCACAAAAAATAAGAGATTCATCGACAACTCGGCCCAAACTTACAGGCTCGTAAGTTCCACCCGCGCCATCTTTTGCATAGGCTCGCAGAGCCGTCGTGACTTTAACGATTCTTTGCACAGTCTTCTCGATAACATTCAATGATTTTTCAAAACTCACGCGATCGAAATTTAAATCTTCTAACATCGATTTCATATTCCCTTCAGCCATAGAAATCGTAGCCAGTGGAGTGTTGATTTCGTGGGCCACACCCGCCGCCATGGTGCCAAGCGCGCTCATTTTCTCTGAATAAATTAAGCGCTCTTGTTGAATCTGCAATTTCTGAAAAGCTTCTCGTAATTCAGCATTGGCGACCTGCAAAGAGGTCAGCGCTTCACTGTACGAAGTTGAAATGTCCAGCTTCATATAATCTATATAAAGATAACTCTCAACTTCGCCGAACGAAGATTGCAGCACACCTTTGACCGCCCGATACCTAGGATGTCTCACTTGGCCGAAACTGATTTTTGGCGATGTGATAGTTAATTTATTATGTTTTTGGCTGATTCCCACAACCGCCTGACCAACCACTAAATTCAAAAGCTCGCAAAGCGCATCACCAACTTCATCACGCAATACCGCCGGGTTTTGCGTCTGTATATCTTGAGCTGATTTGCCAATGAGCTGATACGCAGTCGCTTCATTCACTGTCAAAACATACTCACCATAAACAGTACCGGTAAATAAAACCGAGACCGAGATATCTTTGCTCGAACGTATACCCTCAGGCTGAAGAACCGGCGTTTCAACTACAAGTTCTATGTTGAAAATTTGCTGAAATGTCTCTTTGAGCAACTGACTGTACGCCATCCCTTGTCGCAACAGAAATTGCTCTTGAGTTTCGTTGGTTTGCAATTGCTGAGAAATCATAAAACCCCTTCTTACGCAGCCGTCTTAAAGACAGACTGCAAAGTATCTAGAACATTAGTTTTAAATTCTTCATCTGAACGAAGGCGGGCTTTACTAATAAAAGCTTTTGCCCCGACGTTCATACAATTAGTTTGCACTTCACCGTCTGCTACCGCCGAAACCATAATGACCGATGCGGCGCTGTCGAGAGTTAAAAGTTCGACAAGACATTCACGGCCATCTTTGTTGGGCATAGTAATATCAAGAAGAACAAGGTCCGGACGCATACGCTTATACAGCTCGATACATTCAAAACCGTCTCGCGCTTTACCGACGACCTTGTAGCCAGCGGCAACCAATCGTCGCTCGAATAATGACAACATAACGTTGCTGTCATCACATAATAGAATATTCATATGACCCCTTCGCTAATTTTAAATATAGCTAAAGTTTTCGTTATAATTTCAGGTTTAATCGAGCCGTTCTCGGAGATTTTTTTAATTGCTTCGAGCGGAGTGTAGCGCTTCTTTCCGGGCTTAACTGTCATGTGCTCGTCAAGCTGGCTCGCCAATGAGAGAATTTGTGCATTGTCGCTGATACGATGACTGACCAAGCCCTTTGGAAAACCTTTTCCGTCAGGACGCTCATGATGCTGCTCAATTGCGTCTTTGAGATCTTTATCTATCACCATGCGTTTTGATTGCATGGTCTTAACAGCCTCAAGTGGATGCTCAAGATGAATTTTCTGCAGCTCTGGTGGCATTAAATGTACGTCTTTGCTTTCTGCCGACTCTAAATGCAGTAAACTTACATCATGAAAAAGAGCGGCGATACCAACGATCTCAGGTCGGCCGATTTCAAGGATATTAGACAATAAAGTGGCGTAAGAAGCTGTTCTGTAGGCGTGTGCGTAAGAACCACTTTCATCGCCCATGATTCGAAGCAATTGATCGTTGATATTATCCACTAAGCCTTTTGCGATAAATGTACTCACTATCGTGCGACTGGAATCTAAAAGGCTACGCGCGTCCTCAAAGCTACCCTCGGCACTCGATAACACATCAATAAATAAATTTCTTACTAACACTTTATTTTTGTCTTTGGCCTCAGGGTCGAGCGCTGTAGAAGATTTAAGACGTTGACTGACATACGAAAAATATTTTCCTAAATCTTCTTGATTCACATAAAGCGACGCCACATTCGAACTCTTAAGTCGGCTTAAGTGCTTATCAGTTATACCTGTGCCGGACTTTGCTATTTTCAAATATTTATTGTTAGCTGGCAAAAATAAACTGACATCAAACTCTAACGGCTCAGATCCGAAATCGAGCATTGAGACTGGTTTCAATCGCTTGGCAACAGAGCATGAAGAATTTAACTGCACTTGCCGTATGAAATCCCCAAGCATATCCAAATCACTGGGTATAAAAAAGACTTCGTTAAAACCATTTTTTTTCAGATCTCTGATCTGCAAAGACTCTGCCTGACAGGTAATGTAAAACATCGGCACTTGCGGACAGTTGGTGCGCGTCGCCTGAGCGATTTCCGCCGGTGATAACTCGGCTATGGCGTTACTGCATATGATAAGATCCTGTTCTGTAGGTTCAAGTGCGAAGATAATGTCTTCAAAATCGCTAGCACGACAAATACTGCGGACTTCGACTTTACCCTCAACTCCGCGCAACAGGCGCTCAGTGAGAGGCCCATCGACACCAATAAAAAGAATATTCAATGCACGCATATTCACTTTCTCCTCAGGGCTTACGACTTGATCAAAAGATCTTCGATCGCAATCTCAATATGAAATTCACCGGCAGTGCTCGTAAATGGCAGCACGACGATCGGCTTCGAAGTTCTGTGACGGACTCGAATCTTCTCACCTGATAAAACGGTGGGCAGAGAAGGCTTAAGATTCGTTTTCAATTTTTCATTGAGAGTGGCTTTCGCCGTGCCGTAAATAATATTGAGTAGCTCACAGGCCGCATCTTCGACCTCAGCTGTGATGCTGGAAACTTTTTCGCCCAACATATTCTCGTATATTTTAAAGAAGACGGCCGAGCAGAAGCATAGGATAACACTACCCTGAAATTGATCGCAGGTCATATTGATGACACCTGCAAGTTCAACTGGCGGCTGGTCGGTCTCTGATTTAACAAAGGGGCGACCAATCGTAGCATCGACCTGACATTGCATTTTCAATATTTTTACTGTGGCTTCAACAAATGGGTTAATAATGTCTACGTTGATGGCTGCGCCTTTTGCACTCGTCTCTTTAACTGGCATCGCACTTACATCTTGGATAAATCCGAAATTGTGTCCGCAACCAATTGAATCCAATAAACGCCGGATCTCTTTTATTGCCCCTACAGTATAAAGCTCTTTATTATTGGTTCTTATATTGCGGGCAATTAAAAGCAATTCGCGCATCGAACTTAATTCAATTAAATCCAGCTTCGAGAAGTTGAATACATATGTCGTGGCCTTACTTAACAACCAGCTTGGTGACTCGCTGGCCAATTGTGCACTCGCCTCCTGATTCAATTCTTTAGGAAAGTGAATCGTCAGCGTATCGTTTTTTTCTTCTACAATATATTGGCTCATAAGTACCCCGGTTTTGTGTAAAAACGCGACTCTATTTCGGCTGAGCTTGCTCTAATTTCTGAATCAGCATTTCTGCTGTAAACGGCTTAATTATGTAGCTGCTCACTCCGGCCGTTAAAGCCTCAACCACCTGGGCCTTGTCAGATTCCGCGGTTAAAAGAACAAAAGGCAGCGATTTAAACCGACCGTCTGAGCGGACTCTTTTTAAAAAATCAAGTCCACTGCAATTCGGCATGTTCCAATCCGACACAACCAAACCTATTTGTCCTCCGGCACTAGATAAAGCTTCCCATCCTAGGGCACCGTCAGTGGCCTCAACAATATCGGTGAAGCCAATTTCTTTTAAGGCCTTGATCACAAGCTTTCGCATGGTCGACATATCATCTACGACTAAAATACGCGTCTTAAAATCGAACATAAAATCCCCTCTTTAGTGGTTTCCGCTCCCTTTTGATAATAGTGGTCCTTTATTTAGAAAGGCTTGGGGGTAATGTTTAGATTTCTAAATAAACCCCAACGTCACGTCTTAATGTGCGCCGTTTATTCTATAAATAGAACGAAACGAACTGAGGGGTAGCGCATGAAGATCAAAATAACGGATGAAGAGTTTAAAGAGTTTAAACTGGAGTCCCAAGAACTTCTTGATAAAGCTGAATCTAGCTTATTAGCTATTGATAAGGGCGAAGCGTTTCAATCTCATTATGATGCGATTTTTCGTGCGTTTCACACTATAAAAGGTGTGGCCGGCATGATGGAAATGACAGATCTGCAAAACCACCTTCATCAACTTGAAAGCTTACTGACTCAACTTAAGACAGAAAAAACTCTAGAACACGCTCAAACAGATCTTTTCTTACGAGGTTGCGATGCCACTCGTCAGATGCTCGATGGCAAAAAAATCGACTTTTCATATGATGTAAAAGACCAAGCTGAAAAACCGGCAGAACAATCTAACTCTGAAACGCAGCTCGCTCTCAATGAGTTCTTCACTGAATGCGAGGACATTCTCGGACGTATAACTAAAAATATCGAAATTTTCGCACGCGACGGCATGTCACCTGCGGTTATCGATTCATTATACCGCGATGTACATACTTTAAAAGGATCAGCTTTGCTTTTCGGATTTCAAGACATTGGTGATCTAGGCCATGCTCTTGAAAGCTGCTTAGATCCTATCCGCCGCGGACTTGCTCCGAGCGCAGAATTCAGTGATACGCTTTACAGCTCTGTAGATCTTTTTGAAGTTATGCTGGCCACTTATAAAAGTGGTGCAAAAAAGGACTGGACGACAGAAATCAAAAATACCCTTGTACAAATGGCGAAGGCGTCAGCCGATGCCATCCAAAGCGATGCGAACCTACAGAAAGAATTCAATCAGATTTTAGAAAAATTCGGCGTCAAAAACGGGGCCCTCACACAAAATGAAACCATCGCAAAAGCAAAAGAGCCGGCAGGAGCTCCGGCCGAAGCCTCTCACTCAGATCCATCTGGCACAATACGTGTACCGGTGATTTTGTTAGACAAGCTTATGACTATGATGGGCGAAATGGTTTTGGTGCGTAATCAGGTTCTACAGTATTCAAATGACAGTGACGATCTTGAATTCTTGAATTTAAGTCAGCGCCTCGATGTCGTCACCAGTGAAATTCAAGGCGAAGTCATGAAAACGCGCATGCAACCCATCGGAAACGTCTTATCTAAATTTCAACGTGTCGTCCGAGATTTAGCAAAAGAATTAAATAAAAAAATAGAATTATCGCTATTTGGAATTGAAACCGAACTTGATAAGACACTACTTGAAGCCATTAAAGATCCGCTTGTACATATTGTGCGCAACTCATGCGATCACGGTATTGAAATGCCAGATGAGCGACGTCAAGCCGGTAAACCAGAAGGTGGCCGAGTTTCGATTAGAGCTTTTCATGAAGGCGGCCAAGTGATCATTGAGATCGCAGACGATGGGCGTGGCCTAGCTACAGAGAAAATTCTAAATAAAGCCATAGAAAAAGGTCTTGTATCAGCAGATAAGGCGAGCTCTCTCTCAGAACGTGAAGTGTTAGCTTTGATCTTCGCCCCTGGCCTGACAACGGCGAAACAGGTGACGAACGTTTCTGGCCGTGGTGTCGGAATGGATGTGGTCAAAAGCAATATAGAAAAAATAGGTGGAATGATCGATATCAGCAGTCAGCCTGGCAAGGGCATGACGTTGCGTCTTAAAATTCCTCTTACCTTAGCTATCGTGCCGGCCATGATTATACGCTCAGGAACAGATCGCTACGCCATACCACAAGTCAAACTCGTCGAACTTGTGCGAGCTGAACGCAATAAAACCGAACATCAAATTGAGTATTTACAAGGCAAACCTGTGTACCGTCTTCGTGGCAACCTCTTACCTCTAATCGATTTACGCGAAGTCCTCGGAGTTTCAGATCCTAAGATCGAGAAGTCCGTGGCTACTCTTCCGGATTGCGTGAATATTGTTGTGCTGAATGCCGAGAGACAAATATTTGGCCTCATGGTCGATGAAATTTTAGATACGGCCGACATCGTTGTTAAACCTCTCAGCCGTTTTTTAAAAACTCTTTCTGTATATTCTGGCGCTACGGTGCTCGGTGACGGATCTGTCGCATTAATTTTAGACGTTTTGGGCGTAGCTCAACGTCAACTTCTGGCTACCGAATCTGGTAACGGCAGCAGTATGGCGAGCGAAGAGAAAGACGAGAGCGGGTTATGGAACGAAGAGCAGGAATTCTTGCTCTTCCGCCTCAACTCACAGGCTAAACATGCGATTCCGCTCAGCCTTGTTCACCGCTTAGAGGAATTTAAAGCCTCAGACATCGAGTATTCAGGGGGCCAGCGTGTTGTCCGCTATCGCGGTACGATTCTGCCTATTGTTTCGTTAAACGATTTTTTAAATTATCCGGCTCCTGAAAATGAAATCAAGCGAGAGATCATGCCTGTTATTGTTTCACAAAAAGGCTCTCGCCTTTTCGGCATTGAAGTGAATGAAATCTTAGATGTCACGTCGACCTCTCATGGCTTAGATGATTCTCTTTCTGATCGAAAAGGTATTCTAGGTAATATAATGTCCAGTCAAGGTATCATCGTGCTCGTCGATACCCTGCAAATTCTCTCTACGGCACTCGAAAGACTCAGTCATTCAGTCAGCGTAGATAAAACTCAGGTCACGAAAAAAGCACAGAACCGCCGTGGGCACATTTTATTCGCCGAAGACACCGTATTTTTTAGAAAACATGTCGGCAAGGTTTTAGAGAATGCCGGGTACGACCTTTCTTACGCAGTTAACGGCGCGAGCGCTTTAGACATCTTAAATGAAACTTCAAGTTCAGTGCCTTTCGACTTGATTCTTTCTGATATCGAAATGCCGAAAATGAACGGACTTGAGTTAGCGAAAGCCATTCGCAAAGATACACGCCTTAAACATCTTCCGATGATCGCTTTAACAACACGCTTTAACGATCATTATGCGCAAGAAGGCATCGCTGCCGGCTTCAATCTTTATCTTGAAAAGATGAACGCTGAACAATTGATCAAAGCTATAGAAAGTCTCTTAAAAGAAAAACTAGAAATGGAGGTCGCATGAGTGCGACTAATAAATCACGACAATTCTCGACTTTTTACGTTGCAGACCGTTTATACGGAATCGACGTCATGCAGGTGCAAGAGGTCACTAAGACTTTGCCACTGACATGCATTCGATTGGCACCCGACTACGTAAAAGGACTTATCAATCTTCGCGGGCAGATCGCAACGGCTGTCGGCTTGCGAGAGCTGTTTCAAATTAATAGCGAAACATCCACTGAAAAGATGACAGTGGTATGTCGTCATGAAGATGTCTTGCTGTCATTACTGGTAGATCGCATCGGCGATGTTATCGAAGTTTCTGATGAGAGCTTTGAGCGCTCATTAGATACGATTGACGAATCAATCAGCAAGTTCATGCAAGGCGTATACAAAGTACCAGGCGCAGTGCTGAGTGTAATAGAAGTTGAAAAAATTTTTAAAACTTTAAATAAAAAGGGAGAATAAGATGAGTAAAAAATCAATCAAACCAAACACAAAAAAGGTAAAAGGCTCTGATCACCTGAGTTCTACAGGTAACGTAGAAGACCTATTGGCCTTCACGAAAGCCATCGATAAAGTGCAAGCCGTGATCGAATTCAATCTGGATGGCTCGGTCATTACCGCAAATGAAAACTTTCTGCGAACTCTGGGATATGATCTCAGTGAAATTAAAGGCAAACACCACCGCATGTTCTGCGATCCCACTTATACCAATTCACTTGAGTACCGTGCATTCTGGGACAAGCTGAATCGTGGTGAATTCGATGCCGGAGAATACAAACGCATCGGCCGTGGCGGCAAAGAAGTTTGGATTCAGGCCTCTTACAATCCGGTTTTCAATGCCGAAGGCAAAGTGGTAAAAGTTGTGAAGTTTGCGACTGATATCACAGATCAGAAACTGAAAAACGCAATTTATGAAGGAAAGGTCAATGCCATCGGCAAAGCCCAAGCCATTATTGAATTCAATCTAGATGGCTCAGTCATTAATGCGAATGAGAATTTTCTAAAAACGTTGGGATACGACCTCAATGAAATTAAAGGCAAACATCACCGCATGTTCTGCGAACCCTCATACACCAATAGCCCTGAATACCGCTTATTCTGGGAAAAACTGAATCGCGGTGAGTTCGATGCGGGTCAATATAAACGCATCGGTCGAGGCGGCAATGAGATTTGGATTCAGGCGTCTTACAACCCGATTCTCAATGCCGAAGGCAAAGTGATTATGGTGGTGAAGTTTGCCACAGATATCACAGCCCAACGTAAAAAGGTCGTTGAGTTTGAAGGACATGTGACTCTGCTCGAAGAAACAGCCAACAACTTGGCCGGAGCTGCTACTGAATTGACCGCTACTGCGACGCAAATGTCTTCGACCTCAGAACGCACCAGCGAGCAGTCGGTAGCTGTATCAGCGGCTTCTGAACAAGTCGCAAGCGGCGTACAAACAGTTGCAACAAATACCCAGCAGATGGTGGCCTCAATTAAAGAGATTGCGAAGTCCGCAAATGAATCCGCTGAAATGTCGAAATTAACTTCGGCTCGCGCCCAAGAAACAAACCAAACCATCACACAGCTTGGAGCCAGCAGCCAAGAAATTGGTGAGGTCATTAAGGTTATTAGCTCAATTGCGCAGCAGACGAATCTTCTCGCCCTGAATGCAACGATCGAAGCGGCCCGCGCTGGTGATGCCGGCAAAGGTTTTGCTGTCGTAGCCAATGAAGTTAAAGAACTCGCTAAACAAACTGCAAAGGCGACTGAGGACATCACGAATAAAATCGGCGCTATTCAAAAAGACTCTCAACGTGCCGTCGAAGCCATTGGCGGAATCGCTCAGGCCGTCGATAAACTGAACAGCATTTCGGGTTCGATTGCGGCTTCGGTTGAAGAACAAACAGCAACTACAAACGAAGTTTCGCGCGTCGTTCAAGAGTCGAGCAAAGGCGTGCAAGATATTTCAAGTAATATTCGCCTGGTCTCAACGGCCGCCGAAGAAAGTCGCACAGCATCGTCGCAAACTCTTGATGCTTCACGAGGCTTGGCTTCGTTAGCTGAGAAACTCAAAGAGATCGTGAAAAAAGTTAAAGCAGCTTAATCAAACTCTCAGGAGGCGGTGTTTCCCTTGCACCGCCTTTATAAGATAGGAGGCAATATGCCGAAAATCCGTGTTTTAATCGTCGATGACTCTATTGTGTTTCGCTCGCAAATCCGTGCCTCATTAGAAGGTTCGGACATGATCGAAGTCGTCGGCGTTGCCTCTCACGGTAAAATTGCTATTGAGAAAATGAAACAGACGACTGTAGATCTTGTGACGTTAGATCTCGAAATGCCCGAAATGAATGGACTTGAAACTCTCAATGAAATGCGAAAACAGGGTTTAAAGGCACAAGTGATAGTATTTTCGTCACAAAGCCAAAAAGGTGCCAAAGCAACCATTGAAGCTCTCAACTCAGGTGCCAGTGATTTCGTACCCAAACCAGCTGGCACGACGGTCGAAACTGCAGCACAAGTGATTCGTGCCGAACTTTTGCCGCGTATTTTAAGTCTGCACTCAAGAAAATCTGTAACTTCGACAACATCAAGTCCGATGAAATCGGCTCCGCCTTTACGCTCACCTTTTTTTCGAGTTAATATTGAACAGCTCAAGCCCGAAGTTATCGTCATCGGCTGCTCAACCGGTGGGCCAAACGCTCTTGAGCAAATTTTCAAAGAGCTTCGACCTCCTATCTGCTGCCCTATTTTAATCGTGCAACATATGCCTGCGGTATTTACGGCCAGTTTGGCAAGTCGACTGACAGCTATTTCAGGCATTGAGACCAGAGAGGCCGAACATTTAGAGCCCCTACAGCCCAATCGTATTTACGTAGCTCCCGGAAACTTTCACATGCAACTCGGCAAAAACGAAACCGGCGTCCATATTTTATTAGATCAAGGACCACTTCGTAATTCTGTCCGCCCCGCAGTGGATCCTCTTTTTGAAAGCGCAGCACAAATTTTCGGATCGAAATGCGCCGCCTTCGTATTAACCGGAATGGGTGACGACGGGCGCAGCGGAGCGATTGCAATTAAAGAAGCACGTGGTGCTGTGATGATCCAAGATAAAGAGTCTTGTGTCGTTTATGGTATGCCTGCCAAAGTCGAAGAAGCCGGCGCTTTCGATAAAACCGGCAATTTATTTGAAATAAAACAAGTTCTATCTCGTCTTTCACATCTCAAAGGAGCTGCTTAATGGCTAGAATACTTATTATAGATGATTCTAAGTCCGTTCATGCTTTCGTCAAAATGTGTTTCGGAGACACCCACCACATCGTTGACGTATATGACGGCCAAGAGGCTTTGCCTCTCTTCGGGCCAGGCACAGAGCCTTTTGATCTCGTACTGATGGACTGGGAGATGCCTATTTTAAACGGGCCTGAGACGATGGCGGCCCTGGCCACTTTATCCAATAAAACCCCGGTTATCATGATGACCTCGCGCAATTCATTTGAAGACATAAGTCTTATGCTGAATTTGGGAGCGCAAGAATACATCATTAAGCCATTCACCAAGGATATTTTGCTCAGCAAAATCGCACTTGTAATGAAAGGAGCATTAGATGATGTTGCATGAACCACTCCAATTTTTTTCAAAATATATCGAGAAAGAGCTGGGCATCGTCTATACTGAGTCGAATTACTTTCAACTTCGCACTCGGCTTGAAGAAATCGCGAAGCTACTGGGGTTCGCTGATATAGAAGCTCTTCACCAAAAAGCACGTCTCGGAATCTCAGGCGACTTTAAGCAGCTCGTGCTCGATACCGCAACTAATAACGAGACCTCTTTCTTTCGTGATCCAAAGGTGTTTCAAGTCTTTGAAAATGTCATTCTTCCTGAACTGACTAAAAACCACTCGACCCTTCCTGAATTGAGAATTTGGTCGGCGGCTAGTAGTTTCGGCCAAGAGGCCTATTCGCTATCTATGCTTTTGCACGATTATCAACTGAAACACCCTCGTCCCAGCTTTAAAATCGTCGCCAGTGACATAGCCGAGCGTGTGCTCGAGCGCGCCCGCAAAGGACGATTTTCTCAACTTGAGATTCAGCGAGGGCTTCCTATGCCTCTCGCGTTGAAACACTTCGAAAAAGACGACCAGAACTGGTGGACGATTAAATCGTACTTGAAAAAAAGCGTGGAGTTCAGAAAACAAAATTTGTTGGATCCCTTTGCCAGTATGGGTACCTTTCATGTGATTTTTTGCCGCAACGTATTGATCTATCAAAACGTCGAGAATAAAACGCAAATCATCAAACGCCTGACCGCATGTCTAGCCCCTGGCGGCTATTTAGTTTTAGGTGCCGGCGAAAGCCTGATCGGTCTCTCGGATGACTTCGAGTTCACTAAAGTAGATGGTATTATTTGGTATAAACGAAAGTCTCAAAAGGAAGCGATAGCCGCATGACCCCATAATCGAAATAATTTATATTTCTTAAATAAAAAATAGAATTCTCCGAAAAGAAGGTTAGCAAATAACTCGGAGTAAGCATGCATAATATTTTACTTGTTGAAGACTCACTTGAATTTCAACATATTATATCACAAACTCTGAGCGAACAATACAACATGCTACTCTCATCAAATCTCAAAGATGCGCGAGTGATTGTCGAACAAAATGACATCCACCTTATTCTCTTGGATATCAATCTTCCTGATCAAGACGGATATATTTTTTTACAGCAATTGAAAAGTCATAATTTGACACAAAAAATCCCTGTTATCTGCATAACGGGACGAACGCATATTACTGATAAAGTCACCGCGTTCAGTCTTGGCGCAGAAGATTATATATCAAAGCCCTTCGATCCTATCGAGTTGAAGGTCCGCGTGGACTCCAAACTCAAAAGAATACAGATTGATAAAGATAAAAACTCCATGATAATTCGGGGTGATCTACAAATTAATTTGAAGTCTCACAAAGTGAAAATCGCAACCAAAGAAAAAACGACTTCAGTAGCATTGACACCACTGGAATTCAAAATCCTATGTTATTTGGCGAAAAGCCCCGATCAAGTTTTCACCAGAAATCAAATTTTAACTGATGTATGGGGCAGCGATGCCGAAGTCTTTGATCGAGCCGTAGATGTACATGTCTGCTCGCTGCGAAATAAATTATTAGAGCTCTCATATTCTATCCAAGCCGTTCCCGGCGTGGGTTACCAATTCACTGAAAAAAACATGGCTAAACTGAAAAAAACGGCGGCATGAGTTCACATTCACCAATAGTTCAAATACTCATCGCAGAAGATGACCGCGACCTACAAATCGTTATGCGATTAATCATCGAGCGAATGGGTTACTCTCCCCATATCGCAGGCAACGGCCATCAAGCCGTGGAGTTTGTAAAAAAACAAAACTTCGATGTCATTTTTTTAGATTGCGATATGCCAGGCCTGAGTGGTCTCGAAGCCGCGAAAGTTATTCGTGCACTGCCAGATTTTAAAGCTCGCACCGCACCCATAATTGCATTTACCGGACAAAATGATCCACCAGAGCCATTGGCCACGGTGTTCAACGAGTTTCTACCGAAACCAAGCACGACAAACGACATTAGAAATGTCATAGAAAAATATTTACCTTTTTCTCATCGCACACAGACGCGAAATCAACCCGAACCGCAGGATACAACTCTGATTCTGCCCTACGTCGATTTAAACGCATGGGCACAGCTGCGCCAACTCAATCGCGCTGGTCAACCCGACATTGTGAATGATCTGATCATCCAATTTAATTCTGGCGCATCCACTCGACTTTTGCGCATGCAACAGGCCATTGAAACGTCAAAGTTTTCTGTTTTGCGATCAGAGGCCCACCAAATGAAATCAATTAGTGCAACCATCGGTGCCCATGAAATGAGCCGTATTTGTCTTGTACTCGAAGAATCGGCCTTTATTTTCTCAAAAGAAGACTTAGCCCGAATACTTAGCAAACTCAATATGGTCTACGAATCGACAAGACTTCAGTTCTCGCAAGCTTTAGCCGCTTAATCGAAAACAAAAAACCCAAACTTTTCAGTTTGGGTTTTACGAAAGAATCACAGTCTTTACTGTAATGTTATTTAGATCTCAAATTAGCGACGGCCGGACTTAATCTTCACCTGCATTTTCGCAATAAGATGAACAGCCATTTTCTCGTGAACTTTGCACATTTTAAGTTCGTCACGGCGATATGAACGTTGGCTTGGCGTTAAAGTGCCAGTTTCAAGTTCCATTTCATAATCAAGTTTATTTGAGCGGATGCCTTCAAGCTCTTTAGTTTGTTGCTTGAAAAGTTTGCTCACGCCAGAAAGCGGAGCTACGTCTAACCAAGTTTCTTTTTGCTTATACCAGCTGAGCATTCTTAAGAAGCGAGCTTTGTTTTTAGCTAAAGTGAACTGTGGGTATTGGTCATCAGCCAATTCAAGGATGTTATCAATGCGGTCGATCATTGCTAAATCGTCATCTTGGTTATCAAGTGCGATTTTATTGATCTGGGCCGTCTGGTTGCGGATAATTTCAGGCTGGTTGTTAAGCACTACATCCTCCGAAGGTGTTAAAAGCTCTCGAGTACAAATTCTTATAGCGCACATCAGCGAAATTTTCAATGGAGGTAAAAATTTCACGGCATTTTTAACAAGTAATTCAATATTTTAATGCATTTTCTGCTTTCTACTGTCGATTCTGAGGACATGAGTTGTTCCGCTGCGTCATTGAGAGTTTTTGAGGTTTGATATAGAGCGTGAATAAATCTATTTTCGCCCGATGAAAAATAACGAACAAACTTCTCATCTCAGTGGCTTCAGAATTTTAATTGGTCTTATTGTCGGCATCATTGCTGGTGCAGTACTTAAAAATTCCCTAGATATAGAAACTTTAAAATCAATTATGACCAATATAACTGCACCGGTGGGTAACGCATTTTTGCGCTCACTCTTTATGGTTGTTGTTCCACTTGTCCTTTGCAGCCTGGCCGTCGGTGTGGCGCAACTCGGATCAGTTGAACACTTAGGCCGACTTGGTCGAAAACTTGCGACCTTCTATGTCTGCACAACTTTTATCGCCGTTATTATTGGCCAATTGCTCGTGCTTACTATCGAGCCTGGCAAAGGAGTCGATCAAACCTTTATTGAAACTGCTAAGGTGAATTTTAGTGAGCAAACATCTTCATTAGTTTCAAAAAGTGAAGGCGTAAAAACATCTTTATGGCCAGGCATGGTTGAAAAAGTGATTCCGAAAAATATTATTCAAGAGATGGCTGATACAAACATGCTAGCCATTATCTTTGTTGGAATACTTATTGGTGTTACGCTATTAAATCTAAAAAATGCAGCAGCTCAAACAACCATTCAAGTTCTTCATACAATTTCAGACTCAATGATTATGATTATTGGTTGGGTGATGAAGCTCGCCCCTTTCGCTGTGGGCTGCCTCATGTTTAACGCTGTTGTGCAGTTTGATATCTCTATCATTGGCAATGTGGCTCAATACTTTGGCGTCGTAGTGCTCGGGTACATTATTCATTTTTGCGTAACGTATTCTTTAATTACCAAATATATTGTTAAACTTCCTCTTCGTTACTTCTATAAAAATGCCTCACCGATATTTATTACGTCTTTCTCAACAAGTTCAAGCAATGCAACACTCCCAACAACGATAGGCACGCTCCAAAAGAATTTTGGAGTTCCCGAGCGAATCACGACGTTCTGTGCTCCGCTGGGCGCAACTATAAACATGGATGGCACAGCGCTTTTTGAAATCGTAGCCGCTCTCTTTATCGCTCAGGTTTTCGGTGTACACCTAAGTCCTGCTGATCATCTCACACTTGTTGTACTTGTTATCGTCACATCTGTCGGCGTTGCAGGGGTCCCCGGTGGCTCTATACCGCTGCTTATGTCAGCCATGGCAACAGTCGGCATTCCACCAGAAGGTATCGCGCTCATCCTCGGAGTCGACCGTCTCCTCGACATGGGTCGTACCGTACTGAATACCACAGGTGATTCACTGGCTTCCCTTTATCTCTCAAGAGTTGAAAAAGTACCGCTTGAGGATTTCATTCCGAAGGTTGAGAATAGTTAAGGTTCTACACCCGAGGTTTTACATGCGGATTTCATTGAACTTAAGTCAGTTCGCAGCGCTTTTATTCTTCACGGCAATATTCACTTACACATCTGCGTCTTACGCTTTTACAGTTTCAGCAGATGATGATTATTTCATCTCATCCGCCGATGACTATGATTTTATCTTCGCTGAAAATTTTCGCCCTTACCTAAAAGCGCTTCAAGAGCAGAACCGCGAACTCAAAGCCACTTACGAAAAAGATTTCGCATGGAAGCTTGATGAAAAAGCGGCTTTGATTTTAACTTCACAGCGCAATCAAATCTCAAATGGGTTTGCCACGCTCTTTCCGAATCTTCATACGGTGTTTTATGGTGGAGGCACCGAGTTGGTCGATGATTTTGCTGCGACATCTTGGGCTCGCGTGCTTCTTCTTCATGAAACATCGCACCTTTACCAACTCGATGCGAAGCAAGACTACTCGGTGTTTTTACATAAGTATTTAGGCAATCCACTGCCCAATCTTGTACCGCCATTTACTTATATGATGGTGCCGAATGTTTTCTTACCCACATTTATCCTTGAAGGAAACTCCACTTTCAACGAGGGCCGCTTCGGCAATGGCGGTCGGCTTTATAGTGGTGAGTACCGCGCGCTGTTCTTGAATCTTCTTCGCACCGGTAAAATTAATTCCACTCGTTTAATTAACGACCATATTTTTTGGCCTTATGGACAAGAAAAGTACTTAGTCGGTGGTTATTTTCAGCTTTATCTCGCTGAAACTTACGGTATCGAAAAAACCAATCAGTTCTTCTTAGCCAATGCGAAATATTTTTTACTCCCGTTTCAATTGAAGAAAAGCTTTGAAGATGCTTTTGGTGTTGGCTATGACCCGGCTATTAAAGCCTTTATCGAGCGCTTTCGCCCGCTCGCCGCTGAAATGCAAACCGTTCCTGGCAGCAGTAAAATTCGCTCGATCTCGCACCGCGGGTTAGCTCGTGATCCTCAAACTGGCAACATTACGTTCTTCACTTCTGATGGCAAATCACGACCCGTCTATTATCAAGTGAGTGGAGCGGCGTCAGCCCTTGGTATTAAAAAGAAAAAAATGAATATTCCTCTCGGAGAGCCGATTTACTTAGATGGCGAGCTCTACACAGCTTCATCTGAGAAAGTTCATCACAACCAAGTTCGCTTTGGTTTATTCTCTCAAAATTACAAAGCTCGCCGAGACTCTCTCGATCATTTCGTTTTTGATACTTACAAAAATAAAAAACTTTATTCTTTCGTGCCTGATTCATTTGTTGAGACTCAGCTTTATGAAAGCGATTCACGCAACGGCAACGTTAAGTATTTAGGGGTCGCACACTCTTCGGCGCTTTATTCTCCGCAGGGCGATATTTTATTTTTCAGACAAAAGGGCACTGAGCGCACTTTATTAAAAAATGGCCAACCACTGATTTCGTATAAAGGTCACTATGGCAAAATTGTCGATGCAAAAGCCAACGGCGATATTTACTTCGTCGCTTCTACTGAACGCGGCGTCAGTCTTTTTAGATATACACAAAGCAAGCTTGAACGCATGCATGCCGCCGACACTATCGTCGACGCCAAAGCCCTTAACGATAAAGACTGGGTCGTCACTGAAATCACGGCCACCGGATACGAGTATAAACTCATCAGTGATTTGAAGCCGACACAAGAAGCCCCTAATTATTATCAATACTTCTACGAAGATAATAAATTTGAGAATATAAATGTCCCGGCGCCCAAAGCTGGTGGCCTAGCTGCTTTAGAGGCGGCCACTCAGGCTGTAGAGAGCTCAGCAGGTGCAGAGACGGCAGGAGCTGTCGAAGCTGCAACTGAGCGTCCGTATTCTTACTGGCGCGAGATGAAATTTAATGGTCTTGATCCGTTTTTCTTAGGATGGTCAGAATACGGAGCCATACTTGGTCTTGCCGCTCGTTGGTCAGACCCAATGGAGTACAATAATATTACGCTTTCATACAATCACCTTGAGGGCGATACCAACGATACTTTTATTTTCTATACCAATCGGCGCCATCGTCTCAATTGGACTTTCGGAGCCGGCTTAGATCAAACCGCAATTTTTAATGGTGACAGCGGCGACCCAGACTCTCGAGTGATAGCTCGCTATGAAACTTGGAATGGTACTTTTCAACTGGATTATCCGCTGTTTGTATTACCGCAGCTCAAAGGCAGTCTCACAACACGTTATCGATATGAGTACGACGACAGCGATGACAACGTGACGCTCGATCGCGAGCAAAAAGTTCTAACTTATTTTGATCTACAAAGAACTCGCAGCTACCCAATTGCTTATTCGGCATCGGCCCATGATGAATTCGTCATTGCTCATGAAGCTTTAGGCGATATTCCGAAATGGGAAGGCGATCGCAATAGATACGCCGCCCTGGTGAATGTCAGTCGTGACATGGGCTGGGAGAATTACTTCAGCGTGGGCTACCATGCGATTAAAAGTGACAGCCCCACTGGTGATATTGAACTCGATCAGATCAGCAGCTCAGGCATCACCGCCGATCTTTTCAACCCTACCGAGCTCGGCCGCTATAGTGAAGATACGGGCATTGAATTCAGTGAAGCGCACAAATTTTCAGCGAGCTATAAAAAAGCCATCAACTGGAGCTATTACTTCAAGAAGTTCCCGATTTCTCTCAGACGATTCGCTCCATTTGCCATTTATCAAGAGTTTTACGTGCGCTCGAAGAATCAAAAAAGTCTTGATACACTTTTTCACGAGTGGGCTTACGGCGCCGAATTTGAACTTTTGCTTTTTCACCGCACACCCATTCGTTTCAGCGTCACTGGCGTTGAGATGAATAAGCGCGAAGGTACGGCCATTACGAGCCTAGTTTCTTTTCAAAATAATTTCTAGAAATATGATGATGCCGATAAGTACTCCGATCGATGTCGAGGAATTCCTCGACATCGATCGGAGTACTTATTCGCTGGAGACTTAACGTCCACAATAATTCGCTAGCTTATTAAGAAATTTTTTTATTTTTTCACTAGCATCACACTGGAATGTCTTCTTCTTGTTAGTGTTATGATCGATTAACGTCATAGATTCGCGACATTCGATTCCCTTTTCTACCATTGGCTTCTCAGCCATAGCCTGATTGAAAAGTTTCATATCAAACTTCTTTTCCCCTGCAAAAAATATTTTTTTAAGCTCAGTGCTGCAAATCCAATCTTTTCCTTCGCGATAGATCGTCGTCTTTTGGTTGCTGTATTTACCATCGACTAGAACTGAGAACAAAAGCTTCGGCTCAGGCTTTTTCTTTGCGGCGAGAGAAATTGAAACGAAAGAAGTCGTGAGAATAAGAACTAAATAATTGATTCGCTTAAGCATTGTTTATTTATCGGCACCCCCCTCATAAGACTATCTAGACCATCGGCTAAACTTATCCAATACCACTCAGTTTTGAATCTTGCCGAGCTAGCCTTCTGGCTTTAATATAAACTATCCATGCAACACCACACACCGCCTGACACCTTTAGCTCGCGCCGTGAGCTCATCTTCTTGATCCTTTCAGGGTTCTTTATCACCAATGCAGTGCTCGCTGAAGTGGTGGGCGGCAAGCTCATTAACATCGGCCCGTTTATTACAACGGCAGGTGTTCTGCCTTGGCCGGTTGTTTTTCTCACCACCGATTTGATCAATGAGTACTTTGGCCGCAGTGGTGTGCGCCGGCTCTCCTTTATTGTTTCGGGCTTAATTATATTCGCTTTTTCTCTTGTGTTTATACTGATGCAATTTCCGGCAGCCTCAATTTCTCCGGTGACGGATGAGGCTTTCAATATGGTCTTTGGCCAATCGCTTTGGATTGTTACAGGCTCTATCACCGCTTTTTTAATTTCTCAGCTCTTAGACGTATCCGTGTTTTGGTACTTAAGACAGAAAACCGGCGGCAAACATTTATGGGCCCGCGCCACAGGCTCGACTGTAGTTTCGCAGCTGGTGGATACATTTATCGTTCTCGGAATTGCTTTTTGGCTGCCGGGTAAAATAACGACGCCTGAATACATCAATCTCTCACTCACAAATTACAGCTATAAACTTTTAGTGGCGCTGGCACTGACTCCGGCTATTTATTTAGTTCATGCGATGATTGATAATTATCTGGGCTTAAAACACTCAAAAGAACAGATCGCCAAAGCGGCGCAAGAAAGTCTTTAGATTTATTGAGCCAATGGCTTCTCGACTCTCTCTAGATACTCAATTAATTTATCTTGATAAGCGCCCTGCTCAACAAAGTAACTTTGCAAGTGATCGGCACCGTCAATCATCCACAGCTGCTTAGGCTCTTGCCCACGTTTGAAAATATCTTGGCCTTCATTGGGCTCGACAATTTTATCGGCCTTGCCGTGAATCACGAGTAACGGAATCGGCGAAATCTTCTCGATATTTTTATCGCCGCTGTAGCGATCCGACAGAACCAAATAGGGTAGCCACTGAAACGGCCAAGACAGCCACCAGCTGGACATTTTTCTACGCGCAATTCTCTGATAGGAGCTGAACGCTCCCTCAACTATAACCGCCTCAATTTTAGACTTATCTTTGATATTGTCGAAGGCGCCGAGAAGGGACGCTCCGCCTAAGCTTTGCCCGTATAGGATGACCTGCTTAGGGACCTCACCGGTCGGCCCACCGCCGAGAATATACTCTATAGAGGCCACTACGTCTTCTTGCACGCCTTTATGCTTAGGCTCACCCCGACTGCCGCCGTAACCTCGGTAATCAAGAATAAAGTAATCATAGCCAAACTGAGTCATCCAGTAGAGCTGTGAAAAATGAGACGAAACATTTTGGGCATTGCCGTGGAAGTGAATCACGGTGCGGTTTTTTCTTGCGCGCTGAGCGGGCCAACGGTTTTGCAGAGTTGGCTTCACTACGCTGTCTTTAGCTTTTAAATTTGTAGCTTTCGATCCTACCACTTTAGAGCTTACAGCTTTTCCAGGTACCCAAGGCTGAGCTTTAAAATACCAACCGACAATTTCTGTACCGTCTAAACTTTTAAAATGCACTTCTTGGTATTCAAGCTTGTGTTTTTTAGGATCGAAATAAAGGACGCGATCTGGATAATAAAAAAGATGACCACAGCCCGAGAGAAAAATGAAAGAGAAGATCGAGAAATAAAAAAGGGCTGAATGAATCAGCCCTTTTCTTAAATGTTTCAAACTCGCTTGGTCTTCAAAACCGATTTCCAAGTTGAGTCTTGGCATTAATTAGATGCAAAGGTTAGCTTTAGTCATTTCACCTTTAACTGCGCCTACGAAATCAGCTGCATTTTTAACAGTTGAAAGAGCTTTGTAGTTCTTCTGTAAAAGAGCGCCGAACTCTGAGCTTCCGCAGTTTAAAGTAGCACCGAAAGCCGTAACGTATTCGCCATTGCCTTGAGCTGCTTCAATCATAAGTGATTCATAGTTAGCAGCAACGTATTGAACTGCTTCTTGATTGTTCATTGCAATTGGGTGCTGATCGCAACCGATTGTACCAGTAGTCATACCGAAAGATGGTGGAACAACTGAGTTAGTAGTACCGCGAATGAATGTACCAACAAGAGTTTTCTTGTCGAAAATCTGCCATCCAAGACCGCAACCATCGCCACCTGAATTACCGTTACCAGCGTGAGCCATAGATGCACCAACTGTTACTAACGCAAGAACCGCAAAAAACTTTTTCATGTTAACTCCTTTTAAGTTATGAACTGGAATAAATAGGGTAAAGAAAATATAACGAGAATCAATTAAAATAGTGGAAATAATTTATTTTAATTTCAGTCCCATCATCTGGTAGAGAGTCGGATTGAGTGTGAACAACTCCAAAACGCACTTCGTTATTTCGCGAAATCGCCTTCGCTAAATCGAAAGATGTCTGACTAAAATACGAAGCTCTTTCGTCTTGATCTACATCCCAAAAATGGTCGAAACCCAGTTTCAGCTTGGTTTTGCTAAATAAGCCGTCCGTCGAGCTAGCACTGGTGAGATTTGTAATCATCGCCGTACTGAGCTTAGGCCCATAACGATAGCCTTTCTTAAATTCCGGGCTTAATTCGAGTTGAGCAAGTAGTAAACTGTAAATCACTCCTCGACCACTCAACAGCCCCAAAGCCGCACCTGCTCCGGCTTCAGCGTGAGCGACATGGCAGTTATTGCAGGCGAAATCACGAGGCGTAAAGTAACCCACATTCACCGCCCATGAGGGCCGAGACTCTAAGAAACTTAAAGGGAATATTGAAGTTGTCTTAGCAATTTGAACGCGATCAAGACGCCATTTTTTCTGATCGGCGTAATAACGCACATCAACTGTCGGCACTTCGATTTCTGAGAAATCAGCGAAGCCTTCATCAGAACTTAAAAGATCATGATACGAAGAGCGCCAATGAAAATCATAAAACATTTCATCTTGCTTTGGCTCTGTTGGGTCAAAGGCAATTCCGCCGGCGCCTTTTTTGAATCCAGCGCCGATACCAATACGGTAACTGTCGTGGCCTAAATCTGGGCGTGTGTTTTGTGCAATGGGCGGCATCTCGCGCTTTTCAGCAGATGTTGAAGTTTCAGAGCGCTTGAGCAGCAAATCTTGGAGTTTTTCCAAATTCTCACCGGTTTGGCCTTCAGAACTTTTTTGCCGTTGATATTGATAATAAGAAATCAAAGCATCGAGAACCCATGAATTTTTAATTTGCGAAATTGAACTTTTGAAATCCGCTTTGCCTTTTGTGATGCTGGCAAAAGACCTCTTCTCTTCAATTGTTAAAATTCCGTAACTTTGCTGCATTTGCTTCTGCAGCGAAGGGCGAAATTTCACTTCGCGAACCGCACCTGGCTGAAACGCCACTTGTTTCACCGTCTCGCCCGGAATGTAATAAATCAATAAATCAGAAAGCTTCCACTCAGGCTTTGTCGCCTCAAGAATCATCAAAAGTTGCAAAGCGCAGTTTTCATCGAAAAAAAAGTATTTAGAAAAACCGGTAGATTCAAGCTCCCAAACATGGTCGAGCAAGAACCAGATTTCTTCAGGCGTGAGGGTTAAGACATACTCCCAAATATCGCGGCTTTCGACGTTGGTGTATTCATTCACCTTTTTGTAATACGGATCAAAACTAAATCGACCCCAGTATTCGCCCACTAGGCCGAAGAGCATAAACGCAGCGCTAGGCTCGTTACCAGGAATCATCGCCGCATAACCAAGCCCGTGATTGAGAAGATCATTAGTCGGATGAGTATTAATCTTGATGAAAGTGTGCCCGAACATTGAGGCCGGATTATTTGGGTAACTGGCCGCGAACATCATGGATACCGACTGCGGCTTTAGATCTTTAAAAACTTTTTCGTAATCGGCACATTTCTGGGTCTTAAATTTAACGTTAAAAGATTTTTCGATAAACTTTCGGCGCGCCGGAAAGGCGCAGTAAGCGGTTTGTTTTTTTTCACCAAAACTCTGCTTGCTAACATCTTCTGCAGCCAGAGCTGCAATTGTAAGGTCTAACTCGCGCTCGGCATTTTTCGCTCCGTCTGATGCGAGAAAAAAATCTTTCGTATCAACATAGCTGCGCTCAGAGAAATAGCCGAAGTAAGGCTTGTAGTGCAAAAGCGCACGCCAACCTCGACTTGCAGAGACTTCTTTTATTTTTTCAAGGCTATAAGGTGGCGAAGCGTATTCTGCTCCCCTCGCCTGAATAGAAAGCGAGAGGAGGATAAGAAGAAAAATCTTAGTGCTGAGTGAGCTGTTGTTTTGGAGCATTTACCAACTTTAATAATTCTGTAGTTACAAACTGTTGTTGATCTCTGTAACCATACATAAAGTCATCGCGAGTTGGCAAATACGCGATATCCGGCTGTGCGCCATTATTTTCAATAGCCACGCCATCTGGGCGATAGAACAATGATTTCGTAATTCGCGCTTGGATTTGTGAGTAGAAAAGCGCCGGCTGTTCAACAACGTGACCGCCAAGGCCCATTGTACGCTCGCCGATCAATTTCGCGCGGCCTATACCCTGCATAAGGGCCGGGAATGCATCACCCCCAGAACCTGACATTTCGTCGATCATCATCACAATCGGTTTTGTATAGTGAGTGCTGTTAGCCGGAATTGTTTCTTCTCCACCTAAAGCTAATTTAGGAGTCATGAAGTCGCCTTTTTCGTAAGACGTTTTAATCGTCATGAGGACTTTTAAGAAATTCTCATAGCCAATTGTGTAATCCATATTGCTATCAACGTACTTGCTGAATGTGAGGTACTCTTCTTTGTTCGAGAGAAGCTCGAATTGAACTGGCTTAAATGGCTGAGTCACAAATAATGAAGTCATTTGATGTAAGAAATCAACGCTACCACCACAGTTGTGCTGCTGATCGATAACAAGGCCAACTGTATTCGCTTCAAGTGCACGAACCGCATACTCATACTGCTGAAAACGTAATTCAAACTCTTGCTCGCCCGTCACTGGGTTTGGAGCCATGTAAGAAGGAATACGTAGGTAGCCCACATGACCTTTAGCCGTTGGGTAATAATAAGCCACAAATGGCTTCATTATAATAACTGTCGCATCCTTCGGAATCTCAGTACGAGTTCCACCCGAGCAGCGGAAATCATTTTCGATATTCGGAACATTGAGCATCGCCATTTCTTTATCCATCGACAATTGATCGTAATCGCGGGCGATCAGGCCAATCGGCTTACGGCTTAAAAATTTCGGCGTTGTTAAGAACTCATCTAGAGGCTGACCTTCGTAAGTCCAATTGAGCGACACTGTATCGATGACATTTGAAGTGCCACGACGAATTTTAACTGTCACCGCTGGCTGGCTTGGCACAGGCAAACGGGCACCACGACGATTTGTCAGACTCATAGTTGCGATTCTTTTGACCGAACCTGAATAACCGTTCGGGATAAAAACCGCGATATCGTTCACTTCGTCCAAAACTGGTCGACCATTGAATTCAAGAATTTCATCACCTTTAACATATGGGAATAAATCTTCTGATAAACGTGCGCGATCAACCTTATCGATCAAAACTTTACCTTCAACTAAATCAACGGTGAAGCTGAGATAAGCGCGATGTGTAGATGGAACATTAGCAGAAAAGTGACCATCTTTGAATTCGGCGATAAAACGAATAATTTCGTAATAGAACTCTGAGTTTGATTTTGTCGCTTGCACGCGCTGGGTGTAAGTTGCCGCAACAGCATCGATATCAATACCCATGTTTTTCTGTTTGTAGTGGAGCGGACCGTACCCTGATTTTAAGCGCGACACCATTTGGTTGAGATCACTTAATTTTTCAGCAGCTGTTAACTCTCGAGCTTGTGCCGAAGCAAAGCCAAAAACTAAAGCCATAATACTAATCGCTTGAATAGCCGCACGCACAGCGGCAGACGCTTTTGAATGACCCATTTATCCCCCCTAGAGATGAGAGGGATTTACAAGGTTGATATATTTGAATCAAGAAAGATTAATTTATGAGCTTGAAAAGTTCTGCTTAGCCCAGTGCGATAGGCGTGAGCTTTGATTTAAGTCTTATGGGCAACCTGTTCCTGCACCACCTGTGATGCTAGCGTAGCCAAGGCTACCCGAGCAAGTCACGCTGGTCGCGCCAGAGAAAGTAAGAGAGTTAATGCCGGTAAAAGTATTGCCATTCAATGTAACAGTACCGTTCATTAAATTCACGTTACCCCAAGCACCAAAAGGGCTGTTTGTGCTCAGTAGGCTCAGATTCGAATTTAAGGTCAAAGTGTTAGCGCCCCCAGTTTTATTTAAATCGATTCGAGAGAATGGCCATGCCGCCCCAGCCGCCTGTGTAATCGTCGTATTGGTATTTGAGATTCGTAAACGAACGAGACGACTCATATTGGCTGCGGCAGGATGATGCGAACAGATTCCGGTTCCTGAACTCGAGCAATTCACTTCAATGGCGCCTTTCGCATCGATGTTATAAGTCGACGGATTAGCTGCTGATGCGCGAATGTAACCGGCATTTACGCGTAATGTTCCGTCAACCGTTAAAACGTCTGTAACGTTGGCAAACTCTGTATAAGCTCTGCTTCCGCTATTTTTATGCTCGAAAGTCACGTTATTGAAAGTGAAGTTTTGGCTATTAAAATCGATTTTTGTGACGATACCTTCGTTAGATATACCTTCTCCATCGAAAATAAGGGTGCCGCTATTGTGTAAAACATCTTGGTCTGTGGTCGTATTTTGAATCACGAGACCATAATTAACCGTCCAAGGATTCGAGAGACGGTTCCAGCCGATTCTTGTTTCACCTGACGATAATGTGAGGGTTCCGCGGCGCACTTCAAGATAAGACATGTTAAGTGTCGAAACTCCAACCGGTGAAACTGTGTTGGCTTTTGCGGTCTTGTCGATAATAATACCCGGTGCACGAGCCCCCGTCTGAAAAGTATATGTCTGTGCCGCCGATCCGCTGAATACGATAGCTGGCTGCGGATATTCGGTGGAGCTCATTGCATATTTAGAAGCACAATCGCGAGTGCCGGGACTAGCGCAGTTAGCGATCAAGTTACCGTAAAGATTAAGCAACGGAATTCCGGATGTACCATTCGTGCGAAGAGATCCGCGCTCGAGAGTGAGATTCCCTAAAATATTGATTGTCGCACCAGAATTGATGGCTAACGCACCATAATTGCTTCCGCCGGTTCCGTAGACATCTATGATGAAGTTATTAAAAGTAATCGCATTCAGAAGCTCTATATCAAACGAGGTCTGGAAGTTCGCTCCACCCGTATAGAACCCGGCATAAATATAAACCGTACCGCTGTTATGGGTAAACAATCCTCCGTCTTTATAAAGATCATTTTGCGGATAATATCCGAAGGCCCCCTGCTTGCCGAGATAGAGATTCCCTGTCGGAGCAACAAAATCGCCCAACAATAACTCGAGTTTAGAAAATGTAATATCTTTGTTATCGGCAGAAGAAACTGTAACTAAGTTCGAGCTTTTTTGAATCGAAACTTTTCCGACTTGCGGAGTCGAGTAAGTGTTGTTGCTCACACTGTAGGTTGAGTTGCCAGAACCATCAAAAATATACCAAGTTTCGTCAAGTGCACCTGAGTTCGTCGCGCATCGTCCCACTGATTGGCAGTTGGCCACGAGATTGCCGCGAATTAAAAAGTGTCCATAAACCGAGCCACCCGAGTTAACAGTTAATGTATTAGCAATAATCGCAGAATCGCTGTCTTCGGTAAATGCAATACGAGGCTTGTGAGCATATCCGGCGCTGCTATAAGTATCGATGGTAAAATTATAGAACGTTGTTGTAGACGAAAGTACATCGATATACTGGTAGGGATTACCGCAGCTACCACTATTCGACGGTGTAGTATTATTGAAGATCACTGTACCGCTACCGTGATTAAAAGTTCCTAAAAATTTATAGTGGGTAATGGAGCTTCCGCAAAAAATAGCGCGTCCTAAATTTAAATTTCCGTTCGTAGAGGTAAATGTAGAACCTTCTAATATATTTACATGATGAGCCATCGTGATAGCACTCGAATTTGTGGCACCAGCGAAGGTCCCGCTCGTCATATACAGGTTGCCCTGCGAGCCACCCGATGTACTTGTCATATTAAGCGCCACTGAACCTTGCGAAACGGTATGAGTGTATTTAGGTCCAATTCTAATACCACCAACGTTAGTTGGAGATGCTGTCATAGTCGCGTCACAGTTAGCGCCGCAGAAATCATCGCTGAAGTAAACAAAATCAGAAGAGCCAGGGACAGAGTTACCATACCAATTGCCGGCGGTATCCCAGTTGGTTGTACCCGCTCCACCCGTCCAGTTAAAGTTTGAGCGAACAGTAAATGTGGCAGTAGCCGTGGCTATGCCGCCGTTGCCATCGCTGATAGTATAAGTCACAGTTTCAATGCCGGTAAAAGCAGTGGCCGGAGTATATATGATTCCAGTAGCAGAATAGGTCGCGCTTCCGTATGTTGGTTGCGTACCGCCAATAACCATTAGCGTGTCACTATCAACATCAGTGTCATTCGAAACGACATTCAAATTTTGGACGGCATCTGGCACATCAACATTACTATCGTTATTGGCAACCGGCGCCGTATTCGTATGATTCGTAATTGTAACGGTGTGAACAGTGGTGGTACCCAAATCGGCGTTCGTTGGCGCCCCCATTGTGAATACAACTGTTTCATCGCTTTCAGCCACCTGATCGCGGTAAACTACAAACTGAGTTTGACCACTAGTTGCACCATTTAAAATCGTAACTGTACCGTCAGCGGCCGTATGATCCGCTGACGTTGAACTTCCGCTAACTGTGAATGGTACCGTAGTATTTATAGTCGCGGTCGTATTCAAATTAACTGTTAATGTTACCGTCCCTTGAGTCTTCGCCTGCGGTGCTGAGAAAACTGTAAAAGCATCGATCATATTTCTATGTTGCGCTTTAATCCAATCATCAGAACGAACAACGTTTGAGACTCTGACTTCGTCGAGCAAGCCATTGAGATCGCCAGAGCCCGAACTTTCACGGCCAATATAAAAAGTGCCAGCGCCCGAAGCCAAAACTCCGGTTACGCCTGTAGCGACTCGATCAGGAACACCGTTTATGTAAGTTGAAATTTTATCATCGGCATCAGAGTAGGTCGCGACCACATAGTACCAAATTCCATCGTCCAGTCGAGTGCCTGTCTGTATGGATTCGTTGGCAAAATTAGTTCCTGCACTATTTTGAATCTCGAAGTAAATTTTGCCACTATAAGCCGCAAGGTTTACACCCCCTGTTGCTGACTCTGAATAAAATAAGCTATTGTAAGCGGAGTCATCGTTAGTGTTGAACCACGCTTCAACAGTGATGCCGCCCGTAATGCTTTGCACGCTCGCATTGCTAGCTGAAATATATCCGGAACCTGCACTTTGAAGAGCATTATAAATCTTGCCCGTGCCGGCAGTTGCACCCGACCAAGCCACATTTGAGTTACCGGTTGAATCGCCGCCATTGAGTTCATCGTTGTGAAAAACAGCTTTAAAATTAGTATCCCATACGCCAGATGGGTTCTCACCTGCGGCAGCCGCAGGATTATTATAATACATGTAAATATAATCTTCAGCTGAGGCGGCCGTTATTTGCGGAACTTTCACCCACATATAAGATGTTCCACCCGTCGCCCAAGCTTTCATTTCGTAATCCAGAACCGTCGTGCCATCGGCATCAACGAAGCGAACATCATCACCACTGGCTTTGAAATCGGCATACGTAATCTTTGATGAATTCAGAGCTACGAGCAGAGGAAAGTTATTCAGCGCTGTCGACGAGTCGACATTATTTAAATAAATTTTTACGCGTTTGCCCCAAGCACTCATCATAGCTGGCCATGGGTCGCCATGCATACCGTTCAACTCGTTGAAAGTTTGCGAGGCCGCCGCCCAATCTACTTTCGGAGTGTCATTTTCGGTGACTGTCACGGTATGAACTGTCGTCGATCCTAAACTCGCATTGGTTGGAGTTCCGAGAGTGAAAATAACCGTTTCATCCGATTCGATAAGAGCATCGTCGACGACGACGAAAGTCACTGTCTTCGTCGCATTACCTGCGGTAATCGTAACCGGCGAGCTTGGTGCCGTATAGTCGGTGCCCGAACCCGTCGCCGTACCGCTCATTGTGAAAGGGACGGTGATATCATAGCCAGATGCTGAAGAAAGATTAAAAATAATCGTGGCCGTACCCACACCTTCGCTCACTGACTGAGAAGCCGCAGCGAAATCAACCGTCGGAGCCAAATCTGTATCGGTAATATTACCCACTGCCACAATGTCGCCGGCATCTACACCCGACATGAGAGAACTTAAAGTCATGGTTAGATATTCGGTGGGTTCTTGTAAAGTATCGTCAAGAGTTGTAACCGGAATCGTCGTAGTTGTTGCACCTGAAGCAATTGTGGCCGTACCCGAAGTGGCAGTAAAATCAGAGCCACTTGTCGCCGTACCAGTTGAAGAGGCGTAATTAAATGTTGTCGCCATACAGTTCGCTGGCGAAATAGTCGCAATGAAATTCATTGTAGAAGCTTCGGCCGTGTCGGCCGCATCAGCAATCGTCAGATTTACGTTGTTGCCGTCGTAAATAGTACCATTATTCACCAGCGTTTCAGTCGTAAGAGTGCCGCAGCCTTTATAAATTTTCGTGCCGGCATCAAGGGTCAAAACATTATCGGTGCCAGAATTATCACTCACCGTAATCGCATAGCCGTTCATATTCAGCGTACCAGCTTGAAGAGTCATATCTTGACCCACTCCATAGAGTCCCCAAGCGGAAGCCATTTCAACTGTACCCGAAGCTTTATTGATAATAACAGGACCCGTTGGAGCCATATTACCGTTAATCGTAACAGTTTGCACACCCGCGCCGTTTAACGTAATGGCCGCGTTACCAGATGTTAAGTTTGTTGAAGTGAAGTTTCCACCCACATTGAAAGTACCGCTACTCACTGAGATGTTCGAGCTTGCAGCTTTTTGAATTACAAAATTACCGGCGATATCGTAAGTGTCACCGCTAAAGCCCCATGCTCCCGTGTAGGTTCCATTTGCTCCACCTTGAACGATTTCAAAATTATTGAATGTGGTCGCAATCTGCACATTCACCGTATAGGACTCGCTCCCTGTAAGACTCGGACTTGAAAAACGAAGTGTACCGCTATTATGTGTATAAGTTCCGCTAGTCTGAGTGAATACTGTACCTGATTGTGGTGGCAATAAAGTGAGGATTCCTGATGGAGCCTCAAATGCACCACTCTGCAAATTTAAGCTGTATGCACTTACATTGGCTGTTGAAGCTGTTGCCGCTCCGCCAGTCTTCATAACCAGAAGACTCGGCAATACACCAGCGCCCCCATACAGTTGCGCTCCTGCAGACCTAAGAAGCACGACACCACCAACAACACCGGCAGCGCTTACAGCACCGGCTTCGGCTTCAACATCACCGTAAGCACTAAATGAACCACCGGCCATATAAATATTTGTCGAGCCAGAGACGCGGCCGAATTTTAAAGTTCCGTTGGTACGAATCGTATCACCGCCATTAACTTTGAAAGAGGCTGAATTACTACCAGCACCAAAACTTCGAACCTCTACATTGTTTGTTGTTAATGTGCCATTGGGGTCCACCGTGTATTGAACGCCTGAGGCTCCATCAAGAAGAAATTTTACCGTTCCTGAAGCGTGAGTGAATACACCAGCCGTCTGGTAGAAAAAAGTTCTTGCTGAACCTGTTGCCGAGAAGGTCACATCACCGGTACCCGCCGTAAATGTACCGCCAGATTGCTCGAAGCCATAACCCGACGAGCTCGTCTGCGTAAAGCTGGCCGCACTCCCCGCATAAGTACCGGCGGCGATTTTGAAACCGCCATTACCGATATCCATTGTGCTCGAAGCGCCCTGGGTAATAGTACCTGTATAGGTGCTTTGCAGATCCATACCGCCAACGGTCACGTTGGTATCGACGCTCACGCTACAATTACTTCCGCAAGCATCTGTGAATAAAGCGACATCTGAAGCGCCAGGTATTGTTCCACCTTGCCAGTTACCTGGAGTGCTCCACTGACCATCAGCTGTTGTACCAAGCCATGTGAATGGAGCGGCGTCATCATCAGTAATGGTGACCGTCTGAGCGTTATTTGTAGCATGAATTGTGGCTACCGAGGCTCCGCCTGTTACGCTCGTCATTGTGAGAATAATGGTTTCATCAGACTCACCGAGTCCGTCATCTATGATAACTACCGGTAATGTATAGCTTGTCGAATCGGCAGGAATTGTAAACGAAGTGGCCCGAGTATAATCTGTACCGCCACCAGTGGCCGTACCGCCTAATGTGAGATTTACAACTATGTCAGAGGACTTGGCATGGTCGAGAGATACGATAATATTATGTGTGCCTACGGCCTCAGCTACAGTTGCGGCTGCTGTTGCGATCGAAAGCACAGGAGGATCATCGTTATCATTGATTGTATGAATGTGTGTATTTTGCGCCCCTAATGTAGCACCCGATGGAGACGATAGAGCGAGATCGATTGTTTCGCCAGCTTCGTCAATAGAATCGTCCACTACAGCAATTGCGATATCTTGAGTTGTAACACCAGCTGCGAAAGTGAGAGTTTCACCACCATAAGTGTAATCTGTCCCACTGCCTATTGCTGTACCTGTTCCTGCCACTGATAAACTAACAGTAATTGCAGATGCAGAAGCGCCACTTAAAGTCACTGTCACTGGATGAGAAGCCGTCGCCTCACCCGCACTTGAAGTCGCCGCCGCGAACTGAACCGTCGGAGCCGTTTCATTATCAGTGATTGTTGCCGTGTGTGCAGTATTAGAACCCAAAGTCACATTGCCCGAAGGAGTATTAATACCTAATACATTTGTTTCATCATTTTCATAAATACTATCATCTACTATTGGCATTGTGATTGTTGCCACCGTCTGGCCCGCAGTAATTGTAAGAGGAGACGCTGTCAAAATTGTATAATCAGTTGGGTTGGCGGCTGTACTACCGCCACCGCCACTCGTAAATACAACTGTGGTATCGGCTGAAGCTATATTTGATAACTGAACAAGTATGTAATGCGAGCCGCCAGCAACGTTTTCAGCGACACTTGATGTTGTTGCGGCAAACTGAATTGTCGGAGTATCTGAAGCATTAATTGTAAAGGTATGAGCATTTGGTGCACCTAAAGTTGAAACCCCGCCCACGACATTTGAAAGTGTAACTTCAACGGTCTCAGCTGGCTCGCCTAAGGCATCATCAACCACGGTGACGACTATATTTTTAGTTGTCTCACCAGTTAAGAATGTCAGTGTTCCATTATTTAAGGTGTAATCGGTACCTGTACCTACAGCAGTACCACCGGTTACATTGTAATCAACAGTTACAGTCGAGCTATCAACAGCCGCAAGAGTCACTACAATTGTGTGGGATCCTATGTTCTCGTTAGCATTCGAGGTACCTGAAGCATATTGCACTGTGGGTGCCGATTCATCATCTAAGATCGTGTGGGTATGAACATTCGTTGTACCAATAGTGGCATAAGCATTCGGATTGGCCAACGTCACTTCAATTGTTTCAGCACCTTCAGCTAAAGCGTCATCGACGATTGAAAGAGAAATATTTTGCGTCGTAACACCAGCGGCAAAAGTGAGTGTTCCGTTAGTGATTGTGTAATCCACACCACCACCCGTCGCTGTGCCAGCTGTCACTGTATATTCAACTGTTACAACTTGCGAAGACGCTCCACTTAAAGTCACCGGAATTGTCTGACTAGCTGTTGCTTCACCAGTTGAAGCATTCGCCGCGGCAAAATTCAGAGTGGGCAGAGTTTCATTATCTATAATAGAGTGAGTGTGGACGCCCGGAGTGCCGACTGTACCACCGGTTGGGTTCGCTAATGTCACTTGAACCGTTTCAGTCAATTCGCTGATCCCATCATCAATGATAGCTATAGAAATGTTCTTTACAGTTTGGCCTGCGGTAAATGTGAATGTGCCGCTTGTTAAAGTATAGTCAACACCGGCGCCTGAAGCTGTACCGCCGGTCACTGAGTAATCAACTACTACGTTTGATGCTGAAGCATTTGAAAGATCAACCTGAATATTAACTGAACCCGCATTTTCATTTGAATTGGCCGTTGCCTGATTAAATGTAATCACGGGTGCGCCATCATCATCAGTGATCGTGTGCGCATGAGTGCTTTGACCGCCTAGAGTCACACCTGACGGAGAAGAAAGATTTAAAGTAATGGTCTCGCCAGCACCTTCATAAATCGTATCATTCACGACCGGAATAGAAATATCTTGAGTTGTAACACCAGCAGCAAATGTGAGCGTTCCGCTAGTGAGAGTGTAATCCACTCCTGAGTCATCCGCCGAACCACCTGTCACCGCGTATTGTACGGTTGCCTGAACTGCAAGAGGGCCCGTTAGAGTCACGGCTATTAAATGCGTGGCCACGCTTTCAAGGGCCGCGCTGGTTGCCGCTGCGTACTGAACTGTCGGAAGAGTCTCATCATCAGTGATCGTGTGTATATGGGTGGTTTGCGCACCCAAGGTCGCTACTGTTGGATTCGATAAATCAAAATTAATAGTCTCGTTACCTTCGTAAATAGCATCATTCAGCACAGGAATTGAAATGTTCTGAGTTGTGCTGCCGGCCGCGAAAGTTAATGTTCCATCTAGTAAAGTGTAATCGGCGCCGCCGCCTGAGGCGGTACCGCCAGTGATTGAATAATCAACTGTGACAACTGAAGCCGAGGCACTTGATAAAGTCACAGCAACTAAATGAGGAGTTGCACTCTCTAATGCTGCACTTGTCGCCGTCGCATACTGAACTGTTGGAGCTGTTTCATTATCGTTAATCGTATGGGTATGTGTTGTTTGAGCGCCTAAGTTAACAAGCGTTGGAGCAGATAAATTAAGTTCAATTGTTTCTGGTCCTTCAAAAAGAGCATCATCAACAACTGGAATTGAAATATTTTTTGTTGTCTGACCAGAGGCGAAAGTTAACATGCCACTGGCAAGAGTGTAATCCGTGCCAGTGCCGGTCGCTGTACCGCCCGTCACGGCATAATTCACTGAGACACCAGCTTGTACTGGACCCGAGAGAGTCACTTCGACTAAGTGAGGTGTTGTACCTTCAGAGTCATTGCTCGTCGCTGCTGCATACTGAACTGTCGGCACTGATTCGTTATCAATAATTTCAAAACTTTTCGAAACACTGAGAGCCGACGAACCAAACGTCGCCACATTAGGAACAGAAAGATTGAGCTCGAAATCTTCGTCGCCTTCATAGAGCAAATCATCGATGGTTGTAATGGCGAGAGTGGCCGAAGTTTGCCCGGCTGCTATTGTTAAATTACCAGATATAGAAGTGTAATCGCCTGGTGCGATTGCCGATGAATTTGATGAACTATACGCAATGACGATGTCAGAAGTCCAAACACGACTGAGAGTAAACACAACATTACCGCTCGTGCCCTCGACTAAATTTAAATCACTTATAGAAATAGTTGGTTTATCTGAAATTCCGGCAAGATCTTCGACTGAGGTCTTGAGAGAACACGACGCCACACCTACTGAGAGCAGGTAAAGAAGCAAAAACTTAAGAAGAACGAGCCTTTGGCTCAAATGACGTACAACAAGCATAGCCGTATAACTTATCGGCATTTGCCCTATAAAATAAAGTAAAACGACTCAGTTTGAGACGGGAATCATAAATTAAGCCACATCAACTTAGACTGTATCAGTCTGAGAAATGTGGCTTAATTTTAATGTCATTGAGTGAGATTTGAGAAGGGTCTGATCTCAAAATATTTTAGTTTAATATATCTTCAAGAACGGCAGCTGTAGAAGGCTCAAGTGTTCCTGATGTCAGAAGCTCGCCTAAGTACTCACCGATTTTAAAAGCCGGTACTGCGTAGCTGAGTTCTTTCCAAACATCTTCAGTTGGAGTTTGCAAAAGGTTGTTGAGGTAATCAGAGTGCTGAACTTTTTCGCTCTTAGGAATACGGCCTGTCCAGATGATGCCTACAACTTCACCTGTGTTACGATCTATCATGGCAGAACCTGAGTCACCGTGTGAAACATCACAGCCGTTAGCAAAAGACCAAGCCTTGTACGGACCCGGATTTAAATCATCAGGGTCAGCCATCAAACGAAATTCATTTTTATCAGAGAATACGATGCAATCGGTATCTTGGTTTACAACAAGTTGACGGGCTGGATTTCCGCCAACGCCGTAACCGATAGTGGCAAGTTCTTGTCCGCGATAAAGAGGACTGGCAAAATTAAATGGTGATGCCACTGAATTAAGAAGAGCTTGGTCGGCCATCACCGGAACTTCAATTGCGAAAAGTGCCAAATCAACTTCTGGCCAGCTACCGTAAAATTCTCTGATGGCGAAAGATTTATTAAGAGCCGTGAAACGAACGTTCACACCCATGCAGTCTATTTCTGATGGGCAAACGTGGTGATTTGTCGCCATCACAAATTTGCCACCGAAATAACCAATGTAGAAACCTGTTCCGCCATCAACGCGGGCCGTGGCTTTTGCCATTTTAGAAATTTCTGGGTCTGCGGCATCTTTTGCAGAATAGGGAATCTTTCCCCACTCGTCGCCAATGCGGTAAGTGTCCGTCGAAGAAGTTGTGAATCTAAGAAAGTTCGGACCAAAAGGAAGCGGCTTTAAAACCGAAAATGCTTCAGCAGGTTTAGCTTCATTAAAATGGAGCGGCGTAATGGCCCAAGCTGAAACAGAAAAGTTAAGTAGTAATAGTGCGAGAATAGATCTCATCGAACCCCCCTAGGTTGCCGACCATTTACGTTTATTTATGGCGTTTCGCAATGCAATTTTTCGAGCTCCCGGCCCCAGACTTAATCGCCGCGTCAATCTACATCTCAATGGCGTTTTAATGGCTCTTCGCACCTGATACGGAATCTCCCCAATAGCTTCAAGATGATTCTGCAAAACGTACTTCAAAGCGATATTCAAATCTCTGCCCCACTTCAATAAGCGAGTCCACGGGCGAAGGTGCCATTTGATTTTAAGATTTTTCGCCAAAGTTCCCGTCAGCGCACGAACGAACTTGATATAAGAATGTCGCGAGCCGAATAAGGCTACGAAATGAATATGATTTGAAACCAAAGCTTTTTTGTAAATACGTACATCAAAATCACGAGCAAATTTCATAAAGTATTTTTCAATGCTAGATCGATATTTCAAAAGCGAACCTGATTGAGTAATATCTGCGCGCAGAACAATATGGATTGGATTCTTGCTGCTTAAAGGTCTGCGCACTTTTCTTTTCTTCGCTGCTAATGCTCCACCAAACTCGCTTGAATATTCTGATAACTTAAAAAGTGTTTTTTGTTTCATATCTACGACTTTGTACCATCACTGTTAAAATTTGCTTTTTTCAAAGACAGTGAGAGTCAAAAAATATTTACTGTCCGGC
>CAYHVK010000022.1:0-45815 GCA_964360255.1 uncultured Pseudobdellovibrionaceae bacterium | reverse complement strand
TATTTATCTCTTGATAGTTGCAGCGGGCATCGCCTTTTTTATCGGTGAAGCGCGGGATGCCTTGGTTATTCTTGGCGTGGTCATTTTAAACTCTGTCATTGGTGCCTACCAAGAGGGCCGCGCCGAGCAGTCGTTAGAAGCTCTTCGCCAGTTGTCAAAATTGAAAGCACGAATTCTTCGCAGCGGCCAAGAACAAATCATTGAGGCAAGACGAATTGTGCCAGGTGATATTCTTGTTCTGAGTTCTGGTGACGCCGTACCTGCAGATGCGAGACTGATTGAAGCCTCTACAATGACCGTCGCTGAAGCGCCCTTGACGGGCGAGTCGCTTCCTGTTCCGAAATCTATCACACAACTGGATGAAAATACCCCGCTAGCAGATCGTCAGAATATGATTTTCGCAGGCACTCATATTACGACCGGTCGAGGCCTTGCCATCGTTACCACGACCGGAGTTAATAATGAAATTGGTAAGATTGCCCATCTTGCCACAACAACAGAACAACCGAAGACTCAACTTGAACTTCGTATTAAGCAGTTTGGCAGATATCTTGCCCTTGCTGCCATAGCCATATTCTTCCTCGTTATCGGAGCTGGACTTCTGCGCGGGATTCCCTTTGCACAGATTTTTATGCTCGCAATCAGCCAAATGGTTTCTTTAGTGCCAGAGGGCTTACCCGTAGCAATGACCATTGCACTCGCTATCGGTGTTCAACGAATGGCCCGCAAGGGCACTGTCATCAGACGCCTGGCTGCTGTTGAAACTCTTGGCTCAACAACCGTTATTTGCACGGATAAAACCGGCACTCTCACGCGAAACGAAATGGTCGTCACTTCCATCTATTTACCAGCAGGGCAACGGACTATTACAGTCAGTGGTGTTGGATACGAGCCTAAGGGATATTTTATGGAGCGCGAGCACAAGCTGGCACCCGATAAAGATAAAACCTTATCCAAGTTACTTGAAGCGAGCGCCTTGTGTAACGACTCTCAACTTCTCGCCCCCGATACTTCAAGCCCTCAATGGAGGATGATCGGTGACCCAACGGAAGGAGCGCTTCTCACACTCGTTGCAAAGAGCGGATTAGATCCTATATATATTCGGAATCAATACCCAAGAACAGCCGAACTTCCTTTCGACTCAGACAGTAAAATGATGGCAACAGAACACTCTGACGAAGGCAAAAGTATTGTTTATCTAAAAGGTGCTCCTGAGATTTTACTAGAGCTCTGTGACTCCATTTACCACGATGGCAAAATAGAAACACTCGATAAAAAAGTCCGCGCAGAAGTGCACGCGGCGGCAAAAAAAATGGCCGATTCGGCTTTACGTCTTTTGGCCATTGGATTCGTTCGTGATGTTTGCATCGATGAATCGAAGGGTTTCACGGCATTTTCTAGAAAGATCACCTTAATAGGGCTAATTGGTGAATTAGATCCTCCCAGAGATGAAGTCGCCGCCTCTGTTCGCGAATGTCGGCTTGCAGGAATCAAGCCCGTCATGGTGACGGGCGACCACAAGGCAACAGCTCTTGCCATCGCACAAGCATTAGGAATTAGCCAAAACAATGATTTGGCAATTGATGGTCAAGAACTTGATCTCCTTTCTGATGAAGATTTAATTGAAAAAATTGATCGCATCAGTGTTTTTGCCAGAGTACATCCTGCACAAAAACTGAGAATTGTAGAGGCTTATCAAAAAAAAGGTAATATTGTCGCCATGACTGGAGACGGCGTTAATGATGCTCCAGCTTTAGTCCGTGCGAATGTTGGCGTGGCAATGGGAATCACAGGAACAGACGTTGCAAAAGAGGCAGCCAAAATTGTGATTACGGATGATAACTTTGCAACAATCGTCTCTGCGGTTGCTGAAGGGCGGCTGGTTTATCAAAACATCAAAAAACTGATTTTATTTCTATTTGTGACTTCAATTGACGAAGTCGTCGTACTTTTTCTGGCCCTGTTCCTTGGTTACCCGATACCCCTAGCTGCTGTACAGATTCTCTGGATCAATCTCGTTACCGAAGGAACCTTAACAGTGAACTTAATTATGGAGCCGGCAGAGGGAGATGAGATGCAACGCCCCCCAACTCCAGTTAGCCAACCACTTTTAGATCGATCATTATTGTCACGAATACCATTGATGGTATCGGCCTCAGTCATCTCAACTTTTGGATGGTTTGCTTATCGCACTTCTCAAGGTGCGCCTATTGCACAAGTGCAGACCGAAACGTTCACCATTCTCGCTGTCTGCCAATGGTTTAATGTGCTGAATTGTCGCTCAGCACTTCGCTCTGCCTTTTCTTGGGACTTGCTTAAGAACCCATGGCTTATCGGTGGTCTTGTAATAGGCAATCTACTTCATTTATTGGTGATCTACTGGCCGCCATTAAGCCAGTTCTTTCATACCGTACCAATCGATGCCATGCAGTTTTTTGCCATCGGGGCGATAGCAAGCCTGGTCCTTTGGGTTGAGGAGCTTCGAAAATTTATTGCTAGAAGGACTGTGGACTCGAACACCTAAACTTTTTTCGGCAGGCTTGACAGGTTTTGCGACTCACTGGCCGACAATAAGATATCCTCAAGAGCTTCTACTAAGAAGCGATTTGCATTATAGATTTCACGGTTTACGTTAAGAAATGTCGCGACTTGAGATCCCATATTGTTTTCAGCATGGGTCATCTTATAAATCCATTCATTTACAAGGCGATAAGCCGACTCATTACTTGAAAGAATTTCGGCCAGCTCTTCGAATAAAATTTGATTTTTATGATTTTCAAAAACTCGAGCGATACCCTGCTGTACAGGAAAATAGTCCTTACGAATTTCCTCTATCAATTGTTCTACGACACCAATAACTGATTGCCTAAAATCCTTTAGATTATGTTGGATATCTTTGGTGGATTTTGCTGACTGGACGCCGTTGCGTAAAGCCAATATATATTGATTAAGAGCCGTTGACTCTTCTTGCTCAAGTTTTTCTTTCTGCAGAGCAAGAAAATACTCTAAAAGCTCACCTTCAGTTTTCTTAATTTGTTCATAGTCTCGAGCTACATCGTCTTCGCTCAACAAATTTTTAAAAAATAAAAGTCTGTTACCCACAGGGGCTTTTCTTTCATCAATTGCAAAGCCAACAATTTGTGAATTAAATTGAAATACCTTTTGTGCAAAGTGATGAAGCTCGCGCCGTATGGCCTCAATCGAAGCCTCTGGGACCTCCGCACTCACCTTATGAATAAAAATGCAGGCCTGATCATTACTTCCAATAAAAAAGCGATTTAAAAATTTCTCAAAAATACCTAAGAACGGAAAAAATAAGATGATCCCGAGCAGATTAAATCCACTGTGAAACGTCACCAAGGTAAAAAGAGGATCTGTTATCTTGAGGTCGGTACGGATCACTTCGAGCAGAGACGTTACGAAAATAAGCGCAAATATTGCTGTACACACGTTGAAAAAGAAATGTGCAAGACCCACTCTTTTCTTAACAGCTGTGCCACGCAATGAAGCTAGAAGTGCGGTGATGGTAGTACCAAGATCAGCTCCAATTACAATAAAAGCCGCTGGGCCGAGCGTAATAACATTTGCATAGAGCGCGCTTAAAGTGATCGTCATCATTGCAGAACTTGATTGAATGACGGCAGTTACAACAAATCCAAAAATAAAAAATGTCCATAGACCATATTTTTCAAGTTCCCTTACATCTACTAACCCCGCAAGATTGCTCATACCCTCTTTCATAAAGCCAAGGCCCATCAGCAAAAGTCCTATTGCAATAAGAAATCCAAAAAGGTGGTAGACATAAACGCGGCGGTTAACAAAAATCAAACCCAAGCTTCCGATTGCAATCAACGGAAAAACAAAAGAGTCTATATTTGTACTAAACCCAAATGCGCTAACCCACCACCCAGTCATTGTAGTGCCGAGGTTAGCGCCTAAAATTATACCCAAAGAATTCGAGAGGCTGAGAATTCCTGCACCAGCAAATGCTATGACCATTAATAATACTATTGAGCTACTCTGAAGAATGGCGGTCGCAAAGGCTCCATTCAAAATGGCAAGAAATCTATTGGTCGTATATTTTCTTAAGAAAAGTTTAAAGCGTTTTCCAGCTAACTCTTTGAGCGCATCTTCAAGCCTTACCATTCCATAAAGAAATAAACCAAGGCCAGCAACAAATTTCCAATAATCTAAAGATTGCTCAATCAAGCTTGGCTTAAAGGACGAATATAAAGCCGTCCGCTCACTTCCCAGTAGGAATACCAACGCACTCCTACCTTTTGTATAAGAACTTGAATTTGCTGCGAACCGCGATTGGGTGATTTAACGACACATTGTATCTTACGGCTGAACTCACGTTGGGTATTCATATTGTTCCTCATTATAAATATTAAGCGACCCCATTCTCTTAAGCAGAAACTGTGCCAGGTGAAAGCGGCTAAAACTTAAATAGGAGGTTTTGAGGAGAGGTTTTTGACAACGTGACATTAGGTCGTGCCAAATTGTCTCTAAAGGTCCCTGGGCACTTGTTAAAGAAAAAATGTCCAGTTTTTTAAATTTTGCTTATTTTACTTTTTGATATTGTGCTGATTCTACTAATTCATTCTCTGAGTGACACCAATCAGGTGTTATAAATGCTTCCCCTCTTGCTAAAGAGCCCGCAATAATCAACACAGATTCACGGTAAGTTGAACACGAGCCCTCATCTTGAACTGAAATTTGAATAACTATCTCTTGGCGACCAACAGCATCTTTTCTTGAAAAACTATGAGCAGCTTTATACTCCTTGCCATCAACTGAGAGTAAAAATCCATTCTCAGATGGAGTAAGGCAGAGAACACCAGGAAGCGCGACTGAGCTTTGTGTAGACTTCACATAACAAGACTCATCAGCTGCAAAACCCACAGAACTTGTAATAAAAAGGGCCAGGACCATAAGCTTTTTCATAAAAACTCCTTTAAAGTAAAAATCAGCCGTTTTAGACGATAAGTGTCGTAGTTATACATCAAAAATGCAGAAAATAATTGTTAGACTTAGGATAGTGAAAACAATTCTGGGTTTACGCCCATTAGTATTAGCGATGGAGGCATATGAAAAAAGAAGTTCAGCTTATCTTCACCTTTCTACTAGTTTTTCTTAGTTTTGCCCATAATGCCGCAGCTAAAACCATCCGCTACGAGCTGACGGTCGAAAATAAACCCATCAATCTCAGCGGGAAAAAAGAGGTCGATTTCGCATTAACCGTAAACGGCGGCATTCCGGCACCGACCCTTGAGTTTACTGAAGGTGATGACGCTGAGATCTTAGTTCGCAATAGACTTCCGAAAGAAGAAGTTTCAATTCACTGGCATGGCATTCTTCTCCCACCTGAAGAAGACGGCGTTGCCTATATCAACACACCTCCCATTTATGCGGGCAAAGAACGTCTTTTTAAATTTAAAATCAGACAGAACGGAACATTTTGGTATCACTCGCACACGATGGTTCAAGAGCAGAAAGGTGTTTACGGGGCCTTTATTATTCATCCGAAGAAAAAAACCATTCAATACGATAAAGATGCTGTTTTAGTTCTCAGTGATTGGTCAGACGAAAATGCCGACAAAATTATTCGTAATCTGAGAAAAGATGGCGATTATTACCTTTATAAAAAAGATTCAGTCCGCTCTATTGGTGGAGCCATAAAAGCAGAGGCTCTGAAAACATACCTCTCTAATGAGTGGAGTCGCATGGGCGGCATGGATCTTTCTGATGTGGGTTACGATGCTTTTCTAATAAATGGAAAACGCGACTCACAATTACTTAATTCTCGTCCCGGCGAAAAGATCCGTCTCCGAATTATCAACGCCGGCGCTTCAAGTTATTTCTACGTCTCAATGGGCGTACCGATGACCGTTATTTCTGCGGATGGTGTTGATATCGAGCCGATTCAAACAAAAGAAATTTTGATGGGAATGGCTGAGACCTATGACGTCTTGTTCACGGCCCCCGAGCGCAAGAACTACGAAATTCGTGCGAGCGTTCAAGACGGAACCGGATTTGCCTCGGCCTGGATAGGTCAGGGTGAAAAAGTTCCTGCACCAAAAAAAGCATCCCCTGATTTGTATGCATCAATGGAACACATGAACCACAAAAATCATGGCGGTGAATCCATGGAAGGCATGGATCACTCAAAAATGACCGGAATGGATCACTCGAGCCATAGAGCGCACCAGGCTTCTGCTCCTGCAAAAGTCGTCGAAGACGTTGATTTCAGTTCGCAGTCCGATGCCGTCCTCAAACAAAATGCAGCCTCTAGAAATTTAATTTCAAATCAAGTTCTAGAAACACTCAGCGTAGATAGTCTAACTGCACTCAATCCAACCACCCTTCCGAAAGACGCAAAGATTCACGAACTAAAACTTGTCCTTGGCGGAGACATGGAACGCTACGTTTGGCACATTAACGGAAAAGCCATTCAACAAGATCGTCTGCTCATAATTAACAAAGGTGAAATCGTTCGTTTTGTTTTTCAAAACGACACGATGATGCATCACCCGATGCACTTGCACGGTCATTTCTTTCGTGTGCTCAACGATCAGGGCGACAAATCGCCATTAAAACACACCGTCGATGTCCCACCGCATGGGAGTCGAACGATTGAATTCTATGCCAATGAGCCAGGTCAGTGGATGCTTCATTGTCATAACCTTTATCATATGAAGACCGGCATGGCCCGTGTTGTGCGGTATAACGACTTCAAACTGACACCAGATATGCAAATGCATGATAAGCATGATCCTCATCTCCATGAGCATCTCTACAGTTATGGTCTTTTGGAGGCCGCCACCAACCACGCCCGTGCAGATTTTAAAATTATGCGAACTTGGGATGAGCTGGCGCTCAATATTGAATCAAGAAGCGACTCTAAAAAAGATTTTGCAACGGAAGGCAAATGGGATGTAGAAGGCGATCTTTTGTATCGCCGTTGGTTCGGAAATTTTTTGAATCTGATGGTCGGCGGCACGCGGTACCACGAAGAGGAGTTTGGAATAGCAGGCGTTGGATATATTCTTCCTCTGCTTATTGAATCGCAGGTATTCGTTAATCACGAGGGCGAATTCCGACTCGATCTAGAAAAGCGTTTTCAGTGGACAAAGAATATATTTACAGACGTCGAGTTCTCATGGCGCCCCGAATGGGAAGGCCAAGACGAGGGAGAGTATGAGGTGTCGCTTATGTACGGTCCGAATTGGACTTGGGCGGCTGGTTTAATGCTGACCAATAACAGCTTTGGTGTGGGTGCCCAAGTGCAGTTTTAAGGCGTAAACGTACAAGTGCCATCAAGCTCTTGCTTGATCACTAAATTCACAAGTAAGACAAAAATTTTATACTGCGCAGGTGCGACTTGTTCGTTCATCACTCGAAGACGCAATTTGCTACGTGGATCTTCGGCCCCGATAATAGCGCGAGCCAGCTCTCCTGCGTCGGCTTTATCTTGGTAAAGAGATAAGGCTCCACCACCGACGCCGCCCACATTAACAGTGGCTTCAGACGCGAATTCACCAGTAGCAGTTCCTTGCATAGCAATTGTAACGGCTTCTTTACCGCCCAATCCAGCTACGCAATTCCATTGCCCAGCGTAACAGTTAGCTGACACCATTAAGATTGTGCTGACCCCAAAAAAAATTTTATTCAACATAGACTCTCCTTTGTTGAGTTTTATCTAAAAGTTTCAAAAAACCGAGCCGTCTCTCTAAAACAAGGGACTCCTGCCGTAGAGTGCGTGAGCCCTCCCGGAATCACCGCGCGAGAAACAACCGTGCCGAGCGCCTGCATATGCGCCATAGTTTTAATTGTATTTGATGGCGGCACATCTAAATCGGCATCACCATGACAGAATTGAATCGGCGCCTCTGACTTCCAGTCATAAACATCATTTTTTTTGAGAGCTAAAACGAAAGCATTCGTATCAGGATGATGAGTAATACCGTCGATCAAAGAGACCGTTAAAAACTCAGGTAGAGTTTGTGGTAGAACCGCCATGATATCTTTAAAATCGTGTGTCCCGTCGTAGAGAGTTGGCATCTGAGTCGCATAAGGCGCCTGCACATAATTCACTAAGCCAGCATCTAAACTGTAAATCATATTCATGGCGAGTAAAAGGTAGCCCGTGTATGTCACCGTTGAGGCAGAAATTTTTCCGATTTGACGAGATGTTTCGATCACCGTACCTGAAAGATCATAAGGCCCCGCCATAGGAGCCGCTGCCGTCACCGGGCGATCCGCTCCATACTTATTTTGCCAATAGCGATGAAGCGCCATTGTGGCATGCCCACCTTGTGAGTAGCCAGCCATAAATAATTTTTTAGAACTTGAAAGACCGAGCTTATAAATCGCTAAAAGTGCATCGGCACATGTCGTCGCTTCTGATTCAGCATGCAAGTAAGGATGAAAAGACATTTCTTCACCGAGACCCAGGTAATCAGCGGCAACTACCACGTAACCATTTGATGAGTAGTAGGCTCCATTTAAAATTAATTCTGTATGACCAGATGAAGGCACTAAATCACGACGTGAAGTTGTACCGTGCTGATAAGAAACCACCGGGCGAGTTTCTACCACTTGATCATTGGGCACCGTCACACCCGCTGTCGCAATCGTTAATTTTCCGTCGATACCGGTTGTGTAATAACTTAATTTATAAGCCGTCACAGATGAGGTCGTTGGCGTATCTATGCCAAGCTGTTTTTTATAAAGCGTAATTTGCTCTATAGAATAATATCCAATTTCATCAAGACGAACCGGGTCGCCCGCCACCTGTGCGAAAGCCGTCTGGGTAATAACCAAGAAACCAAAAATGATGAATTTATTGAACATCTGAGTCCCCTATGAGACTGAAGATTTAACTCGTTCACGTTTCGGTAGCAAGAATTATCAATATTTCCGTGCAATCTGCCGCGTTTTCGTACACATTCGGTTTTCTTTAGGGAGCATTCATGAACGGCGCTAACCGTACATTTACCGATAAACCAGTGGCCTTAGTGTCGTACGAGAATTTCGGCGAGGCTTACGCTACGGCTATTGAGAAGAATGGTTACAATGCTCTTTTTGAAAGACCGTCAACTCTGGCTCTGCTTCCTGATTTAAAAGGTAAAAAAGTTTTAGATGCGGGCTGCGGGCCAGGCGCCTACACCGGGCTACTTCTTGAGCGCCAAGCGATCGTCACCGGCATCGACGTGAGTCCTAGCATGCTGAAAATCGCCAAAGAAAAATTCGGCGCCGAGGCGAAATATATTCTTCATGATTTAGGTCAGCCGCTTAAAATGTTTCAAGCTGGTCAGTTTGATTTTATTTTGTCATCACTGATGATTCATTACATTAACGATTTGAATGCGCTCTTTGCTGAATTCAATCGCATCCTCTCACCGGGCGACCGCATTGTTCTCTCGACTCACCACCCGATGATGGATTTTAACGAATCCGTGAATCAGCTTTATTACCAAAAAGAACTTCTTAGCCAAGACTGGACGGTCACCGGTCAACCAGTAAAAGTTCATTTCTACCGCCGTCCTCTTTCTGAAGTGACCCAGGCTTTTACATCAAATGGTTTTGTTATTGAGCGCATGACTGAAGGAACAGTAGGCCCCGAGCTTAAGAAAACTTATCCGCACATCGCTGACCGTCTCTCTAAGAAGCCCCAGTTTTTATTTTTCAGATTACTTAAAGTATAAAATCTCGCATCAGTTGAATTTGGCGAAACTGTTTCAAATGTTCTGGCACCACTTTTTTAGGTGCAGCAATCAAACCTTTAATTTCTTCGCGGTCCTCATCAGCTAAATCAAAATTAAATATAGCTGGGATATCCATTAAGTCTTTTACGACCTCAGCAATAGGTTCAGAAGAGAATTTTTTTAATAAAGGCTCGATCTGCTTAAGTTTATAACCACTATTAATAAAGTGCGCCACAAGACGCTCAATAGGCTTATTACTGCCTTCCGAATAAAGTTCATTCATACGAATCAAATGGAAGGCCTCGTAACGCGCCCACCATTCAGAACCCTCGTGTAAGCTCACAATTCGCTCGACAATGCGCTCAATTGTTTCAGAGCTGATGCCGTAGGCACCACTGGCTGCATCTTCATAGAGATGAATCTGCGAAGAAATATCCAGTTGCCCTAGAAAATCCGATAAGAACTGAGCCGCCGAAGCTTCATTTTGGCTTAATAAGTACTGAAAAGAATAAACTTTTTTTGCGATATCCGGATTGGCATTCTGCTTTTGCACCGCCAGTCCAGTTTGCAAATAGGTCCACTGCTTGAGTGCTGGTTCATTAATGGTTTTCACGCATAATGTGATCGTAGGATTTTCTAAATGAATCACGCGATGTGTGAGATCAGAACCCGGCGCTATGGCGCGGACATCTCCGGCGACGAGGCGCTCATGTTGAATATCACTCATATCCACGAGAGAAATATCTTCCGCTAACTTTTTCTCTGTTTGCACGGTAAAGTTCTCTTGCAAAGATTGGCCATGAAGCACGCGAAACGCTCCACGAAAACCATGACTGTGAATTGAGGTATCAAAATCAACCCAGATATAAATGTCCACAACGAAGCGGCCATTGTTAAAAACTGTTAAAGAGGGTTGACCAAAAGTATTGTGAATGCTGATCTGCTGAGGCAACGCTGAGCTTTTCAAAAGCCACTCTTGAATCTGCTGATTCAAATCTTCTAAAGATAAATCATACTCGAGCTCGCTAAGAGCTTGAGTCGCGATATCCGTAAAACTGTCAAGCTGACCGCCAGACGCAGACCATTCCTTCTCGACCCTCTGTGCGAGCTGATCAAATAAAATCATGTGATCTTCACTCGGCTGGCCGCTAAGCGAGCTTTTTTGCGAGCCTCATCAATGGTTTTTCCGCTGGCAATGGCTACACCCATTCGGCGATAAGGTCGAATCGTCGGCTTGCCAAAAATGCGAATATCGGCACCCCTCACTTTGAGCGCCTCGCTGACTCCTTCAACTTTATAGGTGTCATCTTCCCGATCGGCGAGAATCACCGCCGAAGCTGTGGGCTGGCCATAGATGATTTCTGTAATCGGCAATCCTAAAACTGCGCGAAGGTGCAAATCAAACTCCGTTAAATTTTGTGAGCCTAGCGTCACCATTCCTGTATCATGAGGGCGCGGCGATAATTCTGAGAAATAAATATCTTTTTTAGTAACGAAAAACTCCACCCCGAAAAGTCCGCTGCCGCCCAAATAGTCCGTCACCTTCTTGGCCATAAGTTGAGCTTTTTTAAGTTGGGTCGCACTTAAGCGAGCCGGCAACCAAGATTCTTGATAATCCCCACGCTCTTGGCGGTGGCCGATGGGCTTTACAAATAAAGTAGGGCCTTTTTTCTGTTTTACAGTGAGAAGCGTAATCTCAGAATCGAATTTAATAAATTCTTCAACGATGACTTTTTTCTTATCGCCACGCATACCTTCAACGGCATAATTCCAAGCGGCCTTAACATCGGCAGCGCTCTTCACCACCGACTGACCTTTACCCGATGAAGACATCACTGGCTTCACCACATTCGGAAATCCAATCTTTTTACTGGCGACAACCAGCTCATCAAGAGATTCAGCATAAGCAAACTGAGCCGTCTTGAGTTTCAACTCGCGAGCTGCCACATCGCGAATAGCATCACGGTTCATGGTGAGAAATACGGCTTTCGCAGTCGGCACGATTTGAACACCTTGCTTTTCAAACTCCGCCAATTTCTCTGTCCGAATGGCTTCAATTTCAGGAATAATAATGTCAGGCTTGTGTTTTTTGACAACGGTTTCAAGAGCCGCACCGTCGAGCATGTCGATCACCTCAAACTCATCAGCCACTTGCATGGCCGGAGCGCCCGGATATCTATCAACCGCGATTATGTGTAAGCCTAAACGTTGTGCTGAAATGACGACTTCTTTACCAAGCTCACCCGCACCTAAAAGCATAATTTTTTTCATGGCGCGAGTGTAACTTACAAGATAACCTAGGCTCAATGTTTATTGGTCAATGGGCCCATGCGGGCTTAAAATTTCAAGGCTTATCTCTCTCTGGCGTACGCACGAGTATCGCTATGCCCGAGCTTTCACTATGTTTTGATGTGGCGCAAGGCCTTCCTTATGCCATCCCCATGAAGAATTTCTTAATCACTCACGGTCATCTCGATCACGCCGCTGGGATTCCCTATATTATTTCACAAAAAGGGATGCTGTCTCACCCACCCGCGCACTTCTACATGCCGAAAAGCCTGGTTGAGCCCCTTGAAGAAATTATGAAAATTTGGCAGAAAATTGAGAAGCATACCTATACCTATGAATTCCATGGCATTGAGGGCGACGAAGAGCTCGAGGTTCATCATCAACATTTTGTAAGGCCCTTCAAAACTGTTCATCGCGTGGATTCTTTTGGTTATTCTGTTTTTCGTAAATTTAAAAAATTAAACCCAAAATATGAAAATCTAAAGCCCGGTGAAATCGCCGGCCTACGCCATCAAGGCATCGACCCTAGCATTGAAAGTGAAGAGTGCTTAGTCAGTTTTACTGGCGATACGCAAATTGAGTTTCTCACGCAAAATGAATGGCCCAAAAAATCTAAAATCTTGATTCTTGAATCGACCTATTTAGATGACTCAAAGTCGGTGGAGCATGCGAGAACATGGGGCCACACCCATTTTGACGAAATTATTCCTCATTTAGATAAGATCGAAAGCGAAAAAATTGTGATCATTCACACAAGTTCTCGTTATTCTATGACCGAAGCTCAACAGCTCTTGGCCCAAAGAACACCGGCAGAACACCGCGATCGGGTGGTTCTATTTCCGGGCCGCTAAGCCATGTCGATATAAGAGTTGAACTAATTTATGTGCAGAAACTGGCTTTTTCAAAACACCATCAGCACCTATGTTTTGTGCGTGAGCCTCTAAATCTTCTTTGCCCGAGCAAACCACAACATCAATGTCTTTTAGCATGGCATCCGCTCGAATATAAAATAAAAACTCTTCACCGGTCATATCTGGCATAATTAGATCCAAAAGTATGAGATCCGGAAGCGTTTTACAATTCTGTAAATATTCGAGAGCTGTTTCTGCTCCTTCAAAACTTAGGACCACAGCCCCGGCCGACTTGAGTGTTTGTTTGTAAAACAATCTAAGGCTTGGGCTGTCTTCTACGACAAGAACAGTTTTGGTTTTTTGATTCATGTGAAACTGAGTTTTTAACTACGGATTTTTTTTGTCAACAAAGCCACACCGATACGTCACTTTACTGACGTATCGGTTCGAAAATGTTAATCAAATTTTCGCGGAATGAGATCTTCTGGATGAACATCGAAAAATCGTGCCAGTCTATAGAGAGTCGACAATGTCATATTGGCTCCTCCAGATTCTATTTTCTGATAATACCGATATGAAAAACCAGCTTTCGATGCGACTTCAACTTGGTTGAGTGCGGCCGCCTTCCGGTGTCTCACGATATTTTTCCCGATCGACTTTAAGAAATTTTCTAACAGCATCAGCAACCTCCTGCTTGATCATTAAAATTTCTCCCGATCTAGAAAGCTGAACTGCTTTCATAATTTTAATATGAGTTCACATTTTAATTTGTCAAAGAGGTCTCAGCACCTCGCATTAAGATGCCGATAATACATGGGTTAATTATTGTGAAATGGCACAATCATAAACAGCATATACTGTCGAGCCAGATCCACCACAATCGTAGTCGAATGAACCAGACAAAGTTGCTGTACCATTCTCAGTATTGATTTTTACTTTATATTCGTAAAAATCCCAGCCCTGAAGAGTCGTATTAAAAATAACGATGTGATTTTTCTGCTCGACCTTAATCTCTGGCGAAAGTGCATCGATTTCGTATTCACCTTTTACACCATTGTTATCAAACTCGATAACTTGTGATGATGTTGATTCCTCCGCTTGAAACTGTCCGTGCACGAGTCGGCTATCTTTTAAGACTAAAGAAAAAGCGTTTATATCTGCTATCAGAATGGCACCGTCATCACTGTGGGCATTGCGTGCTTCCGGATGTTTTTTCAGCTCTTGTTCAATTTTTGACTTAGATGCAGCTTTATTCAGTTGGCAGCTGATGTTGAGTTGTGAAGCCTGAGCTGTGAATGGACAGGCTAAAAGTAAGATTAAATATTTCATGAATTCATCCTTAGGTTAAGTTGAGCTCTTGTAGCAAACCGAAATGAATTCTGTTAGCGCATAATAATAAAGTTATTATGCTATATTAGTATATATAATTATTTACTGAGAGAATAAATGAGCTTGCCACCCTTAATGCCAATAGCATTTAAGTGAACAGATTCTCCATTAGCGACATAGAGCTGAATGGTCTTCTGGGCTCCGTACTTCTTAGACATTTCGTCACTAAAATAGAAGTAGTAGTTATGCTGTGGGTCCATGTAACCCTTAAGTGGCACAACCTGTCCTTCTTTATCTTTAAATCCATTCACCTGAATCACCGGAACGGCGTTGGCCGCCTCAACCTTTTCAATAACTGTAGAAGGCACAGAAGGATTCTGAACTGGATTAAACATAAAATAATCACGAGCCGTGAGAATACCAATTGTTAACAATCCTCCCATAGCGAACTTTCCAGAACGGTCTACAATCCACTTGAGAGCATTATCCATCTTGAGTTTAGTCATTTGAAGCTTAAGACTGGCCGCTGTTTTAATTTGCGAGAATCGGTTGAGGTCCCTCACTTGCCCAACGATATTCGTGTCGTTGCGGAAGAACGTTCCTAAAAACTGATCGTAAGCATCGACCTCTTCTTCTGACAATCGAACCGGAAACGGCACAACCGTATTATCAATATCAAGACCAACCAAAGCTATATCTTTTCTTATTGTCACCGCTTTAACAAAATCATCAAAGCCAGGCTCAACTTTTAATTTGGCTCCATTAGGGTCAATCAATTCAACTTTCGAAAGCACGGCGATATGAGAGCTGTTGGTTTTTTTCACCGGTTGATAAGTGAGAAGTAATTTAAATTCTTCTCCTGTCTTAGCTATAAACGGTACGGCCATAATCATCTTTTGTTTTGATACCAGATCATTCTTCTTCGGATATGTATCAAGTGAGCTCACACTCTTGATCATCCAAAATTCAACCCCTTGATCTAAAATAGTGCGATCAATGTTCTGATCACCAATAGCTTGCTCAAGATACTTTGCTACACTTTTCTTACCACTGCCACGAGGGTAGTTAGGTAAATGATTCAAATTTAGGGAGTCATAGAGACCAACATAAAGCGGATCATGGGTCTGCTTGAGCTTGATCGGAGTTTTCATTTCCGCAAAAGCTTCCGTTGGACGGCTTTGGAAGGTTTTCGTTTGAAATAGGTACTCTTTCATACGGGCCGTGGGCAGACTCGGAGCCGCCGCATACATTTTCACATTTCTGTCGACCGTGTACTGAAATTCACCTTTTGATGAATTTAAACGATAAGACTCACGCTCATAGCTGATCGTCAAAGATGGCTCTAAAAATGAAGGGTCAGCTTTTAATAAAAGCACCAAAGCGTTAAAAAGACTTTCCACTTGATCAATACGGTTCAATGGTCTTGCATTTGGTTTATTTAAAGCCAAAACCTGATCTTTAATGGCGCTCAGTTTTTCAAGCATATTCAAATCATCACCACGTACGGTTTTGAGGGCGTCGGCAATTTCGTTAGTGATCATAATACGTGGCTTAAACACGGTTTCAGGCTCAGCCAAAAACTCATTGGTACTCGGGCCCGCAATACTTGTCATTTTGATTTCTAAAGCCGTGAGATCACCAAGCACAGGCTTATAAGCCGTCAGATGTTGTTGTTGTCCCACCGGAAACTCGTAATATTTTCTGTAACGGGCTTTTGCGACGAAAGAAACTAGCGAGCCGTTTAAGTGATAGATAATTTGACCACCGTACTCAGTGATCGTCACAAATTGCTGCCCTACTGCCGGCTGGTCGCGCTGCTCCCACTTTAGAGCCTGGTTGCCGTTGTAAGCCGCCAGCGCTGACGACGTTTGTGTCTCTTTTAAAAAGCGCTGAATATCCGATGGATTAATAATGGCTTTTTCTTCTACTCTTAAGGCGGTCGGAGAATTTTCATCGGCATGGCTCTTTAAAACTTCAATGAGCTGCTCGCCCGCTCCACCATCTATCTTATTAGTTTCGCCAGAACCAGATTTAAAAACCGCATTATAACCCTGGTCGTTCTGGTAAATTTCAACATGGCCAGAAATTCGATCCAGTGACGAGCGCTGCGCCGATAAGATTTCGGTGCAAATGCCAGGCTGAGCCGTAGCAGCATACCCTGCACTCGCAGAGCTGATTAAAATAAATGCAATTAAGCTTCTAAAAAACTTAAGTTTCATACCTTCCTAAAACCAACTCTCAAAAATAAAGTACAAGTCTGCCGGAGTGATGGGTGTAAATACCAAATAATCTAAGTTCGTCTGTTGCTTTGTGCCGACTGGCCCCTGCAGCGGCGTTTCTTCAATTAAATTCACTTCTGTAAATTTCGGCGTCGAAACCGTATTGAGTGAGTAGAAGTTCTCTTCACCCGCAATTCTGTTAAGCGCACCTAAAATACGAGAGTCATAAAAACCACGCGGAGTTAAAAAGACTGCGTGTCTCATAACTTCAGCTAATTTTTTAACTTTCTTGTCTAAGCTTCTCTCTGAAACTGTGCGCGCCAAATCATTCAAAAATGTATGTGATTTTCCAATCACTTCCGCATCTTGACGAGTGAGGCCGACAGATTTTAAAAGCACAAAGCTATTCACAGCTGTTTTTCTCGGTCCAGAACTTGCGGCTTGAACCGCACGTTTAAAGCGCTCGTACTTCGTCTTCAACACTTCAAGCTGAGAGGTAGAAATTTTCATAGATTCCGATAAGCCATTCCAGAATCGAACCGGTGTCAGGGCTATAATACGCTCAACCGCAGCTGGGTAGTAAAACGAATCCGAGTTCATAATAATATCGCCCCAACGACCATTCGTTGTATACTTTAGCGCTGGCGAGAACGGAATGACTGGCTCATTCTTAACGGCAAGACCATTGATAAAGCCCAAGTAATCTAAATCGAGCTCTTTATCCAATGTGTTTTTATCCATACCAATCACCGAGAGATTGATCTGAAACTTATTGGCTTCAGAAGGATTTGTATAAACCTCAACCTTCACTTTACGTGTTTCGATATTGCTAAAAAGTGCGCGTGAGCGGCTGCGGCTGATGCGGTACTGAATATAAGACTTTGATTGATCAGCCTGATCAAAAATAATGTTGTCTAAGCGCTTTTCAGTGCTGCTCTTAATGAAAATAAGATTCCAGTTTCTTGTTTTAGAAGAAAACCGGTTTCTTAAATCAAAATTCTTCTCAAGGTCTGAGAAGTCAGAAAAATCGGCATTAACGATAGCCTTGAGAAGCTTTCCTTTACGGGCCTTCACTTGCTCTGGACCTAAGATAAATCCACGCCCAGCAGCAGCTCCATCAGTATCATTGAACGCGCTGAAAATTGGAATTTTTAGAATACTAATATCTAAAAAGGCTTCAACAGATTTGCGGTCAAACTTTGATTTTTCACGGTAGAATAGCATATTGTTCGGATCACGGTGCTCAAGAATAGAACGGTGTAAACTCACCTCTCCGGCGCCAGCTTTTAAACTAAATGGCGATGGAGCTACCTTCTGATCAAAATTGATGCCCGCTCCATACTCGAAAGAATGCTCAGTCATCAATACATAACTAGCCGGGAGATCATTCTTTAAGATATCGCGCGGCAGAAGCGCGTTCACAACAAAACCCTTTTTCAGACGCGCCTCTTCAAGACTACGAACTGGATAAGCTAAGCTAAATGCAATCGTATATGTATTATCAACGTAGGCACCAAAAGCTACCCCGTAGCGGAAACCAATTCTGAGATATTCTTTAACTATGTATTGCTCTTCCGCAGATTTTGGATCCATATTCTTTTCAATTTCACGTTTTGGATCAATAATAATCTCTGCAACACCTTTTAAATCAGTAGTGAACCGATCACTCTTAATAACGACGCGCTCAAGACTGTTTATTGCTCCACGAGCAGAGTCTAAGATAATGTTTCGTGTCGACTCAACAAGTGGAGACACTAAAAAGCCAAAGTTAAAATCAAAATTGGCTGTATGCTCTGACTCCAGCCTCTTCTTGTTGCAAGAGCCATCAAAGCCCAACTCACGCACTGACATATCAACTGGCAACAATTGAATAATCTGGCCATTTGAAAGACGCTCGCCAACTAAACCAAAATTTTGAACTAGATCGTTCCGGCGAGAAATAGCCTTATTTATATAGTTATCAGCAATACACTGACTCCAGCCTCCCAATTGTACAGCCGCTGTAATTTGTGCTCTTGTTAAACCAGCAATAAGTCGAATCGCCCACCTTGCATCAGCATAAGTGATTTTACCTTTCACACCGTTCGCAATCGAAAGATATGAAAGCGCAATTTCATTGTCAGAATTCTTAGAAACAACTCTCCAGCCGTAAGCTTCAGGCATAGAGCCAAAAATAGAACCTAATGACTTACCCGGATCAGAAATCACATGGAATTTTTGAAAACCAGATTCGTTTTTCTTAAGAAGTAGACGATTGTTCACGAAATCAGGAGTGTCTGTGTTATCAAGCCATATTTGCACTAAACTTAAAGCACGAACCTCACGTAAAGAACTGTGATTGCTATAAGCCCACGGGCCAAAGCGTTCGATCTCGCGCGGTTTCGCCTCAATAAGGCCTTCTTTGAAAACGATATAACTCTGGCCATCAGGTAATGTACCCGTATTTAAAACTTCATTTTCAACTAAATATTTATTTCGTGTGTACTCAGGGCGATAGTAAACTTCCCAGTCGCGTTTAAATCTAGAAACTAGAAATTCATGACGTGACCCAGGGTTCAGCGTAAGAGATTGAGCCTGTTCTTTAGAAATCGCTTTCTTTGTTAAAAGCTTATCAATGTCTTTATTTGTTAGCTTCCCAATAACAAGTCTAATATTACGTGCATATCGACTCACATCGGTCGGATAGCCTAATGTCATCATTAAAGCTGAAGCGATCGGATCGGCGTGAATTTCGCCACCGAATTTAAGTTTAAATTTCGCCTTCTTGCCATCGGCACGCTTAACGTAAACATCCACTTTCGGTTTTGTATCCGAGTGCTTTACTTCTTCCATATAGAAAGTGTTATCTGCTGGGAATTCAACCTGAACACCTTTATATAAGTCTAAAGTTTCACCCCTAGCCGCCTTACGTACATCAACGGTAGAGATGTCTGCCTGAGCCTGCCAAAAAGTACTAGTTGCCGGGCTATAAAGCGAAAGATCAGTATTTCTCAGCTTCAGAAAAGCAATGTCTTGTGTTGATAAAAATGCTCCTGCTCGTCGGTCAAAAAGGTTACTCGCCTCTTCATAAGGACGCGAAACTTTCTTCACCTTCCAGCTATTTAGAACAGCATCCAAAATACCTGAGACCAATTCAAATAGAGTGTGCTGACCTTCAATGCGTACGGCCGCTTCAATATCTAAAGCATTGTATGAAGCATCTAAAACATCTTGATAGCTAGTGCCGGGCTTAATTTTGCGAACTTCATTAATAGCATAGTTAAACGCCATGTTTTGTTCAGACTCTTCAAGCTTCTTCTTTAAATCAGCTTTAGAGAGTCCATCTTTTGAATACTTACTAATTAAAACACTATTGTTAGACATCTTGCCATCAGCAGATAAGCCAACAATCTCAAGACGCTTTTGATTGAGCTTAGCTAAATAAGCGTTCACCTTTGCCAGAGAAATTTGCTGGCCTTCATAAAGCAATACACGTACCTGTCTCTCAAATTTTGCATCATAGGGGTGATTCTTTGCAGAGGCAGCATGGCTGAAGGCCAACGACGCGCAAATGGCCATTGAAACAAAAGCATTTCTATTCATTGAAAGCATGCACTCTCCATAGTTGTAACAAAGTTTTATCAAACCAAAACTTCGTGCACAATACGGGCGAATTTATTACTGCTTTGACTGATTTTTATACAGTAAGAAAGTGTCTAATTATTAGACACTCATGAAATTTTCGTCGCATTTTGCGCCGGACTAGCCAAGACTTATGTATCCGAAAAAAGACTTCTCTAGACTGGGCCTCACGTAAATCTGACGAAATACTAAATAAATTTCAAAGAATTGCCGTTCAAACTGTGTCTAACAACATCTACGATTGGGGCGACTGTGAGAAATTTAATTGCACTTATAGTTTTTATTGGCGTAAGCGCAACAGCTTTTGCGGATAATAACTTACCATTTAATATCGTTCGCGATGAAAACGGAAAACTTGTGAGAGTCCTTATCGATCATAAGAAAAAAGCTTTCATGTCGACAGATGAGTTCTTAAATGAATTCAAAATTTCAATTGCCCACGTATCAAAAGGAATGCCCATTGACCGCATTGAAATGGAAGGGTTTTCTAAACTGAGCAAGAAAGAACAAAAAGCTTACATAGACTCAATCGATTCTCTTCAGCAGAAGACAATCATGAATTCCCTTGATGACGAAAAAGTAAAAGTTGAATTAGATAAAGTTGTCGCTCAACTCACAAGCAAAGGTTTCTTCAAACTTCTTGCAGACCCAGGCCATCCAAAAGCTTTCGATGAAGAACTTATTATAGTCGAAGGTGTTGAAAAACTAATGGATGTAGCTAAAGAAGTTTTGGGCTCATCACCCCTCTTCAGCGTTCTAGAGTTTTTAGTCAGCGAGTATTTTGATGCATTAACAGCCCAACGCGAATTCTACCAAAATGCCTTATTAACTTATATGAATAGTAATGACGAGTTTACGGCCGAAGAACAAGCTCAGATGAAGTCTTCAATTTTCTATTCACGTCTTGGCTTAACAAAATTCTCAAGCCGCAAGAAAGCTATTAAAGAATGGGCGACTTTTGGTCTTAAACAAGAAAAAGAGTTTAACAAGAAGTGCTCTGTTACAGATACCACAAGCTTTCACTACTGTTTTAAATTCGACAAAACAGCGATCGTAAACGTAGTTAATAAGAATAATTCGCTGGCTAAATCGTCTAGCACATCGACGACTTTTGATTATAAAAAGCCGGGTTATACAGGGCAGACGCGTTGGTTTATTATGGCAGCTCGCTTAGGTTTAAAGCTATTACCAGTGCCTGGCTTAGTTAAATCGCCAGTGAACAAATGGCTTAAGAGCTTTTATGTGCAACAGCGTCGTACAGAAGGTCTTCTGTACTCCGCCGCGACTTTGAAAAACGAATCTGAACTTGCTGGATGGATTTTAGAGAATACGGCTAATCCGTTAATTCACTAATATCTCATTCAAGGCCTGAGAGCCCGAAGTTCGAACATGTATGAGATAACGTTTCTTTTGTAAGGGGCCGAGATCAACTTCCTCGGTCCAAGGGAAATAACCTTGGGCACAAGCAGCGCCGGTCGACATCTCGACAATTGGTTGAATCACAAAAACATTTGGCTCTTTCAAAACCTTCACTTCTTTGATCTTCATGCAATTATCAGTAAATTCCATTTTAAGTGTAAGCTTGTTCTCTCCACCAACTTGACTCACTGACATCTTTTGTACAGGAGCATACAAATAATCATCTTCTAGTGCAGTTGTCGCCGGCTTGATATCAATGCTGCCAATAACCTGACCAGCATCATCTACGATGTTATAATGCCCCGGTGTTGCAACGATACCGACCTGAACGACCTGCTGGAATGGAATCAAAACCATCGCGCACAGGCCGCCATATAAATAAGCCTGAGCCTGAACTGTGATTATCTTCTTCGCCTCATCAACTGCTACTGATGGTGGCGCAATCTTGTAGCAGGCACTTGAGAAAACGCCATCAGCTGCGAACTGAACGCTGTCATTAGAATCGAATCCACCAGGCACATATATATTTTTGTACGCTACTGGGACAACTTGCGGGCTCATTATATCGTCCGCAAAAGAAGAGAGACTGAGTAAACTGGTGAAGAGAATCACGAGAAGCTTCATAAAACCTCCTTAAGGCTGAATAGTTTTTACTCCTAGAACTTTTATTCGTCTACGAGCTTTGATCCACGAAGTTTTAACATGATGAAAATTAAAATAAATGAGAACACAAACATGACTGTGGCGAGCGCGGAAAGTTTCGGAGACAGCCCCATTCTCATGGCCACATAAAGCCTTATAGGCAACGTATCGCTTCCCACACCACTGGTGTAGAAGGTTATTAAGAAATCATCAAACGAAAGCAAAAAAGAAAGCAAAAACGCGGCAACCAATGCGGGGCCTAAAAGTGGAAGAATTATGTTACCCAAGATCCTCCACTCTGATGCACCCAGGTCACGAGCCGCATCTTCTATTGACGCGTCCAAATCGACTAAGCGACCCGTCACAGTCATAAGAACAAAACAAAGACTGAAAGTGATATGGGCTAAAATCACCGTTGTAATTGAAAGCGGAATTTTCAAAATAAAAAACCAACTGAGAAGCGACAAAGCGAATACAAGTTCCGGCACAATCAAAGAAAGAAACGACATCGTGTTCAAAATTTTAATAAAACGAAACTGGGTCTTAGCGATGGCGATCGCACCGAGGGTGCCGATAGCTGTCGCGACCGCACTGGCCGCGATAGCCACCATAAAACTGCGGCGCAAGGCCGATAAGATTTCGTTGTCGGCAAAAATCTTCTCGTACCATTCAAAGGTGAGAGCTAAACCATCCCCGGCTGTCGTAATAAATGAATTCATCATCATCACTAGCACAGGTAAATATAAAATGGTCACTACCATCACCAACACAAAAAAAGCCCAGCTCGGAGACTCAGGTCGCGTCCGCTCTTTCACACAGACCTCTGCCTTACAAAAACTCGGCGTAAAGCGAATGGGATCAAAATTAAAAGCCCGATCAATACAACCGATAAAGCCGCACCAAATGGCCAATCACGAGATTTTAAAAACTGCTCAGTGATCAGATTGCCAATCAACATAGATTTTGCCCCACCTAATAAATCAGGAATTACAAATTCCCCAAGGCACGGGATAAAAACTAAAGTGAAACCGTTAATTGCGGCCACGCTTGTATTCGGAATCAAAATTGAAAATAAAATTTTCGTTTGAGAGGCGCCCAAATCTTGCGCCGCCTCGACCAAACTAAAATCAAACTTCTCTAAAGCCGCATAAAGCGGGAATACCATAAACGGCAAGTAGGTCGTAATCATTCCGTACATAACCAAAACCGAATTCTGAGAAAGTGCGAACGGATCATAAATGACCCCCGCCCAATTTAAAAAATTCTGTAACGGTCCGCCGATACCGACAAATAATTTAATCGCGTAAACTCGAATAATTAAATTGGTCATAAACGGAATGGCCAGTGCTAAAATCCAAAAACGACGAACGGGTTCACTCGCGGTCGCCATTGACCAAGCCATCGGATAAGCCAGCACCAAACAACTCACCGCCGTTAACAACGAAAGCTTTACGCTTTTCAAAAATATATTTAAATAAACCGGCTCGAACACCCGCCCAAGATTTCCGAATGTTAAAATCCAATCGAAGCCACCGTAAGTTCCACGCGTAAGAAAAGATAAAATAACAACCAAGCTGAGCGGAATGACAACAAAGAATAAGAACCAAAGAAAAGGAGGATAACCTAAAATGGAAAGCTCCCGACTTTTCATGCTTGAGGTCTTTCAAAAATAAAAGTGTCTTGTGGCAAGAAATAACAATCGAGCATTTTCCCAACGTAAACATTTTCGGTCATCTCATCGGCCGGAATCAATGCGCGCAAACCCGACCCAAGCAACACCTCGAAGTTGTAACCGCGAAAAACCACGCTCTTCACTTCAAGTTGCAAATGATTGGCGTTTTCAAACGGCTTCAACTGAATGCGATCAGGTCGCACAAAAGCTTCAGAATCAGCATCTTTGCGTACAGAACCGACGCCGACTAAACTCTGGCGACCCGACAAAAATACTTCAGCATGTCCAGCTTTTGATGAATTCACACCTTTACCGCAAACCGAACCCATTCCGCCTACAAACTGCGCCACAAAATAACTTTTCGGCGCTTCATATAACTCTTGCGGCGATGACACTTGCTCAAGAACACCGTGATTCATCACTCCAATACGATCAGAAAGTGCAAGAGCTTCCTCTTGATCATGGGTTACAAGAACAAAAGTAATTCCAAGACGACGTTGCAAAGCCCTGAGCTCTGTTTGCATATGCTCGCGCATTTTTAAATCAAGGGCTGATAACGGTTCATCGAGAAGCAAAATTTTTGGCTCATTGACAATGGCCCGAGCCACCGCCACCCGTTGCGCCTGACCCCCTGACAGAGTTTCTGGATAACGATCTTTGAATTGAGTGAGCCCAACTAAAGCCAAAGTTTCATTCACTCGCTTTGTTAAGCTCGCTTTTTCAACGCGTTTAATTTTTAACCCAAATGCCACGTTCTCGAATACCGTCATGTGCGGAAAGAGTCCGTACCGCTGAAACACCATATTGAAAGGGCGGTCTTGCGGACGAATCTGATCGAGGCGTGAAGTCTCCCAATAAAGCTCGCCACTCGTTGGAGTTTCAAACCCCGCAATAATGCGCAATAGCGTAGTTTTACCGCAGCCGCTAGGCCCCAAGAGCGAGAAGAACTCCCCCTGGCGAATCTCAAGCTGGATATTATCCAAAGCTATTTGACTCTGAAATTTTTTGCACATATTCACGACTCTTAACATGTGCACAAAATAAGAAAGGTCTCACCTAATGTCGATATTAAAAACTGGTCTGAAGATTCTTCCCGTTTGCTTGGCTTTGATTTTTACAGGCTGCACCAAGAGCTCTGATTCAAAAACGCAAAATAGCCCGCGCCAGGTCAACCTCGCCATCTGGGGCAACTACCTTTCCCCTGAAATGGTTCAAAAATTCACTGAAAAGACAGGAATCCAGCTCAATATTTCAAATTACACATCAAATGAAGAGCTTTTAGCGAAAGTTCAAGCTGGAGCTGGCGGTATCGACGTGGCCGTTCCATCCGACTACATGGTTTCAATCATGGCTAAGCTTGATTTGCTAGAGCCTCTTGATAAGGCCCAAATCCCCAACACCTCTCACCTTCTCAGCGAAGTGACGAACCAAGCTTTTGACCCAGAGAATAAATTCTCTATGCCTTACTCATGGTCCACTGCGGGTATCGCCATCAATCGTGACCTTTTCAAGGGAACTCTCAAAAGCTGGAAAGACGTTTTCAATAACGCCGACCTGAAAGGCAAAGTCTCTCTTCTCGACGACGTTCGCGAAGTGACAGCTGCCGCCCTTAAGTTCCACGGCTACTCAGTGAACACGACGAAACCCGAAGAACTTAAGAAAGCTGAAGAGACTCTGCTTAAAATGAAATCTAAAGTGAAAATGTTCAATTCTGATACGATTGAAGCTTTAGTCAACAAAGAGGTCGCCGTCGCTCATACTTATTCAACAGACGCACTTCAAGCCGCTGCACAAAACAGCAAAATTGAATACATATTGCCAGAAGAGGGTGGCACACGCTCAATCGACAACTTGGTTGTTTTCAAATCTGCTGAGAACAAAAAAGAAGCTTATGCTTTGATTGATTTCATGCTCAGCTCTGAAGCTAATGTTTCATTTGTTAAATCTATCTGGGGTGGCCCGGTTCTTAAAGAAACCCGCGCTCAACTTCCTGATAACGTGAAAAACAACAAAGCTCTCTTCCCAACTCAGTCACAAATTTCTAAATTTGAAAACTTAGTGGATCTTGGCGACAACACTCGTCTCTACGATGAACTTTGGACAAAAATTAAAACAGAATAGATGTTCGATATCCGGCACGAGCCGTGCCGGAGTTTCTATAGAAGCGTGCCTGCTAAAAACAGGCTCGCTGACGTAAAGTAGATCACCACGCCGGCCACATCCACAAGAGTGGCAACAAACGGAGCCGAAGCGCTGGCAGGGTCAAACCCCACGCGACGAAGAGCAAATGGCAACATCGCTCCGCAAATAACTCCCCACATAACAACACCGATTAAGCTGGTTGCAACGGCCGCGCCGATCATCATGTAATGAGCTCCGTAAATTTCAATAGCTCCAGGCCATAAAGCCACTCGCAAGAAACCAATAGCTCCCAAGATGAGACCGAGAGTTAACCCAAGGCCCAATTCACGCATGAGAACACGCCACCAGTCTCTTAAACTGACTTCACCAAGCGCCATAGCGCGAATAATCAAAGACGAAGTCTGCGAACCCGAATTACCACCGCTCGAAATAATCAAAGGAATAAACAAAGCTAAAATCACAGCGCGCTGAAGCTCATGTTCAAAGTAACCCATTGCCGTCGCTGTAAACATTTCTCCAATAAAAAGAATCACAAGCCAGCCCGCACGCTTCTTCACCATTTGCGCAAAACCCATACGCAAATAGGGTTTATCAAGGGCTTCCTGACCCCCCATTTTCTGGAAATCTTCCGTCGCCTCTTCTTTTACAACGTCGACCACGTCATCGACGGTCACAATACCCTTCATGTGCCCTTCAGCATCCACAACCGGTAAAGCCATCAAATCGATATTTGAAATCCGCTTTGAGACCTCTTCCTGATCCATATCTTCAGGAATCGTCGTCAGCTCAGTCTCCATAATCTCACGAACCAATTTATTTGGCGGCGACAAGAGAAGCTCCCTAAACGACACCACACCCTCAAGGCGTTGAGTGGCATCAATCACGTAAGCATAGTAGATCATTTCAACAGGAGTTCGCGCCTGCACCCGAATGTAGCGAATGGCCTCATCCACCGACATATCCGGCCTCAACCGAATAAATCGCGAGCTCATGAGGCCCCCGGCGTCGTCTTCAGCATAAGCCAAAAGTGCGATCACTTCTTTTCGAGCTACCTCATCTAAAAGCGAAAGCAACTGAGGCCGAATCTCAGATTGAAACTCTTGAATCAAATCCGCCGCATCATCAGGGGCCAATAGGCGGATCCAAGAGCGCAGCTCAAGCGGCTGGAGCTCATTCAAAAGTTCATATTGATCATGAGAGGGAAGGTTTAAGAAAATCTCTTCAGCTTCAGAACGCGGCAAAATCCTGAATGTCGCTTTCTTTTCGACATCAGTCAGTGAGGCCCAGACTTCTATTGGGGTTGTCTCGTTGCTCATTCTTGTTTGCCGCTCGCTCGCTAGAGTTTACAAAAACTGTAACACGACTTATACGGCGAAAAAAACAAAAAGGCGACCTTTTTAGGGTCGCCTTTCTTTAAGTTCTAGGAAATGTGTGAGCTTTAACTGCCCACACTTACATTGAAAGCATGAATTCTACGTTATAAGCCGTCTGATCTTCATTGAATATTTCTTGATCAGCACCTGAGCTTCTTGCACGAGCCTGCTCGATGTAAGCATTGATGTTCAACACTTTAGGAATCACATTAATCTCAGCACCCAAATCAAGATACGTGACATCAAGCTTTTCTTGGCGATCACGCATATTACCTTCAATATTTTGACCAACGCCGTGATAATAGTTGTTCACTTCGTAGATCGCAGCAAAATATGGCGAGAAGTATGGGTTCACTTCATAAGTAGCAGAAGCACCTAAGCGATTGCGGAAGCTGCGCTGACCATCTTCTTCTTTTGTGTAAGCATAGGCGCGAGACTCTACAAGACTTGATACAGTAAATTTGCCAGATTGAAACATATCATGACCGCCATTATAGCGAAGCTCGATACGGCCAATATCTTGTGACCACTCAGAAACTGGCATACTTAAACGAAATGAGCTCTGAAATATCGGAAAGCTATAGATGAATTGCGGGTCATACAAAGCCCATTCATCTTCTCTTGTGCCATCAGTTTGGTTGTACATTCCACTGACACGCAAAGCGAGCTTCTGACCATTACCTATATCACGACGAAGCTGAACAAACGCATCAGCCGCTTCACCGCTGTCAGCGTCACCGCTGTTAACTTTATTCACACCATTATAAACACCATAGTAAGCTGTGGTGGACCACTTTTTTGGATTTTTAATTGGTTCGATGATTGAACTCGGAGCCGCAAGAGTACCTGTGCTCGCTGATGTCGCTGCTGCTTGAGCTGACACAGTCGAACTTTGAGCTAACGCCGCGCTCGCCCCGAATGACACCGTTAGTGTCAAAATTAACAACTTCATGATTTCCCCTTTTAGATTTTGTCCCCGTTTAAGTTTATTTAATTAGCTTTAGACTGGTAAAGCAATATGGATACCAATATTTTAGTGTCGAATTGGCTCTGATTTTAAGGGTTTATAAGATCAAAAACGCAAAAAGGCGACCGATGAGGTCGCCTTTTTAAATTTCACGTCTAAAAAACTAATTACATTGAAAGAGTGAATTCTAAATTGTATGCGCTCTGCTCTTCATTGAAGAGGTCTTGATTAGCACTTACGCTACGCTCACGAACTTGTTCAACATAAGCATTCAAGTTCAAAACTTTAGGGATGATGTTAATCTCAGCACCTAAATCTAAAAGCGTAGAGTCCACGCGCTCTTTTTTATCAGACATTCTACCATCAAGAGTCAAACCAGTACCGTGATAGTTACCATCAGCCTGGTAAAGTGCTGCCACATATGGAGATACATATTTATTGATTTCGTAGATTGCAGAAGCACCTAAGCGACCGCGCCAAGCTCTCTGCCCATCCTCTTCTTCTGTGTAGGCATACGCGCGCGCTTCAACTAGGCTAGAAACTGTAAACTTACCAGATTGGAACATATCGTGACCACCATTGTAACGAAGTTCGTAACGGCCAATATCTTGTGACCAATCAGAAACAGGTAAGCTTAAACGAAGCGTAGAGGCAAAAACCGGAAAGCTATAAAGAAATTGTGGATCAAAAAGATCCCATTCATCAGTTTGAGTGCGATCAGTTTGGTTGCGCATTGCATTTACACGAAGAGCTAATTTCTGGCCGTTTCCAATATCGCGGCGAACTTGCACAAACGCATCAGCTGCGTAGTTGTCTTCAACCTCACCATAGTTAGCTTTGTTCAAATCACTGTAAGCACCATAATAAAGTGATGTTGACCACTTTGAAGGATTTTTGATCGGCTCGATAATTGTAGCAGGAGCTGCAATTGTACCAGAACTTGCAGAAGTCGCTGCGCTAGTCGATGAACTCTGTGCAAACGCGATTGTAGATGACAAAATCACACTCGCAATAACTAACATTTTTTTCATTTGTGCCTCTTTTAAAAAATTGAAATTAACCCTAACAACGCAGCCCTTTTAGCGCGGCTCTTGCAAAGAAAGCAACTGAGTGACGTTTTTTTTAACTAACGACAAACAATTGATATAACTTTTACACAATGCATTATAGCTTCTGAAAGGCGAACTTTGCGGCCCCGATAAGGCCAGCTGTATTAGCAAATTTTGAGACACGAATAACAGGGAGCATATCAACCCCTTTGCGATGGCGAACGAGAAGCTTATTTAAACGAGCTTGGGTTGGGTCTAAAAAGAGATCCGACGCACTTGAAAATCCTCCAGAGAGAACAATAACTTCCGGTGCAAAAAGCATAACGAGATTAGAGATAAATACAGCCAGCTTGTCACCATACTCATCAAAGGCTTCTGTTACCCTTTTATCCTTCTGACGAGCCATCTCAACGAGCTTTTCACCATTCAAATTTGGCAGATTAAGAATGGTTTTCATGTGTTTTGTAAAATTCACTCCCGACAAATAGGCTTCAGCGCACCCATAATTGCCACACTCACATAAAGCATCACTTTTGATATGCTCAATTATCATGTGACCAGCTTCCGGGTGTAAATGTCGACCGGCTCGTACAAGCTCGCCATTAGCTATCACACCAACTCCAACACCAGTCCCAAGTGTTATGGTCAGAGAATTTCTTACGTCGCGCGCGACGCCAATCCAACTCTCTGCAACGGCGGCGGCGGCAGCATCATTCTCAAGTAGATAAATGAGGGGCAAACGCTTCTTCATCTCTTCAAGTATGGGTAGTACACCCCAACTCTTCTTTTCCGTCCTAAAATTTGTTGGATCTAAAAGCACACCGTGAACCGGGTCTAACGGGCCAGCTGAAGCAATTCCGCACACCGTACACTTGTTTTTCTCTATGAGCTGACGAGCCATTTGCGCCATTTGATCAAAAAGTGCATCGGGGCCTTTTTCAGCCTGCACTTTCTCTTTTAAGGTCGAAACAACTTGGCCATCGCGGTCAATAATGGCCGCCGCTACTTTTGTCCCACCCAAATCAAATGCCAGTACATTTTCCAAATCAAAAACCCTTTAATTATTTTGCTTGAGCTTTTCAACCGCAAGTTTCTTGCCTAGCTCAACTCCCGGTTGATCATAAGCATTGATATCTAAATATTCACCCAAAGCCCCAATGATCATCTGAAAACTCATCATCAAAGAACCTAATGAAAAGGCATTTACTTCGCCAATTTCGATGGCGCTTGTAATAGCTCCACTTGAATCCAAGGCTTTCTGTACAGCTTTGGATTCCGTATCAAAAACATCAAAACAGCTTTGTCCTTTAAGATAAGCAAATTCTTTGATGAGGGATTGATCCATTTTAAAATCAACTGCTTCTTTTGATTTTTTATAACGTAAGAATACAAAAGATTTATCTTTTGCCCCTTCCATAAACTGCTGAAGCACCGAATGCTGAGCCGTGACTCCCGCCACCATAAACGGAGTGGAGACTTTCGGCGCTGGTGCTCCTTGACGATTCACCGCTTGACCTAATGACTCAGCCCAAAGCTGCTCGATCCACTTCTGAAAAGTTGTCAATGTATGGGCATAAGCCCAGAAAACTGTAATTGATTTGCCGAGTTCAAAATTTTTCGCAAAATGGGCAGACATCAATACTGCCAGTTGATTCTGCTCAAGGCCCCAGCGGGCTCCAGCTTTAAGTTCTGGTAAATTTACGCCAGCAAAAGCGGCCGGAATCAATCCCACCAAAGTGAAAACTGAAAAGCGACCGCCTACATCAAGTGGGTGCTCAAGCGTCGGCACCTTATTTTCTTGGGCCCAATTATAAAGTGGGTTCGCACGTTTCTCTGTGACCACAGTCGACTGCTGAGACAAATCCAAATTTTTTGTCTTCAAAAAACCGGCTATTACATTGAGCAGAGTCGCTAATTCTAACGTGCGGCCTGATTTTGAAATAAAGATAAAATGGGTTTTCTCAATCTGATCTTCAGCCGCTAAACCAGACAATTTTTCACTTAAGAAAACTGGATCAATCTCACCCCAGAATTCAACTTGAAAAGGCTTTTTCTGTCCCCGCACAAGCGTTTCAATTAAAGTTTGCCCACCCAATTGACTGCCACCTAAACCAATAACAACAAGTCTCGAAAACTTTTTCTGCAACTGCAAAGCGTACTCAGAGGCCGTCGTCCAATCTTGATCACGAAAAGGAGATTGCAGAAAACCTAAATCAGAACGAGCTTTTAATTTCTGAAGGGCCGAATCTAAGCCACTTAAATCTAATTTTGCAGGGGCTGCAATAAAATCTAAAGTTTCAGATTTAAACTCACTCTTAAGTCCTTGAGATGAAGCCGTTGGCGCTTCAATCAATCCTTCAGACTGTAAGCCCTTTACTAAACGTGAAATATTCTGTGAATGTCCGCGATGAGTCACTAAAAGAGCATCCGGAGTATCAACAACGATCAACTGACTCACATCACTGAGTGCGACCACCTTTTTAGACTCTGAGTAAACATAATTATTCTCAGCATTCTGTAAAAAAACTTGTGCTTTTGAACTTTGTGCAGATTTTAATTCACCTTCTGAAAGACGAGCCATTTCATCCCAAGAACCCACATCACTCCAACCGATATCACAAGGCACGCAAAGTATATCTTTGGTTTTTTCTAAAATGGCATAATCCAAACTGATCGGATCAATATTCGCGTATATATAACTGAGATTTGAATTGTCCGGCTTGATTTGCTGAATATGCTTCCATGCAGCTGACATATGCTTCTCAAGAAGAGAAACCATGTGGTTCACCTGGAATAAAAAAATGCCCGCATTCCAATAAAAATTTCCGGCCTTCAAATAAGCTTCAGCTTTTTCTAAATTGGGTTTTTCATGAAATGACGCCACTTCTTCGACTTTGATGCCAGCTGAAGGTTTTGCTTTTAACTCAATATAGCCATAACCCGTGGCCGGATAAGTCGGAGTCAATCCAAGGGTCACAATCTTGTTCTGCTGAGCTGCTAGCTTTGCCGCTTCGATAGCTTTTTTAAACTCCGCTGTGTTCTGCACCAAATGATCCGCCGGAAAGATCCCAACCACTTCACTGCCCCGACCCTGACGAAGCAACTCATGACAAAGGAGCGCCACTGCCGGCGCTGTATTTCGACCCATCGGCTCATAAATAATATTTTCAATAGGAAGATCTAGATCTTTAAAAGTGTTCTCAGTAAGAAATTTCATCGATTGAAGCGTCAACACGCGAGGCGAACCAAATGGCTGCAAACGCAAGATCGTTTCCTTTAGAAAAGAGCGATCAAAGAACTCACAAAATTGTTTCGGGTAACTTTCGCGAGAAACTGGCCAAAGCCGTGTGCCGCTTCCACCCGATAATATCACTGGAATCATGTTGCTCATTCTAGTAGACAAAATGTCGAAAATTAACGAGTATATTTTCTCTCTAGATATTGCTGCGACGCGCTCATACAATATCAGCGTCAAGGAGGCTCCATGGGACTTATTTTAAAACAGATTTTTGGCTTTTTAAAGCTTCTCAACTCTGAAACTGGCACCATCCAAATCTCGACGGGCATAGCAGCCGGCTTCGTTCTGGGGATGACACCGTTTTTCTCTCTTCAATCACTTCTGATTTTCATCTTACTTTTTGTATTTAGAATACAAATCGGCGCAGCTTTCTTATCCGCCTTCTTCTTCTCTTTTGCCGCTTACTTACTAGATCCGGTTTTTCATGAGGTTGGCAAAGCTGTTCTCACATCCGCGACGTTGGCTCCCCTTTTCACAACCCTCTACAATATGCCAATCGTCCCAATGACCCGATTTAACAACACTATTGTTATGGGTTCAGGTGTAGTTTCTATTCTCCTCACACCTTTTGTTTTCCTGCTCGCGCGTAGCCTTGTGAAAAAGTATCGCGCAACCGTCGTCGCCCGTTTCAAAGCATCAAAGTTCTGGAAAGCCCTTCAAGCAACATCTTTTTACAAGTGGTATTACTCATATGACCAACTCTACGGAAGTTACTAAAGTTAAAAAAGCCCCAGGCCCTATTCGCACTGGAGCTTTAGTACCAACACTCATTTTCTTCGTGATAAGCTACGCTTATTTTCATTTCTTCTTTGATAATCATCTAAGAAGAGGCGTTGAGTGGACGGCGGGTTACGTTCATGGAGCTGAAGTTGATGTCGCTTCAATCACTACCAGCTTCTTCGGTGGGTCTTTCAGAATGCAAGGACTTGAGATCACCGATAAAGAGGTACCATCACGCAACCTCTTCTCTGTGGGCGATATTCGTTTCGGTTTTAGCTGGGATGCGCTACTGCGTTTAAAATTTGTTGTTGAAGAAGCTGCCGTCGAAAATATTCAAGCCTTAGCCCCACGCCGCAGCCCGGGATGGGTCAAACCACCTGAGCCACCAAGCGGAAAGCCTTCAGCTGTTGAGCAAATCGAGAACAACGCTCTAGCACAAGCCGAATCTCAGTTCTCTGGCCAAGTCCTTGGCGATATAGCAAAAGTCTTAGGCGGAACGGACGAAAAAGAAGTTCTTAAAAACATTCAAGGTCAATTAAAAGCCGAGCAGTTTATTGATGGCCTTAAAGTGACTCTTAAAGAGAAAGAAACTTTCTGGCGCAATAAAATCGAAACTTTACCGAGAAAAGAAGAGTTCGAGGCTCTTAACAAGCGCGCTAAAGAATTAAAGTTCAACACTAAAGATCCATCGCAGTTTGCAAAAGACTTAAAAGAACTCAAAAAGATCGTTAAAGAGGCAGATACAAAAATCAATAGCGTTAAAGATGCTGGCGATGGCTTTAAAAACGACACCGACAAGCTAAAAGACGAACTCAGCCAAGTTGATGATCTCATCAAAAAAGATATTCAAGATATCGAAGATCGCTTAAAAATCGGCAAAATCAACTTCGCCGACTTCTCAAAAGATCTTTTCGGCCGCATGTTCGCCCAAAAAATTGCTTCATTCCAAAAATATGCGACGGTAGCGAAACAATATATGCCGCCACCAAAAAATCCTGATAGCGAGAAGGACAAAATTGTTCCACCTGCGCGCGGACAAGGCGAAAACATCCGCTTCCCAGTTATGGGTGGCTACCCTCTGTTCTGGCTCAAAAAAGCTTCAATCAGCTCAAAAGCCACTGACGCTGGCTTCAGCGGAGATCTCAGTGGCTCACTCACTGACGTTTCTACAGATCCACATATCGTACCAGACCCAATCGTCTTTAAATTAGCTGGTCGCTTTCCGAAGCAGCAGATCAATGGCCTCAATATCCTTGCGACTCTCGATCACAGAACTGAACGTGCAAAACAAGATGTGAGTATAGATATTGCGTCTTACCCAGTTTTAGATTTTAAATTAGCTGATGACTCTGATATTCAGCTCGCTCTTTCAAAAGCTTCTGGAGCTTTAAAATTCACTGGTCACTTAGAAGGCGGACAGTTCGCTATCCAAGCTAAAAATGAATTCTCTCAGCTCGGTTACAATATTGAAGCGAAATCAAAAGTCCTCGATGAAGCCATCACTGCCATTTTAAATGGCATCCCAATGATTGATGTAAATGCATCGGCAGCCGGAACCTGGACTAAATTTGATTTAGATATTAATTCAAATCTAGGTCGCGAAATGGGTCGCGGACTCGAGCGCTATGTAAAAGCTAAAATTGATGAAATGAAAGCTAAGATTCGTGAGCAAATTGATGCTCGAATCAAAGGCAAGCGCGGCGAGCTCGACGAGAGCTTTAATAAAATGCGTGGTCAAGTTGATAAAGTTCTCGGCGAAAAGCGCGCTGAAATGGAAAAAGAAAAAGATCAGATCGAGAAATCGAACTCTGGCACTGGTACAGCAAGCCCTAAAGATAAAGCGAAAGACGCCCTAAAAGAAAAAGGCAAAGATCTACTTAAAAAGTTTAAATTCTAAATGCGCGCGTTTAAAGCTCCTCCTGTTAATGACAAATTAGCAGGAGAATTTTCTACAATAATCAATTGGCTCAAAAAATCTGCGACCCCTTTGTATCTCGAAATCGGCTGCGGCGTTGGCCTGCACCCCATTAAATTTGCAAAATCAAATCCACAATTTCGACTTCTTGCATTTGAGCGAACTAGTGAAAAATTTAACAAAGCTCACCAGCGTTTCATAAATAATGGCTCACCTGAAAATTTACTAATTATTCATGGCGATGCTTCATTTTTTATTGATGAACTTTTTCTCAATAAAATAAAATCTCCAGCATTAGATGGAGTTTTTATTCTTTACCCAAATCCTTATCCCAAAAACTCTCAAGCCAATTTGAGACTAGCGCACATGCCCCTGACTCACGCACTTGCAAAAGCTCTTAAAATAAATGGGACCCTTGTCCTCGCCTCAAACAAATCTGACTACATCGATGAGGCCCACGAGCTCATTCCGCAAAAAACGCCGTTAAAAATTCTCAAAAAACGCCGAATCGACGCAGCCGAAACACCTCGTACACATTTCGAGAAAAAGTATTTAGGTCGCGGCGAAGACTGTTTCGAGCTAATATTTACCAGAAAATAGCTCGACCATAGCCCTGAACTTCATTGCTGAATTAAAGCTGAATGCAAAACAAACCTAGACCCTCTTTCTGCTCTCAAAATATTAAAAAAATCAGAGAGAAATCCGATACTTTACCATGTTCAAAATACTTCTGTTTTCCGCAGATTCTGTTCTTGATGGACTCCTCAACAAGTCTAATTCTCAAAACTTTGTGTGCAAAGCTGTGAGGAACGCTGAAGACTTGCAAACAACAATAGAAAATATGAATCCACACGTTCTCATTGTGGCCGGAAAAAACCCATTTATTGAATCTTCACTAGCAACAATAAGACAATTGAATTTTAAACGTGACGAAATGGGCTTGGTTTTCATGGGTCATGAATACAGTGTAAAACTCGATCAAGATTGCTTTATCAATGGCGCCGATCACTATCTCTTACAACAAACACCTTATCATCTTTTTGAGCCTCGCCTCATCAACCTTTGCCGTAAAGTTGATAAAATCCGCATTGCTTTTTCATATCAGCAATTGCCACAAGTCAGAAACATTCACCATGTTGAAAAGCTTGTTGTTTCTAGTGACAAAAAGGTGATCAAATATAACGGCAAGATTTTACAGCTGACGCCCATTCACCACAGTTTAATTTTAACTTTTTTATCCCACTCAGATCGCTTGCTAAGCCGCGAAGATTTAGTCAAACTCGTCTGGAAAGGGCAAAACATCTCGAACCGCTCAATCGATGCTCAGATATCAAAACTTAAAAAAGCAGTGCCTTATTTTGAAAGAAATTTATTGAACATGTACGGGCGTGGCTACATTTTCAGTTCTGATAAAAAAATAGCCGCTTAATAAAAGCAGCTATTGTGAGTCAAAAATTTATCTAAATCTAAATTAGATGTTCGACGGGCAAGCCACCGATACATTCACAGTTACCCCGACTGGCAAGCTTGTGAAGATCATGCGGTTGTTAGAATCAATCGTATAAGTTAACTGACTTCCGTTGCTGGCTGTAATCGAAACATCATTCGCTGTTGGCCGGCATGGCAACTGAAGCTCATTTGTACGTGCTTCTGAAGATACAAATGAACCGATATCACCAAGCTGTGTACCGTAGTTATCAGCACAAATATCACCTAATACTCCACCCGTTAAATTCGAGAAGCTTAACAAGTTTGGATTATAAGTGGCCGGAGCAGATAACTCTGCATAGATCTTACCTTCAAAACCTCGAAGCGGGGCTACTGAACCCGGCACATTATGAACTTGCTTCTGCAAGCAGCTTGAGTCACCTGGGCGAATAATGACGGAGTGAACGCTCACTGTCTTAGATGGATATTTAGTTAACATTGTTTGCAAGAAAGTTTCTGGCAAATCTTTAGCTTGTAAAGGGCGGGTTCCGCCGGGGCCGTAAGCCGCTGAACTTGAACGCTCATCTTCATCTGACAAGATAATCACAGCTAAGTGAGCTCCTGGCCTGAAGAAGCTCTGTTCATTTCTTTCTGCCGCTAAAGTCATGGCATAAACACCGCGCTCGTCACCTGATGGGCAAGAGGCATTTTCAAAACTACCTGTGCTACCGCAAGCATATGTTTCATCGCGCTGAATAGTATCGTTGAACTTCGCTTGAAGAACTGAAGTCGTATTTGTTGCTGATGGCTTTAGTACAAACTCACCACTTGAGAAATCAAGAAACTTACCATCGCGGAAGGCACCGTTACCGTTAGCAGGTCTGTTCGCTCCACTTTCAGCTGAAGTAATATCTGTCGTCACCATTGCGATTTGGTAATAAAGGTTTCTGATTGAATATAAGAAGTTCGGGAACTGTGTTCCCATTTTCGCTTGCTCTGGGAACATCGAACCTGAGTTGTCGTTCACTATTAAGATGTCTACATCGCCAGTTCTAAATGAATAGTTATAAGTGTTTGTTGTCTGACCTGGGATACAAGAGCGATCTGTCGCATTGAAGTTCTCGCAAGTCTTTGTCGGAAGACTCTTGAAACCTACATCAGAGCAACCAATAAGCCCTAATAAGACCAACACGAATAAAGCCGGTGTATATTTAAAGTTTTTCATAACACTCTCCTACCCGTTTGTAGTTCAATAACCAGGCCATGGGTTGGCACAGCATAAGATATTGAAAATACAGGTGTTTTTTGCCTTTTTTGACGATTTTTCAGCTCCTCCGCTCTGTATAGTTTTTGAACAGAAAAAAACTACACGCCGAATAATGATGTAATTTCATATATTTAAGGCATACGACTAAAACAGGTCTCGACAAGAATTGTCACTCGCACAAAGACACTATAAGCTAATCTATGCTCACACAGCGCCAAATCAGCTTCACCGTATGGACCATTTGCACCCTTATTACGTCATATTTTATATCAGTCATCGTAATGAACGCCTCTACATATAAGGCTAAAGCACTCGCTCAGTTGATTGCAGACGATGTAAAAGAGCTAAAACATCGCCCTGAACTGAATAAGTACTTCAATAGCATTAAAGAAGTGAGGCCAATAAGCTCTGAGGCAGATGGCATTGCTTCAGTATGGGCTCGATTCGTAAAAGCTAAGCCTTTGGCGCAACCGATAGGTCAATACAAACTTGAGCTTCTTTATATCTCTCAAAACGATGACGGACTTAAAGCCATCGTACAATATCACTTTGTAGATCTAAAAAGTGGCGACTCAGTTGAAGAGTTTGCCCGATATTATGATCTCAAAAGTCTTCTATGATTAAAGTCATCTTTGAGAATACTTTTGCCATTGCTGTTATTAAACCTGCTGGCTACCTATCTGTCCCCTCCCGCTTAGGTTCTCATGAAAAGCGCCCCATTCTAGGCCTTGAACTACGCGATCAGATTAAAGGCGAAATCTTTCCTATTCACCGTTTAGATTTTGAAGTCTCGGGTTTGATGCTTTTTGCGAAAGATAAAAACTTTCACCGTGAAGCCAACGGTTGGTTTGAAAAAGCCCAAGTTCATAAGACTTACCAAGCCATTACAGAGACGCTTCCTACTGCTGAAAGACTTGATCTCACCCAAGAGCTGCGCTGGGAATGCTTTCTTGTCCGAGGCAAGAAGCGTGCTTTCGAAGCCCCTTACGGGCAGAAGTCTATCACTCTCGCTCAAACAATCGAAGCTCCCATCTGGAAGGAGCTTTCACCTTCTCCCGAACTCACAACACGCTTAGATTGGCGCCTCTCTCCGCTCACGGGTCGTGCCCATCAATTGCGTTATGAACTCAGCAAAAGAGGCTATCCTATACTAGGTGATGAACTCTACGGCTCAACTCAGAAACTGATTAATAAAAAATCTAAGGTTTTAGAAGATACTATTGCTCTGAAGGCGATCGAAATTAATTTCAAAAACTGCCCAAGACGAGAGCAATACAAAATCCCCGACATTATTTCTATCGCTTAAGTCATTGAAATTTGCCTTTCATCCACAGATCTATTGTGCAATTATATTCGGGTATGTCATTCGCAGTTTGCATCTTGAGTTTTAATCATCCAGAAATAACCGCACGTTGTGTGAAAAGTTGTTTGCGTTTTTACCCCGTCGAAAAAGTGTATCTCATTCATAACGGCTCAAAACCCGAATTTGTTCAGAGTTTAAAAGCGACATTCCCGGGCGTACAGCATTTTGCTATCGAACAAAATCGCGGCTACAGCGGCGGCGCCAATTTTGCGCTAGATAAGGTTTTTCAAAATCATGATTGGTGCTTTTTCATCACGAATGATTGCGAACTTGTACGAACCGGCCAGTTTCCAGCACAACCCGGCTTGATCGCTCCTCATATTCATTTTAGAAAATTCGGTCGCACCGATTCTATTGGCGGTCAGTTTTTCGCCAATAAAGCTCATCTCCGCCATATCAAAACAACTGAAGAGTTTCAGTCCGTCCCACTAGGGCAAGCTTACATTCCACGCACCGCTTTCTTGATGCATAAAAAGATATTTGAAACGACTCTAGGATTTGATGAAAGTTTTCACACTTATTGGGAGGACGTAGATCTCAGTCTTCGCGCTCAAGAACTAGGACTCACTGTCTCTTTTAATCGAGATTTTGAGCTTGTTCATTCCGTCGGAAAAACCTGCAACAAAGATCCATTCTACACGTCGTATTTGTTCCATCGCAATCGAGCTCGTCTCTGCCGCAAACGCGTAACCTGGAATGATTCCTTCGGCATTCATCGCGCCCAACTGGAGATGAATCTTCTCGTCGACTGCGTTTCATATTCAACAAAATTTGCTATGCAAAAGCGCTGGCAAAGCGCTCAAAATATCCTTCGTGCTTACTACGGCGACTAATATAGAGCTTATGAGCCGACATTTTTTGTCGCCTCATGTGATTTTTTACATACATAGAGGGCTTAAATAAGCTTTACTGACACTCGGTCAGGCATTGCTTTTGCTCATACATCTTCCGATGTCTAAATTAGCAAAAACTTTGATTTTTTTAAAACGAACGCCGGGCTTATTACTATACTTGGCTGCCGCCTCATTGCTTCTTGTCGCTTGTGGAGATGGTTCGCGCAATTCGAATGCTGAACGCTATGTTTATAAAAACCCAGATAAAGGCCAAGAGGTAGAGCTTAAAGAAGCTTCAACTGTCAATCGCCTGGCCGAATCAGCAAAGCCCCAGCCTGCCCTAAAAAAATCAATTCGTCTTTATGATGGTTTTTTTAAAGTTGATCTAACTACGCGCAATGTAAGCTTCCGTTTCAAAAAAGAAACTCCCACTGGTGAAACGGTAAAGGTTGAAGAGATTCTTCTCAAAGGACAGCTTTCAAAAGAAATGAAAGGCTGGATCGATGATGCCGAAGGTAAAAAACTCGGCGGCTCCCGCGCTTATGCATACGTCTCTTGTTTTCCGGATTCAAAAGGCAATGTGTGCGCAACGTCTTACGTAAGTGTTCGCTATGCTGATGAAAATGGTGATGAGCAAGAGAAGCAGTTCCATGCCAGCCCTCGTGATGCCGAACTCAAACGTAAAAAAGCAAAAAAACAAGCGGATGAAAAGGCCAAACAAGGCCATCAAACTCAATCTGGTACCGCATCACCTTCACCTACAATTATAATTACTCCGCCAGCAACAACGGGTACAACGCCAACAATTACAACTCCAGCTGTGCAGGCTCCTCAATTAGCGCCAGCACAAAGCCCACCTAAAATTGAAGTTGATAATGATACTCTTGCTGATCAAGCTATCGTGACTCAGATTGATGAAAAAGAATATTCGATCATCGAAGAGCGTGAAGAAGCTCCAAAGCCAACTCTAAAGAAACCAAAGCCAGCCTCAGCACCTGTAAAGCCAGGAGCAAAAACTCCTCCGCCACCAGTTGTAGATGATGAAGATGAAGAGACCGAGGGCACAACACACGAAGATGATGATGACGACAGCGGTATGTATGTAACCCCGCAGACACCAGAAACTCTTAAGAAGCGGCTTATTGGTAAAAAACCAACAAAGCCCACGCCAACAAAACCCGGAACGCCACCCACCCCAACGGTAAATAACGGAAAGCCACAATCAACTCTCGGTTTATCTCTAAATTTATCTGATGGCGGACATTCAAAATTGACTCCTAATAACGGCAGTATTTGGAATGCTTCTCTTATGCCTCCATCAGGTGCCGGCTTCACACGCCGTAGCGAGGATGGAAAAGCTTACGCCAGCGGCTTCCTTGTTGGCTTTATACAAGAATCAGCTCGTCGCTTTGCTCTTGATAATCCAAATTGTGGTGCTCTAAACATCAATCAAATTTCGCTTAAAAAAGGCGGATACTTCAAAGGTCACGCCAGCCACCGCAATGGCTCCGACATTGACCTTGCTTATTTTAATAACCCACCAGGCACAAAAGTTGTTCGTTATTTAAAGACAACGGTGGTGAATAATAAGAATAAAAAGAAAAAAACCGTTTATCGTGCGACTACGAAAAATGATTTTGATCATCTTTGCTTCTTAAAATATCTCAAGTTTATGGACGATCAAAAGCTAACAAATACAGGCGATTCTCGCTATGATGGAGATGATATTGTTGACCTCGTCTTTGTTAATGCTGGCGTACAAGCCGGTGTATGTTCTTACATGAAACAAAACAAGCTCACCCAAAAATACGGCGAAGCTGTGAACCTTATGTATCCTGAAACCGGGCATGATGGGCACTTCCATTTACGTATGCGCTGCTCTCCGAAGCACTTAGAGTGCCGCCCTAAAGATCTTGATCGCGTAGCTCCATTCAAAAAACGCGGCTGTCGCTAATCTTTTATATATCGTAGCCTTATGCCTCAAGCCTTTGAGTGCCAATTGACAAAACCATAAGCCGCCGCTTCTATAGGTTAGTTAATAGGCAAAGGAGCCCTCAATGATTCGTACCGCACTTATATGTTTTGTTTTATTCGTAGTGTTCGACTCAATCTGGTTCAGCCTAGTTACAAAAAACCTCTATCTAAAAGAATTCGCCAATATTGGCCGCATAATTGATGGAAAATTTCAAATCCTCTACTGGGCTGCCGCTCTCGTCTATTTGCTTTTATCCATCGGTCTAGCATATTTTGTATTTTCACAATTTGATGAAAATGTATCGCTGACTAAAGTTTTCCTATCCGGAGCCCTTTTTGGTTTGGTTTGTTACGGCGTATATGACATGACTAACCTAGCTACATTAAAAGACTTCTCAATCAAAATCGCCGTTATAGATGTGGCTTGGGGCACATTCGTTTGCGGAGCCGTCACTGCCCTCACCTATTGGATCTCAACAATTTTTAAATAATTAAGAAAATATAGAAATCACAGAACCATAAAAGCACAAAAATTATAGAAGACACAAAAAACTAAAGTCCTGAAAATTTAACGCGAAAAAAAATACTTTCGCCCCAGCCAGAAAAACAGCTATATTCAAATTATCGATCGCAAAGCCCATCTCTGCGAAAGTTTCACAATCAATCTTAAATAGATATGAAACCAAGGCAGGGCTTTATGAAAAAAACAAATGACAAGCGTTTTACATCACACATAAAAACTCCCATCGAAAAAACTCATGTTTCTCATATAGAAAAAACTAAACATCGGGCTCAAATACAACTGCAGCGCCAACCGTATTCACAAGTTGAATCGAGCCATTTACCCTCTGCTTCACAATATGAGTCGAGTGATACACAGACTGAAGCAGATACTGATACTCTGATAACTTCACGTACCACCGGGCGCGGAGCCCCTTCTAATGTCACCCACCGTTTCTCCTCTGAAAAACTAGAAGTTGACGGGGATTTCTATGATGGACTTGATGAAGATGACAAGCCACTGTTAAGAACTGAGTTTTTCAATGACGCTTCAAAATCCATCGTCTCTCAAAATGACAGTCCTGATATTGGTTTTCGTTACAGCATTAATTTCTATCGAGGCTGTGAGCATGGATGCATTTATTGTTATGCCCGCCCGACGCATGAGTATTTGAATCTCTCTGCCGGCTTAGATTTCGAATCCAAAATTTTTGTAAAAGCCAAAGCTCCAGAGCTATTACGAGAAAAGCTAAATTCTCCAAAATGGCAGCCCGAGCTCATTGTCATGAGCGGTGTCACTGACTGTTACCAACCCGCAGAAAGAAACTTTCAACTCGCTCGAAAATGCCTCGAGGTGCTAAATGAATTTAAAAACCCAATAGCCATTATCACAAAAAATAGTTTGGTCACGAGAGATATAGATATTTTAAAAGAACTCAGCGCTGCGGACTGCGCTCATGTCACAATTTCAGTGACAAGTTTAAATAATGATCTCGCTCGTCGAATGGAGCCACGCACCTCATCACCAGCCGCCCGTCTTAAAGCCATTGAAGACTTAGCTAAAGCCTCAATACCAGTTGGAGTGAATGTGGCTCCAGTTGTGCCAGGCCTCTCCGATCAAGAAATTCCCCAGATTTTAAAGGCTGCCGCAGATGCAGGAGCCACTTCTGCTAGCTGGGTGCCCGTACGCCTGCCTTATTCCGTTAAAGATCTCTTTGCCCAATGGTTAGAAGTTCATTACCCCGAAAAGAAACAAAAAGTCTTGAGTGCTATTCGAGATATTCGCGGAGATAAATTAAACGATTCAACATTCGGCAGTCGAATGAGAGGAGAAGGCCCTTATGCCGATAGTATAAATAATATGTTCCAAGTTTTTAAAAATAAATATGGCCTTAACAAATCTTCACGCCACCTTACCGTGGCAAATTTCAAACGCCCAGCACCACTATCAGAAAAAAAGCCCCAACTCAGTTTCTTCGATTAAGAAAACTGTCGATCAACGGCATCGAAGGTAAAAGAAAGTTTACAGCCTTCCACTTTTCTTCATAGAAGTAAGGTTTTTTATAAAAAAAAGAAATTCCGATTTGATGCAGGTCTAGGTTTTTAAGTGCTCTATAGTTTTATTTTTTCGACTATCGTAAAATTTCACAGATGAAAATAAGCACGGTTTTAATTTTTACGTCTCTCTGGATTTTTCTAGTTAACATCGCAATGCTAAACAGCTCCCATGCTGCGACTCCAAGTAGTTCCCCCGCTAGTTTATCAGCTCCTGCAAACTTTTTAAGTAAGACTCAAGCCAGCTATAAGGTTGAAATTATAAAACAAAAAAATAGAGCCGTAGCTCTAGACCCGAGTTTCGGGGTTACCGAATTTTCTTTCACAGAAATGAAAAAAAAGGTCACTCTTCCGTTTAACGGTCGCAATGAAGTGAGCTATCTCACCGATACTCGTGCCGCCTACCGCAGTAAAAGTCTGTCAAATATTGAAAGTGTGGCCATAGTTCAATGGATTCAAGGCTGCCAATATGAATCAGCTCTTGAGAACAAAGTCGTAACAAAAAGTTTCTCCATCAGCCGTGACCATTTTGGCAAAATTATTCCATTTCAACATTTAGGATGGGAAATCGACTCCGATAGTGAAGATCCAATCTATTCATCATTTGGAGAGTTTGGCAGGCATGCCTTATTAAGGTGGAATATCGATGGGGAATCATTAGATCCAGAAACAGCTATCTATTACGCGGACAAAAAACCAGAGGTTTTAAGAGTCTTTGTTACAGATATGCCAGGCTCAGCATTTACTGCCACACATGAAAATAAAGGCATTAAAAGAATAGAAGCAAAAAACACATCATTAGAGTTCAAAACATGTTTATTCAAAATGTCAGATCTACCGATAAAGACAGATCCAAAAGGAACAAACATTCCTCAAGAAAAAGCCTTAGCCTGCTTTAAATGGGATCATAAATTTGTCTATGATTTTAAAAGTGCAAAGTTCAATAGCACAGGCCCAATCGACCCCTTCTGCAAAATCAAGTGAAAATTCGCACTTCAGGCATAAAAAAACCCGGATCACTTGCGCAATCCGGGCCATAAAAAAGAGCTGGCATCGTGCTACTCTCCCACACGGTTACCCGTGCAATACCATCGCCGCTGGCGGGCTTAACTTCTGAGTTCGAGATGGGATCAGGTGTGTCCCCGCCGCTATCAACACCAGCAAAACTTAAACACTAACTAAAATAAAATATCTAAAAATAAAAACAATAGATTCTTGGGAATCTAACTCAAGTAATTCTTAGCAGTTGGTATAAGAATCCAACCCTCGTTCATAATCATATAGAAAATGAAATTAAAAAGCCTCACGATTAATTAGTACATGTCAGCTGAACACATTACTGTGCGTACACTTCATGCCTATCGCCTCCTAGTCTAGAAGGAATCTTTAGGGGGCCGAAGCCCCAGGAAAAATTAATCTTGTAGTTGGCTTCCCGCTTAGATGCTTTCAGCGGTTATCCGTTCCATACATAGCTACTCAGCGCTGCCGCTGGCGCGACAACTGAAACACCAGAGGTATGTCCGTCCCGGTCCTCTCGTACTAAGGACAGCTCTACTCAATTTTTCTACGCCCACAGAAGATAAGGACCAAACTGTCTCACGACGTTTTGAACCCAGCTCGCGTACCACTTTAATAGGCGAACAGCCTAACCCTTGGGAGCTTCTTCACCCCCAGGATGT
>CAYHVK010000021.1:0-54957 GCA_964360255.1 uncultured Pseudobdellovibrionaceae bacterium | reverse complement strand
TGAAGAGGGTTTTTACCTGACAATGGCCTCGCTGATTTACGCCGACCTTCAGATAAACTTCCACCAAACTCACTAGAATAATCTTTCATTTTGAAAAGTGTTTTTTGCTTCATGGCCTGTCGCTTTCTATTTCATTTCTAATTAAGAATCTCCTGAAGAGATAGCCCATAAATTTGTAACATGACTTTTTATTTTCAAATTTTCTCAAGCCAACATGAGTCAAAATAGATTCGCTGTCCGGGCGATTCGTCACAGATGAAAAGCACTGAAGACCTTCGCCCCAAGGACTTCAAAACTCATGCGTATAGCTTATAATAGGATAGAAAAAATCGCTGTAAATACCCGTATAGAACGCAGAAAACGCGTCAAGGTTTTTTGTTACCTATCTATCCGGTTGCACATAATATAACTTATGCTTCAGGTGAATCTAATTAGTGAAAGCTCTTATTGTAAATTTCAAGCCGCTATTTGTTTAAAGTCATAGCAAATATATATTCATGGCTGGGGGCGCCTTTAAAATAGTCGGCGTCTTGAATGACTTCTTTTTTCTCGAAACCCAGTTTCGTAAGTAAAGCAATACTGGCCGCATTTTGTGTATCTACATAGGCTCTAAGCTTTTGAGGGCGTTACAAAAATGCCGGTTCGAACTCAATAGGGGGGGCCATAAACTTGGGTTTTAAAAAATCGGGCAGTGGATCGGTGGGAGACAAAATACAGTAAAGACCAAAATTCTGCGAAGCCGAAATAAAGCCTTTCGGAGCGAGTGTCATCAGATCGCCCTCAAAGTGCGGGTACACCAGTGTTTCGTCTTTGGCAGATTGCTTGTAAGCGTTGTACATCAAGGCGTACATAACATCAGGATTACGTGCATACAGATGGGTGAGGTGGCGAACTTTGAGTTCACCTTCTGTACGTGGCAAGGTGTGACTCACGCCAAACCAACTGCCGAAAGTGAGAATGTCTTTAAGATTTTGGGCAGTATCACCATAGCGAACAGCATAAACTTTTTGAATCTGTTGCGGAGACCAGGGCGCTACGCAGCCGACGACAGAGCCTTGCTTATCTTCGGCGATCAGAAAATTTTCAGTGTACAGATCGCGCCAGCGTTCGAGCGTGGCGATAAAAGCATTTTTATCTTCAAAATAATGCAAAGGGCGTGACTTTGATTGCTCAACTATAAAATCAGAAAGTTTATTGAAGTCAGATTCTTCAGCTTTGCGAACGGTCACAGAGGTGAGCGGCATTTCATGAAAAGGCCAAAGACCATGCAAGCTCATCAGTTGAAAGCGGCGAAAGAGGTAGTAGCGTGGCATACGACGACGAATGGAGCGGGGGCGAATAAAAGCATTATAGGCTTGGCGTTGTGAGGCGGCGACGGCGGTAAAAATATAACGACAATTGCGTTTCTGCCGAGCCATTTCGATCACCGGTAAAAAGTGTTGTGACCAAGTTAAAACTGCACGACGAGAACTCGAAACACGCAGATCAGTGGCATAACCCACGATTTCTTTTTGTCCTTCTATCCAAGCTTCGCGAAAAACAATGGAGGCCATCGCTTCAATCTCATCTTTATCATTGAGAAGCATATAAGTGACAAAATCGTCAGATTGGGTGCGATATTGATTGAAGAAATTAAACATGCGGCGCATACGAAGCGTAATTGAGCCTGGAAACTGCGACTGACTGAAATAGTGCAGAAGCTTTTCGTTATCCTGGTCTGTGGCTTCTACTAAACGCATAGCTTAAGTTAGTCCTTTTTCCACTTTGAGTCGGAGATTTTTAAAGTTTTATTGCAAAAGCGAGCGGCGACAAACAAATAGTCGCTGAGGCGGTTCACGTATTTCAAATAAATGGCATTTTCTATGGTGCGGTCATCGTAAAGATAAATCATGTGGCGTTCAGCACGACGACAAACGGTGCGAGCCTGATGCAAAAAAGACGCAGTAATATGACCGCCGGGTAATATAAATTCTTTGAGGGGTTCAAGTTCAGCTTGAAAAGTATCGATCCAATTTTCTAAATTCGTAATATCAATTTCTGTAATTTGCGGAAGAGTGGGCTGGAGTTTGGCGCTTTCGCAGGCCAGCAAGCTACCTAAGTTGAAAAGCCGGTTCTGGGTTTGCTCTAATTGCTGATCTAAATTTTTAAGTTCGAAATGTGTTTGGAGTTCGCTGCGAACTATACCAAGAATAGAATTGAGTTCGTCTAATGTGCCGTAACTTTCAATTCTTAAATCAGTCTTTGACACGCGGGTGCCTCCGACTAGTGAAGTCATCCCTGCATCGCCAGATCTTGTATAGATTTTAGGTCCCATGCATGATAGTTAAACATATATGATTCCTTTTTTCATCTCGATTCCACACTCTGGCGAAAAGGTCCCGGCTGAAGTCAGTTGGCTGCAAGGTCTAGCTGAGCCTATTTTAATGTGTGATGTAGATCGTTTTGTCGATGATTTGTATGCTCCCGCAATCCGTTCAAACCAATTGCCCTTTGTTAAAACCGAATGGCATCGTTATGTGGTCGACCTCAACCGTTTGCCTGATGATGTGGATGCGGAGTCGGTTGAAGGTCATATAAATGCGGCCGGTCTTTTCACAACTGGGTTGCACTGGGTCAAAACAACCACTGGCGTACGTCTTATGCCCGCACCCATTTCACAAGAACTGCATAAAAAGCTTGTACAAAACTACTTTGAGCCATTTCATATTCAGGTTCGTGAGCTGTATTCGAAATTTAAAAGTGCTGGGCACAAAGAAGTTTTTCATATTGATGCTCACAGCATGCCTTCGCAGGGAACAGCGGCGCACCGTGACCCAGGTACCAAGCGACCACAAATTGTGGTGAGCGATTGCGATGGTAAAAGTTGTCAGGCTTTTTTTAAAGATATGGTGATCGAGAGCTATAAAAAAGCGGGTTTTGAAGTGGCTTATAACTGGCCCTATAAAGGGGGACGATTGACTCAAACTTATGGTCAGCCTCAATTGGGGCAAAATGCTATTCAAGTTGAAATGAACCGCGCCCTTTATATGGATGAAGTGACGAAGCAGAAAAATATAAGTGTTTACGGCGAGACACAGAAAAAAGTTCAAGCCGCCATCACCAATGTTTATGCAGAATTGAAAGGCTTTTTAAAACAATGATATCGCGCGAAGTATTTGTGAATTTTTTTGAAAAGCTTTTTCAGTTTTTAGCCTCTCTAAAATTAGCCGTTATTGTGATTGTATCCCTAGGGGTTCTCTCGGCCATCGGAACGATTTACGAAGCTCGTTATGATGCGACCTATGCACAAAAAGTTATTTACCATTCGCCAGCCATGTATTTTGTTATGGCCTTGCTTTGCGTGAATCTTTTTAATGTCATGATTGATCGCCTACCTTGGAAGGCCCATCATACCGGCTTTATTCTCGCCCACATCGGCATCATCACTTTAATTCTGGGCTCTCTAGTCACGAAGATCTACGGACTTGACGGCAGTATGGCTATTGATATCGGGCAAAGTAGTCGTTATGTGATGGTTCCGGAGACAGAGTTTTCAGTCTATTCTTCTTTCGGTTCCGGAAACTGGGAGCTGCTTCATAAAGAGAGAACTGATTTTTTTATGAAGCCACCGAAAAAATTCTCTCAAGCCTTTCAGCTCGGCAATAATAAAGTTCACGTTAAAGACTATTATCATTACGCTCGCTACGAACAAAACATCCAGCCTTCGAGCGAGAAGTCAGACGGTGCGGCCTTTCGCATTCAGTTGCAGAATGCCAACGTGAATATGAGTCAATGGATCAAGCGTGATTTTAAAAATAGTTTTGATTCGTTAGATTTGGGTCCGGCTAAAATTATTGTGCAAGAAATGCCTTACGTCTATTCAAGCGGTAACGCGGTTGTTCTTCAGCCCATTTCAGGCTCTTCTACTTTTAATTACTTCATCTACACGGCTTCTAAAGGTGGCTTGACGAAAAAGGGTCAGGCTAAAGCTGGAGATATGGTTGAGCTCGGCTGGATGGGTTTGCAAATGCGTATTCTTAAGTATTTACCGCAAGCCCGTGAAGAGATTAAGTTTATTCAGCTTGAGCGTCCTGCTGGTCCGGCCACTACATCAGCTTTATTAGTTGAATTTAATGGCAAAGATTATTGGCTCGCTTTGAACTCGAACACGCGCATCTTTAATGATTCAAGTGTATTTATGATCTCTTATAACAATCGTCGCATTGATGTAGGTTTCTCAATCACTCTTGAGAATTTTACGGTCGGTCGTTACCAGGGTACAATGCGTGCGGCCTCTTATGCCAGTGACGTAATGGCCGAAGGTTATGGGCCCGCGCATATTTCAATGAACGAACCACTGAAGCATAACGGTTTCACTTTTTATCAGGCGAGCTTTCAAGAGAACGAAAGAGGTCAGCCGACGTCTTCAATTCTTTCTGTGAATCGTGATCCAGGTCGCTGGATTAAATATTTAGGTTCTTTCTTAATCGTTCTTGGTTCAGTGGTGATGTTTTATTTTAAACGTTACCGAGTTAAAATTTTCTCAAAGATACAAGAGGTTGCAAAATGATCCAATCTATAAACGGTCGTCTTAAACAGTTGATGCCTATTGGGACTTTATGGGCTCTCACAATTTGCTCACTGGTGTCGATGGTTTCGGTGGCTCAGGCTTCCACCCCAGTTTCTGTGCATCCCATCAGTCTTGAAGCTTTGCCAGTTCAAGATTCAGGCCGCATTAAGCCTTTTGATACCTTTGCTCGTGAAACCCTGCAACTGATTTGGGGTCGCGAAAAATTTGGCGGTAAAAAAGCCGTCGATGTCGTGTTCTCTTGGATGCTCGTGCCTGAGCAGCTCGAAAATGAACAGATCATTTTGATTCGTCACGCGGGTCTTCGCGAAGCTCTTCAGCTGGATAACGAACGCCTTTATTACTCAGTGGGCGAGCTTATGACCAACGCACGATTAGGTCTTCTTATGCAAGATCTGCGCAGCAAAAGAGATTTAAAAGAGAAGATGGATCCTTTCTTTCAGGCTGTGCAAACGCTTGAATCTCAGATCACTTTATTTCAGGCCGTTCGTTTAGGAATGACTCCAGGGGTGGCGCCAGTGATCGCAACCGCACCCGTTGATCCGATGAATCCAGCTCCACCAGATAAATGGCAAAGCCCTTCACAACTGCAAGGTGATCATAAAGAGAAGTTCGCTGCCATTTCGAAAAGTTTTATTCGCTATATATCAGATAAGTCTGATAAACCGGCTGAAGCTTCTGCTGAATCTGTTCCATCAATTGAAGATGCAGTCGGTGCGTATGTTGGTCTTCTTGAGGCTGAACACGGAGACTACTCGGGACGAAATAAAATTTCTGCCGAAGTTTCTTATAATGGTCTTCATCCATTTTTATTTTCTTGGATCGCTTATTTAATAGCGTCCATCTTGTTCGCAGTTATTCTTTTCACCGACGCACATAAATTTAATAAATACGCATGGGGAGCAGTCGGTTTCGGATTCGTCTTTCACCTGATCGGATTTGCGACTCGTATCTATATTACTGGTCATGCGCCGGTGACGAATATGTATGAGACGGTTGTTTGGGTGGCGCTCGGCACGATTATGATTTCATCTGTACTTTATAAGTTCTTTAAGAACACGATTATGATGCTCGCGGCCACTATGGCGGCCACTCTCTGTCTCATATTATGTGATATCTCGAACCACGTATTAGATGGGTCAATGAACCCACTTGAGCCGGTTCTTCGTGATAATTTTTGGCTCACGACTCACGTTTTAACTATTACATTAAGTTATGCCGCTTTCTTCTTAGCCTTCTTTGTGGGCGACATTACTCTCTTCTATTACTTAAAAGATGAGAAAAAATACGCCGATAAAATCGCTCAAGCGAGCAATGCTATGTATCGTGCCATTCAAGTGGGAGTTGTGCTTCTTGCTGGCGGAGTGATCTTGGGCGGCATCTGGGCGGATTACTCTTGGGGCCGCTTTTGGGGATGGGACCCAAAAGAAACTTGGGCCTTTATTGCATTAATGGGATACATCGCAATTCTTCACGGACGCTTAGCTGGTTGGCTGAGAAATTTCGGTTTAGCAACAACTTCGGTGCTTGCTTTTTCATTAGTTGTGATGGCTTGGTACGGCGTGAACTTCGTTCTGGGTGCTGGTTTGCACACTTACGGTTTTGGCGCTGGGGGAGTGGAATGGGTGGCGGCTTTTGTTGCGGCTCATGTGCTTTTTGTGATTTATGTTACAACTCTGCGTCAAAGTCGTTTGAAGCAGTCGATAACTAAATGATTGCAAAGCATAGACCTCAGTCTTAATAATGTTGAAAGCATAATAAAAACCAAATGATACAACACTGGTTTCTCATCTAGAAATGAAGGAATGCTATGACAAAAAAACTCATAGGTGGAGTCCTCGGTTTAGGATTCGCAATCGTGCTCTGCACGTTTGTGTATCTTATGACCAACAATAAAATTTCTTTCGGTTACAACGAAGGATACAAGCCAACACAGCCAATTGCGTTCTCGCACCAATTGCATGCCGGAAAACTCGGAATTGATTGCAAGTACTGCCACTCAAGTGTCGCAGTTTCTCGCCACGCTTCTGTACCATCGCTGAATGTTTGCATGAACTGTCACTTGATCGTTCGTCAAACAAAAGAAGCTACAGAGCCGAGCAAAGAAATTGCTAAAGTTGTTGAAGCTTATGAGTCGAACACGAATGTTGAATGGAAGAAAGTTCACTTGCTTCCTGATCACGTGAAGTTCAATCACGCCGCTCACATTAACGCGGGTAAAGACTGTAAAGCTTGCCATGGTGAAGTTGAGAAAATGGATATTGTTGAACAGTACTCAACTCTCTCAATGGGATTCTGTGTAAATTGCCACCGTCAACCTGAGAACAATGCGCCGATCAATTGCGGCACTTGTCACTACTAAGAGGTTCAGCAGATGAATGAAACAACACCGACTCACAAATATTGGCAATCTCTAGAAGACTGGCGCAATGATTCTGAATTTCAAAAATTAGCTGAACAAGAGTTTTTGACATCACCAATTCGCGAAGCTTCAGGCAGCACTGATTCTTCAGAAGGCGGTTGGGCTCGTCGTGAATTTTTAAAACTCATGGGTGCAAGTTTAGCGTTAACGTCTTTCGGTTGCGTTCGTCGCCCGGCCGAGAAGATTGTTCCCTATGTTAAGAAGCCAAAAGAAATCATTGAAGGTATAGCTAACTATTACTCTTCATCATGGAATGACGGCAGCGAAGTTTTTGGTTTAGTTGTTAAAACTCGTGAAGGTCGCCCAGTTAAAGTTGAAGGTAATCCAAGTCATCCACTCAATCAGGGTGGTATGTCAGCTCGTGCTCACGCGCATATTCTATCATTATATGATCCAGATCGCCTATCAGCTCCAGTTCGTCATCTTTTTAATGAAGCTCGCACGAACAGTGATTCGGTTTCTACATCTTTTGAAAAAGCAGATGCGGCCATTGGTGAACAATTGAAAAAGGGCGGCGTTGCTGTTCTCACTTCAAGTATCGTATCGCCATCATTAAATAACGCTCTCGGCGAATTCAAAAGCGCATTCTCAGCTCGTCAGTACACATGGGATGTAATGGGTGCAGAGAAAATGGCTCGTGGCCAAGAGATCTCTTATGGGAGCTCGCTTGTTCCGCGTTTCCGCTTTGATAAAGCGAAAATGATCGTTTCTGCCGGTGCCGATTTCTTAGGTACTTATATTTCTCCAACTGAACATCAGAATGCATTCTCGAAAATGCGCAATCCAGATGGCGAGATGAATAAGCTCGTGGTGTTTGAACCACTTCTTACTTTGACAGGTGCCAACGCCGACTTTAGAGCGCGCGTTCGTCCTTCACACGTAGCGGACGTATTATTAGGTTTGATGCATGAATTGGCTGCGAACCAAAAAGTCACTCGCTATGCAGGGGATTCATCGGTTCTTAATACTCTTAAGCCTTACGCTGACATTGCAGGCGTGATTGGTTTGAGCCCAGAAGTTTTTGCTGAGATTGCTAAAGAGCTTTATGAAAATCGTGGTCAGAGCATCGTTATTGCCGGTGAAGATCTTCGTGCTCAAGTCGCAGCGAACTTACTCAACTCAGCACTTGGTAATGACGGCGTGACTATTGATTACCGTAACGCTCACACAGGTTTCCAAGGCTCTTCACAAGACCTTTCAAAACTTGTGACAGATATTAAAGCGGGCACAGTTAAAACATTAATCATTCACGGTATGAACGCGATTCACGCAGCTCCTGAAAATTTAGGTTTAGCTGAAGCGCTTCGTAAAGTTGAAATGGTGATCTACACAGGTTCGCACACTGACGATACGGGCAAGATGGCAGAATATATTCTTTCTGACAGCCACTCGATGGAAGCTTGGGGCGATGCTGAAGGCCAAAAAGGTATTTACAGCATTCAGCAACCAACGATTCAACCAATGGGTCAAACTCGTCCATTCGGCGAAACTTTGCTTTCAATTATGAAAGCGGCGGGTCGCAGTGTTAAGACAACATCTTGGTATGAGTACGTTCGCGCAACAGCTGCAGCTCGTGGAGCCAGTGGTGATGCGGGCTGGGAAAACCTCTTAGAAAAAGGTGTTATCGAAACTTCGGGCCGTGATGGTTCAAGTGCTGGTCGCTCTGTAAGTGGCTCAGCTCTTTCAATTCTTGATGCCACTCGTTCTCCTCTTGCTGATTTTGAACTCGTTCTTTATCCAACAGTTGGTCTTCGTAACGGAACATTAGCTAACGTATCGTGGTTACAAGAATTCCCAGATCCGATTTCAAAACTTTGCTGGGATAACTATTTAACTGTAGCTCCAGCAACAGCTGTAGCTCGTAAATGGGCTCAAGGTCAGATCGTTAAAGTAGAAGTGAGTGGTAAGACTCTTGAAGTACCAGTTCATATTCAGCCAGGTCAGCATGAAAATGCATTAGGCTTAGCGGTTGGTTATGGTCAAAAAGCCGCTGGTCGCGTAGCGAACAATGTAGGCGTTAATGCTTACACTCTTTCTTTCCATGAAAAAGGTGACATCCGTTACTCGGGTTTAACTGCATCAGTTACAGCTACGGCAACGAAAGTGCCAATGGCGAACGTGGCTGGTCACAATTCAATGGAAGGTCGCCAGATCGTTATTGAAGCGACACTTGCAGATTACAAAAAGAATCCTCAAAGCAACATTCACCGTCACAAAATTTTCTCAGCTTGGTCAGGCCATAAATACACAGGCCACAAGTGGGGAATGGCCATCGATCTTAATAGCTGCACAGGTTGCGGCTCTTGCATGATCGCTTGTCAGTCTGAAAACAACATTCATGTTGTTGGTAAGAAGAACGTGATCAACGGTAGAGAAATGCACTGGATTCGTATTGACCGCTATTATGTAGGTCCACAAGAAAATCCAGATACAGTATTTATGCCTGTCACTTGTCAGCATTGCGATAATGCTCCTTGCGAGACGGTTTGCCCGGTTCTTGCAACAGTTCACAGTCCAGAAGGTACGAACGATATGATTTACAACCGTTGCGTGGGCACTCGTTACTGCTCAAACAACTGTCCGTATAAAGTACGTCGCTTCAACTGGTTCAACTATGTAAAAGAAATTCCTTCACCATCTCATATGGCTCTCAACCCGGATGTAACAGTTCGCGCGAGAGGTGTGATGGAGAAATGTACTTTCTGTACTCACCGTATTCAGTCGGCTAAATCGAAAGCAAAAATCGAAGGCCGCCCAATGAAAGACGGCGACGTTACAGTGGCTTGCCAAGATTCGTGCCCAACTGGCGCGATTACATTCGGAGATGTGAATGACCTTGAAAGCCAAGTTTCAAAAATTCTAAAACGCGAGCGCACTTATACCTTACTTGAAGAGCTCAATGCGGCTCCGGCAGTGAAGTATCAATCTAAAGTGAGAAACACGCACGCTCTGAAGGAAGTTAAAGCGCACGGTAGCGGTCATGGCAACAGCAACGAAAAGGGTCACCACTAATGATCACACGAGAACCTTTAGTATTAGGAAATAAAAGTCTTAAGGATGTCACAGACGACATTTGCCGAATTGTTGAAACTGTTCCCGGCAGTAAGTTTTGGGCATTACTACTCAGCACAAAGATGCTTTTCTTGGTCTACATAATTTCGCAAGGGATTATCGTGGCTGTAGGTATGGGTCTTCAAGGTATTAGCCATCCGGTCGGTTGGGGTACTGACATTATCACTTTCGTATTCTGGATCGGTATCGGCCATGCAGGGACATTGATCTCGGCTATTCTTTTTCTCTTCCGTCAAAAGTGGAGAATGGCGATTGCGCGTACTGCAGAAGCGATGACGGTTTTTGCCGTGATGGTGGCCGGTACATTCCCGGTTCTTCACACAGGTCGTCCTTGGTTTGCATACTGGCTCTTACCTTACCCGAATCAACGTGGTCCTCTTTGGGTGAACTTCAGATCACCACTTGTATGGGACGTTTTCGCCGTATCAACATACGCAACTGTATCAATGGTTTTCTGGTACGTGGGTTTAGTGCCTGATTTGGCCACAATCCGTGACCGCGCGAAAAACATCTGGCGCAAACGTATTTACGGAGCGCTCTCTCTCGGTTGGCGCGGAACAGCCCGCAACTGGAACCACTATGAAATGATCTATATGTTACTTGCGGGTCTTTCGACTCCGCTCGTTCTCTCAGTTCACTCGATCGTATCGTTCGACTTCGCGACTTCAATGTTGCCAGGTTGGCACACGACGATCTTCCCACCGTACTTCGTTGCGGGTGCGATCTTCTCGGGCTTCGGTATGGTTGTGACGATCATGTGTTTACTTCGTCAGTTCATCCCGAACTTTAAAGACTACGTAACTATGCACCACATGGAGAATATGAACAAAATCATTATGGCTACGGGCCTAATGGTAGGTTACGCCTACGGTTCAGAATTCTTTATCGCATGGTACTCAGGTAACCCCTACGAGCAGTACATTTTCGTGAACCGCGCGTTTGGTCCTTACGGTTGGTCTTATTGGATCATGGTGACTTGTAACGTAATTATCCCACAACTTTTCTGGATGAAGAGCATTCGTCGTAGCATTCCTGCGATGTTCGTTATCTCTATCTTCGTTAATATCGGTATGTGGTATGAGCGGTTCGTAATTACAGTGACTTCGCTTCACCGAGATTTCTTACCGGCGAACTGGGGCATGTGGCATCCGACGTGGGCCGATTTATCGGTTCTCTTCGGTTCATTTGGTATGTTCTTCTTTATTTTCTTACTTTACTTGAGAGCGCTTCCGGCTATTTCGATGGCCGAAGTGAAGCCAATCTTAGGTGTCGGTAAGAAAGATCAGGGAGGTCACTAATGGCTGATCTAATTTCAAAACTTGAAGGTGCTGTTCGTCACCGCGGCTCAAAAGGTATTGCTGGCATTTGGCTAGAAGAGCACGCTTTTGTTGAAGCGGCTCGCAAGACATACGACGCTGGTAATAAGAATCTCGAAGCTATCAGCCCATTCCCTTTACACGGAATTGACGATGCTATCGGTATTCCGCGCTCGTACATCCCATGGATTACTTTTGTTTTCGGTACGCTCGGTTTAATTTTCGGCCTTTGGTTCACATGGTGGACGAGCGCTGTTGATTGGCCAATTAACGTTGGTGGTAAACCAATGTGGTCACTAGCCGCGTTCATTCCGATTATTTTTGAATGTACGATTCTTTTTGCAGCCCTGAGTTCAGTGGGCGCGATGATTGTTATTAACGGTTTGCCGAAGATTGATCCGCCAATTATTGATCCGGATCTCACTTCGCACAAATTCGCACTTTTTATTCCTGAAAGCGCTCAAGGCTACGATGCCGGTAAGCTTGAACAACTGTTCAAATCTTTAGGTGCTTCTGAAGTGAAGAGAACGGAGTTCTAGAATGAAAACTGTCGTAAAATACAAACTAGCTAAAGTTTCTACTCTGATTTTAGTGACTGGTTTTGCTCTTGTTGGTTGCGGCGCAGGCAGCGACAAAACTTCAGTAGAGCTGATCCAAGATATGTTCACTCAGATTTCTTTGAAGGCTCAAGATTACGATTATCAGCGTAATGAACCATCAAGCCGTCTGCCCCCTGAACACACAAAACCTCGTGGTTATAAAACTGAGAAGTATGTAACAGACCCAGTGGGTGCTGGTCAGAACTTGCAGAACCCATTCCCAGATGGCGATGAAAAAGCTTTAGCTCGTGGAAAATATAAGTACGAGATTTATTGCGGTATCTGCCACGGAACTCAAGGTCACGCCGCTGATGATAGTAAACTGAAAGTTTATATTCCTTTAATTCCAGCTCTCACGAGCGACAAAGTTAAAGGTTTAAGAGACGGACAAATCTACCACATCATTACCAATGGTCAGGGTGTGATGGGTTCGTACGCAGGACAGATTCAGAACCCAGAAGATCGCTGGGCGATTGTTAAATACATTAGAACTTTGAAATAAAAGGACAATTAAAATGAGCGAAGTTAAAGCAGGAGATCCAGGTCAGTATACAGTATCGAGCCGTATGAAAACGGCTTACACAGTGTGCATGTTTTTGGGTCTTATCGGTTTTGCACTCTTGATGATTAACGACCAAAAGCGCGCGTGGTTAGCTTTCTTGCTGCCGTTCTTTTACTTCACAAGCTTAGCTTTGGGCGGTTTGTTTTTCACAGCTATTCAGCATTTAACTAAAGCTGGGTGGAGTGTGAACGTTCGTCGTATCACTGAATCCTTCACATCTTTCTTTCCGGTGACGGCAGTAGCTGCTCTTATTTTCTTATTTGGCTCTAACAAGATTTACTCTTGGATGGATAAAGCTCACGTTGCAGCTGATGCAATTCTTCAGGGCAAAGTTGGCTATCTGAATATGACTTTCTTTGTGATCCGTTTAGTTCTCTTTATCGGTGGCTGGATGTGGTTCTCGAAGAAAATCGTGGGTCGCTCAATTGAGCAAGATACAACAGGTGAGGATGAGCTTTCGAATAAACAGGTTAAAACATCTATTGGCTTTATCCTTTTCTTCGCTCTTTCTTATTCATTCTTCGCAGTGGATTTGCTTATGAGCCTTGAACCGCACTGGTTCTCGACAATCTACGGCGTTTACTCTTTTGCTGGTTTATTCCAAAGTACCCTGGCTTTCACGATCTTGCTCATCATCTATATGAAGAAGCACGGTCTCTTAGCTGGTTATGTTACTGACGATCACATGCACGACTTAGGTAAGTTCCTTTTCGCGTTCACTGTGTTCTGGGCCTACATTGCATTCAGCCAGTACATGCTTATCTGGTACGCAAACTTACCAGAAGAAACAGGCTTTATTATTACACGTACTGAAGGCGTTTGGTTGCCGGTTTCAATCTTCTTACTATTAGGTAAGTTTATTGTGCCGTTTATCGCGCTTTTACCTCGTTGGGCAAAACGTAATCCTGCTCACTTAGCTGCTGTTTCTTGCTTAATCTTGGTTATGCAATACGTAGATCTTTACTGGCTTACGTACCCCATCTTCTACGCGGATGAGCTTAAAGCTCCAGTGGGTGAGATTGCGGTGTTCTTAGGATTCCTAGGCGTATTCTTGTTCGTTGTGACGAAGTTCTTAGCGAAGAACAAGATTGTACCTATTAAAGATCCAAGAATTGGCGAGTCTCTCCATCACCACGTAGTTTACTAGGCTGCCTAGCCGGTTATAAGCCTTACTATTACCCACATCTTTTATTGGATGTGGGTTTTTTAGATCAAGCACAAATAGCAAGTTGCCCAGCTGAGCAAAATCAGCGCCTAACTACGATAAAATTAAGTTAAAATCTAATAGAACTTGTATACACATGAAATTTGCTCAGCTCGGCAACTCTTCATTTGCTGATATGGATAAGCCCAACCCAGACAAATTAAATATTGTTTATTTAATTATATAAGCATAAAGTTTAAGCAGGTCGCCCGGAAGGCGTATTTGTGGGGTCGCGAATGGTTGGTTTGCAAATTCATCAGATGTTTATTCAGCGCGAGTCTTTTCAGGTTTATAAAAGTGAAAATGGCGAGTGGAAGCTGGTCGAATTAACGCCAATTGAATATAAGTTACTTGTCTATTTGGTAGAGGCTAAAGACCGGGTGCTGAGCCGCGAAAACCTTAAAGAGAGAATCTGGAAGAAAAACCCAAAAGTCACAGATCGTTCGATAGATTCTCATATCTGCACGCTCAGAAAAAAGATCGGCTTCTCAGCAAGATACATCCGTACGCTCTATGGTGCAGGCTACATTCTAGTCTCAAAATAATGCACCGATATTAATAAATCGTCACACCGGCTTTATAGCTCCATAACAATTGAGGTTTATGCTGAATTCTGTCAGTGGACCTCAAAAATTCTCTAGTGGAGGTGAGCCAGAAGGCCTAGGTACTAAATAAAGCAGAATACGCATAGAACTCTACCGCAGGAGCCCATACGCTCCTGCGGTTTTTTTGCTCAAAAAAACTGCCAAACTACCGATTGACTGCGTCATACCCCCATGTTAGTTTTTCCCCAATGATTTTGCAGATTCTTGTGCCATTCAAATCACTATCTCAATCAACTATGACCATTCTTTCATAATGTCTGAAATTCGAATAACTTTGCCTGATAACTCCGTTAAAACGTTTGATCATGAGCCGACGGCTCTTGAAGTGGCCGCCTCTATTGGTTCGCGTTTAGCTAAAGACACAGTGGGTGCATTAATTAACGGCGGCACAGAAATCCAGGATTTCAGGCTTCCGCTAAAAGATGGAACAAAACTTCGTCTACTTACAATTAAAGACAAAGAAGCCACTGAGGTGATTCGTCACTCGGCGGCTCACGTTATGGCTCAAGCTGTTCAAGAGTTGTGGCCTGACGTTAAGGTCACAATCGGTCCGGTGATTGATAGCGGCTTCTATTACGATTTCGATTCGCCACGTCCGTTTAATCCCGATGACTTAGTTAAAATTGAAGCGAAGATGAAAGAGATCTGCAAACGCGATCTTGAAATCAAGCGTGAAGATGTGTCATCTGCAAAAGCCATCGAGACTTTCAAAAAGCTCGGCGAGACTTACAAAGTCGAAATCATCGAAGATTTAAAAACAGATTCAGTCAGTGTATATCATCAAGGTGAGTGGTTCGATTTATGTCGTGGCCCTCACGTTCAGCGCCTGGGTCAAATCAAAGCGGTTAAAGTTCTCTCTTTAGCAGGAGCGTACTGGCGCGGTGATGAAAAGAAAGCTCAGCTTCAGCGTATCTATGCAACGGCTTTCCCAACACAAGATCTGCTTGATGAGCATTTAAAGAATTTAGAAGAAGCGAAAAAACGTGATCACCGTAAGCTCGGTAAAGATCTTGGCCTTTTCACTTTTCACCCTTGGGCGCCAGGGTCTCCATTTTTCACGCCTGCGGGCTCGACAATTTATAACGAACTTCAAGCTTATATTCGCGAAAAATATTTTGCTAACGGTTACCAAGAGGTGATCACTCCGCAAATTTACGACGTTGATCTGTTTCATAAATCAGGTCACTACGAGAACTATCGTGAGAATATGTACTTCTCTAAAATCGATGAGCGCGATTTCTCGCAAAAGCCGATGAACTGCCCGGGTCACTGCCTACTTTACGCTTCTGAGCATCGCTCTTACCGTGATCTTCCGTGGCGTGTGGCTGACTTCGGTCGCCTCCACCGTTACGAGCGCTCAGGTGTTATGCATGGTCTCACTCGTGTGCGTTCTTTCTCTCAAGATGATGCCCATATTTTCTGTATGATGGAGCAAGTGCAAAGCGAAATCGAAAAGTTTATGACTTTCCTCGATGAAGTTTACAATACGCTCGGCATGAGCAACTACCATGTGTTCCTCTCTACGCGTCCTGAAAAACGTATGGGAACAGAAGCGTTATGGGATTACGCTGAGGGCGCGCTTCAAAAAGCTCTCGAGAAATTAAAATTACCATTTACGATCAATGCTGGCGACGGTGCCTTCTATGGCCCGAAGCTTGATATTATGTTCACCGATTCAATCAATCGTCCTTGGCAGCTGGGTACACTTCAGTTTGATCCGAACCTACCTGAAGCTTTTAGCTTGGGTTATGTGGGTGAAGACAATCAAGAGCATCGCCCAGTTATGCTCCACCGTGCGATTTTGGGTTCGTTTGAACGCTTTATCGGCGTTTACCTTGAGCACACTGGCGGAGCACTACCAACATGGATCGCGCCCACTCAAGTGCGCATCTTGAACGTCACAGACGCGCAAGGGGATTACTGCCACCACTTAGCTAAGACATTCAAAGAGGCGGGCGTTCGCGTTCACTTCGATTCGCGTGCAGAGAAATTGGGCTATAAGATTCGCGAAGCCCAATTACAGAAAGTGCCTTACATGATGATCATCGGCGATAAAGAGCGTGAAGCGGAAACAGTTTCGCTGCGTCTTCGCAACGGTCAAAACGTAAATGGCCTTAAAATTGATGAGTTCTTAAGTTCATTGAAAACAGAAATCAGTCAGAGAAAGCTGCAGAGCCCATATTGGGATAGCAGCTTCGTACAACCAACTAAACCAGGAGAAGTCCGATAAAACCGTTCGTACCAGGAGGACCAAGAGGTCCCAAACCAGCAGGAAGAGGCGGAGCTAAAAAAGACAAAGATGGTCTCAGAGTGAACCGTGAGATTTACGCTCCCGAAGTTCGCGTCATCGATGAGCAGGGTAATATGCTTGGCGTGTTTAACGTGCCGGCAGCTGTTCGCTTGGCTGAAGAGCGTGGACTCGATTTGATCGAGATCTCTCCGGGAGCGACTCCACCAACTTGCAAAATCATGGATTACGGCAAGTGGAAGTACGAAAAGAAAAAAGCAATGGTTCAGGCTCGTAAGAACCAAATTATCGTCGACATCAAAGAAGTTCAGATTCGTCCGCGTACTGATGATCATGATTTAGATACTAAGATTCGTAATTCACGTCGTTTCATTTTAGAAGGCGACAAAGTAAAAGTAAGTTTACGTTTCAGCGGTCGCGAGATGGCTTACCAAGAAGAGGGTATGGCTGTACTCAAGCGCTTCACTGAAGCGATGAGTGACTTAGCACTTGTTGAATCACCTCCGAAAAAAGAAGGTAAACAAGTTTTCGTTCTTTATGCTCCAGACCCAGTGAAGGTGAAAGAGTTTAAGAAGAAAGAAGAAGCTGAAGCGGCTTTGGCTGCGAAAAATGCTCCGCCTAAAGAAGCGGAAAAAGTTTAATTCTTTGAAACAGCAGCTGGACCTAAGTCGTAGGTTCAGCCAGCTTAAGCTCCTCAAATCGTAATAAATAAAGTTAAAATTAGGCCATGAGAAAATTTATGTTTCCCGTGGCTTTATTTTTCAGCGGCCTTATGCTCGCGCAAGTATTGAGTCTTCCTCAGGCAGAAGCACGTTCTAAGAGAGAAAAGCACAGCCCAGCGGCACATCAAGCTTGGTTTGAAGATAAGCGCTCAGAAGAATTTAAGCGCGCGATTTTAAAACCCGATTTTGAGCTCAACTTCGCCGGCTCTCAGGCTCTTCAGTGTTATTTAAAGGATTCATGCACAACAGATTTTGATCTTTTTCTGACTGTGCTTTCTGATTTGTACAGCGCAGGACAAGTTAAAAAAGTCGATATTGAAAACTGGCTCGATTGGATGACAGAGAGCGAGAATTTATCAGAGGCTGATCTGATCCACTATATTTGGACTTTCCGTGATGTACTGAATGAGGAGTGGAGCCGTGTTTTTGCTGAGCTTCATACTTATTCATCGAGCCCGGCTTATCCACTTAATTTTGTTTCACCTAAGATTAAGTACATCATTCAAGAAGAGTTGCAGTATTTAGCGCTTGTTCCGGCGGATGGAACCCGAGTGCAAATGGCTCGTGATTTATTAAAAGAAAAAATTAGTGCTAATAGTTTCAAAAATGGCGCCTACAAGACGGCGCTTCGTATGTATCTCTTGTGCCGTGATGATCGCAGATTCCCGTGCTTGCTCGTTGTGCGTGATTCTAAAGGCAATTTGATCCGCACAGGTGATGGCAAGATTTGGAGTCACCAGCTTTTAGCTTATTCGCGCCATTTAAAAAAATACAATGAGTCGAGTGGGAATACCCCGGCCGGTGTTTACACAGTGGATGGGGTTATGCCTTCTGCTGATCGCAAAGCCGATTTCGGTCAGTGGCGCCGTTTAATTATGAACTTTATCCCGGCATCAGCGCAAGAAGCGACACTCAAATCACTTTTGCCAAAATCGAGTCATCAAGCGAACTGGTGGAGAGAAACAGTTGTGGCTCGAGATATGGGCCGCAATTCATTCCGCGTTCATGGCACTCAGCAACCAGCACCATTAGGTGAGCCCTACTTTCCCTTCTTCGGAACTTCTGGGTGCATCGCCAATCGTGAAAACACATATGACGGCACAACCTACAAAGATCAGCGCACGCTTTTAGACTCATTGATGACTCAGTTAAAACTGAGCCCTGTCTATGCCAATGAAACTAAGATTCAAGCGCTCCTCTATGTAATGAGCATTGATAATGCCCAGAAATGGGTGAGTTTAGAGGATTTAAAAGCCCTAGGGATTCTTCAGTAAAGTTCTAAACTGCAAGTCAGAACAACATTGTTAAAAAAAAATAACAATAGAATGGGATTCTTTTGAAACCATTCCGATATACTCGTCGGCCATGCAAGAACTAAAAAACGATTTTCCTCTTCGGATACAATTTGAAACCGCAAGAGTGAACCTTCTTTATCAGCAAAATATCACCGGGCTCATTACCCTCAGTGTTTATGCTGGTTCGTATTTATACTTGCAAGGCCAACAAGGTGTTACTAGCTTTTTAATTTGGTGGGGCTCGGTTTTGTATGGCTCGGCCCTCATTCGTGTCTATGCCACTTACCGCTGGAGCAAAATAAGAAATAAAATTACGAGTATGAATCAGCTGCGCTGGTACCTTCTCATGATGAGCACACTTTTGCTTATTTCGGGTATCTGTTGGGGCGTAGCCGGCTGGTATATTCCTGCTACTCAGCCAATGCCTGTGCAGTTGATCACCGCAATGGTGGTTATTTTTATGTCTCTCGGAGGGGCCGCAGCTTATTCTGCGACATGGTTTGCGCCTTATGCCGTATTTTTAAGTGGAATAGCTCCGTGGGCTGTGGCTTCGTTTATTTCAGACATACCAGAGCATCAGTTTATAGGTGGAATGATTTTGCTTTATGCTTTGGTTATCGTATTCGGCATTAGAAACTGGTGTACCTACGTGCAGCATTCTTTGCGGCTTAACGTAGAGCACGCAGTTTTAAGTGAGCAGTTGGCTGAGCAGATTCGACTTCAGAAGGAGCAAGAAATATTATTGCGCGAGAAAAACGAACACGAGGCTGCGAGTAAAGCAAAATCGGTTTTCTTGGCCAATGTCAGTCATGAAATTCGCACCCCTTTATCGGCTATCAATGGCTTTGCGGATTTGCTCTTACAAAATGAGAAATTAGATCCTGACGCTCGGCGAGATCTACAAATGATTCTGCGAAATGGTAAGTACCTAGTTTCTCTAGTCACTGATCTTTTAGATTTATCTAAAATTGAAACCGGTCAGATTTATGTAGAGAAAAATAAAGTCTCACCCATGAGCGAGTTCAATGATGTGGTAGAGCTGTTTCGACCTTTAATTGAATCCCGCAATCTAAAATTGGATATTGAGTGCATCAATGAAATCCCTGAGTTTATAACCTCAGATGCGACACGCCTTCGGGAAGTTCTTATTAATCTGCTGAATAATGCGGCTAAATACACACTGAGCGGTGGTATTCGTGTCTTAGTTTCATTCGAAGCAACATCAGTCGACGAAGGTTTTTTAAAAATTCGGGTGGTCGATACGGGAATAGGTATTTCACCTGAGGCGCAGAAAAATTTATTTCGTTTATTTGTGCGAGGACAGGGTGAGTTGGTGCAAAGAACTCAAGGTTCGGGTCTTGGCTTGGCGCTTTCGCAAAAGTTGGCTCACCTTATGGATGGTGAGCTCGAATTAGTTTCATCTCAAGTGGGCCGAGGATCAGAGTTCGAGTTCAGAATGAACGTTAAAATTCTCACTGAGCTGAAAGCTCGAGAGGCTTCGACTCAGTCAACAGTTGAAGGGGCTAAAGAAAATCCAGTAGAAAAAGAAAAGGGCTCAAAGCCTGCCCTTAAGGGTTATGAAGTGCTCGTGGTTGATGACTCGGTTGATTTGCAGCTGCTGATGCGTCGTTTTCTCGAGCGTCATGGGGCTCAAGTAACAGTGCTCAGTAATGGGCTTGAAGCTGTTCAGCATCTCAGAAAGAAAAGTTATGACGTAGTTTTAATGGATATAAAAATGCCGGTTATGGACGGCTATGAGGCTGCCGTTGAGCTTCGACGGAACTCTTATCATGGCCCTTTGGTGGCGGTTACGGCACATGCCAATTCAGATGATCGACAGCTCTGTTATCAGAAGGGGTTTGATTCATATTTAAGTAAGCCTGTGACCTATAAGCAGATTGGAGAAGTGGTTTCTCGTCTTATTGAGACCTCTCAGGCCATCTAAAAACTTAGAATTTCTTTCATACTCGTTTAGAAGTTAGGCATACCTATAATAATGCCACGTCGATTTGAAAGAACCGGCTGTACAAAAACCTGACAGTTTTAAAAAACAAAAAATACATTAATATCGAGCCCATTATGAACAAACTCATTGTACGTCTCGTACTTATTTCTATGTCGCTGCCTTCACTCGCACAGGCTATCCCTTTTGAAGCGGCTTGTGAACCAGCACAGAAAACTCTCGTGATCGGTGCCGTGGGAGATTTTCTTATGCACGGCCCACTTCAAGTTCAGGGTTATAACACGCGTTTTGAATCGATCTGGAGTGGTGTGCAAAGCCGTATGGATGAAGTGGATGTGATGTACGCCAATCTTGAAACTCCTGTTGCTGCCGGTGTAACACGAGGTCGTCAGGTCACAAATGGTGGTGTTCGCCCAGTTTTTGATAAGAACATCTACTCTGGTTACCCTGTATTCAACACGCATGAAAAGCTGCTTGCAGGTATTAAAGCTTCGGGTTTCGATATCCTTTCAACAGCGAACAATCACTCAATGGATCGCGGCCCGGTTGGTATCGACAAGACTGTAGACGCCATTGAAAGCTACGGTATCCCATATTCAGGAACTCGCAAAAGAGGCAGCAACAAATCGTTTATCACTTATATGCATTCAGGTGGCTTCGACTTAGCCTTCATCGCTTGCACGTTCTCACTCAATGGTTTCAATGATCCAAATGATCAAGTTCTTGAGTGCTACTCTGAGAAATCAAAGTTGATCGCTGAAATTAAAGAAGCAGGTCGCCGTGCTGATGCGGTTATCGTGACTCCGCACTGGGGCATTGAATACACGAATGCTCCGGCCGCTCGTGACGTGGCTCTCGGTAAAGAACTTCTTGAAGCTGGAGCAACAGCAGTTGTTGCCACGCATCCTCACGTGATTCAGCCCATTCGTAAGCACGTAACGAATGACGGTCGAGAAGGCGTTATCGTTTTCTCAACGGGTAACTTTATCTCGAACCAACAAGGTCAAAAGAAAATCGGCCTTATGGCGTTTATCGGTCTCTCAAAAAGCAATAAAGGAACATGGATCAACGGTGTGAGATACTCACCAACGTATATGGGAACAGCTCAGTCAGGCTTGAAGTTTTTAGATCAGTCGGGTGCGGGCTCTAGTTTTACCACTCTTGTTGAAAATGTAATGAAGGATAAAGCCGGATTCTTACCTTCAAATGCAAAATTAGTAACAAATCCTGAATGTCATTAAAATTTAACTAGGAGAATATTATGAAATCAATTTTATCGGCACTAATTATCCTCGGCCTTTCATCAACAAGCTTCGCGAATGTTACTGAGCTCATCACTTGCGAAAGCAAAGACAAGAAAATTGAACTTTGGATTGGAGCTAAAAACCGTCCAGATTTTGAATTGTCTAAATTTGACTCTTCAGCAGCCAAGAATTCAGATGAGTACGGAGTGGCGCATCTTTTGACGAAAAATTCAGAGATCGCTAAAGATGGTCAAGTGAAGATTCTTTTTGCTAGTGAAGGTGAGACGACTAGAATCACTGAGCAAGATGATGCAGGCAGAACTTGTGTGAATGGAACACAAACTAAAAAAATAAAAGTTAAAGCGCAAATTGCAGTTCAAGGCCGATTAAAAGTTGTGAAGCTCATTTGTGAAGATAACTTTTTATTAGATTCTTACTCTGTAGAATGTGAATAATCATCATCGTTCGGTGAGAGGTTTTAGCTATTGAGTTTTTCTCGTAGGCCATAAAAAAAGGCTGATCTAAAGATCAGCCTTTTTACTATCTGAATGAACAGATCGATTTATTTCAAGTGTTTAGAAACAAGTTTTGTCATTTCAAACATGTTAACAACTTTTTTACCACCGAAAACTGCTTTTAGTTTTTCGTCAGCAACGATGTTGCGTTTGTTTTTTGGATCTTGAAGATCGTGTTTTTTAATATATTTCCAAAGCGCGCTAACAACTTCAGTACGTGCGCGATCACCAGCACCGATAACAGCGCCGAGAGCTGAGCTCACGTTGAGTTTTTTCATAAACGCAGCATTTGGCTTACGTTTGCTAGTTTTTTTAACTGCTTTTTTAGCAGTAGTTTTCTTTGTCGCTTTTTTCTTAGCTTTAGCCATGTGATTCCTCCAAGGAAACGTTATAAGCAGTTTTATGCGTAATGCATGTGCAATATGATCATACGTAGAATAGACGATTTGTCTAAAAGAATTAATAAGGTTTTGGCACTCTGTGCTGCAAAGAGGGGAAAATGACGATTTTCCCTATAGAAAATCGTCTTTGAATGTTAGGGGAGCTTGATTATTGCCCGTATTCTACGAGGCCAGCGTACTCGAGCTCATTCCAGTAAGGCCAGTGGCGAAGAGTCTCGAGGCGAATGTAGGCACTGCGAGATTGCATCCAATTGAAGTTTCTTACGAGAGGAATTGCGCGTTCATTGTCTATGGCCAATGTCACTCGGCCATCAGCATTGTTCGAAAGGCGAAGTGTCATCATAGTTTTCAGTCCCGTAAGGGCATCAACATCTTCAGCCACTACAAGTAGTGTTGTCAGAGAGCTGTCGAATGAGCGAGTGATGCGTAAATCTAGAATTTTTGTTTTATCAAAAATAAAAAATCCACCATATTGTTTACCGCCCTCATCATCACCACTCTCGTTATTGATACTTATGTTTAAGAAAAGCAGTCTCTCTTTTAAAGCTTCTCTTTTGTTTTTTACCTCTGGATCATACGCATAAGCATAAGAAACTTGGCGGGAAGAGCGCAAAACCGGGGTCTTACCTTTTTCGCTGAAGCCGCTATTGAGACCATAGTTTGGGTGATTCTTCCTGAGTTCTAAAAAGCGATAAATGGCGTCGATAGCAATGAGAGCCTTATCTTCATTCAACATTTGTTTAAATTCGAGTTGGAGAGGGTTATGTGGGCTCACAAGGCCTTCACAATCAACAGCTTGAGCGTTTGAAGTCATAGCCAAGGCCGGAATCATAAACACAAAGACCATCATAAATTTCTTCATACGTGCTCCATGGGATAGTAGAGCATCTAAGAGCTAAAAATATGCCAATGTGCCGGCGCGCCCTGAGTTATTTAAGTAGCGAAAATAACGTAAGTTTTTCAGTTACTTCCTTTATCAAAGCTTTACAGGTGTCCAAGAAATCCTCACTGTGACCGGATTCAGCAAAATAGGGCCGTAGTGTTCTTAATTTTAATCTCAAATCGTATTTATCGCGTAGCAGAGGCCTTTTTGCTGAATCCGGTTGCATGGGCAGAGCACGAGGTGAAAATCCATGAAACCTACACTCCAACCTATTAAAATCCTTGGCGGACCCCCCTTTATTGCGATATACCAAAGCTCCAAAATAACCATTGAGACCGGCCTTAAAAGTACAGTCATTTTGACCGTCGCCTTCTCGAGAGAGGAACATATGAAACAAAAGACCCACAGCGGGGCGAAAAAACGTCTACGCATGACTGGCGGCGGAAAAGTAAAACGCAAAAAAGCGAACCTACGCCACCTTCTTGAAAACAAAGGCTCAGGCCGTAAAAGACAACTTGGTAAAATGACTTACGTTTCGACGGCGTCTGAATATCAAGTAGAACGTCTTCTCCCGCACGATTGATTCGTTCGTGGAGTGGTCAAAGCAATTAACAATTTTTTAAACTAATTTTTTAAGGAGAAATAACATGCGTGTAAAACGTGGTGTGAAGGCGCGACGCCGCCGTAATAAGGTACTAAAACGAGCTTCTGGATTCTATTCTGCAAACTCAAGATCATTTACTCATGCAACAGAAAAAGTTGATAGAGCTATGGCTTATCAATACCGCGATCGTAAAGTTCGTAAGAGAGATCTTCGCGCTTTATGGACTCAACGTATTAATGCGGCCGCTCGTTTGAATGGCACAACATACAGCCGTTTGATTGGTGCTTTAATTAAAGTCAATCTTGAGCTTAACCGTAAGGTGCTTGCTGAAATGGCCGTTCACGATGCAGCTGGTTTTACAGCTCTCGTTAAGAAAGTGAATTCACTAACAGCAGCCCAAGCGTAAAAGGTTTGTGGGGAGCGTAAGCTCCCTGCGAGAACTTATGGCTGAAACAACTGAATCATTCGAAAAACGCAAAAAAGACCACATCGCTTTGGCTCTCGACAACGTGAACGAAGCGATCGGTGGTTCGGGCCTCGAGCAAATCGAGCTTGTGCACGAAGCATTGCCTGAACTCGATTTTGATGAAGTCAGTTTAAAATCCCAAATATTAAAACAAGAATTCGAAAAGCCGCTACTCATCAGTTCGATGACAGCAGGCCATCTTGGCTCCCTTGATATCAATCAAAGATTAGCAGAGGCAGCCAGCGCGCGTGGATGGTTGATGGGTGTCGGCTCTCAACGTCGCGAACTTTTTGATCGTGAAGCTTTAAACGAATGGAAAACAGTTCGTCAAAGAGCTCCGAATGCTTTGCTTTTGGGCAATCTTGGCCTTTCTCAGTTGATCGAGACAACCACAGATAAAGTTAAAGAATTGGTTGAGGGTCTTGAAGCCACTGCCATGATTATTCATCTCAATCCTCTTCAAGAGTGTTTGCAGCCCGAAGGTACGCCAAAATTCAAAGGCGGATTGAAGGCCATCGAGCGTGTCGCTCGTGAATTAACGATTCCAATTATTATTAAAGAAACGGGCTGTGGATTTTCAGAACCTACGCTTCGTCGTTTGAAAGATGTGGGTATTCGCGCCGTTGATATCAGCGGCTATGGTGGAACTCACTGGGGTCGCATTGAAGGGCAACGCTCGTCACAAGACGGTGTGCTGGCACAAGCTTCACAGACCTTTGCATCGTGGGGAGTTTCAACAGCTCAGTCGATGTTGAACGCTGTGAATGTGCAGCCGCCTTACGATATTTGGGCCTCTGGTGGCGTGCGCACGGGTTTAGATGCCGCTCGTCTTATTGCCATGGGCGCAAAATGCGTAGGCTTTGCTAAGCCTCTTTTACAAGCTGCCATCTTAGGGCCTGAACAACTTGATGCAAAAATGGAACTGATCGAAAAAGAACTTAAAATCGCCCTCTTCTGTACCGGTTCTAAAAATACCGATTTCTTGAGAGCGAAGAAGGTGTGGAAGTGGCGTCAAAACTAGAAGAACAGTTCAAAGAACTCTTCGAAGGTTTTTCGAAGCTGACCCGCGAAGAGCGACTTCAACGTCTTGAAAAGATGGGTGCTCTCACCCGTGAGGACGTTCAGTATTTTATGGCCGGTGCGCCGCTCAGCACGGCACTCGCTGAAAATTTTATTGAAAATGTAGTTGGATATTTTCAGATGCCCATGGGTATTGCCGCTAACTTTGTGATTGATGGTAAGCCTTACGCCATTCCGATGGCTGTTGAAGAGACTTCAATTATCGCGGCGGCGAGCAAAACAGCAAAGTGGATTCGTGAGACTGGTAAAATCCGCTCTGAAGTTGTGGGCAAAAACATTATCGGTCAGATTCAAATCGCTAAAGTTAAAAATTTTGATGCTCTTGAGAAATACATTGCTGACAACCGTGAACGCTTTATTGAAATTGCCAATCGCGATGTAGCTCAAGGAATGGTTGTGCGTGGAGGCGGAGTTCGAGATGTAACCCTTCGTCGTATCAGTCGCGAGGAAGTGCGCGAAGAAGGCACGGCTGATAATTTTGGTCCGTCAATGGCCGTTATTCATGTGATGATGGATCCGTGTGAAGCTATGGGTGCCAACATCATCAATCAAGTTTGTGAATATTTAAAAACGCCAATTCAATCTGAAACTGGCGAAACTGTGACCATGTGTATTCTTTCAAATCTTGTGGATACAAAACTCACGCGGGCCGAAGTGATTATTCCTTCTCATGGTCGTGAAGCTGATCTTGATTTATTTAAACGTATTGCCGAAGCCTCTTTATTTGCTCAGCTTGACCCTTATCGTGCGGCGACAAATAACAAAGGCGTATTAAATGGTATTGACCCGATTTTGATTGCTACCGGCAATGATTGGCGCGCGGTCGAAGCGGGCATTCACGCTTATGCCGCTCGTGATGGTCAATATCGCTCGGTGACACGCTGGACGGTTGTCGATGGCCACTTGCATGGGGTTTTTGAAGCTCCTGTTATTCTCGGAACGGTTGGTGGCGTGACTCGTCTTCACCCGATGGCGCGTATTGCACTTCGACTTCTCGGTGTAGAATCGGCTGATGAATTATCTCGCGTTTGTGCGGCAGTCGGCTTAGTTCAGAACTTGGGCGCTTTAAAAGCCTTAACCACCATCGGTATTATTGAAGGCCATATGAAGCTTCATATTAAGAATCTCACTTTGGGTGCGGGCGCTGAAGGCCAAGAGATTCCATACGTGCAAAAGCGTTTAGAAGAAATTCTAGCGATGACAAAAAGAATTACGCTTTCAAATGCCGTTGATGTTCTGAAAGAATTTAGAAATCGTGGACTTTCAAAAATAGGCGCTGGTAGTGGTGTTCCACTGAAAGATGCGCCAGAAGTAAACCCATGAAGGTTCGATTATCGGCGCCCAGTAAAACCTTTCTGCTCGGAGAATATTTTGTTCTTCAAGGTGGTGGTGCTTTAGTTCTTTCAACCAAGCCTCGTTTTACATTAAATGCTGTTAAATCGACCGCAGCTAAAAATGAAGATCTTATTTACGGTGTTCATCCATCGAGTCCGGCCGGTCGTTATTTTTCTCACAATTCTATTTTTGCTAAGTGGAAAATCTCATTTGAAGATCCACATGATGGTTTAGGTGGCTTCGGCGCTTCGAGCGCGCAATTTATGCTGCTTTACTGCCTCGGTGAAATGATCTCTAGCGGAGAGTTCACTGAAAATGATTCTTCTGAGGGCGTATGGCCTCGATTCGCAACTGCTCCGGGCTTCTTAGAAAAAATGTGGAGCACCTACCAAGAGTATTCTGACGCCGGTAGTGGTGCTGATGTATTAGCTCAGTTTGCAGGTAAAGTAGCGGCCGTAAATATGGGCCCGATTTCTACTGAAGTTTTGGATTGGCCTTTTGCTCACTACAGCTTTGCTTTAGTTCGCACAGGTAGAAAGCTTGCGACACACACACACCTTAAGAGCGTTAAAACTCTTGATACATCTAAACTTGCCGAAATTTTTAAAGCTGGCGTGCAAAGCTTTGAATCTGAAGACGTAAAGTCTTTTATCGATTCGATCAATAGTTATCAAAAAGCACTTCAAGCTTTAGATTTAGTGGCCCCAGAATCACTCGAACTTGTCGAAGCCCTTCAAGCCACTGAAGCGGTGACAGCTGTTAAAGGCTGCGGTGCTATGGGAGCTGATGTTCTCTTTGTTATGTACAAAAACGACAAAGAAGCAACGGTGCGCGATCGTCTGAATCTTTTGAATTTACCAATCGTCGCCACTTCGGCCGATATTTCACATGGACTTAAAACTTGTGTTGAGGCTAAGGCTGCCGCAAAAAGAAAAACTGCGGCACCGAAAGATCAGGTCGAGCTATGAGTCAGTGGACGGCTTATGCTCCTTCAAATATTGCGCTGATTAAGTATATGGGAAAAATTCAGGCCAGCTCGCGAGTCTTAGACAGCTATACGCATACTCGCGATTATAAAAATCGCGCGACGAATTCTTCTTTATCTGTGACTTTGAATCACTTGCTCACGCGAGTAGATATTGATGCCAATGCTGAGTATAAAGATGTTTGGCAGCCCCTCAATGAAGTAGGTTGGGAAAAAATCGAACTCAGTGAAAAAGGCACCAGCCGTTTTATTGAACACTTCAAATTCTTAAAAGATCTCTGGAAAATTCAAGGCTTTTATATATTACGCTCGGCGAACAACTTTCCGTCAGATTGTGGATTAGCAAGCTCGGCCTCTAGCTTTGCGGCTTTAACAGCTGCAGCGGCGAAATTAGCGATGTCGCAGAATAAAAATTTAGATTTATCAATAGACCAGATTTCGCGCGCGAGTCGTTGCGGGTCGGGTTCGAGCATTCGTTCATTTTTTGGTCCTTATTGTGTTTGGGAGAATGATCGCGCTTATCAAGTGGATGATTTGACTCTTCCGCTTATGCATCAAGTGGTTGTTGTTGAAGATGCGAAGAAAATGGTTTCGAGCTCTGAGGCTCATCTTCGTGTAGCTACATCACCTCTATTTGAAGGCCGTGTTCAGCGCGCTGAGGCTCGCTTAAGGGATTTAGTTGAAACATTAAATTCGGCGAGTGAATCGTTCAGGATGGCGGATTGGCGTAAAGCTTTTCAGATCTGCTGGGATGAGTTTCACGATATGCATTCTCTTTTTTCAACATCGAAGCCGCCTTTTAGTTATTGGACCAATGAAACTGATATGGTGATCAATTGGGCTCAAAACTATTGGGATCAACATCAAGATGGTCCAATTGTGACTATGGATGCAGGCGCGAATGTTCATTTTTTAACTCGTGTAGATCAGGCGAGTGTTCGCGCCGAAATCGCTCGCGAGTTTTCGCGCTTCAAGGTTTTCACTCAAGAAGGCCCCGCGTGAAGCAGCAATCTGTTTCTTACGGCAAGTGGATTTTAGCAGGTGAGCACGCGGTTTTGCGCGGCCACCCAGCTTTAGTATTTCCGCTCTATACTAAGAAAATGACTTTTACTTATGATCTTGCGGCCACTGAGCCTTTTCTCGTACGCCTAACCGGTGAGCACGGTCATGAGCTTGAACTTATTCTTCACGGTGTTATTGAAAAAGCTCTTTTGCGAGTGGAGCGTGTCCACTCTGATCTCAAAGGACTCTTAGAGGTTGAAAGCACTTTGCCTCTTGGCGCAGGCATGGGTGGGTCAGCCGCTTTATGTGTAGGCGTGGCTCAATACTTTGCAGCTAAAGAGTGGATTTTGACTGACAAGATTTATGAATTTGCTCGTGATCTAGAAGATCTCTTTCATGGAGAATCAAGCGGAGTTGATATTGCGGTTTCTCTCGAAGGTAAGGCCATTCAGTTTCAGCGCGAATTAGCTAAGGGTAAATCATCGGCCCTTCGTGAGCCTCTTAAACTCGAGTGGACTCCAGCTTGGTTCCTTTCTTACTGCGGTAAAAAGGGTGTGACTTCAGAGTGTGTGAAAAAGGTCCGTGATCTTTCTGAGCGCTCTCCTGAGCGAGCGAAGAAAATCGATCAAGAAATGAAAGAGTCCGTTGAGCTCGCTCGGCGTGCTTTAGGAAATGCAAAAGGTGAAGAATCTTTGAGCCATTTGGCACAAGCTCTCGATATTGCCCGTGATTGTTTTCAGCAGTGGGGGCTTTGCGGCGACGAGCTGAATAAGCACATGGATATCTTAAGTGAAGAGGGCGCCCTTTCAGTAAAACCCACCGGTTCGGGCGGCGGTGGATACGTTCTAAGTTTATGGAGCCAGCCTCCTCCAGCGAGCCTTTCAAGCACGCTTTTGCCGCTGTAAAGTTCAATAAATTGCCTAACTTTTCGATAGCTAAATTAGAACGTTTAAAAACTGAATGCCTTTTTCGTAGCCATGTCTTTTAAAATTCAGCTGGTCAGAATCTCACACTGAGACGACTGCCCTGGCGTAAAATGAAAGTATGAGAAATCTGAAAAAACTTTTATCAAAAAACGCAGCAATCAGCCTTTTGCTATCGGCAAATTTGATCGCTGGTGCTTATATTTTGGCCAATAAAAGCGAGAATGAGCCAGTGGTCATAAAAGCGAAGCCCAAGACCGCTCATGGCACTATAGAAACTGCCGCCATTTTAAAAAATGATGACCGCTTGCAAGCCTGCTATCACAGTTACTTAGAAAAAGATCCCGTAGTTGATCAAGGGAGTATTAAGCTCCATATGACCATTAAATACAGTGGTGAAATCGATTATCTCAGATTAGTTGAGTCCGATATTAATGATGAAGATTTTAAAAATTGCATTCTTGCTGAGGTGAAAAGCCGTCGTTTAACACCGACGCGCGAGCGCATCGGCGTTTTAATCAGTCACAAATTTAACTTCTCAAAGAGAACAGTTTCATCAGTCGATTATTAGAAGGTCTGCCGTATCCGACAGTTTTTTGCTTAGAAAAATTCATTAAAGTTACGATGCATACAGACGACGTTCGATAGCGAGCAATGGCACCATGTACTGCTCGTGCTCACTATCGAACGTCGTCTGTGAGCGTTATATAATTGCTATTTAATATATACTACTATTGTTTTCTCTATTTCTTACTTTGATATGAGAAACAGGCGATGCTGAGTGCGCTCATGGCGTTTAGAGAATCTACGGCTGAATTAATATTAATTTTTGCCTGAATAAAATCGCGCTGAGATTTCAGCTCGGCCGGGACGCCGGGGCCTTCGACTCCGAGAAATAATCTCACGTCTTTTGGCCAATTAAGTTTTGCAATATCTTGTCCATCCATATCTAAAACAACTACCGGGCCTGCAAGGACAGGGCGTAGATCTTTAATCGATGGACCTTTTTGAATATTGACGCGGAAGTTGGATCCGCTCGCGGTGCGAGACGTCTTTGGTAAGAACGGCTCCGCGCACTCTTTTAGTAAAATCACTTTTGAAGCGTTAAAAGCTTCGGCGACGCGAAGAGAGGCGCCGAGGTTGCTTGGATCTTGAAGGGCTAAAATAATTTCGAGGCCTTTTGGTGGCTTAGATAAATCGGCCTCATCATGTTCAGGGCGACTGACAACGGCCAGCGGGCCCGGCACATTGAGCTCGTTCAGCTCATCAAAAAGCTCATTAGTTAAAATAAACTTCATGCGACGATCAAGATCAGCGGGCAATACCCAGAAGTCCTTTTCGGCGTCGCTTTTTCTGATGAGCCAGCTTTCGATTTTCAGTTCGGTTTTAGTGAGCTCAGCTAGAATCTTTTCACCGCTGACGATAAAGAGACCACCTTTGCGAATCCCTTGTGAGGATAAAAGGGCCTTCCAAGTCTTGAATTTGGCATTGGTAGAGCTTGAAATGTCGGCTTCGTTCAATAATTTTGTCATTGGTTGCTTAAGGTCATACTGGTTTGCCATTGAATTTACAGCAAAAATCAGCGAATAATAAGCGATGCAAAACACCAGCTTAGCTGATCAGATTTCAGCCATTCAAAACGAAGCTTTAGCCGCTTTTAAGGCCGCTAAAAACTCCCAAGAACTTTATGACCTGAAGGTCAAATTTTTAGGCAAGAACGGTTCGTTCAATGCCATTATGAAAGAGTTCGGTAAAGCCCCGGCCAGCGAAAAGCCAAAGCTGGGTCAGCTGGTGAATCAGGCTAAGACGGCTCTTGAGTCGGCTTATATGACTTGCGAAACTCAATTGAAGTCGCAAGAGATGTCGGCGAGCATCGCTCGCGAATCTTTAGATCTTACTTTGCCAGGTACAGAGCGCACTCAAGGTTCTTTGCATCCTATCACTTTAGTTATTGAAGAAATGGTGCAGATTCTCTCACGTATTGGTTTTTCGGTTCGTACGGGTCCGCTGATTGAAAGTGATCGTAATAACTTTGAAGCTTTAAATATTCCGGCCGATCACCCTTCACGCGATATGCAGGATACATTCTATATCAATCCGGCTTACGTTCTTCGTACTCACACAAGCCCAGTACAAGCACGCACTATGGAAAGCGAAAAGCCGCCTATTCGTATTTTAGCTCCGGGCCCAGTGTTTCGCTCAGACTCTGATATTTCTCACTCACCGAACTTCAACCAGATTGAAGGTCTTTTAGTTGATGAGAAAGTTTCAATGGCTGATTTAAAAGGCACGATTTCATTTTTCGTTAAAGAACTTTTCGGTACAGATACGAAGGTTCGTTTCCGTCCTTCGTTCTTTCCGTTCACTGAGCCTTCAGCAGAAGTGGATTGCACTTGCCCTATTTGCAAAGGCAAAGGCTGCCGTATGTGTAAATCATCAGGCTGGATCGAAATCGGTGGTTGCGGTTTGATTCACCCTAAAGTTTTATCATTCTGCGGAATCGATGCTGAAAAATGGCAAGGTTATGCTTTTGGTTTCGGTATCGAGCGTATTGCCATTATTAAATACGGAATCGACGACATCAGACTCTTCAGCGAAAATGACACGCGCTTCCTCAAACAATTTTAGAACTCAGGGTAAGTAGGCTTTATGAAAATTTCACTTCGTTGGCTCAATGAATATGTAGACGTACAAGAGTTCTTCGCTCAGCCCGAAGAGCTGGCTAAAAAATTAACTGCAGTTGGTTTAGAAGTTGAAGGGTACGAAGATCCATCAAAAGCTTTTAACCATGTGGTTGTTGGCCAAGTTGTAAAACTCGATAAACATCCAAATGCTGACAAGCTCACGCTTTGCCAAGTGGATGTAGGTGATGGAACTCTTCGCCAAATCGTTTGCGGAGCCAAAAATCACAAACAAGGTGATAAAGTGGTCGCTGCATTACCTGGCGCTGTCTTGCCAGGTAACTTCGCCATTAAGCTTTCAAAAATTCGTGATGTTGAATCGCAAGGTATGCTTTGTTCTGAAACTGAGCTCGGTCTTAAAAAAGACTCTGAAGGTATTTTAATTTTACCTGCAGACGCTAAGCCAGGAACTCCTTATGCGAAGTTCGCTGGCCTCGATGATATTTTATTTGAAGTGAATGTGACGCCGAACCGTGCTGACTGCTTAAGCCACATTGGTCTTGCTCGTGAAGTGGCGGCTTTGATCGACAAAAAAGTTATGCTCCCGAAAAATGAAATTAAAACGGGCGGCGATGCAGTTCAAAAAACTTTGACGGTAGAACTTAAAGCTAAAGAGATGTCGCCTCGCTACGCCGGACGCGCCGTTTGGAATGTAAAAGTCGGGCCAAGCCCAGCTTGGCTCAAGCAGCGTCTTGAAGCTGTGGGTCTTAACTCTATTAACAACATCGTCGATGTAACAAACTACGTGATGATGGAATACGGTCAGCCTTTACACGCTTTTGATTACAATCAACTTGCGGGCAAAAAAATTATTATCGACAGTGCTAAAAAAGAAAAATTCAAAACTCTTCTCGGCCAAGAATTAGATCTTACGGGTGAAGAACTCACAATTCGTGATGGTGAACGCCCAGTGGCACTTGCTGGAGTCATGGGTGGTCTGAGCTCAGGCGTTACCGATGGCACAACAAATATTTTCGTCGAGTCAGCACACTTTCATCCTATGCATGTTCGCAGATCATCACGTCGTCATGGTTTAAGTTCAGATTCAGCTCAGCGTTTTTCACGCGGCACAGACCCTGAAGGTGTGATCGAGGCTATGAATCGCGCTTGCGCCTTGATTCAAAAAGTAGCGGGCGGAGTTGTTTCTGCCGATCACTGGGATCTTTATCCGCAGCCGATTAAGCGCCAACCCATTAAGGTTCGTTTGCATACTCTTGATGATCGTCTCGGTTACAAAGTGGACGCGGCTGATTTCGTCAATTGGATGCGCCGCTTGAACTGTGAAGTTTCTGCTCCTACTTCTGGAGCGGATGCTTATGTCATGGTGACGGCACCAGCTTATCGCTGGGATATCGAAATTGAAATGGATCTGGTTGAAGAGTATGGCCGCATGAATGGCTATGATAAGATTCCAGAAAAATTCCCTGAGCTTCGTTCGGCTCCGACAAGCGACTCAGCTGATTTTTTAAATTCATCGCGCGTGGCCCATCTCGTGCGTGAACAAGGCTATCAGCAAGCCGTGAACTATGCTTTCGTTAACGACTCTTGGCAAAAGGGTCTTTATAACGGCGAAGCTTATAAAGGTTGCGGTGTGAGTGCTGGTGGCGAAGTGGTTCGCGTTATGAATCCGCTGAGCGATGAAGTGAATGTGATGCGCCAGAGTTTGCTTCCGGGTTTGTTAACAAATTTAAAGTACAACTATCATCAAGGTAATTCATTCGGTCGTATTTTTGAGATCGGCAATGTATTTGGTGTTAAGGTGTCAGCGGGCGGTGGTTCATCGGGTCTGCCTGCCGTGAGTCCGTGGCCATACCAAGAAACTTCGCACGTGGGGTTTGTAGCTTGGGGACGGGGTCAGTCGGTTTGGCAAAAATCTTCGCATAATGTAGTGTTTGAGCTGAAATCAGCCATTGAAGGTTTGCTAGATGGCTTAAATGCCGCCAATTATTCTTGGAAGGCGATTCCAAATGATAAAGCGCCGTCAGTGGCTCACCCGGGTCAGATGATTTCTTTATTCTATCAAGGTCAAGTGATTGGTTTTATCGCAACTTTACATCCGCTATTTAAAGAGCAGCATAAGATTCGTGAAGATGTGGCTGTGGCAGAATTTGATATGTCTTTGCTTATGCGGGGCCAACCTAAGACTCCAAAATACAAAAAGATTTCTAAATTCCCAGCGGTTGAGCGCGACTTCACATTCTTAGTGAGCGACAAAGTTGCGGCTTTAGATATCGTTAAAGAAATCGAAAAAGTAGGCGGCAACTTACTGCAGGAAGCTCGAGTGGTAGATGTGTATAAAGGAGCGAATGTGCCTGAAGGACATTCGTCGCTTTCATTCCGTATCAAGCTCCAAGATCTTGAAGCGACTTTAGCTGAAGACAAAGTGAATGCTGTCACTCAGCAAATTCAAGAGTCATTAACAAAAAAATTCGGGCTGGCGCAAAAGTAAAGTCTTAAGTTGTCATCGCGTGGCCTGATTTCTATTAATGATGTCCTCAAAACCACTCCGATCGATGTCGAGGAATTCCTCGACATCGATCGGAGTGGTTTTTTAATATGAATATTTGCATCAGCTGCATTAGAAATTAAAGGCTTAAATACTTGCTGTAGTCAGTTTGCTGTCGAAGCGTTGGATGTAGGTGCATTTCTGGCAGAGGTCTTCGACGAGCTTGTGCTTTTCAAATCCGTGATAGATTTTTTTCGCTCTGGGACTCGCGAGAATCTCGCTGAGCCTAGAGTCATACGCTTCGCTCTCGCGAGGGTCGTGAATATTGCCAAGGTTGATGTAGCCGTTGCTATCTAAACAGCAGGGCACGACTGTTCCGTTCGCGAGAATGCCGATGTGGTTTTTTAAGCCGTAGCAGTGACCTGTCGTCGAGCGTACCGGTTGAGATGGGTCGGGCCATTCGAAGCGGGAGTCAAAGTGTAAATAAATGCGGCCTTCGATTTTGTGAGATTTTTTCATCTCTACATTGGTGTTCACTTCGGTGAGTGGAGTTCTGAATTTTTCTTCAAGGGGTTTTAAGAAATGAAGATTGTGCAAGAGACTCTCTTCGGGGCTGCCGAAATTCCACAGGCGTAAGTTGATATAGAGGTCGGGACGCTCCGCTTGTGCGCGATCGATAAAGGCGAAAACGCGAGTGAGGTAGTTTTGCACATTTTCGATTTTGAAATTCGCCGTCCAGCTTTGTAGAGAGAAGTTCACTTGCTGAACCGCTCGGCTCAGTAAAGCATTTTGGATTTCGGGTTTGTGAATCAAAATTCCGTTCGTTGTGATATTGAGTGGAGCGTTTTCTTCGTGCGCAATATCAACCAACTTTGCGAATTCAGGATGGGCAGTAGGCTCGCCAAGAACATGAAAAGTAAACTGTTCAGTTAAGTCACGTCCTTCGCGCAAGATATGGCGGAGATGATCGGCTGTAACATAAGTTTTGATGAACGGATTTTGCGAAGTGTTCGCAGGTACTGACTGAGTGTTGGCGCTCACTTCTTTGTCGCTGACGCCAGATGGGCAGAAGTCGCAGGCTAAGTTGCATGCGTTACTGATTTCTACATAGATTTTAGCGAATCGTTTATTGGCCACATGGTCTTATAGACTGGCCACTGATCATTGGCCAGCTAGAACATCACAGTGTATACAAGCTCTCCGCCGCGCTCGTCATTTGGGATCAGCAGAAGACTTTGCTGGGGTGGGGCTCCGTCATTTGATTTCTTATAAAGTTGAGATACGCCAATGCCATAGGTGGTTCCGAGAATAGCGCCAAAAAAAACATCATGCAGATAGTGCTTATTGTCGTTCATACGACTCCAGCCAGTAAAGCTTGCTAGCGCATAGGCTGGTGCACCCCAGCCCCAGCCATGAAACTGCTGAACGACGCTGGCGAAAGTAAAGGCTGAAGTTGTATGACCTGAAGGAAACGACTCTTTGCTAGCATTCAGCTGGTGAGGCTGGTCGTGATGAGGGGGCGGCCTACGTTCTTGTACAAGACCTTTTAAAATCTGGGCCGTAAGACCAGACATTGCTGATGCCCAAAACATAGCTTTTGCATTTGTATAATAAGCTGGGTCGGCGAAATATCCGGCGGCGCCAAAAGCAGCCGTATAAGCCAAATTTGTATAGAGTCGTCCGCCATAATCCCCATATTTAGAGTTTTCTCTCAGGGAGTTGTTTTCAGCAATTTCAGCTTGGTTATGGTTCACTGTATCTTCGCGGTAGAGACGAAGACCAATTAGTACTGGGGTTGCATAAAGCCAAACTTTAAGAGCAGGCTTTTTATAAGGGCTGATAAAAAGATCTAAATATTCTGGTGAAGCCTCTTTAATTTGAGTTGGCTCAGATTTTTCTTCAGCAGCCAAGGCCGAGTTAAAATTTAAATGGGTTAAGCAGAAAGAAAAGATGAGAGCTAAAATATATTTCATAGTTCATATTAGAAATCAGGTATTCAGTTTTGCAATCATCGAAAGGTCGAGCTGCCCTTTTTTTGGCGTAGATAGATCTTCTGGTAGAGTAGGTATTTATAACTATGTATCATTTAAAATGGATTTGGCGTGAAACATAATTCTTTGAGGTCTAAGTCGTTTATTTAGTTATTGAATACTAATCAGACGAGAACACCATCTTTATATGTCGAAAAATATTTTTCTGATCTTGCTGATGCTTCCGGCTTGGAGTTTTGCGCTTCCACAAGAGCGGTTAAATGCTAAGCAGGTCCTTACAGAGCTGCCGAAAAGTGCGAAGCGTTCTTTGACTACAGCCTTTTCGAAAGAGGCGGTGGGGCCGTGGTTGTGGATAGGCGGAACGACGGCACTCACATATAAATATGACGAAGAGATGCTCGCAGATGCAAAGCGCTTAGGTCGCAAATGGGATATTCCTGAGGATGATAAGACTGAGGCTAAAATAAAATTTGCGGGACAAGACATTCTTCGTTTACCTACAGATAAAGGTTCAGCCCTTTACTTTTTGGGAGACGGTTGGATGCATACAGCCGTGGGCGGCGGATTTCTAGCAACAGGAAAGCTTACAGATAGTACGCGTCCTGTAAATACGGGCTATGAAATTTTCCACGGTATGTTTTTGTCGACAATTTTCAACCAAGCTTTGAAGCGATCTTTCGGTCGTGAAAGCCCAAAACAAAGCTCTCAAGCCAGAGGCAAGTGGCGATTCTTTCCGAATCCAAAGAAATACTCAGCCAACACTGAAAAATACGATGCTATGCCCAGTGGTCATTTAATGACGGCGACTATGACATTCACTGTGATTGCGGGTAATTATCCAGAATATAAGTACTGGATTTATCCGCTCCAGGCGATCTGGTCGGCAGCCTTGTCTTTTCAGATGATGAACAATGGTGTGCATTGGGCAAGTGATTACCCATTAGGATTTGCTATGGGTTTACTTTATGGTCATACAGCTTTGCATATGGGTGAAGCTGAAGATGAGAAGGGGCAAGAGACGGTAGCAAAAGTTCATTATTACCCTTCTTTTTCAGAAGAGGGAACTTTACTTAACGCCGCTTATTACTTCTGATACTCTTTGGTTATGTCAGACAAGGCCAAAAAAATTATGATTATCGGCGGTGGTGCCGCCGGATTCTTCGCCGCCATTCGTGCGGCCGAAGTGGCCAGGCAAAATAAAATCAAAGCTGACATTACTATATTAGAGTCCTCAGACAGCCTTCTTAAGAAGGTTCGTATCTCAGGCGGTGGGCGCTGTAATGTGACTCACAATCTTTTTGAAGTTCGCAGATTTACACAAAATTATCCGCGCGGTGAGAAAGAACTCCTTTCGCCTATGCAGCGTTTTCAGGCGCAAGATACGGTCGAGTGGTTTGCTGCTCGTGGTGTGAAATTAAAAGCTGAGCCCGATGGTCGAATGTTTCCGGTAACGGACAGTTCGCAAACCATCATCGATTGCTTTATGAAAGAGATCGATCGATTGGGCGTAAAAATTTTAACTCAGCATTCGGTGCAAGAGGTCCATACGCTTCAAAGCGCAGATTCAGTCTCTGACAGCGAAGGTGTGCAAAAATTTAAACTGCTATTAAAAGATCAGGAATTAATTGCTGATTGTGTGATGATTGCCACCGGCAGTGGACAGATTGGCTACAAACTTGCGAAAGGTTTAGGCCACAAAATCACGGAGCTCGCGCCATCACTGTTTAGTTTTAAAATTGAGCATCCATTATTAAAAGATCTTCCGGGGCTGAGTTTCGAGAATGCTCACTTGAAATTGCAAGTGCCTCAGCCTGGAAAATCTAAGCTAGCGACTTTCACTCAAGCGGGGCCAATCCTTATCACTCACTGGGGCATCAGCGGCCCGGCTTTATTAAAACTGTCCGCTTGGGTGGCTCGCGAGATGATGCATTCGGGGTATAAGGGCGCCTTAATCGTAAATTGGTTGGGGCATAAAAATATCGAAACGACCCAAAATTTCTTAAAAAACCTTAAAAATCAGAACATCAAAGCACAGCTTCAGAACGTCACGCCCGTCGGTTTGACCAAAAGATTTTGGCTCAAGTTGCTAGAAATCCACACTATCGATTCAGAAAAAAGATGGGCGGATTTATCAGGCAAAGAGTTAACAAAATTAGCAGAATCCTTATATTCGTCACACTTCGATATCCTCGGAAAAAATCGTTACAAAGACGAATTTGTCGAGTGTGGAGGAGTAGATTTAAGAGAGATCAACTTCAAAACAATGGAAAGTAAAATCACCCCCGGCCTCTTCTTCGCTGGCGAGGTTTTGGATGTGGACGGAATCACTGGTGGATTCAATTTTCAGAATGCGTGGACCGGCGGATATATCGCTGGCGAAGCCATGTCCTTATGGGAATCATAACATCTACGCGCAGTACCTAATGTAATAAAAATAAATTTGCGGAAACTATTTGACTGTGTTTCGATATTCCTCGGGGAAGAGGAGGGTCAAACTATGAAATATCTAGTTTTGGTTCTAGGGGTTTTAGTAGCGGTCCAAGGGGGATCAGTTGCTAATAAGACAGTTCATCTTTGCGAGGGGTTCGCAGCGAAGAACGATCAAATATATCCAGTGGGTACGAAAATGTCTTTTGGGGCATTTATGAATGTGCCAACCGGAATCACTGAAGTAGAGTACAATGAAATGCTCGACCGTGTTGAGGCTTTGCTCGCTCCTGAAGTTGCAGCTAAGGGTAAGACTCTAATTGTGAATCGTTTATGGACAAGCTCAGAAGCTAATGCTTATGCGCATCGCGAAGGCGACACTTGGGAAATCGATATGCATGGTGGTTTAGCACGTCATCCGATTATGTCGGCTGATGGTTATGCTCTTGTTGCCTGTCACGAGATGGGTCATCACTTAGGTGGCGGTCCTTTTCATCTCATGGCAGATCCGCTTTCAAATGAAGGACAATCTGATTACTACGCCTCTTTAAAATGCTTCCGTCGCTTATTCACTGTTCAAGAGAATCGTGAGTGGGCCAAAACAGCAGAGATTTCACCTTTATCAAAAGCGGAGTGTAAAATCCGTTTCGCTTCTCAAGCTAGCCAGCTGGCTTGCATGCGAGCCGCTCAAGCTGGGTTAAATCTGGGTATGGTGCTTTCTAGTCTCAACAGTGAGCCAGCTGTTCCGGCAATTGGTGAGTTAGATAAGTCGATCGTGAAGAGAACACAAAACTTCCACCCGAAGGCACAATGCCGTGTGGACACTTATTTCAACGGCGCTGTTTGTAACCGCCGCACTGACTCAAAAGTGAGCGATACAGACTACCGTGCAGGATCTTGTGAAAAGGTTGATGGCTATACATTTGGCTTTAGACCTCGTTGCTGGTTTGCTCCGGCCGATGCTGATCCGGTGTTGCTTGATAAGGTTGCGGCACTGTAGACTTTCTACATGTCGCAAAAGTTTGATTCTGTACTGATATTTACCGATGGCGCTTGTTCGGGCAATCCTGGCCCGGGTGGTTGGGGCGCTATCGTAGCTTTACCGGATGGAGAGGTCACTGAACTGGGTGACGGTCATCCGGCCACTACGAACAACCGCATGGAATTAGCTGGCACAATCGCCGCCCTTCGTTTTGTAAATAAAAAGAAAGCTTTCGCAAAATCTAAAATCGATCTCTACACCGATTCGACCTATGTCATTCGTGGCATCACCCAATGGATTTGGGGCTGGAAGAAAAAAGGCTGGCAAAACGCCGAAGGCGGAGAAGTTCTTAATCGCGATCTGTGGGAAGCTCTACTTGAAATGGTATCCGCTCGCGATGCCGCCGGCAAAATCAATTGGCTTTATTCTCGTGGTCACGTGGGCACGCCAGGTAACGAGCGCTGCGATGAAATTGCCGTCGCATTTTCCAAAAACAAACACGTCGATTTATATGAAGGTCCGCTGCTGCAGTATCGTGTGGCGATTTATGATGTGCCCGAAGATTCTACTTTGCCAGAAATGCGCCCTAAAACTGAAAAGAAAGCGGCATATTCGTATTTGAGTTTACTGGGCGGAGAAGTTTGGCGTCATCAGGACTGGGGCTCGTGCGAAAGACGGGTTAAAGGTAAATCTGGCGCTAAATTTAAAAAAGCAATGGCGGCCAGTGAAGAAGCGAAAATTTTAGCTGAATGGGGATTGTCTGCGAAGACGGTCATTAAGGAATAGATATGGCGAAGATGAAACGTTGGGTGATTAAAGCGGGTAGTAAAATGGTTTGCGAGGGCGGCCCACTTTTAATGCGCGTTTGGATGCAGCAAGTGGCGGATCTTCGCAAGAAACACAAGATTGAAGTGATCTGGGTGACGTCAGGGGCAATTGCATGGGCTCAAGATCGCACGAAGTTAGTGAAGAACGGTGCGAAAAGAACGCTTCCGCAGAAGCAGGCGCTCAGTGCTATCGGCCAGCCCCTTATAATGGATCAATACAATTTAGCTTTGCAGGCGACCGGACAGTTGGGCTCACAGGTTTTATTAACTGCTGATGATATGAACGACAAATCTCGCCGCAAAAATTTGCAGAATACTTTAAATGAAATTTTGAAAATGAAAGTGCTGCCGATTTTGAATGAAAACGATGCAGTGGCAACAGATGAAATTCAGTTCGGTGATAATGATTCTCTAGCTTCAAAAGTGGCAGTGATGATGGGGGCCGAGCGGTTAATTCTTCTCACTGATGTAGATGGACTTTTTAATGATGATCCGAAAAAGAACCCACGAGCTGAACTCATTCACTATCGTCGTCGCATTGGCAAAGGTGAGCTAAAAATGGCTTTTGGTAAATCTAAAACTCTCCAGGGCACAGGCGGAATGTATTCGAAGCTTCTTGCAGCCGATTTGGCCAGCCGTGCGGGTATTCCCACTCACCTTGTGCGCGGCGATTGGCCTCGCAATCTTTTAGAAATTGCTGCGGGCCGCGGTATTGGTACGCAGATTGGCGGTGAAGAGTGACGTTGCCTCAAGAAATTGAAAAAGCATTGCAGGGGATACGCTCCTCGACAAGACAGCTCCGCCATATAACGACGGATATGAAGAATCAGATTTTAAATCAGCTTGCTGAAGAACTTGAATCACGGCAGCTTGAGATTCTTGAGGCGAACAAAATCGATTTGCGACATTTGGCACAAGATGAGTCAACAGCCTTTCGAGATCGCTTAACTTTAGATGAAAAACGCATTGCCGGAATTGCTGAAGGCTTAAGACAGGTCAGTCGGCTGACTGATCCGGTTAATGAAATGATGAGTGAAGAGACTTTAAAGAATGGCCTTATCTTAAGAAAAGTCAGAGCTCCTATTGGAATTATTTTTATGATTTTTGAATCGCGACCAAACGTGATTCTTGAAGCCTTCTCGCTTGCGTTTAAATCTGGTAACGCCATAATTCTTCGTGGCGGCTCGGATTCTCGCGAGACAAGTTCGGTGATTTATAAAATTATGAGCGATGTACTGGGTCAATATAATCTGGATGGTAAATTATTTTACGGCCTGCAAGATTATGATCGCGATATCGTGCGAACTTTACTTAAGCGTAAAGACTTGATCGATGTAGTTGTTCCTCGTGGTGGTGAGAAGCTGATCGCATTTGTTCAGTCTGAATCACTTATGCCGATTATTAAAAATGACCGTGGTCTTTGTCATGCTTATGTGGATGATGAAGCTGATCTGAAAATGGCACTCTCTATCGTTGTAAACGGTAAAACGCAGAGACCAGGTGTATGTAATTCACTAGAAACGGTTTTGGTTCATAAAGATGTGGCTGAGAAGTTCTTGCCAGCCCTTCACAAAGCGCTAGCGGCTTTTCAAGTGCGCTGGAAAGTCGACCCGGCTACGGCTAAGATCTTACAAGGCGAGATGAACCTTGAGCTCGCTGTTGAGCAAAATTGGAGCACAGAATATTTAGATTTTGTTATCAACTGCCGAGTGGTGGAGAGTTTAGAGCAGGCTCTTGATCATATTGCTCGTTACGGCTCGAAACACTCTGAGACTATTATTACTAAATCTGAAGACAGAGCACGCACATTTCAAAATGAAGTGGATGCGGCGGCTGTCTACTGGAATGCTTCTACCCGCTTCACTGACGGCTTTGAATTTGGCTTAGGTGGGGAGCTTGGGATTAGCACACAGAAGCTTCACGTGCGTGGACCTGTAGGTTTAAATGAGCTGACAACCCCGCGCTGGATTATTGATGGCACTGGGCAGATTCGAGAATAAGAAGCGTTCATACTGTCTCATATTGAGAAAAATCTCAAATTGCAGCGTCGATCTATTAAGCTAAGTTAGGATTCTAACAGCGGAAAGTGAATAAAAGGGGAATAGACCTGGTCTTAGCTTTGCATTATTAGAAGGCAATGGGGGAATGTATGCTCAAATATAAACGTCAAATTATCGCGGTGACTTTTCTGTCGGCACTTGTTTTTGGATTTCAAAACTGCTCTGAAATGCAGTTTTCTGATAAAGCTTCAGGTGAAATTGTCTCTATGAATGCAGACTTCGACGATAGCAATGACAATGAAGTTCTTCCTCCACCAGCAGAGGACGAAGGTGTTCCGCCTGTTGTGGTTGATGAGGATGATCACGAAGATGGTAAAGACTGTAAAGAACATGATCATGGACGCCCATCAGGCGACTTGGTTTACCAATGTATTCTAGACGGCCCAGGTAAGTCGGTTCGTGCCGGTTTTATATCTGATAATCTCGCCAATAATGGTCGCACCCCAGATTCAATTTGCACAACTCAAGCAGGATGTGAATTGATCGGCGAGTTTCTACCACTTAAAGAAATCGTAGCGCGCGGAAGTTGCAAAAATAACCCGCATGTCGTTCATCTTTCAGTCGAGCAGATTTCAGCTCTCATTGATGGGGTTAAATAGAAGTTTTTCTCGAGTACGGGCTGTACAAAAACAGCCCACTCATTTAAATCTATTCCATGGAATTTGGTAAACTGGATAATGTAGATCAAGTGGACTGGGCGCTGCCCAAGGATGATCCATTATCAGCGCCCTTTCTCGCCCAATTTCAGAAAAATGATCCATTAAAAGTCTATTTCGGTGCGCCGGCTTGGAATCATAAAGAGTGGATGGGAAAGATTTATCCTCTTAAAACAAAACCCACTGAATTTCTTTATCACTATTCGCGTTATTTCACCTGCCTAGAAATGAACACGGTTCATTATCGAATCCCGACTGGTGAGCAAGTAAAAAAATGGCGTGATAAAGTACCAGAAGAATTTCTTTTTTGTCCCAAAGTGTTCAATGGTCTTTCGCACACTTGTAATGGCTTGCGCGATAAACAATTATTATCAGAGTGGATGGGTTTTCTTGAAAGCCTGCAATCCAATTGCGGGCCCAGCTTCTTACAATTACCCCCGCAATACGATTATTCGAATCGAGCGGAACTTTTTGAATTTTTGAAGAACTGGCCAGTTCATTTTGAATTGTCTCTCGAGTTTCGTCATCCCTCTTGGTTTCAAGAAGGGCGAATACTGCCGCTTTTAACTCAATACTTACAGACGAGAAAAATCGGTTTGGTGATCACTGATGTTGCAGGGAGAAGAGACGTTTTACACACTTCAATGAGTGCTGATTTTTCAATGGTGCGTTTTATCGGCAATGCTCTTCACCCCAGCGATTACACTCGCACTGACACTTGGCTCGAGCGTTTTCGTATTTGGGAAGGTTATGGACTTCAGAGAGTTTTTCTCTTTATTCACGAGCCCGACGATATCTTGGTTCCAGAAATGACATCAAGTATTGTGGGAAAAGTAAGGTCAGCTGGTTTTGTCATTTGACGAATCGATAATCTACCTATTACTTTATTGATGGATACGAGGTCTCAATGAACCGTTTGTTTTTCACCAGCGTTCTTTTCGCAGTCTTAGGATTTATATTTTCATGCGCTCATTCAAAACAGGCGAAGAAAGTTCTCAATGCGCCTACGTTAAAACTTGAGTTCGTTCATGACCTGAATTTGAAATCTGCAACTGAAAAAGGTCGACCGCCTTTCGTAAGTGCGGCTAGTGGAATCGTACGGGTCGATAAAAAGTATTACGTTGTTTCAGACGACGAGCAGTTTTTGTTCTCTTTTGGCTTAGGTGATAAATTTCTTAAAAGCGACCGTCTTTTACCTGAAGACTTGGCTGGTGTAAAAGATCGTAAAGCAGCCAAAGCAGATTTCGAATCTTTGCTCCATTTAACAGCTGAAGAGTGGCCGCCTTATGGAGCATTAGTGGCTTGGCCTTCGGGTTCAGGCGTTAATAGAATGAGAGCCGTGACAGTTCCGTTTGAGAAGAATGGAGTGTTAGGAAAGCCTATTATTTCAAATATTCTACCTTTGGCTTATCAAATCCAGCCGGAAGCCCGTGATTTGAATATTGAAGGTATTATTAAGCGTGATAAAAAAATATTTCTTTTTCAACGTGGAAACTCGAAAAAGGGTGGTAACGCCATTGTAGAGATGTCATTTGCTAATTGGCTGAAAGGCATGAAGAGCGGTGATTGGAGTGGCAAGGTAGAATATCAACGTATTAAGATAGGTAGTCTAAGTGGTGTAAACCTCACTTTCTCTGATGTGACCTGGACGAAGTATGGACTTCTGGCTTTGGCTTCAGCTGAAGATTCTGTTTCAGCTTATGCGGACGGAGTTGTTTACGGTACGGTTTTAGTGCGTTTAGTGGGTTCATCAGCTGAAATTTTGGCAAAATTTGATCAAGTTACAAAAATCGAGGGCCTTACAGCCAATGAAACCGCCAATGGTCTAGAGCTTTACCTCGTCAATGACGCTGATAGCTCTAGCAAGGCTAGCCAGCTTTTCAGAGTTCATTTGCCTGACTCAATGCTCTCTGCTCTTAAACAAAAGTAGTGTAGTTAGCCGAAAAAATTTATAGATTTTACCCTAATGTCTGGTTCTGACATAATGCACGGCACTGCTTATAGACAGATCTTGCTCTATAAGAAAAACTTTTATAGTTAAACAAACAATATTTATTAATTACGCAGGTGGAGGATTTTACCTTGGCTAAAATTTTGGTTGCGGACGACCAGTCCGACATGCGTAAAATTTTAAAAGCTATTCTTACTGTGAAAGGTCATCAAGTTGATGAAGCTGAAGATGGTCTCATGGCGAAAGAACTTATTGCAGCCGGTAAGAAGTACGATTTGATTATTTCTGACTTCCAAATGCCACGTCTTGACGGTGTCGGCTTCTTGACTTGGGTGAAATCGAATAGCCCTAATATTCCATTTATTTTAATCACAGCATTTACACAGATATTAGAGACCCAAGTCGCTTTTAAGCTGGGCGCCAATGATTTTTTAACAAAACCGTTTAAGCAAGAAGACATTTTAGAAGCGGTTAACGGACTTCTTGATAATGCTCCTCGGACTATTGAATCGGCTGTTCTTGAGGACACCTTCTGTCGTATACCTCTTGAAGATTTTGTTTCTACCACGGGATTGCAGATTAATGTTTACGTTAAACTTTCGGATACAAAATTTGTTCGCGTCGCTCACAAAGGTGATCCGGTACCCATTGACCGGGTAGAGAACTACAGAGCCAAAGGCCTTAATTATCTTTATGCTAAGAAAGAAGATTTTGGCCAGCTCGTGGGCTTTGATATGGGGGCCCTCAAATCGGCACCTAGCACTCCAGAGCAGATCGCCGAGAAGCAAAGGTTTTTGCGTTATACGACTGATCTTGTTTTATCTAATACGCATATTGCCGGAATTGATGCTAATAGTTACCGTCAGGCCGTGGATTGTCTTAACGTTTGTCTTTCTGTTCTTACAGAAAGTCCCCAGCTACTTGAAACTTTGGATATGCTTAATTCTCATGCGGACTGGGTGTATGCTCACAGCCTTGGTGTGAGCATTTACAGTATTATGATTGGCAGAAAAATGGGTTGGGGCGGGCAGAGTACATTATTTAAACTCGCCGCGGGCGGATTGTTTCATGATGTGGGTGAAAGAGAGCTTGATACGAGTTTAATTCAGAAAAAACGTCCCGCATTAAGTTTTGATGAGAATAAAAGTTTTGAATCTCACTCAATGCGTGGCCGCGATATTTTAAAACTTTATAATGTACTGCCTGATGATGTTCTTTCAATTGTTTATGAGCATCATGAAGATTGTACCGGTTCTGGATATCCGCGGCAGCTCAACAAAAACAGAATTCATCCATTAGCAAAAATCGTTGCAGTAGCAGATCGCTTCTGTACCCTTTCAAAAGGACCAAGATCTGAAGCCAACAACGCTCACGAGGCGATTCTGATGTTACAAAGTCAATTCGGCGAGAGCTTAGATAAAAAATCCGTCGCAGCGTTAAAATCAATGTGTCAGTTGCCAACTGCGAATGCGTAGTTAAAAAGTAGGACGTATGCACGGCTCTAGTCCATCGCAAGTTTTAATTGAAGTTGTAGAGAAATTGTCTATGGCTTCGTCTTTACCCTTTATTACCCAAACAGTAGCCCAGGCCGCTCGCCAATTGGTGGGATCGCATGGGGCCACGTTTGTTCTGCGTGATGAAGATAAGTGTTATTACGCTGATGAAGATGCCATCTCACCACTCTGGAAAGGGGGGCGTTTTCAGGCCAATACCTGTATCAGTGGTTGGTGCATGCAGAATCGCCAAGTTGTAGTGATTGAAGATATTTATAAAGATAATCGCATCCCTCATGATGCTTACCGCCCTACATTTGTAAAAAGCCTGTGTATGGTGCCTATTCGCGAAGAAGCTCCTATTGGGGCCATTGGTTGTTATTGGTCAGATGGTTACATACCGAATGAAGCTGAGGTTCGAATGCTTCAGATTCTGGCCAACAGTTCTGCTATAGCTATAGAAAACTTAGAGCTGAAACAAACCACCATTAAGCGTGATCAAGAACGAGAGAGTTTTTTTGATCGCGAACAAGAGCTTGAGAAATCAATTCAAGCTTTGGCCCATGACATTCGCAATCCACTGAGCACAATGATGCTTTTGACAGATCACTTGCAGCAAAAATTAAAACCGACTTTAGATGCAGAAACTAATGAGCACTTCAGTTGTATTTTGAAAACTGGTATCAGAGCCAATGAGCAGATAGGTCGGATTCTTTCTCTCTATCGTATTACCAATCAGAAAATTCAACTGCAAAAGGTGAATATGACAGCTTTGGGATATGAAGCTGCTCACCAGCTACGGTCAACTGATCCGAAGCGCCATGTTGAATTTGAGATTGAAGATGATCTAGAAGCTTTTGCTGATCCGTTTTTGATGAGCTTGGTTATTGATAATCTTTTTTCTAACGCTTTTAAATATACCGGTAAAAAAACTGTGGCCTTAATTCAGTTTGGTCTTTTATCTCATGATGATTATGAGGCGACGTATTTTATTCGTGATAACGGCGATGGGTTTCATCCAGGCGATGTGCATAAACTCTTCCGTCCTTTGATGCGTCTTCATAGCGATAGTGAATTCCAAGGTACGGGGATTGGTCTTGCTTCAGTGGCCAAAATCATTCAGCGTCATGGTGGTATTGTTCGCGCTGAAGGCGTGAAAGGCCAAGGCGCGACATTTTACTTTAGCCTCCCGAAGGCTCAGCAGTAGATTTTAACATTCCTATTGACGGCTTTTGGTTATTTATAGAAGACTAACCTTGATGCGTATCTTCGTCGTGCTGGTCGTCTTTGCAGTTTTTTTCTCTTTAAGCTTTAAAAACTTAAGTACGCACTGTTTTGAGAAGCCAAGTGCTTGTTCAAAGCAGGTTTCACCCCCATGCCATGATTCATCAAAAAGTACAGGTCATCAGGGTCATTGTTCTGACCATTGCGCTCATACGGTGGCAGCGCTCACTAATAACCTTCATTATTCACTATTAATTGTAGCTGAATCAGAAGTGGTGCAAATCGCGCCGATCTATACAAAAACTTATCTCGAAGCACCATTTCGGCCTCCTCTAGCATAAATAGCAAATTCACATGTTTTTGAATTTCTATTATTTACTGGAGGTTTTAAGTGTATCTATTTGTCTTTATTTTCAATTTTATCATTATGTGGCCTTTAGGGGCTTGGGCTCAAAATTCTTGTCTGTCGTCTAAAAGAGCAGATGAGCTTTATAATTGTATTCTCAAATATCATCCAGCAGAAAAAGCAGCGCAACTGAGTCACGAAATGGCGACGCCTGGGCGCGAAAGGCGGACCCAGCTGCCGAATCCCGAACTGTCCTACAAAAGCGTCAGTGGAGACGAGGCTGGAGGACGTGTTGAGAGCACCGAAGTTGAGCTCACTATTGATCTGACAGATCTTTTGGTGAAGCGCTCGGCCCTATCAAAATCAGGTCGTGCAGAAGAAAAAATGCTACGCGTACAGGCAGATGAAGAGTCATTTCAAGTTCGCTCGCAGATCATTAAAGATCTTTATCGTTATCGTCAGCTCAAAGAGGAGTTGGAGTTAGCCGATGAAGCTTTACAAACTTTTTCTAAGATTGCAGGTCAGTATCGAGCGCGTAAAGCACGGGGTCCTGATCAAGATATCACTTTGAATCTGATTGAGCTGGCGCAAGGAGATTATCAACTTAAGAAAAATCACCTTGAGGTCGAGAAAAGTGAAGCGGAAGCTCGCTACAAGGGGGTTTTTGGCGACAGCTTTAGTTTTAAAACTGATTGGTTGCCGTCGATTAAAAAAACTTGGCCCGCGGTGACCGAGGCCGAAATTTCAAAAAACACCTTTGAGCTGAGAAAGGCCGAGGCCGATTTTTCACTCGCTGAAGCTGAACACTCGATTGCTAATCGAGAGGCATGGCCTCGAATTGCCGCTGGTCCGGCTTTTGAGCAAACTCGTGAAGGCGGAAGAGATTACGAGTCGACGGGCTTTAATATTAGTATGACCCTGCCGATTTTTTCGCAAAATGGGGGCGCCCGTGAATTCACCGAGAAGAAAAGCATAAAAGCCAAGTATGCCTATGAATATGCCATTAAAAAATCCAGTTTAGAGAAGCAACTGCTTCTGCAGAGATATCACTCTTCAGTAGACTCCCTCAAAAAATCGGCCGGCACTTCTCAACTTGCAAGCAAGCATAGCAAAATTGATGGCTTGTTTAGGCAAGGCCTGACCTCTGGGCCGGTCGTCATTGAAGCCCATCGCCAGATTCTTGAATTTACAGAATCGCAGCACGAGCATGAAATGACGGCCATAGATTCTCTTCTTTATCTCAATCTTCTTGCCGGTAAAGATTTATCTGAGGTGTTGAGATGAGAACTTTTATTTATAGTTTAGTTTTAGTAACCGGGGTTTTTATAGGAGCTTCGGTTTCGGCGGAAGATAATCATGATCATGACGATGAGCACTTAGAAGAGGCTTCACCACTGGTGGGCCCGGATAAAGGTATAACCGAGCGAAGCAACAAAGGCTTTAAGCTCTCAGCTGAGGCAATGAAATCATTTGCCATCGAAATGATGGATCTTTCATCCGCCACCGTCGAAATTGAAAAGAAATCTCTCTTAACGATAAAAGAAGAAAAATTTATTTATCGAGTTCGCGAGAACTGGATAGTAAAAATTCCGGTTCAAGTTCTAAATCAAAATCGAGATAAAATTAAACTGAGCCTGTCCTCTTTCGCCCCAGGCGATAAAATGATCACTCGGGGTGTCGGATTTATCAGAACTTCTGAATTGCTTCTTGAACAAGGGGCCTCACATGGCCACTCACACTAAGGTTTAATTTATGATTAATAAAATAATTCATTTTTCGGTTTTTCATCGAACAACAGTACTTTTTCTAGTGGGGCTGATGTTACTCGGCGGAATTTATAGTTTTCGCCATTTGCCCATTGATGCCGTACCAGATATTACAAACAATCAAGTTCAAATTAATACAACAGTCGAGGGTCTCGTCCCTGAAGAGATCGAGCGCACTGTGACTTTACCAGTTGAATCTTTGATGCGGGGTTTGGCCGGGGTTCACCAAGTTCGCTCGCTGACACGCTTCGGACTTTCACAGGTCACCGTAGTTTTTAAAGATTCGGTGGATATTTACCGTGCTCGGCAACTTATCTCTGAACGTTTACAGAATATCAGCCTGCCGCCCGGTGCAGAGTCAAAACTGGGGCCGATTTCATCAGGTCTTGGAGAAATTTATCAATATGTCCTCGATTTCGAGACAGTTGAAAAAGATTCTGAGAAGCGACTGGCGCAATTGATGGAGGTTAAAGCCCTTCAAGATTGGTTTATTAAATCCCGTCTCTTAACCGTTGAAGGCGTGGCCGAAATTAATACTTCTGGGGGATATGAAAAACAATATCACGTGCAGCCCGATCCGCTCAAAATGGCTCGTTATCGACTGCACTTTGGTGAAATTCTCGAAGCTTTGAGAAAAGTAAATCGAAATGTGGGTGGCGGTTATGTTGAGCAATCGGCCGAGCAGTTTTTGGTTCAAGGTGTGGGTTTACTTAAGGACATCGAAGATATTCGCCATGTACCCGTAAAAACCTTAGATAACTTTCAGGTGATCACTATTGGTGATATTGCCGAAGTGAAATTGGGTAAAGAGTTGCGCACCGGGGCCGCCACCTATAATGGCAATGAGGTGGTTCTCGGTACCGTTATGATGTTACTAGGCGAAAACAGTCGCACCGTGGCCTTAAGAGTAGATGAGAAAATCGAAGAAATTAGAAATTCTCTCCCTAAAGGCATTTACCTAAAAACTGTCTATGATCGCTCTGATCTTGTGAATGCGACTCTCGGTACGGTTGAACACAATCTGCTTTTCGGTGCGGCACTGGTTGTGGTTATTCTACTTTTATTATTAGGCAATATTCGCGCTGCTATCGTAACGGCACTGACGATTCCTTTCGCGCTTTTGTTTACATTTTTAATTATGAAGCCCCTCGGTATATCAGGGAATTTAATGAGCCTTGGTGCTCTTGATTTCGGAATTATCGTTGATGGAACTGTCATTGTTCTCGACAACTGTGTGCGCTATATTCATGAGAGAACTAAGAAGCTTGGGCGCAAGCTTTCTCCAGCGGAAGTGAAGCAGGCTATTTATGAAGCGGCGGTTGAGATTCGTTTAGCGGCCGGTTTTGGCGAGTTGATCATTGTTATTGTATTTCTTCCTGTGTTTGCTCTTACAGGCATCGAAGGAAAAATGTTTATCCCGATGGTCTCAACTTTCGCCATTGCCGTACTGGGAGCTCTGATTCTTTCGTTTACAGCAGCTCCGGCGTTAGCAAGTTTTATTCTGTCGGGCCATGCCGAAGATAAAGAGCCGGCGGTGATGCGGATGGCGCAGAAGCTGTATGCTCCCTTTTTAGATCGCGCTATTCATTATAAAAAAATCACATTAGGGGCAGGAGTGCTTTCAGTGATTCTCGGCATTGTTCTCTTTGCTAGTCGCGGAGCCGAGTTTTTACCGCAGCTGAGCGAAGGTTCGTTCGCCTTTCATATGATTCGACCGGTGAATGTGAATTTAACTCAGTCTATTGAATATCAAACTCGTGCTGATCAGATTATCAAAGAGAATTTCGCTGAAGTGGAACACGTGTTCTCACGAATCGGTACTAGTGAGGTCGCTACAGACCCTATGGGAGTGAACGTTTCTGATACTTATATTATTTTAAAACCTCGCGAGGAGTGGAAAAGCCAGGGCCTTTTTAAAAAGAGCTATCAAGATCTCGTGGATGAAATAGTAAAGATGCTCGATCAAAAATTACCAGGCCAGACTTATCTGGCTTCACAGCCCATTCAAATGCGATTCAATGAGCTTCTTGAAGGGACGCGAGCTGATATTGCGGTGAAGGTTTACGGCCAAGATTTGAATATCAATATGAATCTGGCAAAAGAAATCCAATCGACAGTGAGTGGGATTCAAGGTGCTGGTGATGTAGAAGTCGATCTGGCTGGCACATCGCCGGTCTTGCGTATTGAGCCGAAGAGTGAAGTGCTAAAAAGTTACGGAGCTAACCTGAGCGACGTTCTCGAAACTATTTCTGTGGCACTAGGAGGCGAGTCCGCAGGCGCTCTTTATGAAGGGGACAGAAACTTTCCGATTATTGTGCGTCTCAATGAAAAAAACCGTGAAGACCTAGATACCATCCGTAAATTGCCGGTCGGCTTAGCGGGCAATGCGGTGACGCCGCTTTCGACGTTAGCCACTTTAGAATTCAAAGAGACTTTCGGCTCGGTGAATCGCGAGAACTCTTCGCGCCGCTCGGCCGTTTTGATCAACTTGCGGGGACGAGATGTGGAATCGTTTGTCGAAGAAGCTATGGCAAAGGTCAAAGAGACGGTGAAAATACCTGAAGGCTACTTTGTTGAGTGGGGTGGTAACTTTAAAAACCTCAATCAAGCCAAATCACGACTGATGGTGCTCACACCTCTGGCTCTATTTTTAGTGCTCGTTATGATTTATGCTGCTTTTGGTAGCGTGACTGAAACTCTAATTATCTTCACTTGCATTCCGCTCGCCTTAGTTGGCGGAGTATTGAACCTTATGTTTTTAGGCCTGCCCTTTAGTATTTCTGCAGGAATCGGTTTTATTGCCCTCTCTGGTATTGCCGTTTTGAATGGAGTGGTGCTGATGAATTACTTTAATCAGCTACGAGCTCAAGGAATGAAAGGTGTAGAGCTAGTTAAAAAAGCAACGTCGATACGACTGCGCCCAGTTTTAATGACCGCTTTGGTGGCCATTTTTGGCTTTATACCAATGATGATTTCAAGTGGTATTGGGGCTGAGGTGCAAAGGCCATTAGCAACGGTTGTTATTGGCGGAGTTATTTCATCGACCTTCTTAACATTAATTGTGCTGCCGGTTCTATATCTGATTTTTGAAGACAGAATTAGAAAAGAAGGAAATTCTTAGCTTAAGGGTTATCATTCATTGACAATCAAATTCTAAAAAAGCAAACATCTGCTAACGTTCTGTTTAGCAGATGAAGTCCGGTGTGAATCCGGCACTGTCCCGCAACGGTAAGCAAGATTGTCTTGCAAGTCCGATCTCTGCACTCAGGCATAATGAGAAATATCTCCGAGGCAGAGGTTATGATCAAAAAATTAGCGGTGATCGCCGCACTCTTAATATTACATTCCGTACAAGTACTTGCTCAGATGCCCACAACAGAAGCGACGATTATTGTAGAAGCTGAAAAAATCAGCTCGCAAGAGATTGAAGCTTCACGCTCTGCAGTGGTGCTTGATGAAGTTGCTATTAAATTAAAACGGCCTTCAAGCGTCGCTGATATACTGCGTGATATTCCGGGCATTGAAGTCGTACGTCAGGGGAGCATAGGGCAAACCACAACCGTTTTTATTCGTGGATCAAAATCTGAATCTACGCTCGTCTTAATCGACGGTGCTGTTGCCAATGATATTATGGCACCTTCAAGCGGTTATGACTTTTCAAATCTCTCGCCGAACAGTATTGCGCGCATAGAAGTGTATCGTGGCCCGCAAAGTGTTCGTTTTGGTGCTGGAGCTTTAGGCGGCGTTATTAATATTGTCACAAAAGAAGGGTCTGGTCCTTTAGGATTAGATTACTTGGTTGAAGGCGGCACTTACGAAACTTATCGTGTTGCTTTAGGTTTAAATGGGTCCTCTAGGGATTTTAACTATTCTTTAGGTACTGAAGGTTTTAAATCGACTGGTTTTTCGGCGGCAGGGTCGAGCTCTAGTTTAGAAAAAGACGCAGCTAGTGTGGCTTCAGTTTCAAGTAAGCTTGGATATAAATTTAATTCTACAACAAAGGTTGAAGCCACGCTTCGCTATGCAGACGCTGAAGTGGATTTGGATCGGGGCGGGGATGCGTCTTCTGATGATCCTAATTACGATTCAGAAGC
>CAYHVK010000020.1:0-60402 GCA_964360255.1 uncultured Pseudobdellovibrionaceae bacterium | reverse complement strand
GGCGGAGGAGGTGGCGGCGGTGAAGTTATTGCGACTTCAGATTTTGCTTCACCATCTTTTTTAACTATACCTGAAGCGGGTATCTCAGACGCCACGGCTCGTTCCTCAGACTTCTTTCCGCCCGAATCGCCCGGACCTGCAGAGCCCGAGTTCCCCGGACCTTGTGCCGCATTCGATCCAGAGCCAACTCCTGTCGAGGCATTCGAAGAATTATCCATCTGCTGAAGATCAGATTTGGGAATCTCAACTGGTGGTGGCGGCGGAGCCTTACCATTCATAGTTGAAGTTTGACCCACACCCACCATAACAGCATTGGCAATCGAGCCGTTCGGGCCTGGCAAACCAAAGGCCACTTTACCATGGAAAGTTACAATCTGAGTGGTGCGCTCTTTTTTATTATAGCCCGTGATAAAATCTGTACCGCGAACACCGGCCACCGCAGTGGGTGTTTTAACTTGGAACTTATTCTCGCCCTCATCATATTTCTGCTCAACCTTGGCGCGGACTTTACCGTATAAAACGTTAATTAAAACGTTCTTTTTATTTTCTTCTGGTTTGTACTGGTAATTTTCAATAACGATTTCACTATCTGGTGAAATATTGAGTTCGTTTTTATCGACCATGACGATCTTAGCGCGAGAATCTGTACCTGCTTTGATTCGATCACTCGGAAAAACTTTTTGTCCAATTTTAGCTTTGGCAGAAGAGCCGCTTTTAGAGAAGACTTGAACGTCGCCTTTAACTACACGAAAAACTCCGTGCACGGTTTGAGCATTGACGGCTCCAGAAAAGAGAAGAACACTCAAGCCCAAATAAATTAGCTTCTGCATACGCGCCCCTTAATAACAAACGTACAATTGATTGCGAGAGCCGAAGCTCTTACCCACAAGTATTTATCGGTTTTCTATAGGGAATTCTTGATTTTAAAGCGGCTGTCTCAGAATGAGAAATAGGAGGCGAGAGCAATAAAAAAGGCAGCTGGTGCTGCCTTTTTTATTAGTTTGATACAGAAGTGAATTTAGTTCAGAAGCTTAGAAATAACCTTCCTCGTCGCTCGGCTCTTCGTCCTGATCGTCGAGATCGTCATCTTCTTCGTCTTCAAGCTCTTCAACATCACGTGTTTCGTTCGATGTTAAATCATCACCAATCTCATCTTCAAAACTATCGTCGATATCTGCGGATAGCCCTGTGGACTCCTCCTCCGATTCAGCTTCGATGTCGCTCATAAAATTCGACATTGATGAACCTGCGCCTGCGCCACCAACTGCCGGTGCTAGACCGCGAGCTGTTTTGCCTTTAGCTGCTTTTTTAGGAGCCGCTTTTTTCGCAGATTTCTTAGCTGCTTTTTTAGCCGGTTTTGCGGCTTTTTTAGTAGCTTTCTTAGCGGCTTTTTTGCCACCTTTTTTTGCTGCCTTTTTAGGAGCTTTTTTAGCTGCTTTCTTCGTTGCCTTCTTAGCTGCTTTCTTTTTTGCCATTTTTCATCCTTCTGTAAGTGATATGCACAGTTACCTTTTTAAAGAATTTCACGCAGGGGTCAAGAGGCTGAGATCAAGTCTCGACGATGATGCAGGGAATTATGGGCTTGGCAGGGGAAAAGGGGGTGAGACGGCTGGTCGGAGCGTTTCGGACAGGCGATTAGCATAAAAAAAGCCCGACCTCTTTCGAGATCGGGCTCAGAAACTTTACTCAGTCGGCAAATTAACCTTGTACTAGGCTTAGCGCGACGCTGTTCATCTGGTTAGCTTGAGCTAGAGTCGCAGCACCTGCCTGAAGGAGGATGTTATTGCGAGTTAACTCGGCTGATGCTTCGGCAACATCTGTATCACGGATGCGGCTGTTAGCAGCAGAAAGGTTCTCTTCACTGATGAGCAAATTGTTTGAAGTCGATTGTAATCTGTTCTGAAGGGCACCCAAGTTAGAGCGCATTTCGTTGACACGTGTTTGCGCGGCATCGAGAAGCTCAAGACCCGTTTGTGCACCGTCTTTTTGTGTATAATCAAGACCTTCGATACCAAGCGCTGATAATGTCGCTTCGTTCTCGCCAGCCTCAAATGAAATTCTATCTTCAAAAGAGTTGTTGAAGATACCAACTTGGAAATCAAAAGTCGGAGTTGATCCGTCTAATAATTTAGTTGTTCCCCAAGTTGTAACTGAAGCAATACGTTGTGCTTCGTTCTTCAACTGATCAACTTCTTTGTTGATGAAACCACGCTCTGTATCACCGATAGTGTCAGAAGCTGCTTGGATACCTAGTTCACGAAGACGAACAACGATGTTGCCGATTTCGTTAAGGCCACCCTCTGCAACTTGTACCATTGAGATACCGTCGTTGGCGTTACGGTTAGCTTGACGTGAAGAGCGGATCTGAGCCTTTAAGCTTTCGCTGATGGCTAATCCAGCTGCATCGTCAGCTGACTTGTTGATTCGGCTGCCTGAAGAAAGCTTAGCAAAGCTGTCTTTCATTGCCAATTGGCTGTTCTGTAAATTTCTTTGAGCGTTAATCGCTGCTACGTTTGTTGATACTCGCATTCCCATTTTAACTTTCCTCCGTTAAATGTTTTTAAAAAATTAAATTACACATAAAATCACCTCCGTGTTTTGCTGACAGTTGTTTCGATCTCATCCGAGTCGCTCGAGTTCAGCACCATTGCCTATCGAGACTGTCATTATGTTCTTGGGTCAGCAGAACCGGCATCCGAGCCTTTTATTTTTTTCACAACCCAACCGTGCTCTCGCGCGGTCTTTTTCTTTCGTCCTTGAAATCCCCCTTTCAAAAAGTAAATTCCTTCTTGAATTTTATTGTTCGAGCACAGAGGGACTAATAAATACTTCTCTGTGCTGACAAGAAACATTTCGGTGCTCCTTGTGGATAATTGACAGGACTAGAGGCCAAATCAGAATTTTGACTCCTACATTTGTGCGAAAGTCTGATCGAGTCGTGGTGACAACAGTCGGGAAATTAAAGGCAAAAGTCTTGCTTTCTCGAGAGGAGAAACTACAAAAGTCGAGATCGGTTAGAGTGATAAATTTGACGATTTCAGATTTTGGTCGAGGGATCCTCGACGTATTTACGAATGAAAATTCGACATTGCTCGAGAAAAAATCCAGTTAAGATGTAGTTTGGAGATCACTTTTTTAGTTGTATGTAGGGGGGTAGGAGAGAGCAAAGACTCTTTTCGATGCATAATCACTGAAAAATAATTAACCAGTAAATGGTGGCAGCCAGTACAATAGTTTTAAGTAAAAGCGGCGCCTATTTTGCACTTATCTAGCTCCCATGGCTTATAAGGCTTTCAATAGATTCTGCAGGCAAATTAGCTGTTTACTGATTTTACAGGTGACCTTTTTGGTCCTGCCGGCCTATGCGGTTAATCCGCCTTGGTTGAGTGGGCCTTATCTTTCTTTTATTCAGGCCGAACGACAGAATTCTTTCGTGGCTGAAGACAGCGAAGTGAATGCCGACTTCCTAGCGCAGTCTAAGAAGGTTTTCGATGTTCCTTACTTATTCATTCCGGCCGAAGACCTTCATGTTGAATTGGCCAAGGGGTTCCAGAAGCAGATTTCATCCCACCTTATCGTTAAAAAGAATGGAAAGAGTTTCGTCCGTTTTTTCATTCATCCTGAGAGTTTGGAGCTTTACGATAAATTGGTGAAGAAATACGGCGTGGCCGGTTTTTACCAGGCAGTTGCAACATCGTCTTCACGTACAGTTTTAGCCGCTGACCCGACGAGACCGAATGTTCCGCCGGTTTTTCTGAAGCTTTCTTTGGCCAAACTGCATGGCAATCTCGGTCGCGTTATCCCAGCATGGGAGGTCCGTCGAAGCGTTCGCAATACCGAGCAGCTGGTATCGTCGGCTGAGATTGATAGCCTAGCGAACGCTCACATAATCTCGGAATTTGCGGGCGTATACATTGATAAAAAAGAAGAACTGGGATTTCGTATCGACGCAGATCAGGGGACAGTTTTCGAGCATGGCTTTATTCTGCGCGACGCGAGTTTCATCGAGCAGTACAAAAACTATTCGGTGGTCCCGCTCTTTCATTTTTTTTCTTCGCACAACGGCGCACCCCCTCTGATCGTCTCTTACTGGAAAAAAGCGCGAGAAACCAACTCACGTCTCACATTCATGGATTACTTGAGCCAAGCGTTGATCCAGCCATTTATCAGAATGAATCTGCCGCTGATGGTGCGGCATGGAGTGTTTCCGCAAATTCATGGTCAGAATATTTTATTGGGACTCGATAAAAAGACGAAGCAGATCAAACATATTTTTCACCGCGATATCGGAAGCTTTAAAACGGACTATAGATTGCGCTGGATTAGCGAACATCCGATCGACTCCTTGCGGTCAGAGCTCGCGGATAAAGACTTCGGCCTCAGCTGGGCCGCCGAAAAGTTATGGCCCTACTACCACGATTACTTTTTTCAGTGGAATATCTATACTTACGAAAACGACATCAGAGCCTTTTATAAGCCACTACGTGTAGAAGAAATTGAAGCTGCAATTCGCAAAACATTAAAAGAAGAACTGGCCGATTATCTCGGGTTACCGCATAACAATTCAGTGGAGCTAACTCCTTCAGGTTTTTTGCTGAACTGGATCGACCACAATCCGCCGGCGGAAATCAAAAACGAATCGGCTTTCAGTATCAAGGCCTCAGACATCGCGCTCTGGTTAGCCGAGAAAAGAGAAAAGAATCAAGTGGTCAAGATGCCCGGCGGCTGGAACAAAAAATTATCAGATTGGCTGGGCGACCGCATGGGTGCTCCGACAGAATACGGCTACGTTTTTAAATACATTGCCGGCGGCCGATTTATATTTTTTATCGCATTTTACGACCAAGATGATGTCAGGGGCGGGCGAGCAGCTCTGCCTGTGTGCGAAGCACTTATGAATAAAGCTGGCTAAGATCGACTTTAATGACTTGAGAGCTTAACCACGAATATTTTGGCAACAAAGACACTTTAGATCCGTCCAAATGCAGCCAGAGATTTATTTAGTTTTGACCATTAGAGCAAAGTTCAACAGCAGCAACTGTTCTCATAAGTTCTTCTTTATAGGTTCCATATGATATTTCACCAATATCAAGATACTCTTTCGCTTGAGTCAGCTTTTTTTCTTGTTGAGCTCTAAAGTCTAAACATTTCATTTTGCTTTCTACAAACTCCAAGCATACTTTTAAAGTTTGAACCTTCAGCTCTGCGGCAAGCACATCTATTTTTTGTAGCTCTCCGACTGAATATAACTCAGTTGCTTTGGATAAACCTTTTTCTGCAGCTAAAACCTCTTCAGCATTGCAGGCAAAGACCTCTAAAGAAAAAAATATGATAAATGAAAATAAAATTAAAAACACACGCATAAATCCTCCAAAACCTTAAAGTAAGGGTGGATAGTATATTAAATATGATTATTTTACTTTAAAAATCCAAGTCAGCGTAAAATATACAAGTTGTCTTCGTTCAAATGTGCTGGATAAAAGACTGGTAAGTTTAACTTTATTTCTATGCACACAATTTCTGGACTATTTAAAACTAAATAAAAGGTATGGGATGATTTGTGAGGTTAGATATTCATGGAGAATCATATGCCTAGGCTTGCACTTATTATATTTTTTCTATTTTCATTATCAGCACATGCAGAAGTAGACCTAAAAGAAATCCGCTACAACTGTGCAAAGGCGCGGCCTCTTGGCATGAGTCAATTTGACTGTTTTTTGGAAACAGCCAATCAACTAAAAGGTTTAGGCTGTAATTTAGTTAGTGATGCGGGCCCAAAAGAGGAATGCATGGCCACTAACTTCTTTATTTTTTCATCCAATTGCAGCTCAAAGCCATTGGGAGAATATTATAGTCCGGAGACAAAGTGTAAAAATGGAAGTCTTTGGGTTGCCAACCGAAGTGCCAAAAAGAAAATGACAGGTTTAGAGGGTGTGTGTTTTTACCGCGCCAATGCGACTTCGCTCAAAAAGCCGACAAAAGCTGTTCGATAAAACTTCTTCTTTCTAATTTTGATCTGAGTGGTGTTCCCCGCTTAATTGGCTTTAAAAGTGAAAGCTTTACAAGAGCCTATGCTTTTTAGTCTTTTCAAAATCTTTATGATAGTTTCGCCCATACTTTTATTAAGGAGATTCCATGAAGATCGTATTTGCCCTTTTATTTTCATTTGCTTTTTCTTCTCAAGCATTTGCCTATGACACATGCGAACAAACTGCTGAAAGAATTGTGAAGTATTTGGCGCGACTCAATCAAAGCCATGCTCAAAAGGTGACATACGTCGAACCATCTGAGGATGGCGAAACCGTAGAGGTGACTCTCGACAACAGATACGGAGGCCAAAGCGTCACTTACACAGTAACTTTCACCGGCCCTGAGTGCCAGATTTCAAAAGTTGAAATTACTGGGGAAGAGTAATCGCAATATAACTTCTCGAGATCGAACAAATCTACTGTACCAGCGTCAGCTGAGGCACACCAAGAAACTTCTTAACTTCTTCAGCCACGAATTTCGGCTCATCATTCATCAAATGGTGTCCACCATCATCATGATAAACCACGCTCAGATCTTTAATCAGCGAAGGCAAATTATCGATAAAATGTTGCCTCACCATGCGATCCCGTTTTCCGTAAAGCACTAAAACTGGGCATGAAACTTCCGTTAAATCTTGCGGCAAACGAGCATCTTTAATCAGATCAAATGACTTCCAAAAAGTAATCACCGCCGCCGGTGACTTATGATAAGGAGCATAATAATCCAGAATTGTATCGAGCGTGGCATCCTTGTGTTTAGTTAAAACGCGACGAAGAATTTGGCGCACAAGAAACGGGTTCACTATAATATATTTAAGAATATGCACGAAAATCCAGAGGCGATTTGTATCGATGCGAATAATGCCGTGATGAACGGCCGGAGCAATAGCCACTACGCGCTGAACTAATTCTGGGCGAGTTTTACTCAGCCAAAGGGCAATGGCTCCGCCTAAAGAGCAGCCGAGAACATACGTTTTTTTAATTTCGAGAGCCTCGAGAAACGTGGCCACGCGAGCGGTTTGGGCATCAAGATCATAGCCCACGTCAATACGTTTGCTAGAGTGGCCAAAGCCGGGGAGATCTAGGGCCGTCACTCGATAAAATTTGGTCAATAATTTCCAAAGCTGGCGCCAGCAAAGAATATTGGCGCCGATACCGTGAAGTAAAAGCAGGTCAGGGCCTTTACCCTCTTGTACGAAATGATATTCGATGCCTTCTAGCTCAACGAATTTTGAAATGCCGAGGCCTTTATATTTTATAGCTTTCGGCTTTGAGAAAAGACGAAAAATAGAGCCGATAATAAGGCCAATGCCGAAACCGATAAGAACTTTAACTGTTAACTCAAGCAAATTTCACCCACTAGGGCAATGGCAACCGAGCTGATCTGTCGATTTAATCAACTTCTTGCGAGCGACAAAAGGCCATCTTCCCAGTGAGATTATACGTCTTCAGTTGGTTCTCGCGTAAGTGTTTTTCAACTTTAAAGCCCATTGCACAGGACTTTTTGCGAGAGTCGAAATAGCTGCACTGCTCACAGCAATACATCACATCCATGGTGCGAAGGTCTGAAGCCTTCACCCCATCGAGAATTATGCCACGCGGAAAGGGTGGGCTGGCGGGCTTTAGAGGGCCTTTTATATCGCGTTTTGTAGGATCTGTGAAATTTGACATTTTCATATTCGGCCCCATCTTTAACAAAGAGTTGAGGTGTTGCCTATGATTGATCAAAATAAAATGACTATTAAGAGCCAAGAGGCCTTGCAGGCCGGTTTTAAACGAGCTGAGAATGCTCAAAATGCTATTTATGAGCCAGAACATCTTATAATTGAGCTGCTTCACCAAGAAGATGGCATTGTTCCACAGCTTTTAGAGACTTCTAAGCTTCGGCTCGAGGCCTTAGAGAGCTTTTTAGAAAATAGACTGCAAAATTTCCCTAAAGTGACAGGGACCAACGTCCGTGTAGGCACTAGCCCCGGCCTTATGAACCTGCTTAAGACGGCCGAAAAAGAAGCTAAGACATTCGGCGACAGCTTTGTTTCAACTGAGCATTTTGTTTTAGGTTTACTGCGTGACCGCCAATCTGAAACCACCCGCTTTCTTGAGAAGAACGGCGTTACCTATGATGTCTTTTTAAAAGTGACGAAAGAAAAACGAGGATCCCAAAAAGTGACGGATGATAATCCTGAAGTTAAATTTGATGCGCTCAAAAAATATGCACGCAATCTAACTGAAATGGCTGAGCAGGGTAAAATGGATCCTGTTGTCGGCCGCGACGAAGAAATTCGTCGTGTGATCCAAGTCTTGTCTCGCCGTACAAAAAACAATCCTGTTTTAATCGGTGAGCCGGGCGTAGGTAAAACTGCCATCGCCGAAGGTTTAGCTCTCAGAATTATCAACAAAGATGTCCCCGAAGTTTTGTTGGGCAAGCATCTCCTCTCGCTTGATATGGGCTCTCTCATTGCAGGAGCAAAATATCGCGGGGAATTCGAAGACCGCCTGAAAGCGGTAATTAAAGAAGTCACGCAATCGAACGGCGAGATCATTTTATTTATTGATGAAATTCATACCCTTGTTGGCGCTGGTAAAGCAGAAGGCTCAATGGATGCGGGTCAGCTCTTAAAGCCGGCTCTCGCCCGCGGCGAACTGCGCTGTATTGGTGCCACAACATTAGATGAGTATCGCAAGTACATTGAAAAAGACAAAGCGCTCGAGCGCCGCTTCCAAACTGTGATGGTACAAGAGCCGTCAGTGCCCGATGCAATTACAATCTTGCGTGGCCTTAAAGAGAAGTACGAAGTTCACCACGGTGTGCGCATTACGGACTCTGCTATTGTGGCCGCCGTGAAGTTATCTCATCGCTATATTCAAGATCGTTTCTTACCAGATAAAGCCATCGACTTAATGGATGAAGCCGCGGCACGCCTTTCAATTGAAATTACCAGCGTCCCGGCTGAAATCGATCAGCTTCAGCGTCAACGTACGCAGCTCATGATCGAGAACGAGGCTTTGAAAAAAGAAAAAGATGAAAACGCAGTTGAGCGCACGAAAGTCATTACCCAAGAAATTAAAGAGCTCGATAAGCAAATCAGCACTTTCAAAACCCAGTGGGATAAAGAGAAATCTGAAATCACGGGTATAAAGGGCACAAAAGCTGAAATCGAAAAGGTGCGCCTCGATATCGAACGCGCCGAACGCGATGGTCAGTTAGAAAAAGCGGCCGAATTAAAATACGGTCGTTTGCCTGAACTTGAAAAACGCTTGAAGTCAGCTATTGAGTCAGAAAGCAAAGATGGTTCGGCTCAAAAACCGCGCCTTCTAAAAGAAGAAGTCACTCCAGATGAAATCGCCGAAATCGTGGCTAAATGGACGGGTATACCTGTTCATAAAATGTTAGAGAGCGAAACACAAAAACTCATTCACATGGAAGACGCTCTTCGTAAACGCGTGGTTGGGCAAGATCGTGCTTTAACGGCAGTGTCAGATGCTATTCGTCGCGCTCGCGCCGAAATTTCTGATCCTCGCCAGCCGATTGGCAGCTTCTTATTTCTAGGTCCAACCGGTGTGGGTAAAACTGAAACTGTTAAGGCCCTTGCTGATTTTATGTTCGATACTGAAGAAGCCGTAGTCCGCATTGATATGAGTGAGTATATGGAGAAACACGCCGTATCTCGCCTCGTGGGCGCGCCTCCGGGATATGTGGGATACGAAGAGGGTGGTCAGCTCACTGAAGCCGTTCGTCGTCGCCCTTACAGTGTTGTTCTACTCGATGAAATTGAAAAAGCTCATCCAGAGGTTTTCAATATTCTTCTTCAAGTGCTTGATGACGGCCGTTTGACTGATGGTCAGGGTCGTACCGTTGATTTTCGTAACACAGTTTTTGTTATGACTTCAAATATCGGGTCTCAATCCATTATGGATGAAAAACTCAATCACGAGCAAAAAACTGTGGCCGTTATGGCTCAGCTTAAAAATTATTTCAGACCTGAATTCGTCAACCGTATCGATGAAGTCATCGTGTTCGAAGCCTTAAGCGATAAACTTTTGCGCGATATCGTCGACATTCAAATGTACGATGTGGTGAAGCGACTCGAAGAGAAGAAAATCAAAATCGAAATCTCGAACTCAGCCAAGAATTGGTTGGCGGCGAAAGGTTTTGACCCTCTTTACGGAGCTCGTCCACTGAAACGGGTGATTAAATCTGAGATCTTGAACCGTTTGGCTAAACAAATGCTTTCACATGAAGTACAGCCGGGTGATAATTTGATCGTCGATGCTCAAGATAAAGGTTTAGAAATTAAAAAAAGGTGATCCATGTTTAAGAAATATTTAGGGCTGATGGGTTTGGTTTTGTTCGCGTCTGCAGCTCAAGCCAAGCAGTTGGGTGTTGGTTTAATTCTTATTTCTCCAACAGGTTTATCCACTAACTATTTTTTAGACAAAAACACTTCTATTGATACGGCCTGGGCATGGAGCATGAATGATGATGACCAGAATCTCTATGTGCATGCCACTTATTTATTTCATCGGCCCCGGCTTATCAAATTAGATCGCACTGCGCTTGATGTTCATTTCGGCGGTGGTTTACGAATGATTTCTTGGGATGACCGACCAGGTCGCAACAAAAAGCACGATGACGAAACTTATTTGGGTCTACGGGGCGCTATGGGACTCAGCTATACTTTTAAGCCTTCGGTAGAAGTTTTCTCTGAAGTCTCTATGACTATGGATGTGATCCCTGAAACCGATGCAGATGTAGATATTGCAATCGGCGCACGTTTTTATTTTTAAATAATTTTGGTCAGACCTAGGTCTCGTGCATTTATTTTTTAATGTAGAATCATATGAATGTATTTAGTCTTAAATACATGAATAAACTTCTCGTACTACTTCTTTGTTCCCTTATCTCTATTCAAACGTTTGCTACCGAAGACGACTGGCGTCTCGGTTTAGGTATTGGCCCGAATTTCGGTCTCGATTTTGTCGACGATGAACTTGAAAGCGATATCGGCTTCAGCATCTGGGGCGATTATTATTTCCGTAAGCAATGGTTTGCTCATATCGCTTACGACTACTTCCAATTTGAAGATGATCCGCTTATGTACAGTCTTTTGGGTGGTATCGGTTACGAACTCGAGCCTTGGGCCAAGCGTTGGTTTCCATACATCGTAGTGGGTGCAGGTCTCAGTGAAACGCAGGATTTCCCTCTCGGTATTGAAGATCAAACAGCTCTTACATTTAATTTACGCCCAGGTATTGAGTACGCGGTGAGTGATCAATGGTGGCTCGGTTTTGCTTATGAATATGTGCATGTCTTAGCTGATGGCTCTGATAATGGAGCGGATATAGCCCTGCCATTCTTCAGTGTCACTTATCGTCCTAATCGCCTCGGCGAAAGAAAGCGCGAGCCAGAACCAGAGCCGCCTCGCCAGGCCCGCGTCGTTGAAAAAGATTCTGATCGCGACGGTGTGAAAGATGCTATCGATGCGTGCCCGAATACTCCGCGCGGCATGCAAGTAGATGAAATCGGTTGTGAGCCTGAAGAAGAAGAGGATGTTAACGCCGATGACGATCAAGACGGCGTTGCGAATGCCTACGATCAATGTGCGAATACTCCACGCGGTAAAAAAGTAAATGGTTTCGGTTGCCAAGTTCAAGAAAAAATTCAAATGAGATTAACCATCAACTTCGATCTGGATAGCGACGTGATCAAGCCGCAGTATTACAGACAGCTCAATAAAGTGGCGACGCTTATGAAGCGAAATCCAAAAGCGAAACTGCTCATTGAAGGTCACACGGATTCAACGGGTACCTTGAAATATAATATGAATCTCTCTCGACGTAGGTCAGAGTCGATTCGTACTTTCTTAGTTGGCGGCGGTCTTGTTGAAGGCAGTCGTGTCAGTGCTAAGGGATTCGGGCCTACTAAGCCAGTGGCAACGAATAAGACTGAAGAAGGTCGAGCAAAGAATCGCCGAATATTAGCTACGTTCTTCTATTAGGTGATATTATTTTTATATAGATAAGAAAAGATACGCGGGGAGCGAAAATGTCGAAGAAGACAATGGGCACGGTATTGGGCACTGTTATCGGTGCGGTCATGTTGGTCACTCTATTTCAAAACTGCGCGCGAGTGGGACTGAGTAGCCGCGATTTACAAAAAGGCCTCGATGGTACAAATACAATCTTCGCCTGTACCGAAACTTCAAAAACTTGTGAAAAAGATGGTCAGCAGGGCACTATGGCTTGCGAATCAACAAACAGCGGTCCGCAATGGGGCGAATGTATTATTCCGGGCGGCGGAACTCCAACTCCACTAGCTGGCTGTACATTTAAAGGTATGAGCTATGTACACGGACAATCTTTTGTCGCATATCAAGCGAGCTCAGTCGCTGCGAGCGCACTATGTTCAAGTGAACTCCGCACCTGCTTAAATGGCGCAATCACAGGCGCGTATCAATATCTTTCCTGCATGAATGAAAGCGGTCAGTGTAATATTGGCGGCACAGTGGTTCAGCACAATCAAACTATTGAAACTTTTGAGGCCGCTTCTGTTCCTTACGGACAGGCTTGCAAAAAAGAAGTGCGCCGTTGTTTCGATGGGGCTTTCACCGGTTCTTATAATTTCCTCTCGTGCGTGCCTGATACTGCGGCTTCATGTGTCTTCAACAATCAGTTGATTCCTCATCTAGGTGAAGTTTTAGCTTATCAAAATGAATCTGTAAGCTATCAAGAAACCTGCGTGAGTCAAAAGCGCTCATGTAATAACGGCGTTCTTGGCGGAACATTCCCAGCTGCTAGTTGCGTAGTGAATCCACCAGCGGTTTGTAAATTCAATGGCCAAGATATTCCTCACCAAGGACAAGTGACGGCTTACGAAACGGCCACAGTAGGTTACGGCGGAACTTGTAAGTTCCAGCAGCGCACTTGCACTAACGGTCAACTCAGTGGTTCGTATACAAACGCCGCATGCGTTGTGCAGAACGCTCAAACATGTAACTTCAACGGTCAGACGATTGCACATAACGGCACAGTAACGGCTTATCAAACAACTCAAGTTCCATTCGGGTCAGCGTGCGCGAGCCAAGTTCGTACTTGCATCAATGGCTCACTCAGCGGAGCGTACACAGCATCAGCATGTACAACAGCTCCACCAGTAGCATGCACGTTTAACGGTCAGTCGATCGCCCATAACGGAACTGTTAAAACTTATTCAACCCCAAGCGTTCCGTTCGGTGCGACTTGCGAATCGGTTGCAGAAACTAGAACTTGTGTGAATGGAGCGCTGGGCGGTTCAGCTCCTTACGGTACTTGCGGAGTTCGCGAACCCGCCACTTGTACTTTCAACGGCCAAACAGTCGCGCATGGTGCAGGAGTAAAAGCTTACTTCGCAGCGCAAGTGACTTCGCCGGATACTTGTCCTGAAGAGACTCGTTATTGCAATAACGGAAATCTCGGTGGTTCATATGGTTATCCGGGCTGCACGGTTTACACTCCTCCAACTGCGAATTGCAGCATCTACTATCAAGCTCGTAATGATAGTAAAGTGAGCGGTACAGGTTCGAATGGTGCATGGGCGACATTCCATAGCGATGCGAACAGTGATTGCAATGATTACCCAGGTTGCGGAATGCGCGTTGGTGTTTCGTGCACTGGTGAAGCGCAACTTCGCTTGAGGTATCAGTTCAAATCTTTCTCAACAGACTCTCCAGAAACATACACCCCGTGGAGTGGTGTGAACGGTGCCATTCAGTGGGGAGGATGGTCGCTTATTTATCGACCAGGTCACCCAGGTGCAGAATGTAAAGCTCCACTTCAATGCGGTATTCGAATCGCGGCAGAAGTGATGAACGGAAAAACATGTTCGGTTTCTTACAACTACAAAGTTGATAAAGGAAACTACACCCCTGTTCAATCCGACGGAGCATGGAGTCTTCTGTCTCGCGGTTCGGGCCAAGGTGATAACTGTGACGATGACAATTGCGGCATGCAAGCGAAGCTGACTTGTCAGACAGTGTACGCGCCGCCGACAGGTGGGTTCTATTTCAATGGAGTCTATATCCAGATTCCAAATTATGCCGCTAATGAGAAGGTCAGTGATGGCCGTTTACCGGCATCAGCTGAGTCAGCAGAAGTTGAAACTTCATTCTGGTCGCGCGTCAGTCATTGGTTCGCTTCTCTCTGGGCCGCTATTTTCGGCTAAAAGTTAGACGATTTTGGGTCCGCACTCCTCTTGCGGACCTCAAAAAAGTGACCGATTTTGTCACTTTTTATCTTTCTCATTAGAAAACTCGAATTTTCTTTATTTCCTTTGAAATCATGTACATAATGCTATGCGATATAAGATTTTATGTATCCCGGAGGATGTATGAAGAAGATTCTAGTTCTATGTGCAGCGGCTCTTTTTGTAACTGCATGTGCGAAAGTCGACGGCGAGAAAAGAAGCAGTCCAAATTTTGTAAATCCAAATCTTCGTCCTCAAGCTGTGCCTGTGAATGGGCAGGCTAATCAGTCGGTCGGCGTTACGCCGGCGGCTCCAGTCGCTGTTCATAAAGTTTGTGTGGCTAACATTGTTCGTGAAACTACAATCGTTGAAGTCGAAAAATTCACGCGCTTATCGCCAAGTCGTTTTGTGGTTCGCGAAGGCGATACCATCTCTTCAAGATCAGTGAGTGTTGTTAAAGCGGCTAAAGGTAAAAAAGTTTATTCAATTCTTAAAGCTGACGGTCCAGAAGTTGAGTTTGATGAGAACTACGATTTCAATCGCTTAGATATTAAATCAGAGCGTGGCACGATTGCCTTCGCTAAAGACAAAGCTCTTACTGAAAAGTTGAAAACAGATATCTTCTCTGTCAATGAAGCCGATCTAACATCATTAACTTATGCATCTGATAACGGGGATCTCACTCCGCAAATTAGCGAAGAGGGTATTGAGCAGCGTTGTTCGGTTGCAGCTCGCGGATACTTCTCAGTTGATGAGAAGAGTAAAACAATTCGCGTTCGTATCGTTTTAACTGAGTCTTATTACCTCAATAAACTCGCACTTAAGACAATGATCCGCGGAACTCACGATTAATAGTAAAAAAGACCCTATCCGATTTTTGTCACTGGTATGTTAAGACTTCACCAGTGACATTCTCCTCTTTCAATTCTCCATAAACACCGACATAATGCAATGCGCTAAATAATCGTTGAACGTTTCTTGGAGGTCCATGTGAAGAATATAGTTATTTTATTAGCTACGGCTGCCCTGTTATCAGGCTGCGGTGGTGGAAGTGGTAAAAAATCAGAAGCATCTCAAGCCGCCGCCCAAGCTAAAGCTGAAATCGCAGCTGAGAAGGCCTGCGGTGCCAATGCCAAGCTTGTAGTTAAAGGCACATCTGTAGATCAATCAAATGGTAAAGATGCCAACCAAAAGGTTTTAGTCCCTGGCGGAAAAGTCATCAGCGAGAACACGGTTGCGACTATATATTTAAGCTCTGGCAAAGTTCAAAGCCATACAACAACTCAGTCCGAAAATGATCCAGAAGATACATTGGCCGAATATGATTTTGCTAAAAAAACTCTCATTATGGATGGAGAAACGGTTTCTTTTTCACGCGATGAAAAATTAAGTGCAGCTCTTGGCCAAGATGTTTTCGTGACTAATGAAGAAGAAACTAAAGCAGCTATTAAAAAGGCTTCAAATGCAGATAAAGATCGCGACATGACAATTTGCTCAGCATCTAAAGCAAAAATCAGCTTTTCTTACGATGAAGCCAAGAAGACGGTGGCGACTGACTTTGAATTTGAGTTAATCGTTAAATTAGACGATGATTTTTATGCTGAAGTTCAAAGTGGTGCACTAGTACAAGAAGACCCGGCTGAAGAATAGCAAGAATAGAACCGTTAAGGGCCCCACAGGGCCCTTTTGTATTTGAACGCACTGTAAATATAACTTAAGCGCCGCCCCACTATTGACCTTTTTTAAGTCATTAGATTAAAGTGCGGCCATCTAAAGGACTGACATGTTTTCGGGAATTATCGAGGCCAAATCGAAAGTTTTGGAGTTTAAACCACTCGACCCCGAATACCCACAAAACCTAGTTAGAATCCAAGTCGCAAAGCCCACTACATTCAATGATATTAAAACTGGCGATAGCATCGCAGTGAATGGCATTTGCTTAACAGTTGAAAAATTCAATGACGAATGGGTTCAATTCGCCCTCGGTCACGAAACTCTGAAAATAGCTAACTGGAACGAAAAAACTCTGAGCGCATGTGAACTCAATCTTGAGCGCTCACTTCGCATTGGCGATCGCGTTCATGGTCACTTCGTTACAGGTCATGTGGATGGCCGCGCCGAAGTGATGAAGTCTTACGATCAAGGTGGCAGCTGGATGCTCGATATTAAAATCCCAGCGAATATTGCCGCCTTTGTTTGGCCGAAAGGGAGCTTAGCTCTCAACGGTGTGAGCCTCACCATCAATTCTATTGAAAAAGACATTTTAGGTTTTTGTTTAATTCCCGAAACTGTTCAACGCACAAACTTAGCATCGCTCAAACCAGGCGATTCTATTTTAGTTGAAGCTGATCAGATGGCCCGCGCTTTAGTGCGCAGAGAGACGCTCAATGAACTCAATTGAAGACATCATAGAAGACATCCGCCAGGGCAAAATGGTCATTCTCGTCGACGATGAAGATCGTGAGAACGAAGGCGACTTGATTCTAGCGGCTGATTTTGTGACGGCTCCCATGATTAACTTTATGGCCCGTGAAGCTCGTGGTCTTATTTGTCTCGCAATGACGTCTGAACAAATCGCCCGTCTAGAACTTCCGCAAATGGTTCGTGATGATTTGAACCTTTCGCCGAATCGCACAGCTTTCACAGTGAGTATTGAGGCCGCTGAAGGAGTATCAACTGGTATTTCTGCCGCCGACCGCGCTCACACGATTCGTGTAGCTGCGAGCCCAACAGCTCAAGCCCGCGATATTATTACTCCAGGACATATTTTCCCCATTAAAGCGCAAAAGGGTGGGGTGCTAAAACGCGCTGGCCACACTGAAGCGAGTATTGATCTGGCCCGCTTAGCGGGGCTCAATCCATCAGCTGTGATTTGCGAAATTATGAACGACGATGGTTCTATGGCTCGTGTTGAAGATCTTAAAGCTTTCGCAGCCAAACATAATATTAAAATCGGCACCATTGAAGATCTTATCGAATATCGTGTCGCAAAAGAAAGTCTAGTTGAGCGTGAATTTTTCCAAACTATTGAGACCGCTTACGGTACTGGTTTTTCAATTCAAGGTTTCCGTAACAAAATCGACAATCGCTTGCACGTAGCCGTAGTAAAAGGCGATCTCACTTCAGGCGAACCAGCGCTTGTTCGCGTACAAAACGAAAATGTTCTTACAGATGTATTGGGAGTTTTTGGCCAAGGTGATGAATCAACAATCGCATCGGCTATGCGTATGATTGAAGCTTCAGGCCGCGGCGTTTTACTTTACCTTCGTAATGACGAACGCCAATCTTTCCTCTCTGTCGAGAAGCGTCCAATGGACGACAAAGATTACGGCATCGGAGCACAAATTCTCCGCGCCCTAGGTCTTCATAAAATCATTTTAATTTCAAACCACGCTATCAAACGCGCGGGTATCAAAGGTTACGGAATCGAAATCGTAGAAGCCATTAATTTTGATGGAACCCCAGTTCAGCCAGGAGCCGACAATGAACTCGTTTAACAAAGCCACTGATAAATTCAGCGGTAAAGTGGCAGTTGTTGCGGCTCGCTTTAACCAAGAAGTAACTGATAAACTTCTCAGTGGTTGCGTCGATCGCCTCAGTGAAGCTGGATTATCAAAAGACAAAGTTGTTGTTTATCGCGTGCCCGGCGCTTTCGAAATTCCCCTTATTGCTAAAGCTCTTTTAGAGCAGGGTGTTAAAGGTGTGGTCGCTCTCGGAGCGGTCATTCGCGGTGACACAACTCACTACGATTACGTATGTGCCTCAGTTGAGCGCGGCTGCACAGAACTTCAACTTAACTACGGTAAGCCTGTAGTTTTCGGTGTTTTAACAACTGAAAATGAAGAGCAAGCTTTCGACCGCGTTGGTGGATCCCACGGTCACAAAGGTCGCGATGCGGCCGACACTCTTATTGAAATGATTGAACTCTTAACCCAAATCAACCCTAAGGAGTCTTAAATGACGACAACTACAGAAGTAACGATGAATGTGTTTTTTCAAGAACTTAAGAAGCGCGTAAGCCCATCTAACGCAAAACTTCTTCTTCACAGCGCAGCAGTCAACTCTGGCGTGGCATTCACAATGGAAACTAAGCTCAACACAGAAGAAACTAAGACTCTATGCCTTGAATTAATCAAGACAGGCGGTCCGTGTTTCCAAGTTGGTCGTACAATCTACACTCAACACGTTCAGTAGGCGACAGCGCGGTTTACGGGCGAGTTTTAGACACGGGCGATTTTTAGACAGCTTGCGCTTACTCGCCCTAACTGACGCTTACTCGCCCTTTGTTGCACTAGGCTCTCGAGCCTAGTATGGTCCATAAATGGACCAAAACAACGACCAAACAACCGAAAAGAAAAAGCGGCTGCGCGAAAAGATTTTGGCAGTCGTCCTAGGTTTGGTCTTTCTTATTCTCACTTGGATTGAATTCCGCCTCTTCGGCATGAGCGAGTCTCTACCGTTTCAGAGTTCGGTGTTTTTCTTCGGTCTCGTTAATTTTAACATAATAATTTTCCTCTTCATGTTGTTTCTGATTTTCAGAAACATCGTGAAAAACTTTGCCGAGCGTGAAGGTGGCCCCCTTGGCAGTTCACTGAAAAGTAAATTGATTGCGGCTTTCGTTGGTTTTGCTTTCGTTCCGACAGTGATCATGTTCACCATTTCGGTTTTCTACATCAACAACAGTTTCGACCGTTGGTTTAACGATCGCATGTCAGGAGTTTTAAAAAGCTCCATCGAAGTGACGAACTCGTATTATCTAACAGCGAAGAAAAAAAACTATCACTTCGCCAGCGAAGTCGCGAAATCTTTAAGAAATGCTAACAGCCGAGCACAGCTTCGCGCTTCTCTTGAAGACTTAAGAAAAAAATATTCCCTCGATGCGGTGGAGTACTATCCAGAACTCTTTGAAGATCGCGAATTAGCAATCGCCAAAGAAGATGGGGTTCCGTCTGTGCCAGCTATCTCTCTCGACTTTCGCCAGAAGGGTGTCACCGGCCGTAATGAATCTAGCGTGATCCATCACTTTGCTGAAGGTGACTTGGTCCGCGTTATTGTTCCGGCTACAGCGCTTGGACAAAATGGAGCTGTCGTCGTCTCAACTTACATCCCGCTTTCACTGATTTCACGAATGGATGAAATTGCCTCGGCTTATGAAAATCTTCGCGATACAGATCCGATCGTTTACCCGATCAAATCTATTTATCTTATTATCCTCGTGCTCATGACTTTCTTGGTCTTGACCGGCGCCACATGGTTCGGTTTCTATTTAGCTCGTCAGCTGAGTATTCCAATTGAACAACTGGCTCAAGCCACTCAGCGCGTGGTAAAAGGGGATTTCAATCAAGTGGTGGTGAATTCTGGTTCACCAGAAATGAATCGCCTGATTTCAGATTTCAATACCATGACTGAATATTTGGGTCGCTCAGAAAAAGAAATCCGCGATGCCAATAACAGCTTGAATAAAACTCTCTCTCAGCTCAACGAACACTCGCGCTACATTGAAGTCGTGCTTTCGCAGGTCACAACAGGTGTGATCTCTGTTGATCGTGAAAACATCATCACTATGATCAATCGCCATGCCGCTAAACTTCTCGAAGTCGAGCCAATTGATCTTGTGGGTAAAAAAGCAGAGCAAGTTCTCTCAAAAGATTATTACCAGATTTTCGCTGAAATGGTGACATCGATGAAATTGCACCGTGTGCCGTCGATCCAAAAAGAAATTCAAATCAGCGTGAAGGGGCAGCCGCTTCTCTTGCAAATGTCGATTTCAGTTCTGACGGATGAGAAGGGCAAAGAGCTTGGTAAGGTTCTCGTATTTGATGATCTTCAGCTTCTTCTATCGGCACAGCGGGCTGCAGCTTGGACAGAGGTCGCCCGTCGTATCGCCCATGAAATTAAAAATCCACTGACGCCAATCAGTTTGGCGGCTCAGCGGTTGCAACGTAAATTCGGCGAGCAGATTTCTGATCCGGCTTTTGAAGACTGCACAAAGATGATCGTGAACCAGGTGAATGATCTTAAAAATCTCGTCAATGAGTTCAGCCAGTTTGCCCGTATGCCAAAAACAAAGCCGGTTCTAGCTTCATTGAATACAGTGATCAAAGAAGCTCTCCAGCTTTTCGAGCAGGGCGATAAACAGGTAGAGCCAACCTTCAAGGGCGACGAAAACCTTCCACAGTTTTGGTTCGACCCTGATCAAATCAAGCGAATCATCACCAACTTAGTAGATAATGCCATTGAAAGCGTTCGCGATCAGAAAACTGGAGAAGTCAGTGTACAAACGGCTTACGATGCGAACCTCAAAATGGTTCGTATCGACGTTATTGATAATGGACCTGGTATCCCCCAGGCCCTACGTTCTCGCGTATTTGAACCCTATGTAACTACAAAAAAACATGGTACAGGTCTTGGGCTTGCCATTGTGAAGCGGGCTGTAGAAGATCACAACGGTTATATTAGAGCGCTCGATAACGAGCCGAGTGGAACCCGTTTCGTCATAGAGTTGCCAATTAACGCGGGCGGCGCCCAAAGCGCTCAACTCTTTGACGGCACTGAAAGGAAAGATTCGTGAACACTGATAGTCAGCAAATTCGAATTCTAGTTGTTGATGATGAAGAGGCCATCTGCGGAGTTTTATCGGCTTCGTTAAAAGATGAAGGGTACACAGTAGATACAGCCCATGACGGTAACTCCGCTCTTCAACAGATATCAGCCTTTCGTCCAAACATCGTTCTTCTTGATATCTGGATGCCTGGCGATATCGACGGTATCGAAGTTCTCAGACGCGCTAAAGTCAATGCCCCCAGCTGTCACTTCATTATGATGTCAGGTCACGGTACTATCGAAACGGCTGTGAAGTCGACAAAACTTGGCGCTTGGGATTTCGTTGAGAAGCCCCTCTCAATCGATAAAATTTCAATTTTGATTCAAAACATCACGAATTTCCAGTCAGAGCGTAGTGAAAAACTCGCTCTTCTCAGCAAGCTTCGTCGCAATATTGCTCTCGTGGGCGATAGTAATGTGATGAAAGATTTGAAGCAGATGGTCGCGAGGGTCGCACCCACTCAGTCTTGGGTTCTTATTACCGGAGAAAACGGCACGGGCAAAGAGCTGGTTGCACAAAACATTCATTACCTGAGCTCTCGTGCGAGTCGTCCATTCATCGACATCAACTGCGCGGCCATTCCAGGGGAGCTTATTGAAAGTGAACTTTTCGGATACGAAAAAGGAGCATTCACTGGAGCTGATAAGCAGAAAAAAGGAAAGTTCGATCACGCCCATGGCGGAACACTTTTTCTCGATGAAATCGGTGATATGAGCCTTGAAGCTCAAGCGAAAGTCTTAAGAATCCTTCAAGAGAAAAAATTCCAGCGCGTTGGCGGCTCACAAACTATTGAGGTCGATGTACGAGTGATTGCGGCCACAAACCGCAACCTCGACGAAGATATTAAGGCCGGTCGTTTCAGAGAAGACCTTTTTCACCGCATCAATGTGATTCCGATTCATATGCCGGCACTTCGCGAACGTCGTGAAGACGTGGGCGCACTCGTCAATCACTTTGGTGAGACCTTCGTGCGCGAGGGCGGTTACAGCAAGAAAATCCTTTCAGACCAGGCCTATGAAAAAATGCAGGCCTACAACTGGCCCGGAAACGTTCGTGAACTCCGCAACTTCGTTGAGCGACTTTACATTCTCACTCCCGGAGATTTTGTTGACGTGCACGATCTGAAAATTGCTGGCCTCCAGTCTGACCTCAACAGTCAGTTCAATACTGAGAGTTCTTTCCGTAAGGCCCGCGCCGAATTTGAAAAAGAATTTTTAATTCAAAAAATAAATGAAAATGGCGGCAACATCTCAAAGACAGCCGAAGCCATCGGCCTCGAAAGAAGTTACCTCCACAGAAAAATCAAAGCCTACGGCCTTGAAGATTAAAAGGTACGGGATACCTTATGGTAGCACCGCATTAAAGACCATGCCCTAGACAGAGGAAATTATATGAAGTGGAAATCAAGTCACATCTACACATTAAAAGAAACTCCAGCAGATGCTGAAATCCCAAGCCATCAGTTGATGGTCCGTGGTGGATACATCAAGAAGGTCGCCCAAGGTATTTTTACCTATGGCCCTCTCGCGCTGAAAGCCATTCGTAAATTTGAAAAAATCGTACGCGATGAACTCGATAAGAGAAATTGCGTTGAAATCCTTATGCCTGTCGTAAACCCACGCGAGCTTTGGGAAGAAACTGGCCGCTGGACAGCGATGGGTAAAGGTCTTCTTAAATTTCAAAATCGCCTAGGCCAAGATTTCTGCTTGGGTGCTACACACGAAGAGTGCGTGACTGACTTTGTTCGCCGAGATGTGAAAAGTTACCGTGATTTACCAGTGAATCTCTATCAAGTTCAAACTAAATACCGTGATGAAATCCGCCCACGTTTCGGTTTAATGCGTGGCCGTGAATTTATTATGAAAGACGCTTACAGCTTTGATATTAGCCAAGAAGAAGCTCTTAAGGCTTACAAACTCATGGATGAAGCTTACAAAGCTATCTTCACCCGCATCGGTGCCAAATACGTCAGCGTAAAAGCGGATAGTGGAGCTATCGGCGGTGACCGCTCAGAAGAATTTCACATTCTTGCAGACTCAGGTGAAGATGCGCTTCTTGCCAGCGAAGACGGAACTTTTGCGGCGAATGTTGAAGTTTGCCCAGCGGTAGATGCTGATCCAATTTCTGGTCGTGAAGCCAAATCTTCGTCTTATGAAAAATTCGCCACACCCCACGCGAAAACAATTGAAGATCTATCTAAGCTCCTCAAGAAATTAGGTGCAGCTAATGCTGAGCCAAAAGATCTTGTAAAAACAATGTTCTTCTCTGGCGCTGAAGTGGCTGAGGGCCAAGTGGCTCAAGATATTAAGCCGATCTGCGTACTCCTACGCGGTTCTGATGAAGTGAATCCAGTAAAATTAAAAAACTTACTTGGACTCTCAAATCCGCCACTTCTTCTCACTGAAGATGAAGTGTTTAAGCTCACTGGGGCTCACCCTGGTAGCTGCGGTCCAGTTGGTCTTAAAATTCCGATCTACATGGATAACGGTGTTGAGCCACTTCGTGATTACGTTGTTGGCGCCAATGAAGACGGCTTCCATTTGAAAAACGTCAATCACGACCGTGACTATCGCGCCACTCGCGTCGCTGATTTACGTCTGGCTCGTGAAGGCGATCGCAATCCAAATGGTTCAGGTGTTTTAAAATCTTATCGCGGTATTGAAGTGGGTCATATTTTCTATCTCGGCACTAAATACTCTAAAGCCATGAACGCGAACTTCTTGAACGCAGAAGGCGTCTCTATGCCCATTGAAATGGGTTGTTACGGCATCGGTATCTCTCGCACAGTGCAAGCTGTAATCGAGCAGTGTCACGATAAAGATGGCATCATCTGGCCCATCGCTCTTGCACCATTCGAAGTTCACGTGTGCTTGCTAGATCCAGCTGACCCAACCGCCTCAAAAATTGCCAATGAACTTTACGAAAACTTACGCACTGAAGGTATCGATGTACTCGTTGATGACCGTGACGAGCGCCCAGGGGTGAAATTCAAAGATGCAGATCTTCTCGGTATGCCTCTCAGAATCAACATTGGCGCGCGCGGTATTAAGGCCAACGAAATCGAATTGGTTTCACGTGCTGACAAACAAACTCAAAAAGTTCCGGTTGAACAATTGAGTGCCAAAGTAAAAGAATGGCTAAAAGCGAATAAAAAATAAGAGTGCAGACAAGCTGAAAGGGCGACATGAACACATCAATGCTTAAGAATCCGATTTTCGTAGCCTTAGATATTGATGATTTCGAAGTCGCAAAAATCCTTGCCATGAGATGTGCAAAGAAAGTGGGTGGCTTCAAAGTGGGCCCACGCCTCCTCGTAAAATACGGCCCGCGTGTGATCTCTGAGCTGGCTGAATACGCGCCTGTCTTTGTCGATAATAAATACTATGACATTCCATCGACGATGATCTCCGCTCTTAAAGCCACATTCGAAGCTGGCGCGAGTTACGCCACCATCCATGCCCAAGCGGGGAGCGAAGCGCTCACAGAAATAGCGAATCTCGAGAGAGAATTAAACGCCCAAAGATTCTTCCAAGTTCTTGCTGTCACTGTACTGACAAGCTACTCAGAGAAAACAATTCCCTCGAACTGGAAGCCTCTCAAGCTCGCCGAACATGTAGAGTCTCTAGCGGATTTAACAATTCGCTCAGGTTTAACGGGCATTGTCTGTTCTCCAGAAGAGGCGAAAGCTCTTCGCAATCGCCATCCGAATAGTTTTCTAGTCACTCCTGGTATTCGTCTCGCCACCGACAGCAAAGACGATCAGGTGCGTATCACAACTCCCAAAGAAGCTCTGGAAAACGGTGCCTCAGCTCTCGTCATCGGTCGCCCAATAGTCACCGCAAAAGATCCAATCGCAGCCATCGAATCCATCTTAGCTAGTTTAAATTAAAATTTAATTATCGGTATCTAAGCTTAACCAGTCGTTAACATTCCACTCGATATTCCCACCATGGTCGTGCGAATAAGCGGAATATCATTATCTTGGCTGGCTAGTATCTGCAGTAAATTCAGCGGATGAATCATAACTGAGCGCAGATAAATACTTTCTCCAAGCCAAGGCCGAAACCACAAAAGATTATCGTGACCCGTCATCTCATGAAAGCAACGCAAAGTTTTAGAGTGCTCAGCTGAAAACTCAGCGAAAAATTTCTCAGCTTGAACAGAGCTCAAGCTACTTTTCTCCAAATACAAACGCCAAACAGGCATTTCAATTTTTGCTAAAGTGAATCCAAGTGCTCTCATATAAGAACTGAATACAGGCGTTTCCCGGAAAGCTTTTTTAAGACCAGCCTTTTGAGCCGCTGTTGCTTTTTCCCAAGCCGAGCCAACGCCCCACCAAGTCGGGAAGAGAATACGCGTTTGTGTCCAACATAAAACCCAAGGAATGGCTCTCAATCCCTCAACGCTTAATTTCTTAGAGCGCTTTGAGGGCCGCGAACCAATCTTCATTAAATTTAAAAAAGAATAGGGGGTCGCACTTTCTACCATCTCTAAAAATTCAGCAGAATGTGTGCGTTCCCGATAAGATTCCGCCACATCTTCAGCAAATTTACCTAGAGAAGAAAGATCTTGAGCTAATCGCTTCGTACTGTGCTGGCTGGCGATTACAATCTTCTGGATCATTCTCTGCGCAATTTGCGTTGTCGCTAGCGATCGCTCAATCATTTCGCCTTGCACAGTGGCTTTATAATTGCGCAAAGCTGATTGCGGCCACCAAGAGGTCTGATCTTCTATTGAGCCTCCGCCACGGTCGATGCTTCCACCCGAACCGTGAAAGAATACCGGTGTCACTTTATTTCGGGCACACACTTTATCGAGGCGGGGAAGGGCTTCAGCAATAGCTAAGCGGCTGTTCAAGACTCCAGCTTCTTTCGCTGAATCCGAATATCCCACCATGATTTCCAGTTGTCCGCCCCATTGATTGCGAATTAGTTTTTTAAAAGCAGAGTTCTTAACAATTTTACTGACGATTGAATCTGAAATTTGCAAAATCTTTGCGTTTTCAAATAGCGGGACAATAGGCAAATAAACTTCACCGAAAGCCGCTTTTTGTTTCTGTGCCGCTTTTTGTACGTGAGCAAAAGATTCGGTCATGCTGATAATAAAACTATGGGCATAAAGCCGTGGATCACAGCCTCCCGCTAGACGGGCGATAGTCGCGAGCATTCTATCAATAACTATAGTCTTCACCGATTTGGCCATCAAGACATCCGAAGCCTCACGCAGTTCAAGAGGCACAACAATCCCTGGCAAAACTCGCAGAATCTGATGAAGACGCAAAAGATCTGGGTGCAGAGCTCCGAGCTCCTGTTCGTATATCGTAGAAAAGTGCTGAATCATCTTCTTCACTTTTTCAACTCGAGGACCATCGCCAGCCTTAAGAATCTTCAGTCCGCGAATTTTATTTTCAATCTGCACGAGCTTTCGAGAAAGCGTATGAGACGAAAACAAATTCAAAGTTTCATGAATCCGGCGCATCTGTTTTAAAATCACGTGCACAAGTTCAATGCGAGAAAGACTTAAGCTTCGTAACATAACTTTTTCGTCGACGCCCGGGTGACCATCTTTATCGCCACCAGCCCAGTTATGAATAAAAAACGGTACGCCCGTCATATGAGTATCGAGCAGACTAAAAAGAATTTCATCTCGCAAAAGTAGAGAGTAAATATGAGCAGCCTCATCACTAGCCGTAGGAGCGCGGCTGCGAACGATTGGTGTTCGCCAAGCGATAGCTAGTAAGTGGAAGAGTGCCTTTTCAAAAGGTTCACCAAGTTTAAATTCGTTCTCGTCTGGGTTTTCTTGTAACGCTTGCAGAAGCAAGTTCTGGATTTGATGGAATATCTCAATATTAAGGGGAGAGCGCGCCTCAGTCGGATGAGCTGTGAATACGTAAGTTACAGACTGCGATTCAAGATCCAAACCACTATAGCTTATATTTTTGCGCAAACTGAGTCGATAACTGCGGTAAGCATTCTCGCAAGCATTCATGACTTCTAACATGAGTGTAAAAGCGCGGGCGACCTCTAATCTTTCGTTTCGATTCAGTTTCTCAAGACGCCTATAGTTTTTCTTAAGTGACGCAAAAACTTTCTCATCCGACGATTCTCTTAACGAGGCCATTTCCTGTCGTAAAGCTTCGATTTGCTGAAAAGAGCCGAGGCCAAGCTCCTTCTCAACAACACGCCCAAAGATCTTCACTGCCTGATGAATCAAAGACTTAAGTGATTGAGAGAGAAGTGTTTTAGGGTCGGCTTCTGCCGAAGACGAAAATGCCATCCCTCTACTTAAATAATTATCGGTACTTTCAACAATTGAAATCTATCAGCGGGTCAATTCGCCCCTCAAACCTGTAGAAATTGTGTCGACACCTAGCCATTCTTATAAATATGAAGTACAAATACCCCCATGAAAAGAACAGTCATAGGCATCCATTCAGCGCGCGAAGCGCTTAAAATTAATCCTGATTCTGTGGTTGAAATTTGGCTGCGTTCTGATTTTAAAAAAGTCCAAGACTTGAATTTTTTCGCTGTATGGGCCGAAAAAAATCGCATAAAAGTACACAGTCGTGAGGAAACCGCCCTCAATAAAATCGCCCCCAGCCATCAGGGCGTTGCGGTATTTATGAAAGATTCACCTACCTTTGACCTCGAAGAGCTCGATGCTGATGACCAAGAAAAAGTTATAATCATGGCTCTCGATGAGATCACAGATCCTCACAATGTCGGTGCTATATTAAGGTCAGCATGGCTTATGGGCGTGAAGGCCTTATTAGTACCCGAGCATCGGGCGGGCCACCTAACGCCATCCGTCATTAAGGTCGCAAGTGGTGGAGCTGAACATGTCCCCATGATCGTTGTTAAAAACTTAGTACAAGACCTAAAATATTTAAAAGACAAAGGATTTTGGATTTTTGGCTTAGCCGGTGAGGGTCGGGCGACACTCCTTAAAACTAGAGTTCACGAAAAAATAGTTTGGGTGGTGGGTTCAGAAGAAAAGGGTATCCGCAGCTCTGTTCGTGGTGTTTGCGATGAGCTTGTTCAGATTCCCCAAACCTCATCAGAAGCCAGTTTCAACGCTTCCGTCGCCTCTTCAATTGCCCTCTATGAAACAGTTAGACAGCACTCTTTATTACAAAGCTAAAAGACCGAGTTACATAACCATTTAAAAATCAATGAAATTCCTTTGACTCACCCCCAGTGGACCATTAAAAGAGTCCGTTACGTGTCAGATAGATTATTTACTTTTCTTGGTTGTTTACAAAACAAGCGAAGCGTTTTTTATCCGATGCGCGAGCAGAAAAAATGAGGCTGGGTTAGCTCAATTGGTAGAGCAACTGATTTGTAATCAGTAGGTTGCGGGTTCGAGTCCCATACTCAGCTCCACTTTTTTAATAAAAAGTGTGAAATCAAATGTGACAAAAAGTTTTGATGGAGAGATGCCCGAGTGGCTAAAGGGGGCAGACTGTAAATCTGCTAGCTTCACGCTTACGAAGGTTCGAATCCTTCTCTCTCCACCAAGTTGTGCACTTTGCGGTAATTTGATGCGGGAGTAGCTCAATTGGCTAGAGTATCAGCCTTCCAAGCTGAGGGTTGCGGGTTCGAGACCCGTCTCCCGCTCCACTTCACCTGGCTAGAGGCAGAGATGCCCATGTTGCACAGGGGTAGTGCACTCCCTTGGTAAGGGAGAGGTCGTGGGTTCGAGTCCCACCATGGGCTCCAGATTTATGGGCCGCGAAGTTTTGATTAGTGAGTTTGAAGTTTGATTTAAAAAGTTAGTTTTAAAATAAAAGTTAACAACATCCGCTCAGGAGGAAAACAAAATGTCTAAAGAAAAATTCGATAGATCGAAGCCCCACGTCAACATCGGTACTATCGGTCACGTCGATCATGGTAAGACAACTCTTACTGCTGCCATCACTTCATGTATGTCTCAAAAATTTGGTGGTGCTGCACTAGCGTACGATCAAATCGATAAAGCTCCTGAAGAAAAAGAGCGTGGTATTACTATTTCTACTTCACACGTTGAATATCAAACTACAAACCGCCACTACGCACACGTAGATTGCCCGGGTCACGCCGATTATGTGAAAAACATGATCACTGGTGCTGCTCAAATGGATGGCGCGATTCTAGTTGTTTCTGCTGCTGACGGACCTATGCCACAAACTCGTGAGCACATCCTTCTTGCACGTCAAGTTGGTGTTCCAGGTATCGTTGTGTTCATGAACAAAGTTGACATGGTTGACGATGCTGAGCTTCTTGACCTCGTTGAGCTTGAAGTTCGCGAACTTCTTTCTAAATATGAATTCCCTGGTAACGACATTCCAATCATTCGTGGTTCTGCCCTTAAAGCCCTTGAAGGCGACAAGTCTGAAATCGGCTCACAAGCCATCGACAAACTTATGGAAGCTTGCGATAGCTACATTAAAGAGCCAGCTCGTCTTATCGACAAGCCATTCTTGATGCCAGTAGAAGACGTGTTCTCGATCTCTGGTCGTGGAACGGTTGTAACTGGTCGTATTGAGCGCGGTATCGTGAAAATCGGCGAAGAGATTGAAATCGTTGGTATCCGTCCGACTCAAAAAACAACTGTAACTGGAATCGAAATGTTCCGTAAACTTCTTGATGAAGGTCGCGCAGGAGACAACGCTGGTTGCTTACTCCGTGGTACTAAAAAAGAAGAAGTTGAGCGCGGCCAAGTATTGGCTAAGCCAGGTTCAGTTCTTCCACACAAAAAATTCAAAGCAGAAGCTTACATTCTTACTAAAGAAGAAGGCGGACGCCACACTCCATTCTTCAACGGTTACCGTCCACAGTTCTACTTCCGTACAACTGACGTAACGGGCGTTGTGACATTGAAAAAAGGAACAGAAATGGTAATGCCAGGTGACCGCGCAGAAATGGAAGTTGAATTGATCACTCCAGTTGCGATGGAAAAAGAACTACGTTTTGCGATCCGCGAAGGTGGACGTACAGTAGGCGCCGGTGTTGTTGTAGATATTATTCCTGAAGCTAAATAGTTAGTGTAGGGCAGTAGCTCCAATTGGTAGAGCAACGGACTCCAAATCCGTGTGTTGTGAGTTCGAATCTCTCCTGCCCTGCCAGTTTTTTAAAAGGATATATGGATAAGCAAGCGCTAAAAAAAATTAGATCAGTCAGTTTCTTGGTCACGGGTATCGTGGCTTGGGTCACTGTAAGTGTATTGTTCAAAGCTCTCGCGGGCTCATTCGGTGTCATTCAGAGATTCTATGGCAACGAAGCAATTGCACACGGCCTTCCAATTTTAGTTGGCGTTGCTGTTTTTCTATATCTCCAGTTGAGCGAAAAAACCAATGTGCTTGCCGAAGAGGTTATCCTCGAAGTTAGCAAAGTGAATTGGCCAGCTCGTAAAGACGTTGTAGGTATGACGATCGTAGTGATCGTCATGGTCTTCATCGCTTCTTTCTTACTTCTTGGTGTTGATACTGTTGCACGAGAGATCGTTAAGCTCCTCGTCGAAGTACCAGCGATGTTCAGTTAGGCGGGAAAATGGTTGCGAACGAATTGAAGTGGTACATTGTAAATACTCACTCGGGCAGCGAATCAGCGGCGAAGGCTTCTATTGAAGAGAAGGTTCGTTTGAAAAAAGCTGAAGAGTTTTTCGGTGATATTTTAATTCCACAAGAAAATGTTGTTGAGCTTATTAAAGGCAAAAAGACAACACGCGCTCGTAAATTCTTTCCAGGTTATATTTTTGTTCAAATGAAAATGTCTGATCTTAGCTGGCACCTTGTAAAAAGCGCCAACAAAGTAACAGGTTTTTTGGGCAATATGAAGCCAACCCCAGTTCCTGAACACGAAGTTTTAAGAATTACTAAGCAAATGGAAACAGGTGCTGAAAAGCCAAAAGCGAAAATCTCTTTCTCTGTTGGCGAAGGCGTTACTGTTATTGATGGTCCTTTTAATAACTTCAACGGAACCGTAGAAGAAATTAATGAGGAAAAAGGCAAAGTTAAAGTTCTAGTTAGCATCTTTGGTCGTCCGACACCTGTTGAACTTGATTTCGTCCAAGTAGAAAAAAATTAAAAGTAAGCCGTTAAGGCTTATTTATAGAGAGGCCGCAAGGCCAAAAAATATATATCCTTGTGGGGCGAATTATCGTCCTCAAGCTAGAGTGGGAAAAGGAGCATAATTATGGCAAAGAAAATACAAGCCCAGATTAAGCTACAGATACCGGCAGGGAAGGCTAATCCAGCTCCTCCCGTTGGACCGGCGCTCGGGCAACAAGGTGTTAACATTATGGAATTCTGCAAGCAGTTCAATGCTAAGACGCAGAGTTTGGGTGACACTGTTATTCCAGTAATCATTACTGTGTACAGTGACCGCTCTTTCACTTTCATAACGAAGACGCCGCCCGTATCTGTATTGCTTAAGAAAGCAATTAAACTTGAGAGTGGTTCAAAGAACCCTGCTCGAGAAAAGGTCGGGAAGATCACAATGAAGCAGATCGAAGAGATCGCGAAGATCAAACTTCCAGATTTGAACTGCTTAACCGTTGAAGCCGCTATGTCACAGGTCCAAGGATCTGCGAAGAGCATGGGCTTGGACATTGTGAAATAGAGGCTGATTTATGAAACAAACTAAAAGAGAAAAAGCCTTAGAAGGCAAAGTTGATAGCACTAAAACGTATGCATCTGACAAAGCAATTGCTTTAGCAGTGGATACAGCTACAGCTAAATTTGATGAATCAATCGACGTAGCTATTCGCCTCGGTGTTGACCCGGCTCAGTCAGATCAACAAGTGCGTGGAGCAGTTGCCCTACCTCATGGTTTGGGTAAAGCAGTTCGCGTCGTAGTTTTCGCTAAAGGTCCAAAAGAGCAAGAAGCAAAAGATGCCGGTGCAGATTTTGTGGGCGCTGATGACCTTGTAGAGAAAATCAACGGTGGCTGGTTGGATTTCGATAAATGTATCGCTACACCAGACATGATGGGTACGGTTTCAAAAGTGGCTAAGGTACTAGGTCCTAGAGGCTTAATGCCCAACCCTAAAGTTGGAACAGTAACAATGAACGTAGCAGCAACAGTCACTGCGGAGAAAAAAGGTAAATTGGCTTTCCGTGTTGAAAAAGCTGGTATTGTTCACGCTAGCATTGGTCGCAAATCAATGGGCGCTCAAAAACTCCAAGAAAATTTTATGGCGTTTATGAACGTTCTTGTTAAAGCAAAGCCAAACTCGAGCAAAGGAAACTATCTTCAGTCGATCACTGTGGCTGCCACTATGGGCCCAGGCGTGAAAATTGATATTTCTAATGTTCAAGGGCAAGTGAGCTAGTTTTTATTAGTTATTAAAGATGTCCGACGTCAAAGACAGCAGGCGCCGAAAGGCTTAAAAACGAAAGTGGCCCGCCGAGACGAGAGAGAATTTATTCTCACCTCGACAGTCAAGAGACGCGGTAAGTAAACAATTTAAGGAGGTGAAATAATGCAAAAGACACGAGAACAGAAAGCGTTAGATGTTAACGTAATCTCTGATCGTTTTGCGAAAGCAAAAGCTGCATTCCTTGTGGATTTTAAGGGACTTGATGTTGAAAAAGTCACTAAACTCCGCAAAACGTTAGCACCCATTAAATCTGAGTTTCGCGTTGTTAAGAACACGCTGGCACTGCGGGCGATCAAAGATCACCCAGCTTATGCCACTGCTCTTGAAAAAGCATTCACAGGTAATAATGGTGTGGTGTTTGCGTATGAGGATGCAAGTGCAGCAGCCAAGACTCTAACAGCGTTCGCTAAAGAAAACGAAGCGCTTGTTATGAAGACTGGTGCAATGGACGGCAAACTGCTTAATGAAGCAATGATCAAGTACTTGGCTACATTGCCAGGTAAACCTGAGCTTCAAGCAAAACTTCTTGGTACTTTCCAAGGTCCTACGAGCACATTCGTACGACTCTTGAATAATGTTCCAAGTTCGTTTGTACGTGTATTGGCGGCTTACAAAGATCAAAAAGAAAAAGCTGGATAATTTTTAACTAAACAATTTTTTAAATAAATATAAATTTCTTGGAGGAAATATAAATGTCTAACCTAAACAAAGAACAAGTTGTTGATTTTCTATCTGCAATGCCTGTTATCGAACTCGCTGAAATGATCAAGACCCTAGAAACTAAGTGGGGCGTTTCTGCTGCTGCTCCTGCTGCTGCCGCTGGTCCTGCTGCTGCTGCTGGTCCTGCTGCTGAAGCTCAAACTGAGTTCACAGTTGTACTAACTGATGGCGGAGCGAACAAAATTAACGTTATTAAAGAAGTTCGTGCTGTAACTGGTCTTGGCTTGAAAGAAGCAAAAGATCTAGTTGAAGGCGCTCCTAAGACTGTAAAAGAAGGTCTTAACAAAGCTGACGCTGACAAAATGAAAGCGGCTCTAGTTGCTGCTGGCGCTAAGGTAGATATTAAGTAATTTGATCTTACTTAATCGTTAGTTTTTATTCTGCAATTTTAAGGTAGAGGCGATTTCGCCTCTGCCAATTTTCTATTTTAAATGGAGTTTTGAATGAACGGCACAACCCCGGTAACGGCGTCAAACTTAAGACTTCGTCGCAACTACGCGCGTACGAAGCAATATACTGAAATTCCGAACCTAATTGAGCTTCAGAAGAGATCTTACGAGCAATTCTTACAGAAGGATGTAGATCCTGATCGTCGCAGTGGCGATGGTCTTCAAGGCGTATTTAAGTCTGTATTTCCAATTTCTGACTTTAACAATACAGCAAGCCTAGAATTCGTAAGCTATACACTTGAAGCGGCAAAGTACGATGTAGATGAGTGTCGTCAGCGGGGTATGACATTCGCTTCACCTCTGAAGGTGACTCTCCGTTTGATCGTTTTCGACGTCGACGAAGAGACAGAAGCACGAAGTATTCGTGATGTAAAAGAACAAGAGGTTTACCTAGGTGAAATTCCTCTTATGACTACAAACGGTTCATTCATCATCAACGGCACTGAGCGCGTTGTTGTGAGCCAATTGCACCGTTCACCAGGTGTATTCTTCGACCATGACAAAGGTAAGAACAATGCTAGCGGTAAATTTATTTACTCAGCTCGCGTAATTCCATACCGCGGTTCTTGGCTCGATTTTGAATTTGATCAGAAAGATTTGCTTTATGTGCGAATCGATCGTCGCCGTAAGTTCCCGGCGACAATTTTATTAAAAGCTTTAGGTTACACAACTGAACAGCTTCTTGAGCATTTCTACAACATCGACACAGTTCGTGCTGCTAAAGATGGCAAGTTGCTCCGTCAAATTGATATTGAAAAGATGGCCGGTCAGCGGGCGATCACTGATATCGTTGATCCCAAAACCGGCGAAGAGATCGTTAAGGCCGGCCGTCGTATTACGCGTGCAGTAGTTAAAAAAGTTGTCGCTGCAGGCATGAAAGAACTCGAAGTTAATCAACAAGACCTCGAGGGTAAAATTATCGCGAAACCAATCATCGATGAGAGCACTGGCGAAATTATCGCCGATGTGAACCAAGAGATGACAGTTGATATCATTAAAGCTTCGCTTGCAGCGGGCATTCGTGAATTCAACGTTATTTTCTTCGATGGTCTTTCGGTAGGTCCATTCCTGCGTAACACGCTCTTGATCGATAAGGTTCAGACTAAAGAAGAATCTTTAATCGAAATCTATAAGCGCTTACGTCCAGGTGAACCGCCAACTGAAGAAGCAGCTTCAATGTTCTTCGGTCGCTTATTCTTTGATCCAGAAACTTACGATCTATCTGAAGTGGGTCGTTTAAAGATCAACCACCGCTTTGATATCTCTTTCGAAGAGACTCCGGTTTCACACCGTACTCTGACTCAAAAAGACATCCTCAGCGTTGTTAAAACATTGATCGATTTGAAAAACGGCCAAGGCCGAGTGGACGATATCGATCACTTGGGTAACCGCCGTGTTCGTTCAGTGGGTGAACTTCTTGAGAACCAATACCGTATCGGTTTGGTTCGCATGGAACGTGCTATCCGTGAACGTATGAGCTTACAAGATGTTGAAACAATGATGCCTCACGATTTAGTTAACGCTAAACCTGTGAACGCCGTTGTTAAAGAATTCTTCGGTTCATCTCAGCTTTCACAATTTATGGATCAAACTAACCCGTTGTCAGAGATTACGCACAAACGTCGTTTGTCAGCTCTAGGCCCCGGCGGTTTGACTCGTGACCGCGCTGGTTTCGAAGTTCGTGACGTGCATCCGACGCATTACGGTCGTATCTGTCCGATTGAAACTCCGGAAGGTCCGAACATTGGTTTGATTGCATCCCTTGCAACGTACGCTCGTATTAACAACTACGGTTTCATTGAGACTCCGTACCGCTCTGTTATCGAAGGTAAAGTTGATAAGAACATTAAATATTTATCTGCCCTTGAAGAACAAGGACACGTTATTGCCCAAGCGGGTATTGGTGTTGTTAATGATCGCCTTGAGGGCGAGAACATCAATGTTCGTAAAGATGGTGAATACGAAGTCGTAGACCGTGACAAAGTCAGCTTGATGGACGTTTCGCCAAGCCAGCTCGTTTCGATTGCCGCTTCACTCATTCCATTCCTTGAGCATGATGATGCGAACAGAGCCTTGATGGGCTCGAACATGCAACGTCAGGCTGTGCCTGTTATTCGTCCACGTGCGCCACTTGTTGGTACAGGTGTGGAGCGTCTCGTCGCCCGCGATTCAGGAACAAGCATCGTTTGCACAAACGATGGTGTTGTTGAACAAGTGGATGCAGAACGCGTTGTTGTTCGCCGTCTTGGTAAAGGCGGTCAACTCGGTGCGAACGTCGATATTTACAACTTAACTAAATATCAACGTACAAACCAAAACACGTGCTTTAACCAACGTCCAATCGTGAAGACTGGCGATGCCGTTTCTAAAGGTGACATCATTGCTGATGGTCCATCTACAGAACTTGGTGAATTGGCTCTTGGCCAAAACATCCTCGTCGCGTTCACACCTTGGATGGGTTACAACTACGAAGATTCTATTTTGATTTCTGAACGTCTATTAAAAGACGACGTATACACGTCAGTTCACATCGAAGAGTTCGAATGTGTGGCTCGTGATACAAAACTAGGTAAAGAAGAGATTTCGCGCGATATCGCCAATGTTGGTGAAGAAGCGCTCTCTGACCTTGATAGCTCTGGTATTATCCGTATCGGTGCTGAAGTTGGTCCTGGCGATATTCTAGTTGGTAAAGTGACTCCTAAAGGTGAAACGCAACTTTCTCCTGAAGAAAAACTCTTAAGAGCGATCTTCGGTGAAAAAGCTGGCGATGTACGCGATACATCACTTCGTGTTCCATCAGGCGTATTCGGAACAGTGATCGATGCACAGGTTTATAGCCGTGATCCATCAACTAAAGACGAACGTTTACAGTTCATTATCCAACAAAAGCGCCAGAAGCTTGAAAAAGATCAGGCTGTTGAAGCGAACGTTATTAAAAACAACGCTTTAGATAAACTTAAAGAAATTCTTGTTGGTAAGAAAACAAACGGCGACCTTCTCAGCGAAGACGGTTCACAAAAGCTTCTTTCTAAAGGTCAAATAATTGCATCAGAAGATCTTGAAGCAGTTCCGTTTGAGCTCTTGAGCTACGTACCTCTCGAGTCTGAACTTGAATTCCAAGTGACTCGTATCGTAGATCAAGCGCGCAACCAACTTGATGCAGTTAAAATGGTATTCAGCGAGAAGCTCGATCGCCTTACAAAAGGTGATGATCTGCCTCCTGGAGTTATCAAGATGGTTAAAGTTTACGTGGCTATTAAACGTAAGCTTCAAGTTGGTGATAAGTTCGCCGGCCGTCACGGTAACAAGGGTGTGATTTCTCGAGTTATGCCGGCTGAAGATATGCCATACCTTGCTGATGGCACTCCAGTTGACATGGTTTTGAACCCGCTCGGTGTTCCTTCTCGTATGAATATTGGACAGGTTCTTGAAATTCACTTGGGTTGGGCGGCCTACGCACTTGGTAAGCAGATCGACACCCTTATGCAGGCAACTAAGTACGATGAGACACAAGCTCGTAAAGCGATGACTCACGCCTACGGTGGCTATCCTGAAATCGTGAAAACGATTGAAAATGCAGACGCTGCTTCACTTAAGAAAATGGTAACAGCAGTTAAAGACGGTATTCACGTTGCAACTCCAGTATTCGATGGAGCAGTTGAAACGGATGTGAAAGATCTCTTGAAACGCGCTGAGCTTCCACTTTCTGGTCAGACATACTTGTTTGATGGCCGTACCGGTGAACCGTTCCAGAATCCAGTGACTGTGGGAATCATGTACATGCTTAAGCTCCATCACTTGGTGGAAGAAAAGATTCACGCACGTTCAATCGGTCCTTACTCACTTGTTTCGCAACAACCTCTGGGTGGTAAAGCTCAGTTTGGTGGTCAGCGTCTGGGAGAGATGGAAGTTTGGGCCATCGAAGCTTACGGTGCAGCGTACTCTCTACAAGAGTTCCTCACAGTTAAGTCAGATGACGTTGCAGGTAGAACACGTATGTATGAAAGCATCGTGAAGGGTGAAAACATTCTAGAGCCAGGTTTACCTGAGTCGTTTAACGTACTTGTTAAAGAACTTCAGAGCTTGGCACTTAATGTGGAGCTTGTTGAATCAGATATCTTAACTGAAAAGCCAAATATTGAGCCTTCAGCTGAGACATCAACAAATGGTTCAATGCCGCCAGCAGCACCGATGGAACAATAATTTAATTTTTTAGGGAGTTCATAGTGAGAGATTTATTAAACTTTTTTGATAAGCCGAAAGATCCATTATCGTTTCACGCGGTACGGATCTCGCTCGCTGCCCCAGATATGATTCGTCAATGGTCTCATGGTGAAGTTAAAAAGCCAGAGACTATTAACTACCGTACTTTCAAGCCAGAGCGCGATGGTCTTTTCTGTGCCAAAATTTTTGGTCCAATTAAAGATTACGAATGCTTATGCGGTAAGTACAAACGAATGAAGTATCGTGGTGTAGTTTGCGAAAAATGCGGTGTTGAAGTTACGCAGAGCAAAGTTCGTCGTGAACGTATGGGTCACATTGAACTAGCAACTCCAGTAGCACACATCTGGTTCTTGCGTTCACTACCAAGCCGTATTGGTAACCTACTTAACCTCACGTTAAAAGATGTTGAGAAAGTTCTCTATTGTGAGTCGTACATTGTGACAGACCCACTTGAGACTCCGCTTGAAGAGAGCCAAGTGCTTTCTGAAGAAGCTTACCAAAATGCACTCAATGAATACGGTCCAAACTTTAAAGCGACCATGGGTGGCGATGCTGTCCTTGAGCTTTTAAGAAAAGTAGATATCGAGTATTTATCTAAAAAACTTCGTATGGATCTTAAAGACGCGAAGTCAGATGCTGCGATCAAAAAATTCTCTAAGCGCTTAAAAGTTGTTGAAGCTTTCAAAGGCTCTATCAACAAGCCTGAGTGGATGATGCTGTCAGTATTGCCAGTGATCCCACCAGATCTACGTCCACTCGTACCACTCGATGGTGGTCGTTTCGCGACTTCAGATCTGAATGATTTATATCGCCGTGTAATCAACCGTAATAACCGTTTGAAACGTCTTGAAGAGCTGAACGCTCCAGACATTATCATCCGTAACGAAAAACGTATGTTGCAAGAAGCAGTCGATGCTCTTCTTGATAACGGTCGTCGTGGTAAGACATTCACGGGTCCGAACAAACGTCCACTTCGCTCACTTTCTGACATGTTAAAAGGTAAGCAAGGTCGTTTCCGTCAGAATCTACTCGGTAAACGTGTGGATTACTCGGGTCGTTCAGTGATCGTCGTTGGTCCAGAACTTAAGTTGCACCAGTGCGGTCTTCCAAAAGTTATGGCTCTCGAATTGTTTAAACCATTCGTTTACAACAAACTCGAAGAGCGTGGTTTTGCAACTACAATTAAACAAGCTAAAAAACTCGTTGAAGATCAAGCATTAGAAGTTTGGGATATTTTATCTGAAGTGGTTAAAGAGCACCCTGTGCTCCTCAACCGCGCACCAACACTTCATAGACTTGGTATTCAAGCTTTCGAACCAGTTCTCCACGAAGGTAAAGCGATTCAGCTTCACCCGCTCGTATGTACTGCATTCAACGCCGATTTCGATGGTGACCAGATGGCCGTTCACGTTCCGCTATCAGTAGAAGCGCAAGTTGAAGCTCGCGTTTTGATGATGTCGACGAACAACGTTCTCTCACCTGCGAACGGTAAACCAATTATCAATCCATCTCAAGATATCGTACTTGGTATTTACTGGATGACTCGTATTCGCCCAGGTGCAAAAGGCACAGGTCGTATTTTCAGCGGTATCGATGAAGTGATTTATGCTTACGATACAGGCCAAGTTGATCTTCAAGCTGCATGTAAAGTGCGCTTGAAAGGTGCAAAAGTTGTTGAAGCGAGTGTTGGTCGCGCAATCTTGAGCGATATCGTTCCAGATGGAGTTCCATTTGAACAAGTAAACCGTGTGATGACTAAGAAATCGATCGCAAACTTGATTGATGCTTCTTTCCGTCTCTCTGGTGCTAAAGCGACAGTTATTTTAGCTGATAAATTGATGCGCCAAGGTTTCAAATATTCTACAACTGCAGGTATTTCGATCTGTATTGATCACATGATCATCCCAGCTTCGAAAGAGAAACTCATCAAAGATGCTGAGAAGCAAGTGGCTGAGATTCAAAAGCAGTATGATGAAGGTTTGATCACAGACGGTGAGCGCTACAATAAAGTCGTGGATATCTGGGCACAAACTGCAGATAAAGTGGCTAAAGAGATGATGGCGCAAATCGAAACTGAAAAAATTCAGGTCGATGGAAAAACTGTTGAGACAGCGAGTTTCAATCCAATCTTCGTAATGGCAGACTCTGGAGCCCGTGGTAGTGCGGCGCAGATTCGTCAGCTTTGCGGTATGCGTGGTTTGATGGCTAAGCCGTCAGGTGAGATTATCGAAACTCCGATCACGGCCAACTTCCGTGAAGGTCTAACGGTTCTCCAATACTTCACATCAACGCATGGTGCTCGTAAAGGTCTTGCCGATACAGCCTTGAAAACTGCGAATTCAGGTTACCTGACTCGTCGTCTCGTGGATGTAGCTCAAGATGTGATCGTAACTGAAGAAGATTGCGGTACTGATGACGGTATGTTCATTACTCCACTCCTTGAGGGTGGCGAAGTGATTCAGCCTATCGGTGAACGTATTCTCGGTCGTGTTTCTCTAGAAGACGTAATTGATCCATATTCAAATAAAGTTATTCTCCGCCGCAATGAAGAAGTGACAGAAAATTCTGTGAAACTTCTCGATGAAGCGGGTATCGAACGCGTTATGATTCGTTCAGTTCTCACATGTAAAGCTCGTCGCGGAACATGTGTGAAATGTTACGGTCGCGACTTAGCTCGCGGTAACATCGTGAACTTGGGTGAGGCAGTAGGTATTATTGCCGCTCAATCAATCGGTGAACCGGGTACGCAGTTGACGATGAGAACGTTCCACTTAGGTGGTGCGGCTTCTCGTGCGGTTGAACAATCAGTTCATACAGCTCGTCATGATGGTACTGTTAAATTCCACGATGTTCATGCGGTAGAAAATCGTTCAGGTAAATTAACTGCTCTTAGCCGTAACGGTGAGATCACAATCATTGATAACAGTGGTCGTGAGAGAGAGCGTTTTAAACTTGTTTATGGTTCTATTCTAAACGTTAGAGACAATGGCACTGTTAAAAAAGGTGATGTGCTCGCTGATTGGGATCCATATTCAAATCCAATCATCGCAGATGTAACTGGTACCGTTAAATTCGAGAACATCGAAGAGGGCGTTACGATGTCTGAGCAAGTAGATGCTGTAACAGGCTTCTCTACAAAAGTTATCACAGACACTAAAGGTGCAGATGCTAAACCAACAGTAACAATCGTTGATGCAGGCGGAAAAGGGATTAAACTTCCTAACCGTGAGAACACAGCTCGATATTTAATTCCAGTTGGTGCTCAGCTCTTGATTACTGATAACAAAGAAGTTCATGCTGGTGATGTGGTTGCCAAAATCCACAGACAGACAACTAAAACTCGTGACATCACGGGCGGTCTACCGCGTGTTGCTGAATTGTTCGAAGCTCGTAAACCAAAAGAAGCAGCAGTTATTTCTGAGATCGATGGTTTCGTAACTTTCGGACAAGATGTTAAAGGTAAACAACGTGTAATCATCACTCCAGAGATTGGTGAGCAAAAAGAATATTTGATCCCTAAAGGTAAGCACGTAACTGTTCGTGAAGGTGAGTTCATCAAGTCTGGTGAGCCACTCATGGATGGTCCAATTAGCCCGCATGATATCTTGCGTGTATTGGGTGATACTGAACTTGCAGCGTACTTATTGAATGAAATTCAAGAAGTTTACCGTCTCCAAGGTGTGGGCATAAATGATAAGCACATTGAAATTATCATTCGTCAGATGTTGAAAAAAGTTCAAGTTTTAGAATCTGGTGACACTCAATTTATTTCGGGTGAACAGGTTGAAAAGATAACTTTTGACGATGCTAACGAAAAAGTGATGACGGATGGTGGAAAGCCAGCCACGGCTGAGCCTTTACTACTCGGAATCACTAAAGTTTCTCTAAGCACGGAAAGCTGGATTTCAGCGGCTTCGTTCCAAGAGACGACGAAAGTTCTTACTGAGGCGGCTATCCAGTCGCGTTCTGATGGACTTCGCGGCTTAAAAGAGAACATTATTATGGGCCGTTTAATCCCAGCAGGAACAGGTATTCCAGCGTACAAACGTTGGAAAGTAATAGTTGATGAGACTGAGCAAGATGTAGGCGCTTCCTTACCAGGAATGTCTGCAGGAGCTCCGGCTTACTAACTAAATCGGATTTGACAAATTGCAGTGTCCCGAGTTAATTTCTCGGGCGCTCCACTAACATGAGGTAATGAATGCCAACTCTGAATCAATTGATTCGCAACAGACGTCGCGCTGTGAAAGTAAAATCAAAGTCACCAGCTCTTGAGAGCTGCCCGCAACGTCGTGGTGTATGCACTCGCGTGTTTACAACAACTCCAAAAAAACCTAACTCAGCTCTTCGTAAAGTGGCACGTGTGCGCTTATCAAATGGCTTCGAAGTTTCTTCTTACATCCCAGGTGTAGGTCACAACTTGCAAGAGCACTCGGTTGTTCTTATTCGTGGTGGTCGTGTAAAAGATCTTCCGGGTGTTCGTTATCACATCGTTCGCGGTGTTCTCGATACTCAAGGTGTTCAGGGTGGACGTAATAAAGGTCGCTCGAAGTATGGTACTAAACGTCCAAAGAAAACAGCTTAATTAGTTTTATAGAGGTAAAGAATGTCACGTCGTAAAGGTGCAGTAAAAAGAGAAGTTAATCCGGATCCAATTTATAACGATCTTACTGTTACTAAATTTGTTAACCGCATTATGATTCAAGGTAAACGTTCAACTGCTCAAGGGCTGTTTTACGGAGCTCTTGATGAAATCAAAGTTAAAATCACTGCTGAAGATCCAATGTCAGTTTTCAGAAAAGCTCTTGAGAATTGCAAACCATCTCTTGAAGTTCGCTCACGCCGTGTAGGTGGAGCCACTTATCAAGTTCCATGCGATGTACGACCTTCACGTCGTTTATCATTGGCAATGAAATGGTTAGTAGGATACGCACGCGACCGTGGAGAGAAAACTTTCTCTGCTCGTCTAGCTGGCGAAATCCTCGATGCCTACAACAACCGTGGTAATGCTATTAAGAAACGTGAAGACGTTCATAAGATGGCAGAAGCGAATAAGGCTTTCTCTCACTACAACTGGTAATTGATCTGCCGCTAAGGGCTCATCTGCGTCGTTGCTTTCTCCTCGACGTGGGCGGGCCACGCCTTCGTCAGCGCGCCTAGCATCTGAACCCTTATCATCAGATCATACAAGATTAGCTTTTCATCCCTTTCTCAACAGATTACACAAGACTTGCATCTCCCACTCTTTTGACAGATTCTACGAAACACAATGGCTGAGCCTAAGAAAATCGAAGATCTCAAGTTCACAAGAAATATCGGCGTTATGGCTCACATCGACGCTGGTAAAACTACGACTTCAGAGCGAATCCTATATTACACAGGTAAATCTCATAAAATGGGCGAAGTTCATGACGGCAATACCGTTATGGATTGGATGGTTCAAGAGCAAGAGCGTGGCATTACAATCACATCTGCAGCTACAACATGTGAGTGGAAAAATCACCGCATCAATCTTATCGATACTCCTGGCCACGTTGATTTCACAATTGAAGTTGAACGCTCTCTGCGTGTTCTTGATGGAGCTGTTACGGTCTTCGACGGCGTTCACGGTGTTGAGCCACAATCTGAAACTGTATGGCGCCAAGCTGATAAATATAAGGTTCCACGTATCTGTTTCGTTAACAAAATGGATCGCGTTGGTGCGGACTACGACATGAGCGTCGGTACAATTAAAGAAAAACTTGCAGCTAATCCTGTAGCGATTCATATTCCAATCGGCCAGCAAGAAAATTTCTTAGGCATGGTTGATCTTGTGCAAATGAAAGCCGCAATGTGGACAAAGGATGGCTCGGGCGATCAGTTCACATGGACAGATATTCCTGAAGATCTTGTTGATGAGGCCAATGCTCGTCGTGAGAGAATCATTGAACAGGTTTCTGAAGCTGATGAAAAGATCATGGAGAAATATCTCGGCGGCGAGACAATCTCTCCAGATGAAATCAAGGCCGGATTACGTAAAGGCACTTTAGCTTTAAAAATGGTTCCAACTCTATGTGGATCTGCTTTTAAAAATAAAGGCGTTCAATTGCTACTTGATGCCATTTTAGATTATCTACCAAGCCCACTTGATGTCACTGATATCGTAGGTTTTGATCCGACTAAAGAAGATAAGCAGATCGTTTGCAAAACAGATTTTGATGAGCCAGTTGCCGCTTTAGCATTTAAAATTCAAAATGATTCTTTCGCCGGCACATTAACTTACCTTCGCGTTTACTCAGGTGTTGTTGCAGTGGGCACTCAATTATTAAATCCTCGTGAAGATAAAAAAGAACGCATTCAGCGCTTAGTAAAAATGCATGCGAACGCGCGTGTTGAAGTGCAAGAATTGAAAGCTGGCGATATCGGTGCAGCGATAGGTTTGAAATTTACTTCAACAGGCGACACTCTGTGCGAAACGCGCAGACCAGTTGTTCTTGAATCTATTAATTTTCCAGAGCCTGTGATCTCGGTGGCTATTGAAGCTAAGTCTTCAGCTGATCAAGAGAAAATGACTCAAGCTCTTGAGCGTCTACAAAAAGAAGATCCATCTTGTCGTGTGCGTATTGATGCAGAAACGGCGCAAATGATTCTATCGGGTATGGGCGAACTCCATTTAGAAATTCTTGTGGATCGTCTCCTTCGTGAATTTAAAATTTCAGCCAACGTAGGTAAGCCGCAAGTGTCTTATCGCGAAACTTTAGTTTCGAGCGGTAAAGGCGAAGGTCTCTTCCAGCGTGAGATGGCGGGCGATAAACATTTCGCTCAAGTCTCTCTCGAAGTTATGCCTCTTCCTCGCGGTACTGGTTTTCAATTTGCGAGTGATGTTAAAACATCCAAAGAGTTCACCGAAGAATTTCTTCGCGCTATTCGTGATGGAGCGAAAGAGAGCGGTGAAGTGGGTCCAATCGCCGGCTACGCACTTGTCGATGTGGGCGTAACGCTCAAGTCAGTGAAGGTCATTCCTGAAGAGGCCTCAGCTATGGCGTTTAAAGTGGCTTCAGCAAATGCCTTCCGTGAAGCTGTACGCTCCGCAAAAGCAGTGCTCTTAGAGCCAACATTCAAAATTGAAGTTGTGACCCCTGAAGAAGCAATGGGCAACGTTATTGGCGATCTTAATTCACGCAATGGTAAAGTGAACAACATGTATCCACGCGGAAACGTTCAGGTCATCGAGGCCGAGATGCCTTTACGCTCAATGTTTGGTTATGCCACAGATATTCGTTCAATCAGTCAGGGCCGTGCGACATTCAGTATGGAATTCAAAGAGTACTCACAAGTACCGCCTAAGGTTGAGCAAGAGATCTTGAATCAGGGCCGTTAAGCTTCTAAGCTAATTGTATGAAAAATTTAATAGTTCTATCGCTTTTGTTGAGTTCAACTTTTGTCTCCCTGGTTTCGCAAGCTCAAGAGGTCACATCCGTGCGACCTGGTGAAGCCACAGTTATATTGCCAGTCGGCTATAATTTTATGGTAGGTGATGAGCTCACTTTTCTAGCAGAAGATCTCTCAGTCGCTGGAAAAGGTAATATTAAAACCATATCGCCAAATAAAACTCGAGCCATAGTTAAAGTTAAATCAGGAAAAGTTGAAAAAGGAATGGTGATTGAAACTGCAGGCACGCGCGCTCAATCAGCTCCCACAACTTCGGTGAATGTGACTCCAACTAAATACACAGATCTCAGTGAAGCTGATCGTCGAGCTCTTCAAATCGGTGAAATATCAGACGCTAGCTATATTATAGGCGGAATTCTCGCCACCTACCCATTAGGTTTGGGTATTGGTCATGCAGTTCAAGGTCGCTACGCAGACACTGGCTATATTTTCACCATAGGAGAGTTAGGGTCGTTGGCTGTGCTTGTTGCTGGTATTGGCGACTGTAGTGACGATTGGTGGGATGAAGATGATGATGAGGACTGCAACGGAGGTCTAATTTTCTTAGGAGCCGCTGGTTACCTAGGCTTTAGAATCTGGGAAGCCATAGATGCATGGGCTGTACCGCCAGGTCACAATCGCCGAGTGCGCGAAATCAAAGCTCGTACTGGAATCGCTAGTGGAGAGTGGAAGGGTTTTGTAATCCCGGTACAAGAGGGCGCACTAGCTGGAATTTCCTATAGGTTTTAAATAGTCGAGAAACGATTTCAAATCACCTAAAATCAATAGGGTTTTTCACTCCTGTGCTTTAAAAGTACGCTTTATATTTAACAGGAGAAAACTATGAAAAGTCTTATTCTTGCCATTGTCCTACTCAGTTTTAACAGCGCCTTCGCTAACAAAATCACCACATTCACTTGCGAGCTTGAGAAGTATCCTAAGCAAAAGATCGTTTTTAAAATGCAAGATGTGGATACTCCAGATATGACCTTTGTTCACGCTGATGAAGAAGACGATTACAGTCCTATCTTCTCGAGCACTTCAAAGAACGAAATCATTCAGCAAATGATCAGGGCTTTGAATGAGCAGGGCGGAGATTTCCGCACAGCGAGTGATCGAATCGGATTCTTCGGTGATTCTGCCGGCATCGATTTCGTTTATTTAGACCTATATAAGAATTCCAATTATACAAAAGGCTTCGTGCGTTTAGATTTAGAATTCAGCACCGTAAAAGCCTACAGTAAACTCTCTTGCGTAAGAGAATAATCGGTTCTGAGAGGGGATTAGGCCTTCAAATCGATTATAGCAGCACTAGAGGGCTTTCTGAGCCCTCTTTCCATTAGAGCCCTCTCAATAACTCCGAGAGAGCATCCGCTTTTCAGCCCCATTCTCTTAAGTGAATTTCTTGAGTGGTAAAAATATTTTAAAACCTGTTTGACTTACCCTAACCCCACTGGCATTTTCGTCACCTTGCCGCAACTAACGTTTTAAATCATAGGGCTCAAGTCGCTGTTAAACGCGAGACTGAGACACCCCCTCCCTGATCTAAAGCGAAGGTACTGCTGCATTCAAAATTCGGAGAAAGTAAAAATGCAAAGCCAAAGAATTCGTATCCGTTTGAGAGCCTTTGATCATAAACTTCTTGATCAATCGACTCGTGAAATCGTTGAAACTGCTCGTCGCACAGGCGCACGTATCGCAGGACCAATTCCGCTTCCAACAAGAATCAACCGCTATACAGTATTGCGTTCACCACACGTTGATAAAAAATCTCGTGAGCAGTTTGAGATTCGCACACACAAGCGTCTTCTCGATATTCTTGAACCAACTCAACAAACAATTGATCAATTGATGAAGCTCGACCTATCGGCCGGTGTTGACGTCGAAATCAAGCTTTCAGCGGTTTAAGAGGTAGATAATGAGCGAAACTACAGAACAAACACAAAATTCAGGTCAGTTAAAATTAAACACTCTTTTTGCATTCAAAATGGGTATGACTTCTTATGTAACTGGAGCAGGTACATTAGAAGCAGCTACTATTTTGAAATTCGAACCATGGGTTGTATCAGCGATTCAAACTGCTGAGAAAAATGGCTACGTAGCTGTTAAACTTGCATGCCGTCCAAAAAGATCTAAGCGTACAACTAAAGCAGAACAGAACAGCTTGAAATCTGCTGGTTTTGAGAATGGTGCATACTTCCAACGTGAAGTTCGTCAAACTCTCCCGGGCGATATTTCAGTTGGACAAAAAGTTGATATCGCAAGCTTAGCCGCTGGCGACAAAGTAAAAGTATCTGCGACTTCAAAAGGTAAAGGCTTTGAAGGTGTTGTTAAGCGCTGGGGTATGGCTGGCGGTCCGCAAACTCACGGTTCTGGCTTCCACCGTCGTCCGGGTTCATCTGGTAACAGAACTTGGCCGGGACGAGTCATGCCGGGTAAGAAATTTCCAGGTCAATTAGGTAATGCAACTGTGACTTCTCGTTCACAGATCGTAGAAATCAATACAGAAGAAAACGTAATCGTAATGCGCGGATCAATTCCTGGCGCGATTAATTCTTTAGTTAAGTTAACGAAAGTATAAGGCATATGGCAAAAGTAGACGTTTTAGATTGGGATAAAAAGAAAGTTGGATCAGTTGATCTAAACCCTGAAGTGTTCGAGCAGCCCGTTAATAAGGCTCTTCTACACTCTGTTGTTAAATGGCAATTAGCATCTCGTCGCCGCGGCACTCATAAAGCTAAAAACAAGAGTGAAGTTAGTGGTGGTGGTAAGAAGCCGTTCAAACAAAAAGGAACTGGTAGCGCCCGTCAAGGTTCTAGCCGTTCTCCATTAATGGCCGGTGGTGGTGTAGTATTCCCACCAACTCCACGTGATTATCAATACACAATGCCTAAAAAGCAAAAACAAGTCGCTCTTAGATCTGCCCTTTCATACCTTGCTGGTGCAGGCAAATTAGTAGTTGTTGATTCAATGACTTCAGAAGGCAAAACAAAAGCATTAGCTGCTAACCTACAAACTCTAGGTGCAACTAAATCAGTTTTAATCGATGGAGCAGAGAACGCAGGTTTCAAGCGCGCAGCTCGTAACCTTCCTAAATTCCGTTATTACGGAGTTGAAGGTCTTAACGTGTACGATCTTTTGAAATACGACATGGCGATCATTTCTAAAAATTCACTTGAAGGCATTGAAGCTCGTTGCGGCATCGGCGCAGATAAACCTGCAAAGAAAGCGAAAACAGCGGCTAAGAAATCAACTAAGTCTTCAAAAAAGCAGGAGGCATAGATGATTAACGTAATTAGAAAACCTCTTGTTTCTGAAAAAAACAGCTTATTAGCAGAGCAAGGCGTTTACGCTTTTGAAGTTAATATTTCGTCTACAAAGACTGAAATCAAAAAAGCTATCGAGAAAGCATTTAAAGTTAAAGTTTCTAGCGTTCGCACTATAGTTGGTCGCGATCGTGCTAAGAAAACAAAAACAGGCGCAGGTAAAATTCACTACTCTAAAAAGGCGTTAGTTCGTCTTGCAGCTGGTGAGAAAATCGGCCTTTTTGAGGGAGCTTAATCATGGGTATTAGAAATTTCAGACCAACTACGGCAGCTCGCCGTGCGATGACAGGTTTTGATTTTAAAGAGATCACAAAAGATAAACCAGAGAAATCGCTTACAGCTCCTTTAAAACGTAAAGGCGCTCGTAACAACACTGGTATGATCACTGTTCGCCACCAAGGTGGCGGTCATAAACGTCGTTACCGTTTGATCGATTTCAAACGTGCTAAAACTGATGTAGCAGCAACTGTTGTTGGTATCGAGTACGATCCAAACAGAACTTGCCGTATTGCTTTGATCAGCTACGTTGATGGTTCAAAAGCCTATATCTTAGCTCCTGTTGGATTAAATGTTGGCGATACAGTTATCTCTAGCGAGACTGCTGATATTAAGCCGGGCAATTGCAAACCACTGAGCGCAATCCCTGCCGGTACAACGATTCACAATATTGAGCTTCGTCCAGGTAAAGGCGGCCAAGTTTGCCGTGGCGCTGGTGCTGCCGCTGTTCTAGTTGCAAAACTAGGTCAGTATTGCCAAGTCCGTCTTCCATCGGGCGAAGTTCGTCAGATTCTTTCAAATTGCAAAGCTTCAATTGGTCAAGTTGGTAACACGGACAACGAGAACATCAATTGGGGTAAAGCAGGTCGTAAACGCTGGAAAGGCGTTCGTCCTTCTGTTCGCGGTATGGCGATGAACCCAGTCGATCACCCACTCGGTGGTGGTGAAGGTGTTGGTAAAGGCCATCACCCTGTTACTCCTTGGGGTCAACCGTCTAAAGGTTATAAAACTAGACATAATAAACGTACGGACAGCATGATCATCCGTCGTAGAAACAGTAAAGGAATGTAGCAATGGCTCGTTCGGTAAAAAAAGGTCCTTATTTGGACCACCATTTGGTTAAAAAAGTTGAAACAGCTGTTAAGAACAGCGACCGCAAAGTTATTAAAACTTGGTCGCGTCGCTCAACAGTAACTCCTGATTTTATCGGGCTTACTATTGCAGTTCATAACGGCAAAAAGTTTGTTCCTGTGTACATCACTGAAAATATGATTGGTCACAAACTCGGTGAGTTTGCTCCAACGCGTACTTTCGGCGGTCACACTGAAGCTAAAGCGGCAGACGCTCCAGCGAAAGGTGCATAAGATGGAAGTTAAAGCGAACCTAAAATTTGTAAGAGTAGGTTGCCAAAAAGCACGCCTAGTCGCTGATGAAATCCGCGGCAAAAATGTAAACGATGCGATTCGCATCCTTACGTTCATGCCTAAGAAAACAGCTGTTTTGCTTAAGAAATTAGTTGAGTCAGCTGTTGCGAACGCTGAACAAAAGAAAGTTATCGATATCGATAACCTCTACGTAAAAACTGTGACTGTTGATAAGGGTCCGGACTTCAAACGTTATCGTCCACGCGCTCAAGGCCGTGCTTTCGAAGTTCGTAAGAAGACTAGTCACATTCAGCTTATTTTGGATGAAAGGTAAGGTAGAGTTTGGGTCAGAAGGTTAATCCTGTTGGATTCAGAGTTGGTGTTATTCGTACTTGGGACTCTCGCTGGTATGCGAAGGGAACTCAATATCAAACGCACTTACACGAAGATATTCGTCTTCGTAAATATATTAAAGATAAATTGAAACACGCTGGTGTTGCAAAAATTGAATTGGAAAGAACAGCCAAGAAATTGCGCGTGATCATCCACACGGCTCGTCCGGGTGTTGTGATCGGTAAAAAAGGCACAGGAATTGACGCTCTTAAAGCTGACATTCAAGCGCTCACTCCAAACGAAGTTTTTGTAAACATTCAAGAAGTTCGTAAACCAGATGTTGATGCTCAGTTAGTTTCTGAAAGCATCACTATGCAGCTTGAAAAACGTGTTTCTTGGAGACGCGCCATCAAGAAGGCACTAGCGGCTGGTATCCGCGGCGGCGTTCGCGGTATTAAAGTAATGGTTGCTGGTCGTCTAGACGGTGCCGAAATTGCTCGTACTGAGTGGTATACAGAGAAGAGCGTACCTCTTCACACTCTACGCGCTGACATTGATTATGGAACTGCTGAAGCTCTAACAACTTACGGGCTTATCGGCGTAAAAGTATGGATTTATCGCGGTGATATTTTAAGTAACCGTGAAGCTCAGGAGGCCGGTCGTGCTAAGCCCAAAGAAGGTTAAGTGGAGAAGACAACACCGTAGTGGTTTCAAATGCTATGCAGAGCGTGGCAGCACAATCGCTTTTGGTGATTTCGGAATTATGGCAACGACTCCTGGTCGCGTAACAGCTCGCCAATTAGAAGCTAGCCGTGTTGCGATCAGCCGTTCGGTAAAACGTGGTGGTAAACTTTGGATGCGTGTGTATCCAGATCGCCCAATCACAAAGAAGCCAGCCGAAGTTCGAATGGGTTCGGGTAAAGGTGCTCCAGAATTATGGATCGCAAACATCCACCCAGGTCGTGTTTTATTTGAAATTAACGGAGTAACTAAAGAACAAGCAGCTGCAGCTTTTTAACTGGCTCAGCACAAGTTACCAATCCGCACTAAGTTTATTGCACGGGAGTAGTAGTCATGAAATTTACAGAATTCAAAGACATGACTGTTGATGAGTTAAGAAAAAAAGAAAAGTCTCTTCGTGAAGAGCTTTTCGATACAAAAATGAAACATTCATTGGGGCAGGTTTCTAACCCGCTTCAAATTAGAGATGCTCGCCGAGGTATTGCTAAAGTTAAAACAGCATTATCGGCAAAACTGAAATAAAGATTGTTGAGACTTACGAGGACAAATTATGGCAAAAAAAGAAGCTAAAACTACAACCCCAGAAGAAGCACGTAAACAACGTAGCGAAGTGACTGGCGAAGTTGTAAGCGATAAAATGGAAAAAACGATTTCTGTGCGCGTATTTCACGTCGTTGCACACAGCAAATACGGAAAATTCATTCGCAAATCTTCAACGTTCAAAGCTCATGATGAAAAGAATGAAGCTAAAATTGGCGATATCGTGAGAATTCACGAAACTCGTCCACTCAGCAAAACTAAGCGTTGGACGCTAGTTAAAGTTGTTGAAGCACGCAAGCAAACTGAGGGAGTTGAAGTATGATTCAAATGCAATCCCGCTTAAAAATTGCGGACAACTCTGGTGCAAAAGAAGTGATGTGCCTTAAGGTTCTTGGCGGCTCTAAACGTCGTTATGCATCTGTTGGTGATATTATTATCGTTTCTATCAAAGAAGCATTGCCTAACTCTAAAGTTAAAAAAGGTGATGTTGCAAAAGCAGTTATCGTTCGCACGAAGTCTAAGCTTCGCCGCGCTGATGGCAGCTACCTCGCATTCGATGATAATTCTGCAGTATTAATCAAAGCCGATCTCGAGCCAGTTGGAACACGTATTTTCGGTCCAGTTGCCCGTGAACTAAGAGCGAAATCATTTGTTAAGATTGTTTCGTTGGCCCCTGAAGTTATTTAATTTGGAGCATAAAGTGAAAACGGAAATGAAAGAAAAATATAAGAAGGAAATAGCCCCGGCGCTGATGAAGCAGCTGAAGCTAAAGAACGTCCACCAGGTGCCAGCACTTGATAAAGTGGTTCTCAACGTTTGCTCAAGCGAAATCGTTAAGAACTCAAAGTTGATCTCAACTGTTGTTGATGAATTAACAATGATCTCTGGTCAGAAAGCTGTTGCAACTAAAGCTAAGAAAGCGATTTCTAACTTTAAGTTAAGACAAGGTATCCCGATTGGTGCGACAGTAACTCTTCGTCGCGACAAAATGTGGGCTTTCATGGAACGTTTGATTCACTTCTCATTGCCACGCGTACGTGACTTTCGTGGTGTGAGCCCTCGTGGATTTGATGGTCGTGGTAACTTTAATATGGGTATTAAAGAGCAGATCATCTTCCCAGAGATCGAAATCGAAAAAGTAGAAATGATGCGTGGTATGAATATCACAATTTGTACAACGGGCGAAACTGACGAGCAGGGAAAAGCGCTTCTTGAAGCACTTGGTTTCCCTTTCCGTAAATAAGTATCAGGAGCATTGCTGAATGGATACAGTAGCAAGTTTTTTAACAAGAATTAGAAACGCAGGACATGCAAAGCACGAAAAAGTAGACGTGCCGAGCTCGAACCTCAAAGTTGGTATCGCCAACGTTCTTCAAAAGTGCGGTTACATCCGTAGTTTTAAAGTGGCTCGCGATAACAAACAAAGCATGATGCGCGTTTATTTAAGATATGATTCTAAAGGTCAACACGTGATCAAACATTTGGGTCGCATCAGCTCGTCTGGTCTTCGCAAGTATGTTGCATCATCTGAAATTCCTAAAGTTCGTAATGGGTACGGTATGACTGTTCTCAGTACGAACAAAGGTATTATGAGTGGTGACGATGCAGTAACAAACAAAATGGGCGGCGAGCTGCTCTTTGAAGTGTGGTAGGTTGATATGTCACGTGTAGGTAAATCACCAATTTATTTTGATAAAGCGATTCAGGTTACTATTACTCCTAAAAATGAAGTGGTAGTGAAAGGCGCTAAAGCAACTCAAACAGTTGCATTGCGTCCTGAAATTAAAGCTAAGGTTGAAGATGGTAAAATCATTCTTGAATGTGTAACTGAAGGCGCCGGTAATTTCTGGGGTCTCAATCGTGCACTTCTTCAAAATGCAGTAACAGGTGTAACTAAAGGCTGGAGCAAAGAGCTTGAACTAGTAGGCGTAGGTTATAGAGCCTCTGTTGCTGGTAAAAAACTTGAAATCAATGTTGGTTTCTCGCATCCAGTTTCAATGATTATTCCTGAAGGCTTAGAAGTTAAAGTTGATAAACAAACTAAAATTTCTATTGCCGGCGCGGATCGCCAAAAAGTAGGCCAATTTTCTTCTGTAGTTCGCGCGGTGAAACCACCAGAGCCATACCGTGGAAAAGGTATCAAGTACTCTGATGAAGTTATCCGTCGTAAAGAGGGTAAGGCTGCTGGTAAATAACCAGTCTTAAATTTTAAAACTTAGAGGTAGTGTTGTGAGATTAAATTTAAAAAATAAAATGTCGGCTAAAGCGAGACTCAGACTTAAAAAGAAGGTTCGTATCCGTAAGAAAGTTTACGGGACGCCTGAGTGCCCACGCTTAACAGTTTTCAGAAGTTCACGTCACATTTACGCACAAGTCGTAGATGATTCGACGGGAGTAACTCTAGCTGAAGCTTCAACAAAAACTGCAAAAATTTCTGGAAGCACAGGCTCTAGAGATGCTGCAAAAGCGATTGGTTTAGAAATCGCGAAGCGTGCAAAAGATAAAAAAGTATCAAAAGTAGTTTTCGATCGTAATGGATTCCAATACCACGGCCGTATCCAGTCTCTAGCAGATGGTGCGCGCGAGGGCGGATTAGGTTTTTAAGGAGTATTTGAGTGGAAAAAGAGCAATCAGAATTTCAAGAACGCGTAGTTGCCATTAAGCGTGTAACTAAAGTTGTTAAAGGCGGACGTCGTTTCTCTTTCGCAGCCCTTCTCGTAAGTGGTGATGGTCGCGGAAAAGTAGGAATCGGTAAAGGTAAGGCGAGCGAAGTGCCAGAAGCTATCAATAAAGCTGGCCGCTCAGCTAAAAAGAATATGCAATCCTTCACTCTTCACGAAGGTCGAACCATTCCTCACCAAGTGATTGGTAAGTTTGGCTCTACTCGCGTGATCATGATGCCAGCCGCAAAAGGTACTGGCGTTATTGCAGGTGGTGCGATTCGTGCCGTTCTTGAGTCTGTTGGAGTTAAAGACATTCTAACTAAATGTATTGGCTCTTCAAATCCAGGTACTGCAGTACGCGCAACTCTAGATGGCTTGAGTCAACTTGTTGATTCAAAACCATCAATGCAAGAATAGTTTTTTAGAATTAGAACTCCTGAATAGGAAAATTTATGGCTAAACAATTTAGAATTAAATTAATTAAAAGCACTAGCGGTGCATCACAACGTCAAAAAGACGGCATTCGTTGCCTTGGGCTTCGTAAACTACAATCAGAAAACGTAGTTAATGACAGCCCAGCAATGCGTGGTCAGATCTACAAAGTTCAACATTTATTGTCAGTAACTGTAGAAGGCGCAGCTAAAGCGACTAAGACTAAAAAGTCGGCGGAGAAAGCATAATGAAACTTTTAGAAACATTAAAGCCTCAGGTAGGTTCTACTCACAACACTAAACGACTTGGTCGTGGTCGCGGTTCTGGTAAAGGTGGAACATCTGGTAAAGGTGACAAAGGTCAAAAAGCTCGTAAGAGCGGTAACATTCGTCGTGGTTTCGAGGGTGGTCAAACACCTATTCACCGTCGTACTCCAAAAATGGGCTTCAAAAACACGAAGTTCCGTAACCGCCACGATATCGTTAATCTTGTTCAACTTGAGAAGTTGTCTGGTGAAGTAACTCCAGCATCTTTAAAAGATGCAGGACTTGTAACTAAGCTTTACGTAAAAGTATTAGGCAAAGGCGAACTTAAAAAAGCACTTACAGTGAGCGCGCACCATTTTAGTGAAACAGCTAAAGCAGCTATCGAAAAAGCTGGCGGCAAAACTGTTCTTCTTAAATTAGCATCAGCAAAAAAAACTGAGGTAACTAAGTAGTGAGTCAAAAGTTTACTTTTCCGGCAGAGTTACGACAACGTATCCTATTTGCATTAGGAATGATTTTCATCTATCGCCTCGGTGTAGCTGTTCCAACTCCTGGAGTGGATCGCATCGCTGTACTTGATTTCTTTAAGGGTCAAGCTGGTGGTTTGTTCGGATTATTTAATACTTTTACCGGTGGTGCTCTCGAGCAGTTCAGTATTTTTGCTCTTGGTATCATGCCTTACATTTCAGCTTCGATTATTTTTCAATTGATGACGTCGGCAGTGCCGTACCTCGAGCAATTGAAAAAAGAAGGTGAGTCGGGTCGCCGTAAAATCAATCAATACACTCGTTATGCGACTGTATTGTTGGCAGTAGTTCAAGGTTATGCAATGGCAACTTGGTTGAGCAGTCAGCCGGGTGAAAGACCCATCGTGCTTATGGGCTACTTCGGCTCTCCATTATTAACTTTCCACGTAGTTACAATTTTCACACTTACAGCTGGAACATGTTTTATTATGTGGTTGGGTGAGCAAATCACTGAGCGTGGTATCGGTAACGGTACAAGCTTAATCATCTTCTCTGGTATTGCGGCCGGTATTCCTGGTAGCGCACTTAACCTTTGGAGAATGGTGAGCAGCGGTGAAATGAGCTTCTTACTTGCTGTTGGAATTTTAGCGTTCATGGTTGCAGTTATCGCAGGTATCATCTTCGTAGAAGTGGGTCAGCGCCGTATTCCGGTTCAATATTCACAACGCGGAGTGGGTCGCCAAGCTATGACGGCACCAGCGAGCCATTTGCCACTTAAAATTAACTTTGCAAACGTAATTCCACCAATTTTTGCTTCATCGCTTTTATTGTTTCCAGCAACTATGGCGAACTTTATTAAAGCTCCTTGGATGCAAAATTTGAGTCAGTCTCTGACTCCACAAGGTGCGATCTATAATATTCTTTTCGTTGGTTTGATTATCTTCTTCTGTTTCTTCTACACAGAGATCGTATTCAATCCGAAGGAATTAGCTGAGAACCTTAAGAAGCACGGTGGATTTGTTCCGGGTATTCGTGCGGGTAACAGCACAGCTGAATACTTGATGACGGTTTTGAATCGTTTGACAGTAGCCGGCTCTATTTACTTAAGCGCAGTTTGCGTTTTGCCAATGATTTTAACTTCTCAGTTGAATCTACCGTTTGTTTTCGGTGGTACAACGATTTTGATTCTTGTGGGTGTTGCTTTAGATACAACTCAACAAATTCAATCTCATTTGATCACGGCTAAATACGAAGGCGTTTTAAAGGGAGTGAAAATTAGAAGTCGCAGGGTTCAATACTAATGAACATCCTGCTCTTCGGACCTCCTGGGGCTGGCAAAGGAACGCAGTCTGCTTTTTTAGTTGAAGATTTGAAGATGAAGCATATTTCAACCGGCGATATGCTTCGCGCAGCGATCAAGAATAAGACAAAGCTGGGGTTAGAGGCACAAGGTTTCATTAATGCAGGAAACCTCGTACCCGATGATGTTGTTATTGGAATGGTTGAAGAAGTGTTCGGCGAACTGGGTGGAAAGAGTTTTATTCTCGATGGCTTTCCCCGCACAACGCCTCAAGCACAAGCGCTTGATCAGTTATTGGTAAAGACTGGTAAAGAGCTGAAGAAAGCCGTGTTTTTAGTGGTCCCTCATGACGCCTTAATTTCGCGTTTGTCGGGTCGCCGAGTTTGTAAGAACTGCGGAGCCACTTATCACGTTGATGCTAAACCGCCTAAGCAGGCTGGTATTTGCGACAACTGCGGCAAGAATGAGATTTACCAACGTGAAGACGACAAGGCAGAGGCTATTAGCACGCGCCTTGAGACTTATGATAAAAATACACGTCCTTTGAAGGACTTTTATCAGAAGCAAGGACGTCTTCTCGAGGTAGATGGCACTGGAGACGTAACTGCAGTGTATGATCGAATTAAAAAGGTTATTGTTCAGTAAAAACTGGACAGTTGAGTGGTCGGGTGTTAAATTTTGCGGTCAAAACGCTAAACGCCCAGCGTAATTAAGTAAAAACCCTGTAAAAACAGGGGTTTAGAAGAGGTTTATATGAAAGTTAGAGCTTCCGTGAAGCGCGTTTGCGAAAAATGCAAAGTAATTAAGCGTAAAGGCGTGATTCGCGTAATTTGTGAAAATAAAAAACATAAACAGAGACAAGGTTAAGAAGTATGGCACGTATAGCTGGTGTTGATTTACCACGAAATAAAAGACTCGAAGTTGCACTCACTTACATTTATGGCATTGGTCGCTCACGCGCTCGCGCCATCTGTAAACAAGCAGGCATTTCGCTTGATTTAAAAACTGATGTTTTGAATGACGACCACATTATTAAAATTCGTGGCATTCTCGATACTCTCGGAAAAATCGAAGGTGATTTGCGCCGTGAAGTTTCTGTAAATATTAAACGTTTAATTGATCTTGGTTGCTACCGCGGTTCACGTCACAAAAAAGGTTTGCCTGTTCGTGGCCAAAGAACTCGTTCGAATGCTCGTATCCGTAAGGGTCCGCGTAAGACAGTAGCCAATAAGAAAATGACAGTTAGCAAATAATTAGAGGATTAGAAAATGGCTGAACAAAAAGAAAAAGAACAACCAGCAGCAGCACCGAAGAAAAAAGGTTCCAAGAAGAACGTTCCTTACGGTCGTTGCTACATTAATGCTGGATTCGGAAACACAATCGTGACTTTTACAGACGGCACAGGAAACACGCTTTCTTGGTCATCTGCAGGAGCCCACGGTTTCAAAGGCTCTCGCAAAGGCACTCCATTCGCTGCGCAAGTCACTTCTGAAGACGCTTCTAAAAAAGCTGTCGAACATGGCGTGAAAAGCGTTGATGTTTTTGTTGGTGGCCCAGGCGCAGGACGTGAACCAGCGGTTCGTGCCATTGCAGCGGCAGGTATTCGCGTGAATTCTCTTCGTGATGTGACGCCGGTTCCGCACAACGGTTGCCGCCCACCAAAACGCAGAAGAATTTAATTTTTATTTTTTTTGAATTTACAGACTGAGGAGTTACTAGAATGCAAACGCACTATTATAAGTTTTGGAGAGAATTGATCCGTCCTAAGGGTTTCGAAGTAGAAAAAGAGACTTTGTCAGATAAGTATGGACGCTTCATGGTTCGCCCACTCGAAAGAGGTTATGGCGTTACTCTTGGAAACTCTCTACGCCGTATTCTTTTGAGTTCAATGATGGGCTCAGCTGTAACAGCCATCAAAATCGATGGCGTATTGCATGAGTTCTCAACTATTCCAGACGTTCTTGAAGACGTAACAGATATCGTACTTAACTTTAAACAAATCCGTTTCAAGCAGCACGATGCAGAACCTGTTTCTTTAAGAATTTCTAAAAAAGGTCCAGGTGCTGTTACAGCTGCAGATATTCAAACTAATGATCGCGTAGAAGTTTTGAATCCTGAACAACACATTTGCACTCTTGGCGGCGACGCTAAATTTGAATGTGAAATCATGATCACTTATGGACGTGGCTATCAAGAAGCTGAAGCTCACAAGAAAGATTTGCCACTAGGTTTTATCGCTCTTGATTCTCTTCACAGCCCAATCCGTCGTGTGAACTACGCCGTTTCAAATGCGCGTGTGGGTCAACGTACAGATTACGATTCTCTTGAACTTGAAGTTTGGACAGATGGATCCTTGAAGCCAGAAGAAGCAGTTTCTTTAGGTTCAAAAATCTTGAAAGAACAGCTTCAGATCTTCCTCACTTTCGATGAAAATCTTGAGCCTCGCGAAGAAGAAGTTCACATGACTCCACCAAAGCTGAACGACAACTTGTTCCGCTCTGTTGATGATCTTGAACTTTCAGTTCGCTCTGCGAACTGCTTGAAGAACGCCAATATTCGTTTCATCGGTGAACTCGTGACTAAGTCAGAAGCAGAAATGCTTAAGACTAAAAACTTCGGTCGTAAGTCACTCAACGAAATTAAAGAAATTTTGCAGAACATGGGACTTTCACTAGGAATGAAGATTGATGGATGGCCGCCTCCAGGCTGGGATCCAAACACAGCAGCTGCGCGTCAAGTAGCAGCGGCTCCATCTGCTAGCGCAGCTGGTACAAGCAATCCTCAGTAATTAGTGATTTATAAAGGTTAGGAAAAGATATGGGACACAAGGTAATTAAACACAGTTATGGTCGTAAAGATGGACCACGTCGCGCGCTTTACAAAGGTTTGATCATTTCATTGGTTGAACATGAGCGTATTACGACAACTTTGTCTAAAGCTAAAGAAATCCGTCGCCACGCTGAAAAAGCTGTGACGCTCGGTAAAAAAGGCGATTTGAATTCACGTCGTCTTTTGATCTCACGCTTGGGTAACCAAGAGGCTGCAGACAAAATCATCACTAATATTTCTAAGCGTTTCATGAAACGTCCAGGCGGTTACACTCGCGTTATTAAAGCGGGTCTTCGTCCGGGTGATATGGCTCCAATGGCGATTCTTGAGTTTGTAGATTACAAACTTCCAGACTCAGCTAAAGATGGCGATACAAAAGTTTCTGGTGATAAAGATCTAGTTAAGCGTCAACGTGCACTTTCTCGCGGCAGAATCCGCGCTAAGAAAGCCGCTCGTCAAAAGCAAGCAGCATCACGCCGCGAAGCTCGCGCCTAGTTAAATAATGAAGCTTTCACCAACCGTAAAAGCGATAGTGGCCGTACTGATAAGTTCGGCTATTTTATTTTTTGGTTGGACCAAGTACTACGATTTTCTCAATCAAGGCCGTCGGCCACCCGAGAGCAATCTCATTCTCAACGAAATTGAAAAGCATGGAGTTCCGGTTACGCAGTTTAAATTGCTAAGCGGTGAGCCGCTTACTTTTTCGCAATTTCATGACAAGATTATTATTCTTAATTTTTGGGCTTCATGGTGTGAGCCGTGTGTTCAAGAGTTTCCGTCACTGCAGAATTTGATTCGTCAGTTTAATGGCAAGATTGTCATGATCGCGATTTCTGGAGATTACGAAAAGCAAGATCTCGAAGATTTTTGGCGGGCTTTTAAAGTGAATGATCCGAACATTTATTCTGTTTGGGATAAAGATCAGACAATCGCAAAAGCTTACGGTACGTTTAAGCTCCCAGAGAGCTATATCATCGGTAAAAAGGGCGAACTCATTCGCAAGATTTCAGGTGTTGATAAATGGGATACGGCTGAGGCAATTGAGTATTTCAAGAGCTTGACTGATGACGCTCCTGCTAAATGAGCCGGGCCAGAGAGTAAAATAGTGGGATCCCGAAAATAATATTAA
>CAYHVK010000019.1:0-62516 GCA_964360255.1 uncultured Pseudobdellovibrionaceae bacterium | reverse complement strand
CGACTCATGCCATTACCGGCGCTCTTGTCGGGGCCGGAGCGCTTGCCTCTGCGGGTGCCATCAATCTTGAAAAGCTAACCTCAACTTTTTTTCTGCCCCTTTTGATTAGTCCTGTTATTGCCATCATTGGAGCCTCTGCAATTTATCCAGCTTTAAGTCTTCTCCGTAGAAAATTCGGTGTGAGCCGAGAAAGCTGTATTTGTATTGGAAATGAAGTGCTGATGCCGGCACCGAGAGGCTTAGCTGTTGGATCTTCTGCTGCCATGATTCAAGTTTCATGCTGTCCGCAAATTTCAGTTGGAACCAATGTAACCTGCGAAGAAAGATACCTGGGACAGGTTTGGGGCTTAAGTGCGAAGTCTGTCATCGACACATCTCATTTCCTCAGTGCCGGCATGGTGGGTTTTGCGCGCGGTCTTAATGACACTCCAAAAATTGCGGCAATTCTTCTTGTGGGAAATCTTATCAATCCCCTTTTCGCGGTTGCCCTTGTTGCCATCATCATGTGTGTCGGCGGCTTTGTTTATGCAAAGAAAATTGCAGAAACCATGTCCTACCAAATTACTGAAATGAATGACGGACAAGGCCTGTCAGCAAACCTTGTTACCAGTCTTGTCGTTATTGGAGCTTCGCAGCTAGGCGTTCCGGTGTCGACAACTCATGTATCCTGCGGTTCACTGTTTGGTATTGGGGCTGTCACTAAGAAGGCTCATTGGGGATCAATTTTAAAAATTGTTTTGGCTTGGTTCATTACGCTTCCGGTAGCGGGCGCACTGGGCTTTTTAGCTTTTGCTGCGTTGAGAGGAGTTTTGTGATGAAAACATTTACTGAATCTCTATCGACGGCCGGTTTAAAATTAGATCGGACACCTGTTGAAATATTACAGATCAATATTGGTCGTCTGTGCAACTTGGCCTGCCATCATTGCCATGTCGAGGCGGGACCAAAGCGAACTGAAAATATGGAATCCGCAACAGTTGATAAGGTCATCGAGCTTCTTGAAAGGTCAAAGACCATTCATACAGTTGATCTCACGGGCGGCGCTCCAGAACTGAATCCTCATTTTCGTCGTTTGATCACAGCTGCCCGACAACTTAAGAAACAAGTTATTGATCGTTGCAATCTAACAGTTCTTTACGAACCCGGTCAGGAAGAGACAGCCTATTTTCTAAAGGAAAATCGCGTTCATATTGTGGCGTCACTCCCTTGCTATTCCAAAAAAAATGTTGAACAGCAACGAGGGCATGGCGTTTTCGATAAGAGTATCGAAGCACTCAAGTTGTTTAATAAACTTGGCTATGGAAAATCTGATTCAAGTCTGAGGCTCGATCTTGTGTACAACCCAACGGGTCCGTTTTTGCCACCCTCACAAGAAAAGCTGCGGCAGGACTACAAGGTAGAACTGAAAGAGCTGTTTAATATTGAATTCAACGAACTCTTCACCATTACAAATATGCCGATCAAACGTTTTCTAAAGGATCTCGAGCGTTCCGGCAAACTTTCAGAGTATATGGAGCTATTAGCGAACAGTTTTAATCCAACTGCTGCAAAGGGAATCATGTGCCGCAATTTAGTTTCAGTCAGTTGGAACGGTGAAATATTTGATTGCGACTTCAATCAAATGCTTGAGCTCCCTCTGGGGGCCGGCCGGAAAACACTATGGGATTTAAATTCATTTGATGAATTAGAAAATAAACCAATTACTTTTGCAAATCACTGTTATGCGTGTACCGCCGGAGCTGGCAGCTCTTGTGGTGGCGCATTGGTGTAGGGAGAAGTCGTGTCGCAGACACGCGAAAGGACTAACAATGGAGAAACCAATTCAGGGACTCGACAGCGTTAAGGAATATTACGGCAAGGTCCTCAAATCGAGTCAGGATCTCAAAACTAGCGCCTGCTGTACGGCAGAAGCCATGCCTGTACATCTGCGAGAAATACTTCGCGATATTCATGATGAAGTAAAAGATAAATTTTATGGCTGTGGATCTCCAATTCCCCACGCGCTTGAAGGCAAGACAGTTCTTGATCTTGGTAGCGGCACGGGACGAGATTGTTTTATTCTCTCAAAACTTGTTGGTCCCAAAGGGCAAGTTATCGGCGTCGATATGACAGATGAACAGATTGCCGTTGCGCAAAAGCACGTCGATTACCATACAAAGAAATTTGGCTTCTCGACGCCAAATGTGAAATTTATCAAAGGATATATTGAGGATCTCGAGAGTGCGGGAATAAAAAGTTCCTCGATTGATCTCGTTGTTTCTAATTGTGTTATCAATCTGTCCCCTAGTAAAGAGCGCGTATTTTCAGAAATCTTTCGCGTATTAAAACCTGGTGGCGAACTCTATTTTTCGGATGTGTTTGCAAGTCGCCGAATTCCCAAAGAACTCGCTCAAGATGATGTGTTTGTTGGAGAATGCCTGGGTGGCGCTTTGTATACTGAAGATTTTAGACGAATGATGGCAAAGCTTGGGTCTCATGATTATCGACTGACGAGTCGCTCAAAAATTGCACTTCTCAATGCTGATATTGAGCGGGCCGCTGGAAAGATTGATTTTTATTCGATGACAGTAAGAGCCTTTAAACTAAATCTTGAAGATCGTTGTGAGGATTACGGTCAGGTGGCTATTTACAAAGGTGGAATTCCTAACTGCCCGAATCTTTTTGCCCTTGATGATCACCATGTCTTTGAAAAGGGAAAGCCTATGGCGGTCTGTGGCAACACAGCATCCATGCTTCAGGAAACACGTTACAGCGAATATTTTAATATTATTGGTAATACCGAAAAACATTTTGGACTTTTTGATTGTGAACCTGTGAGCACTTCAAATCAGAATGATTCAAATGTCGGAGCTTGTTGTTAGGAGAATTTATGATCGGAATTATTGGAGGCACCGGACTTTATAAAATCGATGGAATCAGCAATGTTTCGAGTCGCAATATCGATACACCATTTGGTGCGCCCTCAGCAGAGATCTTAATTGGAGAACTCGCAGGAAAAAAAATTGCATTTCTGCCAAGACACGGAAGTAATCATCAAATTTTACCGTCCGAAATCAATTACAGAGCAAATATATGGGCTCTTAAATCGGTAGGTGTCAGACAAATCATTAGTGTTTCGGCCGTTGGAAGCTTGAGAGAAGAGGTTCATCCTGGAGACCTTGCCATGCCTTCTCAGTATTTTGATTGGACCAGGGGGCGTCGGATTGGGAGTTTTTTTGGTCAGGGCCTTGTAGCTCATGTGTCGACAGCGCAACCGAGTTGCGCAACTTTGTCTAAAACAATTCAAGATTGTTCACGACAGGCCGATATCCACATCCATAGTTCCAAAACTTATGCGTGCGTTGAGGGGCCAAGACTTGGAACTCGAGCTGAGAGTTTATTTTTACGTCAAGCAGGATGCGACCTTGTGGGAATGACCAATGTTCCTGAGGTCTTCTTAGCTCGAGAGGCTCAAATCTGCTATTGCACGATAGCTGTTGCTACAGATTACGATTGTTGGCTTGATGATCCTTCCCAACATGCATCGGTAGAAAAGGTCATTGAACTTTATGGAAAAAATATTGGCCGAGTGCAGACCTTGTTAAAGAAAGTAGTTGAGCGCGAGAACGACCACACTGAATGCAGTTGTCATTCAGCTTTAAAATTCGCAGTGATGACCAAAGAATCTGTATTGTCTCAAGAGCAAAGGCAAATTATCGCCTTTCTAAAGGAATAACTTTGGGAATTTCAGTGATTATTCCAGTAGGCAAGAAAGACAAGGCTTGGAAGAGTCTTCTTCCTGATTTGTGTTCTCTGGATCATGATGACGAAATTATTTTTGTTTCTCAAGGGAATGCAGAATCTAATTTTGCTAGCGAAGTTTCCCGCTTTAAAATTAGCGCCCCCTGTCGTTGGATTCAATCAAGTCCTGGCAGAGCTAAGCAACTTAATCTTGGTGCCAAAGAAGCAACAAATGAGAATCTCTGGTTTCTTCATTGTGACTCGAGAATTTCAAGCCAAGGCATTAGGAATCTGAAGAATGCTATTTCGAAGCAATCAAGCAACATTCTATTTTTTAATCTCAAATTTTTGAATGATGGCTCGCAGTTAATGTCCCTCAATGAAATCGGAGGATGGATTCGATCACGAATTTTGCGCCTGCCATTTGGGGATCAGGGATTTTGTCTTTCAAAAACAACTTTTGCGACTTTAGGTAGTTTTGATGAAAACGCGCCTTACGGTGAAGACCATTTACTCATTTGGAAAGCCCATCAAAAAGGAGTTCCTATTGGATGTGTGGGAGGTGGCCTGAGAACAAGCTCCAGGAAGTATATTCTGCAAGGATGGTCACAAACGACGACTCGCCATGTGGCCCTAACTTTTCGTCAAGCACTACCAGAGTTGATCAAACTGCTTCGGGATGGCAGGCCACGATGAGGACGAAAGGTGTTCTCGCTATTTTCGTCAAAACACCCGAGCTCTCACCTGTGAAAACACGGCTAGCTGAGGGTATCGGCAAAGCAAAGGCTCTTCAGTTTTATAATCATGCTCTCAATGTTACGGGTGCACTTGCATGTCATATAAGGTCTGAACTGAAAGGCCATCTGGATGTGGTTTGGGCGGTAGCTGAGCTGCAAGGACTTGATTCAGATCGCTGGAAGGAATTTGGTACGGTCTTTCAGGGTGAAGGTAGCCTTGGAGAGCGACTTCATACAGTTTACGATAAACTATTAAATCAATATGACTATGTGACCTTTATGGGTGCGGACTCGCCCCATATATCTAGCTCCGAAATCGTCAACGGTCTAACGCTAACAAAAAAATGGCAGAATGAGAAATTTATCATCGGAGAGACATTTGATGGCGGATTTTATTTTTTTGGAGGAAGTAAACCATTAGAAAAAGATGTTTGGACCCGAGTCGAATATAGCTCAGCGCACACTGCTCAGCAGTTGGAATCCGGGCTAGACGAATTTGGTGGCATTGAAAAGATTAAAAAGAATTTCGATATCGACACCATTGAGGATCTTCTTCGTTTGTCTGCATCCAAGGATATTCTACTACCCCAGCAGATGAGCCTTATCGAATGGACAAGGACATTTAAATGAATTGGACCAAGAGCTTCCAGTCATTTTTACTTGCGGCTATTGTGATTCCCACAAATAGTCTGAAAGATTGGAAAACTGAAAAGTTCTCTAGCGTTCCGAAAAATGAAACTACGGCCTCACCCAATGGTTTACTTATTCAAGTCAAAAGTTCCGCTGGTCCACTAATCTTCCCGCTGAAATCGAAAATCAAAATTGTAGGGTTTAAGATACGCGGCGAATTTCAAGGCTTACCGAAGATTTCAAATCCTTCTCTACAAGGTGAAAAGGGCTCTGATGACTATCCCTTGAGATTGGGGTTTGTCATTCCGGGCGAAAAGAAACTTTCAGGTTTCAAAAAAATGATTGCTGCTCGATGGGTCAAGAATCTGTATGAACAGGTTAAAGATGGAACCGGCATTGATTCCATTCACTTTTTTAATGTAACGCAGAACCATCAACAGGTCGGCAAAACTAGAACCCATCCAGCATCTGAATTATTCCAAGAAGAGTTTTTTGCAGAAGTGAAACATTCGGGTCCATTTGCCTACGATTTTCAATTTGAGAAGCCTATTGAAGCAATCGCAGTCTGGTTAAGTATCGACGGCGACGATACCAAGTCGACATTTGATGTTTTTATTTCAAATTTGGAGCTGCAATCGCAGTAGACGAGTAACATCTGTTTCGTCATTATTGCGAAGGCTTTTAGGACCACCCATCTTCGTTGCAATGCCTGCGATCCAACTCCGATGCTTGTTATCAGATTCGAAGATCACGAGCTGGGAAATTCATGTTGCCGCCCTTGGGTTCAAATATCCACAAGCAAGGTTTTATGGAACAGCCTCAGCATAGAAGGATCAAACTTATAAATTGAACATCCTGATGTTCCAGCTGAACGTCTTGCTCTGATGCCACTATGTTGGCGTATCGCATTATATTTATCAAGCAAATAGTGCATGAGAAATTTAATGCATTTTCAACATCTAAGTATTCATGCACAATTTAGACATGAAAGTAGTTAAGGGAAAAAACAAAAAAGAGCAACGTTCTGTAACTCTCAGGATTTCCGAGGAGACCATGCAGAAGATCGACACAGTTGCCGACAAAAATGATCTCTCCAGGCAGAAACTAATCGAATCAATTTTAGAGCAAGTTATGGAAGACAAAAACTTTGTTTTACATCTTAAAGAGCAAACATGACATCAAGGAGTGAACAACAATGAGTGAAATAATTGATTCCTTTGGAGGCAAAGATTTTTTTGTAACTATCGTCGAGGAGCAAGACTTATTAGGTCTTTCAAGTGGATATGAAGGCGGCGACTTTCGTAATCAAGGCCTTGCAGACCTCATGTTCAGCGCCCTACCTGACTTTGCTCTGACGTTTTCAGAACTGGGAACTATTACCAGCCGAAATATGATCGAACGGCTTAGGCGGGCCGTTAAAACAATTTACCAATCGGGCAAGTTTAAGAACAGAGGTGAGTTTGGTGAACTCTTATTACATCTTGTAATGAGAGATTACTTTGGCTCAGTCCCTGCTATCTCTAAAATCTATTATAAAGATAGCGCGAACAGCACAGTTAAAGGCTTCGATGCAGTACATGTGGTCCCACAAGGCAATGACTTGAGTTTATGGCTTGGTGAGACCAAATTTTATAACAATATGTCAGGGGCAATTTCCTCCGTCGTAGATGAAATCAAAGATCATATTAAACCAGAGTATCTCAAAAACGAGTTCCTTCTAGTTTCAGGAAAAATTGAGCCTTCTTGGCCTTATGCAGAAAAGCTGAAAAAGCTGTTAGACCCAAAAACTTCTCTTGATGAAGTATTTAACCGACTAGTTGTTCCAGTTCTACTCACTTATGACAGTAGTTCAGTACAGGCACACACTGAAGACAGCCAGAAATACCGTGACGAACTCAAAGAAGAACTCATCAAACATCATGGGTCCTTTAAAGGTAGGGACCTCCCGAAAGAAATTGAAATTGTTTTGATTATGGTGCCGCTACATACAAAAGAAACATTGGCAGAAACACTTCACAATAAACTAGTGCATCTCCAACAGGGGCTATGACCAATCAACCACCACCTGACCCTAGGTCAGAAATTTTTAATCAGTTGAAGCAGATTTCTATATTGAAATCTCAAGAAGCTGGCGTGGTTGAGGCGCGCAGGTTGACACTCTCTTTGCTAGAACGCGCGGCGACTATTCCTGATGATCTACTTCCTATTGTTCAAGACTTCTTGGTTGCTCTTGGTTATTTCCCATATTTGGATCAAATTAAAGTGAACGACTTCAGGGCCGAAATGCACAAAGAATTTCATAGGTCAGAATCTCTTCCTAACATAGTCCTTCATAAGGAACAGTTTCTTGTCTCTGAGCTTTTGAGTTCAGGCAAGAGTGTGATTTTAAGTGCGCCAACTAGTTTCGGAAAAACTCTGTTAATCGAGGAAGTCGTCGCCAGGAGAAAATACAAGAACATTGTGATTATCGAGCCAACGCTGGCTTTGATTGATGAACTTAGGAACAAACTAAAGAAATATGAAGACCACTATAAAATTGTTTTTTCCAAAGGACAGACACCCTCTGAAAACAATGTTTTCCTGCTGACTCAAGAAAGATTAGTGGATTTTGAGAACCTTCCCAGTATCGACTTCTTTGTCATTGATGAATTTTATAAACTTACCCTGGAAGAAGATGACAGAACCGATACTCTCAATCACGCTTTTTATCTGCTTTTGAAAAAGACAAAAAATTTCTATTTGCTTGGACCACCAATCCGAACAGTCCCAATCGCTTTTCTCAATGCTTTTAGTTGCGAGCTTAGAGTTAATAATTTTGAAACTGTAAACGTCTCCATCAAGTCGGCGGGGAAACGTTCTGCTGAGAATCTATTTAAATTGCTATCTGGTCTGAGCGAACAGACTTTAATTTATTGCAAGGGACCAGGATCTTGCGAAACTACAGCCAACAAATTTCTTGAAAAGACCAACCAGCAACCCAGTTTTTCCAATAACACCCATGTTATTGAATGGATTGCGGAACATATCCATGAAGAATGGAGCCTTTCCAATCTTTTAAAGCATGGAATTGCATTTCACCACGGTAGCTTACCGAGACACATCAGTCGTTACATCGTTGATGCTTTTAACAAGGGCGACATCAAATATCTTTTTTGTACTTCTACTTTAATCGAAGGAGTAAATACATCGGCAAAGAACGTCGTTGTTTATGATGGAAAAAAAGGACCTAGAGATTTAACTAAGTTTGATTTACGAAACATAGCGGGACGAGCCGGTAGGATGAATCAATATCTTAGTGGCAACGTGTTCATGTTCATTCCAGATCCTCAGGGAGATACCGACTTCGTTGATATTCCCTGGTATAGTCAGGAGAATGTTTCTGATGCGCTTCTTGTTCAGCTTGAAGAGCCTGATTTAAAGCCAGATTCCAAAGATCGTGTTAAAAGAATTTTAGAGAATCCTCACCTAACGGGTGATGTGATTCGGAAAAACTCAAACATCACTCCCGACGGCCAAATTAGTTTGGCCGAAAAGATCAGAAATGAACCAGGCTTATATGAGTTGCTATCGTGGACATCTTATCCAAACTGGAAGCAACTTGAAGGTTGCTGTGGGCTAATATGGGATTTTCTGTTGAGAAAGACGGCGGACCAAAGAGAGGTCGATGGCCTGCTTTCTGCCAAGCAACTTGCCTACATTACAAGCCGATATAGACAGGTCAAAGTTCCCAACGCGCTCATTCGTGATTACATGGCAAAAAAGCCAGAGGCTGATGCAGATGAAGCCGTTGCTAAGGTTATGGGATGGACCAAAAAATGGTTCGAGTACAAGCTTCCCAAATTGCTCATGTCTCTCAATAACATTCAGGAAGAAGTCTACAATGGTAAGGGATTAAAACCAGGAAATTACAAATTCTTTTCGTCTGAATTGGAAAGCGGTTTTTTACCGCCAGCTGTATCAGCCCTAAGAGAAATGGGAATTCCCGCAGAGTTAGGTAGAAAGCTGATTAGGGTTGCAAATATCTCTTCTGAAACTGAATTGGACCAATTGATAAAAGATATTCGACAAAAATTGGATCACAGCCAATTCACCGAATATGAAAAGATTTTGCTGGCAAAGATTTGAAGTTTACGAGGAAACAAAATGATTACAGACATACCAACAAAGGAAGACTTCTATAGCTCGGGCATGGATTACGCTATGATGGCTTATACCAACATCCTAGATATGGTGCTTTTACTTGAAGAGTTTAACTACGACTCAGATGATGCTGAGGCCGAAGAATATTGGGAAAGCGGTAGAGGCAAACTTAAAAGTTCTGCAAGCTTGCTTCATCAAGGGATTGATTTTCTGCTCAAGTCTAAAGTCGCCGATATTAGTCCGTTGCTTCTTATTGAAAATAATCCTGACAGATTTCCAAAGTTAGATAGAACTGGAAAAGTGGCATATTCTGAATTTTACACTCAAGACTCTGCAAAGCTTCCTAAGATTTATAATACGTTTTGCTCCCCGCCTCTTAGCGACAGATTTCTTGAGCTATACAATCGCAGTAGAACTCGACGAAATAAAATAATGCATACTATTGATAATCGTCTTTCTATCCAAATTAAGGAAATTCTTAGAGAATCAATCGAGCTAATTTTAAATTTTTCTCAGGATACCTGGGTGGATCTACGACAGGAATTTTTGGATGAAAGTCCCGAATATAAATTGATGTATGAAGATCGAGTTATCAAAGAACGGTTGCAGTCTGAGTTTGGTGTTTTGAAGGACTTTCTCAACAATGAAGATTTTAAAAACGTTTACGGAATTGAGAAGAGGCGACGATTCTATTTATGTCCAGATTGCTGCCATCCCGATTATGTTAGTTCGCCAATCCCCACAGCCTATTTAGAGCCAAACTCCCCAAGGTCCACGAATATTTTCTGTGTAATATGCAAAAATTCTTTTTATGTACGGCGAGATCGTTGCGCGGAAACTGGTTGCCCCTCTAATGTGATTTTAATTGATACAGATGAGTGTGGAGTTTGCGGTCACTAGCAGTTCCATACCCTCTCAGCATCTTTCTTGGATTAGTTAATCCAAGAGGTGAGTCCGCTGATGGCGGCCAGTACCTTCAATTGACTGCACTTGTTTTTCAAACATAGAAAGAGGCATTCTAGGGCCGACTCTTTACAAGCCATGTTACGAGTTGAATCCCACCGACAACAATTGCGATGATCCAAGCTCGCTTGATTCCTAGCACAAGCCTATAATCTTTCATTTGAAATTTTAGATTCATTTCGAAAGTGATGTAGTTGTTTTGACTTTGTTCCATAAACGATCTCCTTTTACCCTCGCCGAAAGGCAGGAGAAGGAGGCGCTTTATGAACAAATATCGGCCTCAATTTTGATATTTAAGTGGGGCAACAACTTAAGCGCTTTGGTCAGAGAGAACCGTTGGCTTTCTAGAATTTGAAAACGTGTCTGCATGTCGGCTTCTTTCAATCCGTATTAGACAAATCTCCATTGAAATTTCTTTTGTAAGATCGCTCGCTACGGCTTTTTCCTATTCCTCCCTTTGCATCGGTCTGCGCCAGGGCCTAACGGCCTTTTCCTGTCACGCCCTCTGCCTCTACCGCACCTCTCGGGTGCTCTCGTGTGTCGGTCGGGGCAAACGCCTTCGCTCTCTCAAGCTTCTCTCTTCGGGACCTTGCCCTTTGTGAAAGGCCCACTCGATAGAGAGCGAAGCCAAAAAACAAAATAACTTTCACAAGGAGAAAGTCATGGAAAACACAGTTCAAAATAAACCCGCTCAAGCGACACGAATTACTCAAGGATTCAGTGCAAACCCGCAAGTATATCTCAACTCTGATCGCGGCAGTATCACGCACCGCTTGGGAGCTGATTTAAAAATAGAAATGCCCATCAATCTATACAAAAAAATTCTTGGTCTTCCTTTCGAAAAGAAGGCGTCAGTTCAATCGTCAGAAACTACTCGTCCAAACATCTACGGCTTAGTTGCTCGACCCGTGATTTTTCTGAGTCAAGACGGCAATTACCTCGTCCACAGCGTTCTTGGAATTCGCATTTCAAAGCATGTGAACTACTACAAACAAATTCTTGGAGTCGAATACACTCCAAAGACCAAAACCGCATAAGCGGTTCGAGATCACCTGGAGGCAAATGCCTCCAGGTTTTAATACTCACAATAGACAAACTTGCTTCGCAACTTTGATTTCATTCTGAATCGCACTTTTCACGTCTTGCAAATTCAATTTCTCTTTTCACCGAGTCCCGCCAGCCCCTTCGTGTCTGTCATGCCTCATGATCGGCCCTGATGGGCCTAAACGAGAAATCGAGCAATCCGCGCCAACCACTCATAATTTTTCCCCCGCCAAGCAAGCTTGGGGCGTACCTGGCAGGCGAAAAATGTTTTTTTGAAACCATTAAAAGGAGAGCAATCCATGAAGAACCACGAACAACAAACCAGTCCTAGAATTTACGTCGCATGTCTAGCAGCATACAACGCAGGACAACTGCATGGCGAATGGATCAATGCTGACCAAGAAGCACACGATATTTACGCCGACATCAAATCCATGTTGGAAAGATCGCCGGAACCCAGCGCTGAAGAGTGGGCAGTCCACGACTACGAAGGCTTCAACTCTATTTCTCTAAGTGAGTGGCCTGATATAGAACGCGTTTCAACTCTTGCAAAACTAATTGTCGCACATGGCGAACCGTTTTCGATCTGGTACGAAAACCAAGACGGAAGCAATTTTGATAGTGCAGAGCTTGAAGAGATGTTTTTAGAACAGTGGCAGGGCTCTTTTGAGTCTGAGACAGATTTCGCACATAAACTGCTCGAAGACTCAGGGCAGCTGAGCGAACTTCCAAAATGGGCACAGAATTACTTTGATTATGAAAGCTATGCTAGAGACCTACATTTAGGCGGCGATTTTTCTTTCACGCGACACAATTGTCAGACCTACGTTTATCGCAATTGTTAGAGCGAGATTCTACTTTTCCTTCGGCAGAAGGATTCAAGGCGGACCGCATTTTCGCGCAGTCCGCCTTTTCTTTTATGCAGCATTCGCAGTTTGCGATTGCTCTACTAGAAACCCAGAAAATTCTTTTGTAAGCATAAAGCCTGTGAATTCATCGCGAGTAATAGGTCCCCGCATTTCGATATACCGCTGTCGCAGCTGCTCCTTGCGGTCTTCATTCGACAAGGATTGATCTTGCAGCTTTTTAATGTGTTCGTCAGATACAAGATCAAGTGCAAGACTTAGAAGCTGATCGACCTTAATTTTGCGACCGGCCTTCTTCTTGTTTGCCGAAAGCAAAAGTTTTTCAGCCTTCTTTTGGACCTCGGGATTGATGCGAATTGATTTCGGTTTTTGATTCGATTTTAAATTTGTTTTTGTGCTTTTAGATTCCATTGATTGCTCCGTTTAATTTTAAATTTTGTTAGTTCATTCGAGTTTCTTGCGACACGTCGCCCTTGATTTCGATAGCGCCTTGGCCCTTTGGTCGTCTCAAAATCTGAGACATGACTGCACGAATGGCTGCGAGCTGTTCGTCATCCATGAAACCAATCATTGATACACAGTCGTCTTTGAAACTGAGAACTGTCTTGTTGCCTGCGATCTTGTCGAACTGTTCCATCGTGTAGCCATAGGCCCTCACCATCTGCTCCACCCGAAAGCCTTCAACGGCGCGTTTGCCGTTTTCAAAATGGCTAATCGTCGTGTGAGTGACTCCCACAATGGATGCCGCCTGACGTGTCGTCAGACGTGCATTTTCGCGCAAACGCTTTAGAACATTTGCGACACTTTCATTTTTGTTTTTGGTTACTGGCTGCATGTTTCTTGTCTCCTTTGGTTGATGCTTTCCAGACATCGAACTTGGAAACTACGAAACGCTGTTGTTTTGAGAAGTTAGCTGGAGGTTTCCAGCTTTCCAACTTCCTGAATTTTTCTATTTTTCCGTAGCACAAAAGTAGCACTGAAATAGCATAACTCAGGAATTTTGGCGTATTCTCGCGTGACGATGGACGAAATCGAACCGAATCGCTCGTTAAACTTTATCTCTTTGTAATTGCTGTTTTCTTTTTACTTTTCGCGGAGTTAGGAAGGTGAAGCGGAAGTCATTTGCGGTTGATCCATTTTTTCATTTTACCCGAGAGTAAAATGGCGGAGAGACCGGGATTCGAACCCGGGGTAGCGGTTTAAGCCACTACGGTTGTTTAGCAAACAACTGGTTTCAGCCACTCACCCACCTCTCCGTTTTACTAAAGCTAATTCTGATGTGCTATGGCTATTGGGCAACTTGCCATACCCCCTAGGGTAAATCAAGAGAAGCAGCCGCCGCAGGTCGAAAAGCTAATCCATACCTGAGGATTTTTCAGTGGATATGCTGCACGTGTACTCATCCGTGTCTTGATAACATGAAGCGACCATATCGATAGGACGGCAGCAGACTTCGCAGTCATAGACGAAACTCTGCTCTGACCCGTCTTCTGGGTGAACAGTCACCGAGAAGTTTTCAAAGCAAAATGGGCACTGAACATCAACGTACATTAATTCTCCAGCTGTCCGGAAATTACGAACGGGCAAGCGAAGCTAGCGCTTGCGCTCACCGGGTACCCTCAGTAATTTTCCGGAAAGAGTTCGCGTTCGACCGATTCGATGACTGTGTGAATGAGCTTGATATGAATCTCTTGGATGCGGTCACTGGTTTGAGCCGGCACTACGATGGCGAGATCAGCGAGGCCTTTTAAGGCTCCACCATCTTTACCTAAGAGGGCGACCGTTTTGATGCCCTTTTTCTTTGCCGCCTCAAAAGCCAAGATGACGTTTTTAGAATTGCCGCTGGTTGAGAGGCCCAAAAGCATGTCGCCTTTGCGGCCTAAACCATCGATTTGACGGCTGAAAATATGCTCGAAGCCATAATCATTAGAGACGCAAGTCACATGGGAGGGATCACCCAATGCTAAAGCGCCAACCGCACGACGGTCTTTGCGATAGCGGCCGGTGAACTCTTCGGCGAAATGCATGGCGTCGCAGTGAGAGCCACCATTCCCGCAAGAAAACATGTTTCCGCCGTTTTTAACGGTCTCTAAACAGAGCTTTGAAAACTCCTCACATTTCGCCATTAAATCCTGGCTAGAGAGGAATTTATTTAGGGTTTCTTGTGCTTCTTTCAGGGATTGCTGCCAAACTTCACGTGTATTCATACATAGATAGGTACTTTATCTTTAAATACTTGTCCACGTGCAGAAAAAAGAATACAAGTTTCGTTCTCATGCGGTCGTAGCTCAGCTGGATAGAGTACCACACTACGAATGTGGTGGTCGCAGGTTCGACTCCTGCCGACCGCACCAGTTTTTTCAAAAGGGTATTAGTTTTAAACTGATGCCCTTTTTTATTTCTGCTAACCTGAGTGCCGTGAGAATTTCAATTAACGATAAAAAAGTGTTCCTTATCGCTTGTGCTGATGAAGAGCGCCGTAAGTTTCTTATTGCTGCCGTCGAAAAGGGCTTTCCGGGGAGCCTTATCTACACGTCTCTTGATGGATCTGACGCTCTTTTCAAAATGAAGAACGATCTGCCTCACGTGGCGATTTTAGATCGCGAGCTCACCCGTACATCTGTTGATGATATCGTGAAATGGATTCTCTCAAAGTCAGGTACAGAAAAAGTCGCGGTTGTAGTTGCGGGCAATCCGCCAGATGAAGAAGCTTTTGTTGATGAAATCATCCAAGGGCATGTGCAGTTTTTATTGCCGGATTCAACGCAAGAAAAAGCCATTCGCGTTTTCTCAAAGGCTCTCAATTTTATTTCGCAAAACAGTGAAGTTGAATATCGACTCAAATTTCTCAATCAAGGCGATGTGCTCTTTACTCAAGGCTCGAACGCCGAACACGCTTACATTCTAAAACGCGGAACCATGGAAGCTGTTCGTGAAGGCGCCAATGAAAAAGTAGTTCTTGGCGAAGTTATTGCCGGAGAATTCGTCGGAGAAATGGCGCATATCAACGGCGAGCCCCGCTCCGCCACTGTGCTTGCGAAAACTGATTGCGAACTGATCGAAATTCCGTTCGATTCATTTGAGCTCTTATTATTCTCGAAGCCTGCTTGGTCGAAGGCCCTAGTTGCGACGCTCTCAAAGCGATTACAAAAAACTTTAGAGCTTACGAATTAACCAACTCCGAAAAAGTTCATCATGGAAATTTTAATAAATTCATTTTTGTTGGTCTTCGCCGGTGAGATGGGCGACAAAACTCAGTTGCTATCGCTTTTACTCGCCGCCCGCTATCGTCAACCGTGGACGATTATGCTGGGCATATTGATCGCCACAGTTTTAAATCACGCTCTCGCCGCATGGGTGGGGAGCTTTGCGGCCAGCTTCGTTGACGATAAAACCCAGTACTATATTCTCGCGGTGATTTTCTTCGCCTTTGCCGCCTGGATATTGGTGCCTGATAAAGACGAAGGATTTAAAGAGACAGGCAAGTGGGGAGTTTTACTCACAACGATCATTGCATTTTTCTTAGCTGAAATGGGTGATAAAACTCAATTGGCTACGGTGGCATTAGGTGCAGCTTATCCGTTACATACGGGCCTTGTGACCTTTGGTACGACGCTTGGAATGCTCGCCTCAAATGCCCTCGCTATATTTTTAGGGCAGAAGCTTCTGGCTCGAGTTCCTATGAAGTGGGTGCGAGCCTTTGCCTGCTTTCTCTTCGTGGCCTTCGGAGCTGCACTCTTATGGAGGGCGCAGTCGCTTTAATCAATTATAAGCCGCGTCGAGGCCGGGTGTTTCTGGTTAGACTTCGGCTCAAGATCCGTTAAAAAGTTTATATGAAAACGTCACTTATTCTTAAACTCAATTTTTTAATCGTCGGCCTCGTTCTGGTTTTGTTAGCCATTCATAAGTTGAACACCGGAGGGTTGCCGTCGAGTTTTGCCGAGTTTTTTAATCCTATGCATATCGGCTCGGCAAAAATCAGCTGGTGTGAAACGCGAGTGAAATCAGTGATAAAACCAGAGGGTTTTCAGCTCGAGCAAGAGGGTATGAAGTGGTTCGCTATGGGAGAAGATCGCCGCGAGCTAGATTTTATTGCGGTCGAGAAGTGGTTCGGTCGCAATTGCTCGGTGCGAGCCGAAATCACACAGGTCGATGGGGCCACCCTCGCCAACTTCAAGCCTGTAATTTTTGTTAAATTCATCGACGAGAAAGTTGAAGCATTGGGCCGTAACGAAGGCGGGACATATATTTGGCAAGGAAAAGCATTTAAGTCGGCTGAACTTGATCAAGCTTTGACTGAACTGGGCCAATTAGTCGGATTTTCTGGTCAAGATTGACTTATAGCCCCCATATTCTGTACTTTCACATTTCGTTATTTGCGAGTGTTCAGGTGTAGCTCAGTGGTAGAGCAAGCGACTGTTAATCGCTGGGTCGGGGGTTCGAAACCCTCCACCTGAGCCAATTTATATAACGAGATAAAAGCCAATGATTTGCATCATTGGCTTTTTTGTTTTTGTTGCCTCTCTCATTCAATAGTTCTACGAACTTAATATGCAGTTTTATATCGCTTTATTGCTTCTGATTTCAGCAGGAGCTGCTTCGGCCCAACTTCAAAAGTTAGATCGAAGGCAGGCGGTTCGCTATGCCTTGCAAAACTCGCCCAGCTTTAATTCTGCCCGAAATGAGCGAGAGGTCGCTGACCTCACCGTCAAAAGCTCTTTTTGGGCTCTATTCCCAAGTTTAGATTTCACCGCGAGCTACGGCCTGCAAGACGATGACCCCTCAACATATGAAACTCCCTACACCAGCCAGCTGGCTTTGAGCCTCACTGAAACTCTTTATGATAACGGAGTTTTGCTCACGCAAAATAAAATTGCCAACCTAGCTCGTCGTCGCGCTGAGCTTATATTTAGAAAAGAAAAAAATCGCCTCGTCCGCGAAGTGCTTGAAGCTTACATGAAGTTTTCACTTCAATCGCGGAACTTAGAAGTGAAAGAGATTCAGCTTGATTTGATTCGTCGCCAATACAATTTGGTTTCAAGCGCTTACAAACAAGGTTTAAAAACCCGCAAAGATTTCTTGCGATTTAAAACTCAGTTGAACCGCACTCAGCTAGATATGGTCAACGCCCGTAATTCAGTAGAGAAAACACGTCTTGATTTATTAAAGGCCATCGGGGTTCAGCCGCCGCAATATACAGCATTTAGTTTTATCACTGAGCCAGTGCCTACCACAATTGCGGTGCCCACGGCTCCACTCAACTGGAAGAACAACTACATTTACCAGGCCACTGAACTTCAAAGCGGTATCAATCGTCTTCAGGCTGATATTACAGCCCGTAAATATTTTCCTGAGATTTATCTAACGGCTGGTGCAACTTATGGGTCTTCAAATTACTGGAATACAAGCGAGCATTTTGAAGATAATGATCGTTTAGATGCAGTGGCTTTGCTAACAGTTAAATATAATCTTTGGGATTGGGGCATTCGTCGTCGCGATCGTCGAGCGGCCGTACTCAATCGTCAAACCCAAGAGAACACTCTCGATATTGAGCGGCGTACGTTGGCCGGCGACCTTGATAAGCTCATGCTGGATTTGCGCCAATTACAGCAGAACTTCGATTTAAGTCGTGAGCTGCTCTCCCTTGAAGAGAATAATTATAAGGCGCTCGAGCGGGACTACCGAGAGGGCCGCGCGCAATATTTAGATTTAATTACCAGCCTGACTGATTTATCTGATTCGCGCATTCGCTATTACTCATCCGCCATCGATCTGCAGCTTTCGGTTTACGAGTATCGCTACTATGAAGGGACTCTGTACGATGAATTTGAGAAAAATTAATTTCAAACACATTCTTGTCATCGCCGTGATTTTTTTGATGGCTGGGTTCTTTTACAAAAAATCTCCGAGCGTGAGCAGCGATACGAAAATCGGCTCTGTAACGAAGGGCGATCTCATCCAGCGCGTGACAATCGCGGGAGTCGTAGTGCCGCAGCGGAGAACGGTGATTGTAGCCCCATTCAATGGTTATGTGAAAAAAATATTTGTTAAGGTGGGCGATATCGTGAAGGCCGGTGATCCACTCGTGAGCGTTGTACAAACTCTTCAGTCATCTGAAGATGTTTTTCCGATGCGAGCGCCGTTCCCAGGTAAAGTTGTGGCCATTCAAAAAACTGAAGGTGAGAACGTAAAAGCCGACGATACAAAAGAGTTTATCTTGAAGATTGATGATATGAGCCATGTATTTGTCGAAGCCAATGCGGCCGAGATCGACCGCGTGAAAATCGCCATCGATCAAGAGGCTATTGTTAAAGCTTCGGCTATCTTAAGCCGCGCCTATAAAGGCGTGATTCGCAATTTAGATTTATCAGCGAAAGAGACCGAGCGTTGGTCGCGATCATCACAGGTTGAATTCCCTATTCGCCTTGAAGTTGTAGACCCAGATGATCAGCTCTACTCAGGGATGTCAGTGGTCATGGACATTGTGACAGCGAAGAAAGAAAAAGTTCTTTTGCTTCGTCACGAATTCATCAGAAAAGACGCCGATAAATATTACGTCATCTTGCAAAGCGGAAAACGCAAAGATATCGAAGTTGGTTTGCAAAATGAAGAAGCCTTTGAAATCACGAGTGGCGTGAGCGAAGGAGAAAAAATCAGACAGGTCGATTTCTCTAGTATAATTTCAGAGTAAATAAAAATGGCACAAATCGAAACCCGTGATGTTACATATTCATATCGAACCGAAGCGGGCACCGTGCCTGTTTTGCGTTCGTTGAATTTGAGCATTGAGGCCGGGGACTTTGTTGCTATTCAAGGGCCGTCAGGCTCTGGTAAGTCGACGCTTCTTTATCTATTAGGATGTCTGCTCAACTTGCAAAATGGGCAAATTCTCATCGATGGTCAAGATATGACCAAACTAGCCTCTGAAGATTTAGCTTTATTTAGAAATAAAAAAATTGGTTTTGTATTTCAGCAGTTTCACTTATTGGCGCGCTCAAGCGTCTTACAAAACATCCTTTTGCCGACAATGTACCCCAGTGAAGTGCGCGAACCAGATCCAAGCCATGCGCTAAGAGCCCAGGAGCTGGCGACAAATTTGGGTTTGGGTGATCGCCTCGACCATATGCCCAATCAGCTCTCTGGTGGTCAGCAGCAGCGCGTAGCTATTGCCCGTGCGCTGATCAATGACCCAGAAATTATTTTGGCTGATGAGCCGACAGGGAACTTAGATTCTCACAGCTCAAAACAAATCATGGATCTTTTGGCAGAAATGAACGCCGAGGGCCGTACCGTCGTGGTCATCACCCACGATGCTGAAGTAGCGGCGCGCTGTAAAAAAATTATTCGTCTTCGTGACGGTCAGGTTTCAGAAATAGTTGAGAATGTAAAAGCAGTGCCGAAGGTAGCAGCCAAAACTACCGCGCCAATTAAAGTTTCCCGCAAAAGTTGGGTGCCGTCTTTTAAATCTTACGCTCGACTGATTTCGTTGACGCTTCCGATTGCTACTGAGAATTTAAAACGTAATAAAGTGCGCACGGCCCTCACCATGCTAGGCATTATCATTGGTATTGCTTCGGTTCTCTCAATGGTGACGCTCGGACAATTTACTAAGCGTCGAGTTTTAGATTCTTATGCTGATCTGGGAGTCAATACGCTTCTCTTTTACGGCTATCCCAACTTTCAGCAGAAAGCCACCGATGTGGTGAAGACCGCCTTTCGATCTTTCGACATGGTCAGTGACGTCGAGAGGCTGCCGAGTATTTTTGATGACATTATAAAAATCGCACCAATCCTAAAAGATTGGGAAACAGTACAAGCAAGTTTTGCCGGTAAGCGGGTTGACGATGATGTTCGCCTCACAGGTACAACTGCAGATGGAATAGAAATTTCAAAACGCGAAATTCTGATCGGAAATACTTTTAGCCCGTTTCATATCGAACAAAAGAGTTCGGTTTGCTTGATTGGATATGAATTAGCCGAGAAACTATTCTCAGATATTTATCCGCTCGGGCAAGTTCTTTACATCACGAAGAATGAAACCTCTATCGGTTGTAAAGTGATCGGGGTTTTAAAGTCAGTGACCTCAAATCAAGAGTTCAATAAACCGAACTTGCAAATCATTTTACCTTATACTTATTTTCAGGCCACTTCTGATAACTGGTGGAACTCACAGGTCCACGACCTTCTCATTCAGGTCGACCCAGATATTGATATCGCTAAGTACGGCGAGAGTATCAAAGGTTTCTTTGAGCTTCGCTATGGTAAGTCTGGTCGCTTCAGCGTTGATTCAAACACTGTGCTTATCGCTCAGATGGAAAGATTCTTGAATATGTTCACGGGTCTTCTCGCGTTTATCGCTTTTATGTCTCTGGTCATCGGTGGAGTCGGTATTGCCAATATGATGCTTGTCTCGGTATCCGAACGTTACCGCGAGATTGGTTTGCGTAAAGCTATCGGCGCCACGGACTTTAGTGTTCGCGTACAGTTTTTAACGGAATCTTTAGTGATCTGCTTATTTGCCGGTTTAATTGGCCTCACAATCGGTTTTGTCTTGTACGAAGTCCTGATTTTTGCCGGAACAAAACTAATAGCTAAACTTAAGTTCGAATGGATTATAAATTGGGGAGCGTTACTTCTCTCACTCTCGTCGATTCTTGCTGTTGGCATTTTAAGTGGATTGTATCCGGCTCTGAAAGCAGAACGCCTGCAAGTCATCGATGCATTACGATCGGACTGATATATGAGAAAACTAATGGCGCTTGCGCTTCTGGCTTTTGTTTCAACTTACGTCACAGCTTGCGCCACTAAGCCCGTTCAAAAAGAAGAAACCGTCCAACCTAAATTAATCGTTGAAGAAAAACCAGCTGCTCAAGCGGCGATTATTATCGACTACGTCGGTTTGCAAAACTCGTTAGGCCTCACGCGCGATCGCAAAAGACTAGGTTACTTAGAAAAACCATTTAATACATGTCGCGCTGGTCATGGTTATCCCTCATCGGGTCGTTGCGGTCGTGATTATTTTATGCTCATTCATTTTCAGCTTCTCTGCCGTGATGCCGAAGAAAGCTCTCACTCGGCATTTGATTCTTCTCGTATGAGCGCCCTCAGTGGCCGCGTCGTCAGCTGGAGTATCAAAGGCCAAAGCGGCACATTCAACTTAGATGAAGATGGCTTCGGACAAATTCGCACGACCAGTCCCACATCACATAAGTATCAGCGCCTCAAAATTGTAGCCGATAACGAAGCTCTTTATATCAAAGCTGGTGAAATCGGTCGCGTCGTCGCGCCACCTAGTTGGTGTTCAAACTAATTCAGACGTGGCGAAACTCCGTCCAGATTTACCGCGACGCCAAAAGTCATTTCATTCAAAAATAATACATAAGATCTGAGCTGGATCGCCATTTGCTTTTCATCAAGATGGATTTTACCGCGCGTTTTTTAACGCCACTCGAAAGGATTCATATATGGAAGGCCCTAATCGTTATTATTCAAATCAATCACGTCCGTCACAAAGAGAAATTAATCGCTGGCGAGACCCTTACAATCGCAAGGGTGATTACCATCAACCAGAAGATCAAGGGCAAGAAGGCCAAAATTGGACATCTAATTATCCAACATCAGATGCGCAAGATCGCCACCGCGATTTCTCGGCACAAAGTGATGTGCGCTGGCCAGCAGGAGAAAATTATGTCTCGCCAAGCAAATGGCAAGAGCGTGATCACGAGCCGGGCATGAGACCAGGATATTTTAATCACTACCAAAGTGATTATGCACAAAGAAGCCATGAGCAGGGCGCATTCGCCGGTCGCGGACCAAAAGGTTATCAGCGCTCAGACGAAAGAATCCGCGAAGATGTTTGCGAAGCCTTGATGAGAAGTGCACAAGTCGACGCATCGAACATTGAGGTCGAGGTGAAGGACGCCATTGTTACACTCAAGGGAACAGTTGATCAGCGACGTATGAAACGTCTCGCTGAAGACTGTGCAGAGCATGTTTCATCTGTAAGAGACATTCGTAATGAAATTACTCTCAGCGATTCAGATCGTGCTGAATCCATGCTCTCACCACGAGCCAATTCATCTGTGAACAAAACAAAGAAAGAGCAAACTGACGACTCGGTTGGAAAAAGCATGAACTAATAAGAGGGGTTTTGTTTATAGCGTTTTCGTAAAAAACCAAAGTAATAAACTAGGCCAGCAAAGCTGCCGCCCAAGTGAGCGCCGTGACCAATTGGTAATCCGCCACCACCGGCTTGGGCGACAAGACCCCAAATATCTAAACCAATAAATAAAAGCGCTCCAAAAATGGCCGGTAGTGGAACTAATCCGAACAACAAAAGTTTTTCTTTCGGATAGATTAAAGCAAAAACCATAATGATGCCGGTTAATGCTCCAGAAGCGCCCAGCGCCGGGATACTTGAGTCATGCATTAAATAAGTTGAGACAAGGCAGTGAGAAAGAGAGCTGAAAGCTCCAGCAATTAGATAAAAAGTGAGGAGTCTTCGTGTACCGAGAGTTTGCAACATGATTTTGCCGAAACTACTCAGCACGAGCATATTTAAAATAAAGTGAAAAAGCTGACTGTGAGAAAAAACAGAAGTGATCAGTGTCCAATATCGGCCCTCGAGAACCGCATCCCAACTTACTAAGAAATTGGCCTCCATAAATTCATGAGAAACGGCGTTTGAATAATTCCATAATATGTAGACAACGGTATTTAAAACTAAAATTAGAGTAATAGTCATAAATAGAGTTTGGCACATGTAGAGCTAAATAAAAAGTTCTGATGGAGTGCAAAAGCTAAGCTTATTAACAAAATCAATGGCCCATTGATTGCAAACCTACCTTCACACTCGAGCTTACTGGGATCTTATTGGCCCCGAGTTGTGTTTGAGTGCGGTATTAGACAAAACACTCTAGTGCGCAAAGAAAAATTACAAAAGGAGAACGTATGCTAAAGGTCAGCCATAAAATAAGTTCACTACTACTCGCCACAGTTTGTGTGGTTTCACTTACAGCTCACGCTGGTGAAAGAGATAGAGAACACAATAAGAGCAAAAAAGACGGCACAATTATTGGTGCTGTACTGGGTGGCCTTATCGGCGCAGCCGCAGGTGGTGGTGCAGATGATATCGCTATTGGCGCTGCAGTTGGTGGAGCTGCTGGTCGCGTCGTTGGTGATGATATCGATGACAGTAAAGATCGCCGCGATGATCGTTATGATCCGTACGATCGACGTGACGATAGATATGGTCGTCGTGATGATCGTTATGGTCGCCGTGGACCACGCCATGATCGTCGCCGTCGTGAATTCTACCAATGTCAGGAGTCAGGTCGTGGCCGCTTCAGATCATTCGTAGTCGTAGAGACGTATAGAAACCGTGTCATTGAAAATTACGGCCCTGATTTCCGCGCTTGTCAGCGTGCAGCTGCTTACTACAATAGATAACACTAGTTTTAGAAATTAAAACTCAGTATAAAGCACCCCACAAGGGTGCTTTATTTTTTTGTGTCCCCCTGAAAAATACTATGAATGAAAATGCATTTTATGAACAAGCCACGAGCTTTTTAAAGAGCCTGAATCAGCTTCTCGAGCAGCACCATGTTGCTTTCGACCCTCAGTGGGACATTGACCACCTTTGCTATCGCACGCCAACAGACGAGCGTTATACAGCATTGAAGGGGAGTTTCTCTCAGTTCGCCCAACTTCTTGTAGAAAGCGAAGTGAATGGTCGCTTAATAGCCACATATCAACTTACTAGGCCTGTAGAATTTTTAGGGCGCCAAATTGGCCTCGTTGAATTACCCGCTCCGAAAAAAAGCAAAACGACACCAGAGGGTTTCGAGCATATCGAGGTTGTTTGCGATATTCCGTTTTCTGAAATTGAAAAACGCTACCCATCGCAAAAGTTTGATAAAAAAGGCCTCAGCAAAGAATTTAATAAAGAACTCGAGCTCGAGCTGGGTGCTATCAACGTAAAGTTTCATCATCTCTCGCTTCGCTCAGTGGTGGAGTTAGAGTCCAACCACAAAGTGTGGAGTGCGCTTAAGAACTCTCAGGTTCTCAAAATTTTTGCAGAGTTTGACCCGCTGGTAGCAGGAACATTCCCACTAGGCATTCACACAAAAAGATCTGATCTTGATATTATAGTTTTGGGTCGTGATCTAAATGTCATTCGTGATTTAATTAAAGCACAAAAATCTTGGGGAGCTGTCGAGCTGAAGCGTCATCGCACCAATGATTTAGAATCGCTGACAGCTAATTTTACCTTTGAAGGCGTGCCCTTTGAGATTTTCTCGCAATCAAAAGACACGGTTAAACAACAGGCCTATAAACATTTTCTTATTGAAGAGCGCCTTTTAAAATACAAGGGCCCAAAGCTCGCCGAGCGCATACGAGATCTTCGCCAGCAAGGCCTTAAAACCGAACCGGCTTTTGCTGTGGCTTTGGGTTTAGATGACGACCCCTACAAGGCTTTATTACTGTTAGAAAATTTAAAGCCTCAAGATTTAGCTCGTATTCCATTTATCACTCCCGAGGATTCGGCCCAATAAGGCCTAGGCCTAGTTCAAGTCGTTCTGCTTCAACGTTCACGGCAGAGCGGATATCATCATTCTATGAAGAATAAAATTTTGCTCGCAGTGGCGAGTCTTTTACTTTTGCTAGTGGGCTGCTCAACCCCTAAGGTGCCGCGCCCACCGTCAACTTACTTACTCAATACTGAAAAATCTCAAGTGGAACTCATGACTGAGCTCAATAAAATGCTAGTTGCTAACAAATATGAAATAAAAAATTTAAACACACAAACCGGTTTTTTATTAACGAAGCCGCGTCGATTTAGCGTTAAGCGTGCCGATGGCTCAAAAGTCAGCACCGAGCAAAACCTTATTATTCGCCAAGAGGGCGGAAGCGTCACCGTGCGGGCGAATTACGACTGCGAATATTTTGATAAAAGACAGCAGCTTGTCGTTCAGCCTTGTGACAACGACGATGTAGAGGTGAATCAACGTATTCGCAGAATTGAAGCCATTTTAATTAAACAGGTTCGTGAAAAACTTGAGGGCGCAAGCGCTAATCCAGTTGAGAAGGACCTAACTGTTGATGCTTCGAATCCAGCGCCACCGGCTCAGAAGCCTCAGCGTCCAACTCAGTAATCGAAATTTCTTTTGCGCTTTTTGCGCCCAATTGCTCGAGCTCAAAAGCTTTTTTAATCACTCGTGATTTGAGACGAGTGAGTCCTGCTGTGTATTCATTCTGCGCTTTCTCAAGGTGCTTGCCGATATTCACGAAGCCATCGACAAAATCACAGAGACGTTTATGGAGCTCAGAACCTGTCTCAGAAATTCTCTGGGCGTTCTCGGCGAGCTTGGCTTCATTCCAGCCGTAGCGAATGACCTTGAGCAAGCCAATCAATGTTGGAGGCGTTGCGATCAAAACTTTTTTCTGCAAAGCGAACTCAACAATATCCGGCTCTACTTCTAGCGCGGCATAAAGAAAGCTCTCGTTCGGTAAAAACATAATTGTGAAATCAGCCGAGTTATCAACATGGTCGGGATAAGCTTTCTTAGATAAGTCTTTAATATGATCTTTAATGTGGCGGGCGTGACGAACAAACTCGGCTGCTTTTTTATCAAGATCCAATTCTTCAAGTGCCGACAAGAAAGCATCAATTGGAGTTTTCGCATCAACGATCACTGTGCGGCCACCCGGCATACGCACCGTCATATCTGGGCGAAGTTTCTGATCGTCGCTACCTGTATGCTCATCTTGAAAAGTGACGTCGGCGAATTCAGACATGCCGGCAAGCTCAATGCAATTGCGCAATTGAATCTCACCCCAGCGGCCGCGAACATTGGGTCGCTTCAATGCATTTTTAAGGGCCGACGTTTCGCTAGTTAAAGAATTGCCCATTTCGTAAATGCGCTTAAGTTCAGTTTCAACTTGGGTGTAAGAGCGCTGACGATCTTTTTCGAGGCTTTGTAAATTGCGCTGATATTCAGTGAGAAGATTTTTAATCGGCTCAAGTGTGCCATCGATTTCAATTTTTCTTTTTTCGAGATCTTTCTGGTTGAGCGCTGACTCTTTTTCTAAAGTCGTTCGGGCCAGCTGAAGAAACTGTTCTGAATTGCCGGCGAGTGCCGATTGTGCCGTACTTTTAAAAGTTTCTTGGAGCTTCTCTGCCGTAAACTGCAAAGCTTCAAGGCGAGCGAGATCATTATGAGCTTTAAAAAGTTTACGAGCCAGCCAACCCGAGCAGGCAATAAACAAGAATGAAATAAGGCCAAGGGCGACTTCTAAAGCTGTCATTTGTGACATTTATGAGCTGTACCCTTTGAAAAGTCTAGCCGATTCGCCTGATTGTAAGGGCTCGTATTCACAATAGTTTCGAGCTGGCTTTGGCATTTGGCTTGTAATAATCATATATAACGCCTCGGAGGGCCTTTGCTTCGTAACACAGTGAAAATGCTTATTTTAACTCTATTTTTAGTGTCAGGATTAAACCCCAACACTAGTTGTGCTGCGCAAGGCGTTAAGGTTCTTTCATTTACGCAGTGGAAAGATCAACAAGTTCTTGAAGCAGAAAATCGCGTGGCTCGTTTAAATAATAAGCTTATGTCTATCAAGAACGACGCACAGCAATCAAAGGCTTTACGTAGCACAGAAGTCGAGATCAAAAGTGCCATTCAAAGTCTTGAAGTTGCTCGTGAATTTACAATCGAGCACTATGCTGCTTCTTATGTCACTCAATTTACTTCTTCAAAAGAAGCCTTACAAAATTTAGCCCAAGTTCTGACCCCAGCTGAGCTGGCGGAACTCCTTTATTTTTTAGCCCAAACCAAGGCTGCTGCCACTCCAGCAAATAGTAAACTCACACCTTTTGTAACAGGCTTACCGAAATCAAATTCATCAGCCCTCTAGAATCTCTTAATGTGTTGAAAAGCCTAGTAATAATTGTATAACGACTCCGCTACGGAAAAATAAATCAATGCTGTTCTCTTGACAGTTTGAGCCGTGCTCTCATATTTGAGCCGTCCCATTTCAAGAAACAACGAGTTTAGAGGAGGCTCTTCATTATGGCTAAAGCCACAATTTCAGAAACAAAGGTTCGCCCATTACACGATCGTATTTTGGTTCGTCGCCTACAAGAGGACGACAAAACTGCGGGTGGAATCATTATTCCAGATACAGCAAAAGAAAAACCACAACGTGGTGAAATCGTTGCTGCGGGCAAAGGCCGCGTAACACAAGAGGGTAAATTAATCCCACTTGAAGTTCGCGCCGGCGATAAAGTTCTTTTCGGAAAATATTCTGGAACAGAACTCAAGCTAAACGGCGAAGAGCTTCTAGTTATGCGTGAAGAAGATATCCTAGGTATTTTGAACTAATTTTTTTAAAATTTAAAAGAGGTTATATAAATGAGCAAAGAAATTCGTTTTAGTGATGATGCAAGAAGTTTGATTCTTAAGGGAGTTAACACTCTTGCCAACGCGGTGAAAGTAACTCTTGGCCCTAAAGGTCGTAACGTAGTTATCGAAAAATCTTTCGGCGCACCTTTGATTACAAAAGACGGTGTGACAGTTGCGAAAGAAATCGATCTCGAAAATAAATTCGAGAATATGGGCGCTCAGATGGTTAAAGAAGTGGCTTCTAAAACCAACGACGACGCCGGTGACGGTACAACGACAGCTACAGTTCTTGCTCAAGCGATCTTTCGCGAAGGCAGCAAGTTCGTAACTGCGGGTCACAACCCAATGAGCCTTAAACGCGGTATTGATAAAGCCGTAACTCACATTCGTGAAGAACTTGAAAAGCTAGCTAAGCCCATCAAGAGCCCAAAAGAAGTCGCTCAGATCGGCACGATCTCTGCTAACAACGATAAAGAAATCGGCGAAATGATTTCTAAAGCAATGGATAAAGTTGGCAAAGAAGGCGTTATCACAGTTGAAGAGAGCAAAACGGCTCAAACTGAACTTGATGTTGTTGAAGGTATGCAATTTGACCGTGGTTACTTGTCTCCGTACTTCGTAACTAACGCTGAGAGAATGGAAGCTGTTCTTGAGAACGCTTACATCCTTATTCACGACAAAAAAATCGGTAGCATGAAAGATATGGTTCCAGTACTTGAGGGCGTTGCCCGCGCTGGTCGTCCACTTCTTATCGTAGCTGAAGATGTTGAAGGCGAAGCACTTGCAACTCTAGTTGTGAACAAACTTCGTGGTACACTTCAAATCTGTGCTGTTAAAGCCCCAGGTTTTGGCGATCGTCGTAAAGAAATGCTTCAAGATCTTGCTATCTTGACTGGTGGTGAAGTGATCTCTGAAGAAATGGGCCACAAGCTTGAGCAGGCCACTGTTCAAACTTTAGGTACTGCTAAACGTGTTGTTATCGACAAAGACAACACGACAATCATTAACGGTGCTGGCAAAAAAGCCGACATTGAAGGCCGCGTAAAAACAATTCGTGCTCAAGTTGAAGAGACAACTAGCGATTACGACCGCGAAAAACTTCGCGAGCGTCTAGCTAAGCTTGCTGGTGGTGTGGCTGTTATTCACGTAGGCGCTCCTTCAGAAGTTGAAATGAAAGAGAAAAAACACCGCGTAGAAGACGCCCTCAATGCGACTCGCGCTGCTGTTGAAGAAGGTATTGTAGCTGGTGGTGGTACTGCACTACTTCGTGCTTCTCGTACACTTGATAAAGTAAAAGTCACAGACGAAGAAGAGTATGGCGTTAAAATTATCCGCCGTGCTTGCGAAGAGCCTGTTCGTCAAATCGCGAACAACGCGGGCCTTGATGGCGCGATCGTTGTTGAGCGTATCTTGGCTAACAAAACTAGCTCATTCGGTTACAATGCACTCACTGATGAATATATGGATCTAGTTGCTGAAGGTGTTATCGACCCAGTTAAAGTGGTTCGTTGCGCTCTTGAGAATGCAGCATCTGTTTCTTCATTGATGCTCACTACTGAAACTATGATCGCTGAAGCTCCGAAGAAAGAATCGGCTGGCGGCGGCGGTATGCCAGGCGGAATGCCCGGCCACGATATGATGTAATAGACGCGAGTAAGCGTTAGCTGTCTAGGGAGCGTCGTCTCTTTAGATGCTTCAAAAACCCAGGCTTAATCGTCTGGGTTTTTTTTGTCTTGATCTGTATCAGCGTGTAAAAAATTTCGCGCGCAATTTCGATGTTACAGATGTGTTAACTTTTCTTGTTCTTGGCTCCCACTCGTCGTAAAAAGCCTTGGTGCAAATTCAATCTCCTGTACTTAAAACTTTGCGATTAAGTTTACGTTGGCTTACGCCTAACGATGATGAATTTATGCTCCGCCTGCTGAATGACCCTGGATTTATCAAAAATATTGGTGATCGTAATGTGCGCACAGTTGAGGCGGCTCGAGAGTACATCGAGGAGAAGTTTATTCGTCAGGGTTACGAGAAAATGGGGTTCGGCCCGTTTCTGGTTGAGACCAGCTTAGCTAAGCAGCCTCTCGGTATTTGCAGCATCGTAAAGCGCGACTCTCTTGAGGACATTGATATTGGTTACGCCTTTCTGCCTGAGCACACGGGACAGGGATTTGCTCTAGAGGCCTCTCTAGAAGTCATGAGCTACATTAAAAACACCTTAAAGCTTAAGCGCATCGTTGCGATAACAAATCCTGACAACACTAAGTCTGTTATTTTATTACAACGCTTAGGATTGAAGTTTGAAAAAGATTTAACTCTGCCAGAAGGTCAGTCTAAGCTTTTTGGTCTCGACTTCGATTAGAATAAGTAAGCCAGTCCGCCAGAGAAGTTTGTATAGCGGTGGCTGGCGCTTGTAACTGTTCCGCCACTGAAATCACTTGAGTAGAGTTCGAAGTCGAGGGCAGCACGTGCTCTTAAATTCACCTTCAAACGTTTTTCTACAAAGAGACCAAACTGGTTGATGCTGTTTTCGTCACGTCCTGAAGAGCTTGGGTCTTCGCTAAGGCGCGGTTGGAAGAAAAAGAAGAGCTGAGCCCCAATAGCGTAGGGCGAGTTGTCACGGAGCGGGTAGTAGCCCGAAACACCGAATTTCAAACCACCGTAACTTTTGCTCGTAATCGCGGGGTCATTTGTTTTGTCTGATTGCAGACGATAAGTCGAATAACCGCCAAGAAGTTCAACTTTTGGTGACCAGGCCCCGGCGCCCATTCTGAAGTTATAGCCGCCCAAGAGTTCGTAGTTTGAAAGTGAACGAGAGAGCTTCGAGCCACCAGCAGGGTTGTCGGTAGCAATAATACCTTGGCGAATTGAGGTGTGAAGGCTCCAGTCTGGAGTTAACCAAACTTCGCCATCTAAAATCACAAATGGATAAAATGGACTATCTGAATTAAGTGTTGTTGTAGATTTAATACTTTCTTTAAACTGGCCTATACCAAGGCGTGCACCAATGGCGCCGAATTTTGGGGTTTTTTGCGGTACCCATTCTGAGGGGTTTGAGCCGTAAGTTGTTCTGTTATCAGGGCGATCTTGCAATACGCCTTCACCAGCTTTGACTTCAGAGAGTGAATCCGTGTTCGTATAGTTCACTGAGTCGAGTCCGCTGATCTTGGCGTTCACTTGAATGCTGCCAGCCTCTTTCTCTGTCACAATACGACCGAAGCTTAAGGTGTCATCAATCTTTAAAAGACGAATTTTGCCTAAAATTTCTTTCTCAGTGTTAATTAAAAAATTAAATTTTGGGTGACGGTTCAGTTTAATAATTTGAATGACGGATACCACTTGATCAACCGCAACGCCATCGCGTTTACCTAAGTTCACGGTGACGCGAGTGCCTTGACGACTCATCACTATGCCCTCGTAAGGAAGTGAACGAAGAAGTTTATTGAGTAGATCTTCGCTTTGTTTTTTAAGACCTTCAATGTCGAGGCGCTGGATTCCGGCTATTTCTTGGCGAGCCAATAGTTTTGCATCTTTAGTGAGAAACAAACTCATGCGAATTGAGATGCCGCCCGGTCCCTTAATCAATTTTGCTGAAACAAAAGCATCAGCGTTCAAACCACGAGCCACCTGCTTCGCCGTTTCGATATTTTCTTCAATTTCTTCGGGAGTCAGGATTGGTCCAGCGGCAGATTGATCAGCTAATTCAAAATGATGATTCTTTTTTAACCACTCCGTTAAAGAAGCTTCGATGGGGCGTGAGTAAATTCCGCCCACGTTATCGAAAACGGGGAGCAGAGAAATTTTTCTCACTGTTACGAGCTCATCAGCTTCACTGCGATAAACTGTTTTATTTTCTGCTGCTTGTGCAAAAGATGTCCAGACGAAAGCAAACATCGTGATCTGGACTAAGGCCAAAGCCATCCATTTGAGAATATTTTTAGATAACTTTTTAGCGGGCATTTATATACCTGATGAAAATCACATGTTGCATACTATCATAGTGTCCTGTTTTCATGGCCTTTTAGTCAATTCTCATCAAGCAAAACCGAGCTTGAGCCGAGTAGAGTTTTGTGAATCAGATCATCCGATTTTTCATCTCCATTACAGTCTTCTATTTTGGTGTTCGCGCTTTTGCTCAGGTAGATCCGTCCTCGGCACTTTTACTTCGACCAAAGCCTACATCGGCAGACAGTGAAAAGCCGCCGGAAGTGAATTTAGAATCAGGCCGTTATTCAATTCGCCAAGACTCCCAGGTGAAACATCCGTCAGAGTCAGTACCGGCTTTAGTCGAGGTCACCCCTAAAAAAAATTTGAACAATGACCGCAAACCAGTCGCAGCGAAGACAGTTGTGATCACTACAGCAGAACCTATTGTTCAGACTCAAGCCGTTGATGTTAAAGATGAAAACCAAAACATCATCGAGCGAGTTCAGCATATTTTTATTGGCGATCAAGAACAAATTGAAAAATATAGAAATGGTCTCAGTGCCGACGACACTCGCCAGAATATGATCGAACTCAGCCTCACGCCCATGCTTTTTTACACAGATTCAAAGAGTAATTATTGGTTTCGTGATTTTTCAAGCGATGGTACTGGTCTGGGTGTTCAGTTCAAGTTCTGGACAACACCGTTCTTTGGCATCACCAGCAGCTATGGGACGACGTTAGTCTCAGAGATGCGTGCAGAATCGACAAGTGGGCGCCGAGTGAATGCTGACCACCGTTTCTTTGATGTGGGCCTACGCTATCGAAAATTCTTTAATATGACTCGTAAATCACCAATTCTTACATTTGGTGTCGATTATGATGAGTATCAAGTGATCGTGCCGAAAAAAGAAACAGAACGCGTACGACTAAAAACCTCTGGTGTTGCACTTGTGTTTGAAGGAAAGATTCCCGTTTCAAATGTGAAATCTTGGGTGGTCGGAACAAAATTTTCGATTGATCCAAAGGTTGAAGAGAAAGAAACGGCCATTGATTTAAAATCAGGCGGCAGCCCAACTTCGCAAACCTATCAAATTTATTTCGGCAATGATTTTACTTTCAATCGCCACCAAACTTTGTTCTGGAGATTACAGCATCGCTTTGATAAGTCAGTTTATGAAGGCACTGCGAATTTGAATGATCCGGTGTCAGGTGCAGCTCCATCAGGAGTGGCCGTTACTCAGGGAACTACGCTCCTACAGCTCGGATTTAGCTGGGGTGGCTAATACTTTTCGCTTGAAGCGACGGTAGATAAAGAAGCCCAAAACTAAAACGGCAACCAAAATAATAACCGACTTTTGCGCCTCGAGAACAAAGCCAAAAGTAGCATCAAGATTATCACCCAGATACCAACCTACCATTATCCAAAATGGCACACTTATCAGCGCAGCTGAACCATCGAGTAAAAGAAAAATACTAGGTTTCACACCCATGATTCCAGCCGTTAAAAAAATCGGAGCGCGCAAGCCGGGTAAGAAGCGCGCCATGAAACAAATAAATTTCGAGTTGTTCAAAATCTTTTCTCGCGCCAAAGAAAGACGAGCTTCGGTAAAGAAAGTGCGAAGCACAGGAAGCGTAAAAACTTTGTGTCCGTAGATGCGACCTAAGAAAAATAAAAAAGAATCACCCACTAAAACGCCGATAAGCCCCGCAATTATCGCGCCAGGCAAACTGATGTTGCCAAGTGCGGCGAGAATCCCAGCCGCGACTAAAGTGATGTCTTCAGGGATCGGTACACCTAGACCACAGACGAGTAAAACGCCTAATATAGCAGCGTAGGCGGTAAATCCGTCGAAGCCAGAAAGAAAGGTGATTAATTTTAACGAAAACTGTTCACGAGGCATGACTTGAATTCTTATAATAGACGCTATGGGAATTAAACTTGTTATTGTAGATGACGCTCCGTTTATCCGTGAAGCTCTACGCACAATCGTTCAGGCGGCTGGATTTGAATTTGTGGGTGAAGCGGCAGACGGTGAGGAAGCTGTTCAGGTGGTTTTGAAAAAAAATCCTGACATCGTAATAATGGATCTAGTTCTTCCAAAAAAAAATGGCATTGTGACGATAAAAGAAATTTTAGAAAAAAATCCTGCAATAAAAATTATTGCGTGTTCTACTGAAACCCAAGACAGCATGCTCATTCAAGCCATTGAAGCAGGCGCTGTTGCATTTATTAAGAAGCCATTTGAGACTGAAAATGTGATTAAAACCATCAATGACGCTTACAAAAAACCAAGGAGTTAAGCATGGACGCTTTTACTTTTTTACTAAAGACCGCTGTATTTACTGCTCTCTTAATTTACGGAATGCAGTACAAATTTGATGAGAAAACTGTTGAAACTCACTTTATAGAGTTTGTGCAAGGTTCTTCTACGACAGAGCCAATTCACAAAGTGGCCGAAGGCGCACGACAGGTGGGCACAGATGGTTGGTCGAAATTTAGAGAATTTATTGGCTCGACGGGTTCGACGACATCTAAGAAAGCCAAAAGCGAGTCACAAACGACCCGCAAGGCTTCATCATTCAAGTGGCAAGGTGACGAGTAATCTCTGAGAGATTACTTCGTTGAACCTGATTGAGTACCGCTACTTCCACCAAGAGCGCTTTTCACTAAAGCTGTCTTAGAGTTGCGATCACCAGAAAATGGACAAGTGGCGTGCGCCGCAAGTGATGTGAAAATAAGTGCAGTAGTGATTAATATAAGCTTTTTCATGTAAGCCTCCGTTACCTTTACTATAGCGAGAGTTGTGCCAGTCTCATTTTATCAATATCTAGTGTATTCAGGTGCTTAGCTGTGTCTCAAAATGAGACTTTCAGGTGTTTTCGACCAAACCCTGAGCAGGTGGTTAACAATTTACCGCTCAGATTCGGCTTTTGACCCGCCCATCGCGTCTTTCACTGTATTGCTATTTTGCGCTGCTTTCTCTGGGTTCGATTTAGAATGACGATCAAGGCTGGCTTTAGTCAGCGACATCTCTCTATTCGGCATAGCCAGATCATCTGGATTCACTGTGCCGGCCTCTAAGCCACTGAGAGAGGCGGGTGCGGCTCCGGATTGAGGATAGAAATTACCACTTGGGTCGTCTGTGAACTTCTTCACCATTTCTTCAGCTTCGGTCAGCTTTGTTGCTGCTTGGGCCAGTGATTCTTGAAGAGTCACTGTGAGCATAAAAAATACGGTAAATACAAAAATAAAAATTTTCATGAGGCCTCTTCAACTAAATAGTTGTATCAGTTGTCGCAGGAGCAATCATTTCTAGGAATTGTTTAAATACATCAGCTATCTGTACAGCGACAAGTGGAGACTCATCAGTTTCAACTTTGTCTACTTCGCCGTTAGTTTTGTATTTGAAACGGATTTTTCCTAATCCTGGGCGCTCGATTGTAGCGGCTTTACCAAAACGATCATCGTAAGTAATTCTCACTTCTTTTTTCGATTGATCGAAGATGCGATTTACGCGCCCCTGTACATCATAAGAAAGAGTGGCAACTTGGCCTTCAGTATTTTTTGCAACCGTTGGGTAGCAAGTGCGCTTGTCATAAGTGAATGTTGTCTTAATCACTTTTGTAATCGCTTTTGACGGCTGACGTGAACCCTTTGCCGTTTTCGCTATCAAACCGGCATTTGAAGCTGTAACAGTCACCTCAGAAACCTTATTGCAGAAAGTATCGTATTTATAAACGAACGTGCGACCCGTATCCGCCCGCAAGCGCATCATGCCATTATCGTGGTATTCAAAGCGAGTAGAGACTCCGCCTTGTGTAACGAGAATTGGGCGACCGAATACCGGGTGATATTCTGTTTCAGAGGTGTCGCCGTTACGAATTGAGCGAGTCTTTGATAAATAACGAGTTCCATCTGGGCGTACTTTATGCCAGAACTCAAACGTACTTTTGTTCGTGATCTTGCCGTCACATTTCTTTGTTACGTCTGATTTGTAGTTATTGAGGGGGTCAGATGCACCATCTGCATAAACGTAAGCCTCTACGCAGCCTTTACGGTCACGGAATGAAGTCACCCAGTCTTTTTCTTTATTATATGTGAGAGCTACAAAGGTTTTATCTGGATAAGCGACCTTAGTTAAGTTGTAGAGATCATCGTATTCATATTTGAAAGTGTTGCCCCACGCATTCTTCACTTCAGTTAAAAGTTCGCCTTTGTAAGTGAAGTCGGCCTTCAGGCCTGAGGGGCCAATCACCGTTTTCACGTATTTTGAGTTGGGAACATACCGAAAGTTAAGTGATGCTCCTTTATTATCCGTCATGCGAACGAGTTTACCACTCTGATAAGCGAGTTTCACGAAGTTGCCGGTGCGGTCACTCATCTGAATCAAGCGACCATCTTTATCAAATTTCTGATAAGTGCCAGCGGGCAGAGTGCGTGTGTACTCATTATTTTTCATCTCGATTGTGTCATTCATGCGACCGTCGGCAAAATATTTTACGCCAGCAACAGCTTTTCCTTTGAGATTCAATTGTTTGGTGAACTCATCGCGAAGTGAAGAGTCACGTTTGATTTCAAACTCAAGATTTTTGAAATAAGCAGCATCACGGCCTTTATTGCGTTTTTTAACTTCGGTAATAATCTGTGCGACAAGCTTGTTGCGCGAGTTCTCATCACCATCTTGACGGCGGTATTCGGCTTCGGCGCCGGCTCCGCATTCAGTGACGCGAAAAGTATCGTCAGGATTTACTTTGAGAGTTGTACCGAGCTCAGAGCACCAGCCAAAACCAAAAAGTCCGTTGTAAAGAGTTCGGCTGTTATAAGCTCTGAGAACTTTGAGTTCGAAACCAGATGTGCTGATTTGAATATCGGTAAAGTTCTCTGAGTAGTTGCCGTTTCGCATGTCAACGAGCGCGAAAGCATTAAAAGAAAACACCAGCAATAAAGCTAGAAGAGAAGATCTCATCCTTGATACTCCTTCGGGTAGGACTTCTAAACTTTTATTGTAACAATTTTTTTCATGAGGACGCCACCTATGACTATCAAACCCAGCATTAGTGCGAGGGCAAACCAACCTAAAGGCTTGGTGAATAGTGGCATAATGAAATTAGGGTCAGCGATCATTGTAAAAATCAAAATTCCGAATGGCGCGAGCGATATAACCGTAGCTTGCATCACGCCTTGCGAAGTCATTGCGTCAATTCGTTGCTCGACCTTTTGGCGTTCACGAATTGTAGTCACAATAGTTTGAAAAGTTTCGGCGAGCTTACCGCCGGTTTCATTCAAAATATTCACACCTGTTACAAACATCTGCACATCGGGTCTAGGAATACGATCACCAAACTCGTTGAGAGCCTCTTCAAGTGAAGAGCCGAGACGGATTCTATTTTGAATAATTCTAAATTCCTGGATCAAAGGCCCGTTCATATTCTCAATAACCCGGTCCATAGACTGGCCCACCGTTAGTCCAGCCTTCACACCGTTGGCCATGATCGTAAGACCATCCACCATCTGCTGAACGACGCGGTTGCAGCGCTTCTCCCACATAATTTTCAGAATATTTTTGGGACCACTCCAGCCACCGATGGCAACGGCGATGCCGAGGGCGAGTCCGATCAAAACATTGGGCCATAAAATTAGAAAAACAATTGTACCGAGCCCAAAGCTAGCGAGATAAAGAGAAACAGTAAGTTTCTTTCTATCAGTCTCAACAAACATCGCGTCCATCAGGCCGTAAAGTTCTTCGCGTTGCCCAACAGTTTTTTTGTAGAGCATATCGAGAATGCGATCAGACATCAGGTATGAAAAACCAAATGCACAGGCGCCAATGATCAGTGTTAGTAAAAGAGGGCTGTCGAAAAGAAGACTCATTAGCTTCCGCTCGCTTTTTTAACAGAACCAGTTTGTGTTGGTTGCTGCGTCGCTGATGAACCTGCTGGCTTCGTTGTCGATGCAGGAGCTGATGCTCCACCAACTGGTTTTGCTGCAGGAACAGTTTTGACTGGTCCCGCCGTATAGTTAGTTGAGAATAGATCTCGTGGCATCGCCACACCACGCTGCTGAAGCTCTTCAACAAATGTCGGGATTGCACCGGTGGCCTGGAACTGACCGAGAACTTTTCTGTTCTTATCATCACCTTCATCTTTAAACTTGTAGATCTCAGCGAGTGTAACAACATCGCCTTGCATACCTACAACTTCAGTGATGCTCATGATCTTTCTCGAACCATCACGCAAGCGGCTGATCTGTACAATCAAATCCACTGCGCTGGCCACTTGCTCACGGATGGCTTTAGCAGGAAGTTCCATACCAGCCATAAGACAAAGTGTTTCGAGACGAGCAATACATTCACGGGCGTTGTTCGCATGCACGGTGGTCATTGAGCCATCGTGACCGGTATTCATCGCTTGAAGCATATCGAGAGCGGCACCATCACGGCACTCACCAACGACGATACGATCAGGACGCATACGTAAAGAGTTCTTCACTAAATCACGAATTGAGATTTCGCCTTTGCCTTCAGTGTTCTTCGGCTTAGTTTCAAGGCGAACCACGTGATCTTGTTTCATTTGCAATTCGGCCGCATCTTCGACTGTTACGATACGTTCGTTGGCCGGGATAAATGCTGACATCACATTGAGCAATGTCGTTTTACCAGAACCTGTACCGCCAGAGATAATAATATTAAGACCTTCTTCAACACAGATTTTCAAAAACTCGGCCATCGCGGCGGTCATAGTGCCAAAGCGCTGAGTGTAATCATCAATTGTAATTCGCTGAGTAGGGAACTTACGAATCGTGAGCGAAGAGCCATCAATAGCAACCGGCGGAATAATTGCATTCACACGACTTCCATCGGCCAAGCGAGCATCGACGTAAGGAGATGTCTCATTGATCACGCGACCGAGTGGAGTGACGATACGCCCGATAACGTTGCGCAGTTGCAATTCAGAAGTAAAAGTAATTGGTGAAAGCGAAAGCTTACCGCTTTTTTCGATATAGATCTGACTTGGACCGTTCACCATAACTTCTGTTACGGTTGGGTCAGCTAAGAGATCTTCTAGCGGGCCGAGGCCAAGAGCTTCATCTAAAATTTGTTTGATCGTCGCCGCACGCTCTTCACGAGAGAGTTGTGGGGCACCTTTATCAACGAGCTGAGAAACAACCTTCTGCGTTTTCGCACGAAGCTCAGCTTCTTTCTGCGTGTCGCCTTGAGCCCCGCCTAAATCTTTTGTGAGATCCATTTCGCGAATCAAAGCTGAGTGCACTTGTAACTTTAAAAGGACTTCGGGGCTGAGCTCTTTATCTTTAGAGCTTTTTTTAGATTGAGCAGAACCTGAACCGCCACCTAAAAGATTTTTTGTATCACCACCGGCTTGCATTTTGTTTACTAAACCTTGTGGGCGAGCCTGAGCTTTAAGCTTTTGTAAAATACCGCCACTCAAACGGCGCACAACTTCAAAGTAAGCTTGCGAAACTGGGGCCGTCGGTTGAGTTAAAATAAATGGCGTTGATCTTTGAATCGAAGAATAAACCGTCACCTCATCTTGTGGGATTAAACCAATGATAGGGCGATTTAAAGCCTGCTGAATTAATTTTGCATCGAGACTGGCGCGACCCATGTTGTTCACAACAACTTGAAAGAAATCTGCCGGAACAGTTTTCGCCACTAAATCTTGAACCACTTTTTTAGTTTGGTTAACAGCTAGCACTTCAGGAGTTGTAAGAGTCAGAATAACGCTGGCCTCTTCAATCATTGAAACTTGCAGATCGCCAAAGTCAGTTCCTAAATCAACGATGATAAAATTATAAAACTGAGAAAGTGTAGAGACTTGCTTCTTCCAGAGTCCGGCTGAGCCGCTAAGAGTTTGATCAGCTGATGTTACGGCTCCTATGAAGTGTAAGCCAGATGGGTGCACCGTTGCGATTTGCTCTAAATTTTGCGGAGAGATACCGGCCGTAAACTGGCAAACTTCTGCCACTGTTTTCTTCGGGCGCAAACCAGTAATAATATTTTGGTCACCACAAGATTTTTGATCGAGATCAACAAGAAGAACTTTTGCTTTTAGATCAGTCATAAAAGCAAGAGCAAGGTTAGCCGCGAACACGCTCTTACCAACGCCGCCTTTGCCGCCCATGACTGCTATTAAATGACAATTCGGATGTATAGCCAAAATTCATCTCCTAAAAAGATAAAACATCACCGATATTATTCGGCTTTTTAGAGATTTAAGATTATACGGCCTACGTCTAGTCTCTTAAGCGGAAACGCTTTTTAATCTGCTCTGTTCCAGCCGAAGCTGAAGCCTTGATGATTGGGGTCACAAACACGACGAACTGACTCTGGTTACGACGAAAGTCCTTTGACGTGTATAAAGAGATCAATGGGTTCGTGCTCGCGTTCGCAGGGAGTTTGTTATAACCAGTGCTAGTGTCGTTTGTGATCAATCCACCAATGGCAGCGCTTTGGCTGCTCTTAACGACGAGTTGCGTGGCAATCTCGCGCGAAGATGTAAGAGGGCCTTGAGCGTTAATACCGAGCAAGCTCTTAACTGAGAACTTCATATTTAAGTGTACGCTATCAGAACGCGCGCCTTGAACTTTCGGTGTAATTTCTGTGCGAATGCCGGCCTCTTCAAAGTTTGTCGACGGTAAGCCTTCAGCTGTTACCACCTGATAAGGAATTCTTTGAATTGAGTTCAGAGTGCCGGCCTTACTGTCTTCAACAATGATACTTGAGCTCTGCAAAACGCGGGCGTGACCGTGTTCTTTGGCCCAATTGAGTTTAGGTAATAGATTTGAAATCGTACCAGTAATAGTCGAAGTCAAACCGCTTGGGCCTCTGCCACCAGAGCTGAATTGAACATTCGAGCCATCACCAATATCTGGGGTCCACTGAAAGCGAAATCCTTTAGAGTAATCTTTTTGTAATTCGACATAGTGAACCACGATCTGAATAATCTTGCTTGGTTCTGGTGCCGGAGCTTCTTTGATATTGATAAGGTTGATCACGATATCAACAACACGTTTGCCGACTTTTTTATCTGCTTCAGCTTCATCGACTACAACGTCCGGAACATAAGTCTTTGCAATGATCTCAGCCTTGTCTTTTTCATCTTTTGTTTCAGCCACGCCTTCGAGCATGAATTTACCATTCACAGCACGAACACGGATTTCAGGGTTACCAATGGCGCGCTCGATAAACTGAGCGATTTTAACTTCAGCTGCTGGGCTTAAGATCACAAGCGAGGTCGCAAGGTCACCATATTGTTTAACAACACTGTGAATGCGAGCTACGTCACGCGGCAAGAGCACTTGGCCGTCCACGATCACTTTATTATTAGCAATTTTAATCTGAATGCCTTCGATTTCATTAAGGAGAGCTTTTAACTCACGTGAAACTTTATTCAAATCTGTTTTCTTCACGTCTAGAGTGAAAGAGTAAAGAACTTTATCTGTAGCAGGGTGTTTGATCATAAGAGTACAGAAGCCCTCTTTTTTAGGGTCGATTCTTAAGATTTTAGTCGCATCATTATATTGAAGCTGGGCACAATTTTTAAATGTACCCGCTTTGCCGAAATCCGTCGGAGCATCAGGAATCGGTACGTCTTGATAGAGGCCTACTGATAAGTTGATGTTCTCGCTTTTTGCAAACGCTGTTGTCGAAACAAAGAAGAAAATACTAGCAAGTACATACAATAGATTTTCTTTCTTTCCCATATTCCCACCCTTATAAATTTCTAAATCCACCTGAACGCCGTTTTTTCGGCTCAGATTTTACTTCTGGTGCTACCGGCCTAACGACAACCGGCGCCGATGCTGGCTGACGAATTTGCTCAGCCGTTACCCCTGAATCAGCACGATTTGAAAATGTCTCTACAGTCGTTGTAACAAGATTGTTTTTCACGCGATCACTAGGATGCCTTAACGTGATGAAAAGAGACCCTGGTGATGTCGATAAAATATAAATTAAGTTTTGAGAATCTTGCGGTGAAGCCTCAACAGTGATTGTGGTAAATGAGGTGTCGTTACGAAGTGAGCGAATATAATCTTCGCGGCCCACTTTTTCGAGCATGCGGGGAAGTTCGTTGGCGATTTTAAGACCGGTTGCTAAGACTTCTACGTCTTGCATGATCGTTCTCACTTCACGGCGCTGATTGCCGCCACGACCGATATCAAGGGCCGCCACTAAATCAATGCGATCGCCTGGTTTTAAAAGCTTAGCCACGCCACGAGCATCATCGATTGGAATCGTAACTGCACGACGCGAAGGAGCCACTTGAATCGAAAGACCTGTTACGGAGCCAGGTTCTTGAATTTTAGTTTCTAACATTTGCTCGCCTTTTTTGATCGGCACGAGCGCCACTTTACCGGCGGCGCGATTCGGATCAGAAAGAGCATTAGGATCAATAAATTCTTTGGGGCGAGTCACAACTTCAAGCTGGCTCGCATCGATCGTATCCATTTCATTAATATCTTCTTTGGCTACAAGCACGTTTTCATTAACAAATTTCTTGGTTAGAGCGGAATTCATTTCTTGAGTGTAAGAATAGAAGAGAAACATCGCGAGTAACGCGAGTCCGACTGATATCCATAATGTTCTTGTTTCATTCTGTCCCATTACTGGTCCCCACACTTCGCATTAATACAAATTCCGTAGCCCACCATAATCCATGCCGGGCTTGCTTCTAACCCTCCCTTTCGGTTTCTTTGCTCAATACTATAAATTCTTCCGTTATGATCTGACTGCGAGGTCTCTGAACTAGCCACTTCCCGGCCTAAAGCCAAGGGACGTAAAGTGGCATACTGGCCGTCGCGCACGTTTTCGCTCGCCATTTTCTCAGAGTCTATCATGTGCATACGAGCACCAATATTAGCGAAATGACTGAACCCAGAGTTTCCTTTATCACGAAAATAAACTACGTTGTTACGATTACGAAATGTTTCAAAGGCATAGGCGCGCGAGCCAATTGAGTTTAAAATCCCTGTGTGAACAACTCCGAAAAACCCAAGTGCGTAACCAATAAGCATAAGAAAGATCACGAGAATCGGAATGGTCTCAACAAGAGCCATGCCACTCTGATCTTTTAGCTTATTTTTTCTACGCACAGTCTTTTTCATCTAGCATCCATTATCTGAAGGCACGTATATAAAACGTGCATTCGCCTGAGAGTAACTTGGGTCTAAACTTTGAATCGCTTGCCAGCGCGTTTTCATCATTTCTTCGCATTCAAGAAATGTGCTTTCGCGACCTAAATATGAACCAATATAAGCGCCGTAACCCTCGCGACCACCTTCTGTAATACGAGTCGTCGGGCCAAAGAACGGAACATTAAAATCTAAAACATTCGCTGTTAAGAAAACTGCAGTACCGTGAAAGAGATTGTTTGCATCATCTTGGCGGTAGCGCTGAAAATCCGGGTTCGTTTTTGTCACCGAACCGATTGTGAAAGCCCTTTGATCGAGAGTGAACCAACCGTTTTTAAATAGTGGAGACAAAACCGGATTGTTCACAAGCTCGGTGTATTTTTTCTGAGCTAAGTCGTACTGGCGTTTTGGAGTCACGTGGCTTGCATAGAAATTGCGGGCCGAGCTATAAGTAATATACTGAACGATTTCAACTGTGGCTAAAGTTGTTGAAAGCGCAAAAAGAAGCATTGAAAACCCGCCCACAAGAATGAATGCGAAAAGATAATCAAGAGTCACTAAGCCTGATTGCGAACGAAGTGTTTTCATTGTTTTTCACCATCCACAGAAACCCAGCGGTTGCGATGATTTGGGTGAAGCTCACCAGGAATCCAAACGCCGTCTTGAATCATTGCCGAAATCGCCGTCCAGGGTTTAGAGAGAATGCTGGCAAAATATTGCTTCTCTCTAAATATCGATGAGATCCCAATAAAAATTCCAATACTGAGAGCAATTAATAAAACCATTTCAACAGCAATTTGACCGCGCTGAGACTTAGCCAGGTTTACCATAAGTGGCCCCCAGTCTGAGTGACGACAAGGTGACTGAGCCAAGCCATTAAAATGGCGACGGCATAAGGTAGTTTGTGAGTCTCGAAAGATTCACGGGGAAAACCTTTTAGAATGTACACAGTGTTAGCGACCATTTTTTTGGCCGTGCCGTTAATAATGGCGTAGAAGACCCCAATAACTGAAGCCCAGATAAATGAAAGTATAACTACATCTAAGATCGTTGAATAAGTTGTACAAAGACCTAGTACAGCAAGGAGTTTTACATCTCCGCCACCCAAAATCTTCGTCAAAAAAAGTGGAAAGGTAATGGCAAAAGCTAAACCCATTCCAAGCAAACCGGCTTGAATGCCAGCCCAACCAAAAAATATATATGTATTAAGGGCGGCGACAGCCAGCGAGGCGAGAATAAATTTATTGTAGATAGAGCGAGCCCTTAGGTCTGTGTAGACCGCAATGGATAAAATTAATGTGGGGGCGATAAGATGCAATTGCATCAGCTCCCTTTCTGGTCAGCGATTCTTGGGCTCAGACCATTCGTTAATTCGATTACCTGTGAGTGCGTTTTTAAAACCGCGCCCAGTTGCTAAGTTTCTTTCAACCCGTGCTCCGAGACGTGGACCTGCCTCTTGAAATGTAGCCCCCGGACCCTTGTCACCGACAAAGGCACCGAGAAGAATAAAGCCATAAATTCCAAGAAGAAGAACGTACTCTGTAGACACAGGTTACGACTCTTTATTGAAAGTTCGCGCCTTGAATTTGTCCTTCAAGCTCGCCAGTTTTATTTGAAATAGCTGTTTTAATTCGAGGACCGAACATCATAATAACTGCCACAACAAGTGCGATGAGCAGAATATACTCTGCAGAACCTTGTCCTGACTCGTCTTTTACGAATTTCGAGAAGTTACTTTTGATGTTGTTAAGAATGTTTTTCATGATTCCCCCTGTTTAACAAAATAGAATAAGTCCTATGTCTCTATATCGGACAAAAGGACCGGTTACATGAGCCTTGCTCACGTAAAAACTCTAAGATGAACCAACGGGAGATAGAATTTTTGAAGTACCAGCACTAATTATAGATGAGTTTTAGAATTAAGCAAAAAACACCCAAGAATATGTCTCAAGATGAGACAGAGGGTACCTGCTTCCCGTTCGCAAAGTCCGGACATTCAAAGTGTCCGGACTTTGCGAACGGGAAGCAGGTACCTTTACCTTTTCTCGATTTGAGCCGAAGTAGAGAGTGATGAAGTCTATGCGAAATCAGCGTGGCCAAGGAACAACTGAATATCTATTAGTTCTTGTTCTTTCAGTCGCCATTATTTTAGGAGCAATTGTTCAGCTGAACACGGCGTTTCGCGCGTGGGCTGACAATTATTTCGGTGATTACCTCACCTGTTTACTTGAAACCGGTGAGCTTCCATCACTGGGCGGCGGAACAAGCGGCGCTTGCGATGGCAGCTTCAAACCTTTCTCAATAGCTGATGGTCGGCCCGCATTGGGTGGTGCTATCGGCGAGGGTGGAGGAGGCGGTGGCAGCAAAGATGATGCAGCCTCGAATGAAGGTAATAAGCCGACATCTCCATCTGCTGCTGCTGACGGGGGAGCCGCTGCCAGTGGTTCTATTTCTCTGTCTCGTAATGGTGGCCGACGTGGAACACGATTTAAGGTTCGAAACTCTTCAGATATAGATTCTGATTCTAAGGGAAAAAGCGATCAATCGGGTCAGGTGGCCTTCAATACTTACGATCAAAACAATCGTGTGGTACGAATTCCCATACGTGAAACAGAGGCGATGCGCCGTCGCCGATATGCTGAAGATCAGAAAGATCCTGAACGTACTAAAGCCAAAACAGATAAGGCCTTGGAGGGTGATGAGCGCTCTGGAGCACCTACATTGATACGAAGACAGATCCGAAAACCAACGGCTGAAGTCGAAGATACGGGCTTTGAGTGGAGCTTTGGTAACCTATTGAGAATACTCATCATTGCGGCGATCTTGATAGCGCTTCTACTCTTCTTGGGTGGTCAGGCTATGCAGGTGACCAAGTCGCTCGATTAGCATCCCTTAAGACAATAAATTTTTTCAATCACAGTGAGTCATCAATAAGTTTTGTTGAAACTCTCAGATGGTTTTTATAGACGAATACTGCTTTAGAGGACTTGCCTGGGGGGGAATGTGTTCGGAAGTGAAGAAGGGGTCTCTATAGGTGTGTCGGGTCCGATGACCGAAGAACATGCCAACAACATCATCAGAGTTATTCATAAGTTCACGAAAGACTATAGCAGTCGCGTGAGCGCATTAGTGACTCGTCTTGAAAACAAATCAAATTTATCAGCAGAAGCTATTTCACAAATCGAGGGTGAAGTCGGTCAATTAATCGAAGCTTGGAATCAGAAAATTCGCAAACTGGGTGGAAATCCTAAAGGTCTGTGGTTGGTAGACATCGATGCTGGCGACGGGTATTACTGTTGGAAGTACCCTGAACCTGAAATCTGCTATTGGCATGAATACGAAAGCGGATACACAGGTCGTGTAACTTTATCAGATCGCGCAGAAAGGTCTCAGAAAGAATATGCGAATAGCCCTGGCCCAGATCAATCCTTGTCTCGGTGATTTTTCACAAAATAGCCAGAAAATCCTATTAGCTACAAAAGAGGCCATAGAGAGACACGCCGATATCGTCGTGTTTCCTGAAGCCTCGCTTTTCGGTTATCACCCCATGGATCTTCTCGAGCGTCACTCGGTCATCGACGCCGAAATGCAAGAACTCAAAACCTTAGTTAAAAAACTTCCGCGCAATATCTGTATTGTTTTTGGAGCTTTCACTCCTAACAAATCAAATAAAGGTAAGCCTTTCTTTAACTCTGCTTTGGTCGTTGTGGATAATAAGATCATCTTCAGCTGCGCCAAAGAATTGCTTCCGACGTATGATGTCTTCGATGATGCTCGCCATATTCAGCCGGGTGATATGGCGAAGAATGTCTTTAGATATAAGGGCAAAAAAATACTCATCACAGTTTGCGAAGACATTTGGGCTTGGCCTTTGCCAGGTGACAAAGGTAAATCGAATTATGAATACAATCCACTGAAGAAAATTAAAGTGAAGCCAGATTATGTGATTAATCTGAGCGCCTCTCCGTTCCACACGACAAAATTTAAAATGCGTGAACATGTTGTGGCTGAAACTGCGAAGCATTTCAAAGCACCGATGGTTTATGTCAACATGGTCGGTGCGCAAGATGAGCTTGTTTTCGATGGCGGTAGTTTCGCGGTCGATGCTAAAGGTAAAACTCTAGCTCGTGCTCTTTTCTTCGAGGAAGACTTAGTTTTAATCGATTACGCAAAGAAAGAGGGTCAGATTCAACCCATGCAAAAATATCGCGAAGAAATTTTGCGCCAAGCTTTAGTGCTCGGCATTCGTGATTTCTGCGCGAAATCTGGTTTGAAGCAAGTGGTTCTGGGCCTTAGCGGCGGTATTGATTCAGCTCTTGTGGCTTGCTTGGCTGTTGATGCTTTGGGTCCGCAGAATGTAACGGCCGTGGCTATGCCGGGCCCATTTAACTCCGCGCAGAGCGAGAGTGTGGCGGCAGCGTTAGCGAAGAATCTGAATATTCTTTTTAAGACTTTAGAAATTGACGGCGCTTACGAAGCTATCGTTAAGGGCTTTGAGAAAAGTTTCGGAACTGAAAAATTTGGTCTCGTGAATGAGAACATGCAAGCGCGTATTCGCGGTGTTTACTTGATGGCCGTAGCGAATCGTTATGGCCGCATGGTTCTTAACACTAGCAACAAAAGCGAAATGGCCACAGGCTACGGCACACTTTACGGTGATATGGTCGGCGGATTGTCTCCGATCGGCGATTTACTAAAAGAAGATGTGTACGCTCTTTGCCGTCATTACAATCGCGATCATGAATTGATTCCTTCATTTATAATCGATCGCCCACCATCAGCAGAACTGCGTCCTGATCAAAAAGATTCTGATTCTTTACCGAAGTATGATCTTTTAGACCCAGCCATTGTCGATATGGTGGAAAAAAGTAAACCAGCAAAATCTGAGATACAGAAATTTGTTTTGAAGGCTCTACTTAAGAGTGAATTCAAGCGCTGGCAGGCACCGCCAATTCTGAAGGTGCGTTCAATCTCTTTCGGCCGCGGCCGAAGATTTCCTGTCGCTCATCGTGCTAAAGTTTAATCAGCCAGGCTAAGACAGCGTGCCGCGATTATTTAAAACTCGCGAGAAGAATCTATATTCATTCAACCCGAGTAACCGTATTCAGCAAAATGAGTCCGTGCGCCGGATTAATTCGTTTTTAAATCGAAACTACACATAATAGAAGGCTGTTTTGCTGAATACGGTTACTTGAAGCGCCAGCGCGAAGTTGAACCTGAAGTTCATTCGGAATTTGCTTTGACGAGGTAAAATTTTTGATCACACCGCTAATTAGTAGGTATTTGAGCTTTGGTGGGTAAGCTAAATATAAATCGGGTGGTGCCGTCAGCTTCGCTTTCGGCCCAGATTTTAGCACCGTGATCTTCGATAATCTTTTTGCATATGGCGAGGCCGAGGCCCGTGCCCCCGGCACCCGTTTTAGTTTTGGTACTCTGAATGAATTTATCAAAGATGGTTTCAAGTTCATCGGTCGGGATGCCAATTCCCTGATTAATAACCGCACAAGTGAATTCTTCACTCGAAGAATCGATCTGAATTTTCACAGTGGTATTGGGATTTGAGAACTTGATCGCGTTGCTTACTAGATTTCGAACGACTTGGGATATATGAAATTCGTCGCAGCTGGCGGTCTTCGCTTGAAGTTGGCCTTTGACGACATTGATCGTGAGTTTTTTTTCGGCGGCGAAGGCACTCATTTGTGAGGCCACTGAATCACAAAGCAAAACAATATCGGTTTCAACTATTGTATAGCTGACTTTGCCAGATTCGAGCTTAGACAAATCAAGCAGGTTATTCAGAAGTAACATCAATTTATTTCCGCTGTCGGCAATTTCATCAAAAAATGATTTTAATTCATCAAGAGTCACTGATTTTATTTTGCTTTGTCCGAAACGGGCGAAGCTTAAGATCCCGTGCATTGGAGTTCGTAGCTCATGGGACATATTGGCCAAGAATTCTGATTTAGCACGGTTGGCTTTTTCGGCCGCTTCTTTGGCGATTCTTAGATCCATTGTTTTTTCTTCGACGGCATGACTTAATTTCTCGCGATGCTCACGCAGTTCGCGATTCACCTCGAGAAATTCTTTCGAGCTGAGATCCATAGCTCGTTCGATAAATGCGCGATCAGCTTCAAAGTCAGAGTACGTTTCGCTGATGGCGTCCAAAAATTTTTCAAGTTCAACGGTCTCCACTTTTGCCGACGAATTCAACAAATGAAATTTACTTATCTGTCGCTGAAGAAGCTTATGTCTATTTTTCATCAGCTTCGGAAAACGTCGTGATAGTCATGGTTTGATTGTGAAGTTCGCATTTCGCACTTGGTGTAAAGGGTGAAATTTCTCCATAAGAATAAAAGCCGGTTAGCACGGTTTTATTTCCGAATATATTTCGAACACCTTCAACTTCTTCATCTACTCGTTGCTTCAAAACAAGTCTTCTTCCAACACAGCTGATGAGCAGGGCTAGCTCGGGAGTGTCTTTGCGCACAGATGCGATGTTTCGCGCTGCCATCGTTGCGCCATCGATGAGGCGATCAAAGTTTGATTTCATAAAGCGAACGCACGATCCAGTTTGAATGTCGCCCGCAAAAGTCAGGCTTTCTTTTTCTTCATCAACAGCTAAAATAGTTCGCACCAGATTATTTGATTCTGTCGTGCGGATACTGAGTGGGAAAAGAAGAGCGCTTCCTGGTAATTCCTTGGCGTGGTCACCAAGATATTCTTTGTAAAGGCGTAGCGCCGATTTGCCGTCAAGCTCATAGAGAACATTCGCTTCTGCCTTCGTCACCACACGCTCTGGACCAAATGGGTCCCAGCCACCAAGAGAGGCTGAGCCAATTTTAATGTGGGTCCCATAAAATCCGACCACTGCAATCATTTCATTTGAAATTTCTTTTTGTGAAATAACGAAAGTTTCTTTAAAGCGGTCTTTATCGCCAGCAAGTCCGCCGGTGACGGTGACGTGACGGGGTAAATCTTGGCTGAGACCTTTTACAAGTTCGCTGCCATTCACATTGATGCCCACAGAAAAAACTAAAACATGAGAGAGATCTTTGTGATCGAGTGAGTTGGCGAGCTTCTGGCCGGCCTCGAAGCTATTTTTCACACTCGACATTTTAAGGCTTGCCGATCGAACTTGAGTTCTTTCGAAATGAATCGCGGTCGAAGTAACTGTGTCATCAAAAACCCGATCGTCGTAGATCTCACCCGATGTCGAGCAGCCGAAGATAAGGGCCTTTGGGTAGAATGTTTGAATTTCGTTGATGAGTGTTTTTGCTTTCAAGAGCGAGGTTTCGCCGAATACTAAAACTAATTCGGCATCCGACCCAAGCTTTGCATTGGCCGGGGACCATTTCTTTTGAGTAGTCCAGTGGAGTTGTTCAAGTTTCATAGTTTCTCCCGGTGTTTGCGATAGCCAACTATCGGCGCATTTACGCTGGAAGCTGAGATGGTGACCAGATATTCTGGAATATGGAGAACAGCTCGACCTTCGGATGGCCCCGGCGCGCTTTAAGGGTAAATAAAAAATGGCCATCATTCATTGGCTTACCGACCACAGTTCGCTCGACAAGCTAGGGCTTCTTCAGCACCGAGCTAAAGCATATCCATAAAGGTCATTTGTTTCGGTTTCGGCGTCACTTGCGGAAAGCGAAGTTCTTGCTTGGCGCTTAAAGCCACCAAATTCTCAATCGGTGGAAGCATCATTCCGCCGGTCATCTTCTCAATCATCTTGGCAAACAAGATACCGCAATAGTTGGCATCTTCTTCGGCGCGGTGAAATTGCCCTGATGGAATATTCAAGTGCTGAACCAGCGTACCTAATTTGTAGTTCGGTAAACCGGGATAAACTTTGCGAGCCATTGTACATGTATCAAGTATAACTCCGCGAGGTGCAGGTGCTTCATGCTTCACAATATCTGCAGCTAAGAACTGGTAATCGAAGGGAGCATTATGGGCCACGATAATATCATCGCCGCAGAACTCCGCAAAATCTGGCAAAATACGATCGATAGTGAGTTTACCAGTTACCATTTGATCAGTGATGCCATTCACGCGTGAAGCACCTTCAGGAATTTGAATTTTCGGATCAATTAAAGTAGCAAAAACTGCATCGGGCTCTCCGTTGATATATCGAACAGCACCAATCTCAACGATTTGGTCAACGCCGCTAATAAACCCTGTTGTCTCTAAGTCGAAACTAATAAATCTCATCGTATGGCCCTCCCCAGAGCTGTCGATATAGGATAGAATTATTTCAATGAACGACTCAAGTCACGCCTCAAAACCTAAAGAAGCCGTCGGTGAAGTCACTTTTATGCCAGATAGCATCAAGGTGCCTCTTTTAAAGGCAGATTTAAAAGGCTCTTTGTTAGATTTTGCATGGCGAAATAAAATCAGAATCCCCACTTCATGTGGTGGGGGCGGGAGCTGCGGTGCTTGCCGAGTTGTTTTGCCAAATGCGGCTGATAATTCTGAGCCTCGTAACGACATCGAGCAAAGCATGGCTGATGACCGAGGTTTTGCTGCAAATGAACGCCTATCCTGTCAGATTTCCCCAACGCCCGGAATGGTTGTCGAAGTGGATCAAGAATAAGCGCGGGCTCACCCGCGCTCAGAAATTAATCTAGAGATTCACCATCAAGCTTAGCTGTTTTTAAGTCTAAAATGTCTGCAATAGTCGCTGGGATATCTGTGAGATGAACAGTTTCCCATTCCTGACCGTGACCGAGACCACAGCCAGCTGTGACTAAACCTGTGTGCAACTCTTTATGTGTCGGTAAGAATCCGTGTTGTCCCTTTACGCTGCCAGAGCTTGAAACAAGAGAGCCAGCAAATGAACCAGAAACTGTGAAGCCAACGGCTCCCTCAATAGCGAGATCGGCTTCTGGATACGCGCCAAGCTTTTGTAAAGTTGATTTCGGAATAACTACGAACCCACTCGCTTCATTCGCGCGAAGAAGGGCTTCAACTTCTGGTAATAATGCTTTGTTCTTAACATAAATTGCTGCTTGAGCACCACTTGCATGAGCAATAACTTCCCAGCTTTGCAGTTTATTTTTCTCGTCGAGCTTGATCCATCCGTTTTTAACGAACAAAGTATTTGGAGAAATCTTTTGCGAAACCTCTCTAAAGCCGTGATCGCCAGTGAGAATCACACAGGTGTCTTTGAGATTAATAGAGCTAAAAACAATTTTAAGATTGTCATCTGTGTGCTTCAAAGCTTCTAACACTTCTGGAGCGTTGGGGCCAAAACCGTGCGCCACGTGGTCGACATCTACGAAGTGAATCGTCATGAAATCAGGCTTCTTAGTTTTAAGAATGTGCGCTGAGGCTTCAGCTGTCCAGAAATCAAATTCCACTTCGTTGTCGTAACGTTTAAGCGTTGTTACATTTAAAACTTCAGCCATTAGCTCGGGATCTGTGTATTTTACTTTTACTTCAAAATCGCCACCTTCGTAGTAGCCATCCATGCTGAAAATTTCAGGAATCAAATAGTCCACATCTTTTGCCATAAGAGTCACGGGCCAGCCCATTGAAGCTGTAATGCCTCCCGCTTTTTGTACATACTCATTAAGTGTTGGTGCTTTAATTTTATCAGCCTCCCAATACCAAGCTGGTGTCGGACCAGCTTCCCAAGTGAAAACTGTGTTTGAAAGAATGCCGTGATGTTCAGGCAGAAGTCCCGTTAGAAGGGTCGTGTGATTGGCATAAGTCACTGTTGGGAAAACAGGTTCAACAGAAGCGGCATAAGCTCCTGCATTTTTAAGCCACTGAAGTGCAGGGAGATCATATTTCTCTGCATCGAGATAAAACTCAGGTCTAAAACCATCGATTGATATGAGTAAAACTTTTTTATCAAAAGCCTTTTTGGCTCGTACATCTGATGAAGCGATAAGAGTTGTGAGGCCGGCCAATAGAACAATCACAAGCGACAATCGTTTAAACATAAATCCCCCTGATAGATGTCACTCTTCCTCGCCTTAGCTTGAAAGTTCAAGATAAAAGTGGTTTATGTCAGGCGTAAAAAGGGTGGAATTCATGCCCGTAAAAGATATGATACTTAAAGCGATAATAGTATTAGCGTCGCTCTTTTCATTCGTAACAAATGCACAACAGAACCCGCCGCCGCACAATCCGCCTTATCCACTAGAATGGTGGGCTCCGGTTGATGAAAAAACAGCGGAGAGCTGGGAAGTTCTCCCGCAACGGGCAAAATACGGCGAAGTGATTTTATCAAAACGAACTGAATTAGGTATTCTCTCAAACTTTGCAGCTACATCATTTGTTTTTAAGGGTAAGAAATACTCAAGTGTTGAAGGCTTCTGGCAAGCGACAAAGTATCCTGAAGATCAAAACGATGCTCGTCTACAAGACCGACGAGTGAAGAGTGGCGAAATCAAATGGCTTTATACCCGTGCAGAGGTTGAGCAAATGACAGCCTTTGATGCAAAGCGTGCCGGCGATGCAGCAAGCGAAAATATGAAAGTGCTCGGTATTAACTGGGTGAGTTTTGATGGTAAAAAAATGATCTATAAAGAGATGGGCAATAGTGATTTTTATAATCTCATTTTGCTCGTAATGAAAGCGAAGCTCGACCAAAACCCGCGGGTTCAAAAAATTCTTTCTTCAACAGGTGATTTAATTCTTCGTCCTGATCATGCGCCGGGTCCAATAGAATTAAAGGCGTGGCAGTATCACGATATTTGGATGTCTTTAAGATAGATTAATCTACTACTGCTTTTAATTAACGCGGATTGGGTTCGTAAATATCCAAGGTATCCATTTCTTGCCATCAGGTATTGGCAAGATCACACGGAGTCTCACAACCACACGATAGCTGCCCGGTTCTCGAATGGGCAGACTTGTCGTCGGCGAAGTCGAAGTCAAAATACGCTGACTATCTCTATAAACTATAACTTGAAACGGAACATGGGGCTTCGAAGGCAGTTGCACCACGAGTTCAAGATTTTTCTTGGTTTTGATTTCTGAGCCGATAAGATATTTCTTTCCATCGCTGTCTTTAATATAGCTATTAAAACCTTTCGGATTCGCTAGAAGATCTAAGCTCATATAAGACTGGCCCTGCTTTAAAGCCGCCATAATTTTCTTCTTATCCACTTCAAAACTACCAGTGAGTTCAGAGGTGAGAAGCACGTGATTGCGCATAATAGAGAACAAAGTCTGATAAGATGGAAACTGATAAACATGACCTAAGAATCTCACTCGTGATTCGGCGGCCGATCCACTAATACCAATCACCTTACGATCGCGATTGAGCTGATCCCAAAGATCGATCTCTTCATCAGAAGATTCGGCAAAAAGCCGAGCGAAAGCTAATTTCGGATTAAATGGATAAGTGATTAGCGTCCAAATAAATGACGAGTGATCTTTAAGCCAAGTCCATTGCCAGATGCCTTTAAGATTAAAAACTTCAATGGCGTCGAGGCCAACCGGATATTCTCCTGACCATTTGTAACCCGGCTTAAGGGGGTGAGCGAGAATAAACATTCCGTTACCTGGGGTCCGTGTCTCGTCACTTAAGATGTCAGTCAAAAGAATTTGCGAGCGGCCAGCACCCTGTAAACGATCATCAAGATTGCCATCGATATTGAGTAATAATGAATCGAGATATTTATATTGGCTGCCGACTAAAACAAGAACGTTATTGATGTAACCTTCGTCTTCGCGGGCTTCTTGGGGAGTATTGAGATCCGTAAAGACAACGAAGTTGATTCCACCTTCTTCAGCGGCTTCTGCAATTTCAGGAATTGTTCCGCTGCCAGAGCCCGCGATCGTGTGGACGTTCATAACACCTGAGTAATCGTACAAACCTTCAGGATCTTTAAAAACTAAATCATTTGAGAATACACTAGGGGAATAGCGACTTAATAGTACGCCGTAAATCAGAAAGATGAAAAGTAACGAGAGCGAAGTATAGAGAAGTATGCTTTTTATTTTTGAGATCACGGGTATTTCAGTTTAGCCGCTTTACCCAATTGCCCTGGGTTACCACGGTCGTTGCCGTTTTGAATGATATTCACAAGGCCACCATCGCTCACTTCAAGAATAACTTCTTTCTGCGCTTTAATGGTGTGAATAGATTCTGGTTTAAGAGTGATTTTTTTTGATCCGCCACCATCGACGGCAACAGTGAGTTCAACTTGATCAAGAGCTTCAACAATAATTTCTTGTGGAGAGCCTTTAGATTCTGGCTTTGGAGCTTCTTTCGCTGCTTCTTTTTTAACTTCAGGTGTAGGCGGAGTCACGACCGGGGCCGGTTTTACAACTGGTGCTACAACTGCTGGCGGAGGGGTCACGACCGGAGTCGGTAGTGGTTTTGCAGCTGGTACAGTCGGTGCTACCACAACCGGAGCTGGAGTTGGTGCTGTTACCGCAGGCTTTGAAGTCTCTTCAGTTTTTGCATCTTTGGCGGTATCAGCCGTGGGTGCGGTTCCTTCAGGTGCTGGGCTCGCTTCATCATTGTCTTCAGATTTTTCAGTCGCAGCTTCCTCAGCCGGGATTTGTTCGCCGTCGATTTGTGCCGGTTCAACCACGCGTTCTTGGGCGTACTTATCCATCATGCTCTTCACGCCGAAGATAAGAACAATTAGGACTACGATACCAACCGTAACCATAATGGTGCTCAGGCGTGAAGATTGATCCATGCGATTGATATCATCGCGCGAGCTCTTATTCGTTACTTCTTTATTTTCATTGGGAATATTGCTGTCTGAAGAAACTGCCGGAGCAATTCCTTCTTCAGATTCAAAAGCCTGAAGGATTTCTTCAGAGTTCAATTTTAAATAATTAGAGTAAGAGCGAATAAAGCCGCGGACAAATGAGCGAGGGGGTAGGTTTTCTTTTTGACCTTCTTCAAGAGCTTTCAGAATGCGGGGATTAATTTTTGTGGCAACAGCAACATCATTAATCGAGAGACCCATTTGTGTTCTTTTATCTTTTAGCGTCTGACCTGGATTCATTGCAGGGCCTCCAACATTTTCTTGGCTTTTTTAGCATATTGACTGTCAGGATACAATTTCAGGATCTCATCAAAACGGGCCTCTGCTTGCTCGCGTTGATTGAGTTCATAGTAAGACAAGCCACTGAAATAGTGGGGTTCGTCAAAGTGATTAGAAGCGCAGAGTCGAATAGCCTCATCGAGAACTTCTGCAGAGAGACTGTATTTCTTTAAGCTGTAGAGGCTGCGGCCATAATAATTGTATGAAAAACAATCTTTGTTTGCACGAATAGCTTCAGCCAAAACTAATTGGGCTTTTTTAAAATCGCCTTTTTTGAAGTAGGCATAACCCAAGTTCGAGATCACTTTGCCGGGCTGAGTGTAAGTCAGATCGTTTCTGGCTTTAGTGAGATCTCTAATCGCGGCATCATACTTACCGGTATCTGCGTAGAGGCGCCCTCGGTTATTTAGTGCATCCGTGTATTTTGGCTCTAGTTCAATGGCTTTAGAAATGTGTTCAAGTGCGAGCGTGTATTTTTGCCGAACGTAGTAAGCAAGACCTAGATTATTTTGGGCCACGGCATTGTTCGGATCAAGCCGAACAGATTCGAGTAAGTTACTGAGGGCGAGAGGGTAATTGCCTTTAACTAAATGTGATGTGCCGATTTGCAGATAAGCATCAGCCCGCGTCTTATTTTTTTCTGCAGACGCGCAACCTTGAATAAGAATGAAAATGAGAACTAAGGCTATTTTCATGATTTTTAACGGTAACTGAGTTTTATGATAGGGACAAGTGTACAATGCACTCCACATATTCAGTTTGAGGGAACATATCGACCCCTGCTATTCGTTTGATTTCATAAGCGGATTTAAGCTTGTTGAGATCGCGCGCCAAGGTTGCAAGATTACAGCTCACATAAACGAGGTTTTGCGGCTTTAACTCGAGAATTTTGTCGACCACAGTGTTCTGTAGCCCAGCGCGTGGCGGGTTGAGCACCATCAAAGTCTTCTTTGTGGGCTCGATATTTTTTATGAATTTCGCCACATCGTCAGAGAAGAAATGAATTGTAGCGAGTTTTTCGTGCTTAAGGGCATGTTGCATCTCCCAAGCACGTCCAATGGCAATATCATTAGATTCGACTGCAACGATCTGAGCCTTCGCGAAGGCGCGGGCGAGCTGAAAAGTAAAGTTTCCCGAGCCGCAGTAGAAATCATAAATATACTTGTAATCATCTTCAGTAAGACCGGCCATCACTTGGTGGCGCAGGTTTACGTTCTGAGCCGGGTTCACTTGGCTGAACTCAATGCCCTCACGAGAGAGGTCTTTGATCCGAAGCTCGTCATGAGCGTAAATCAGCTCGTATTTTCCGTCTTTATAGCCGGTTTTTAGTTGATCGATGCCGGTTTTGAGATGGAGGTCTGCGATGGGGCAATCATCGATCGCCACCAAATCATGAGTTCCCTCAGCATAGTAGCCGACAGCGGGCCTTTTTTTATGAAGCTGAATGCGATTGCGATAGCGATATTCTTGCGGAGCGTTCACCATTTTGATCTCAGCCGACTCAGCTAATACATCGCGAAGTGCGTAACGGATAAAACCCTCTTTTTGGCGAATCTGCTCCTCATATTTTACATTCTGCCAGCGACAACCACCGCATCGCCCGAAAACAGGACATGGAGCCACCATTCGGTGCGCTGAAGGTTTTAAAATTTCGATGATTTTGGCTTCGCAGAAACTGCTATGAACTTGCGTAATTTCGCATTTGAGAAGATCGCCAGGTACAGAAAAGGGGATGAATACAACCATCCCCTCATGTCGGCCTACGCCGCGACCGCCATCGTAAGATAAGCGGTCGATTTCAATTTCGATTATTGTTTGAGGCGCCAGCATTAAAATGCGGGCTACTTGTTAACGAACTCTTCGTTTTTGAAGAAGATCGCAAGTTCACGCTGGGCGCTAGCAAGGCTATCACTGCCGTGAACTGCATTTTCACCAACGTTGTCACCGAAAAGTGCGCGAAGTGTACCTGGAGCTGCTTTTTTAGGATCAGTTGCACCCATGATTTCGCGATTACGTAGAACTGCATTTTCACCAGTTAATGCCATAAGCATAACAGGGCCAGATGTCATAAAGCTGACAAGTTCACCAAAGAAAGGGCGCTCTTTGTGTTCAGCATAGAACTCAGAGCAAAGCTCTTTATTCAAACGAACAAGTTTAGCTGCAGAGATTTTAAGACCATTCTCTTCAAATTTAGAGATGATACCGCCAATGGCGTTCTTTTTTACGGCGTTAGGCTTGATAATGCTAAAAGTGGTTTCAATAGACATATAGGACTCCTTAGTTCGGGGATTTCAAATTTATGCCTATTGTCTATAGCCTTAAAGGGCAGATTTCAAGGTTTCTCCGGTTAGAGATGGGCTTTTTATTACTTATGGTAGCCTAGACCTTAGCCTGACTTCTGTAGTTCTGGGAACACTTCCAGATCTTGATAAAACTAAGGGTTTGCATCGTTTTTAAAGCTCCTCAAAGCTACCTGAGTATGATTTTAAAAAAGCTCAACTCAAGAGGTAATTCGTTAATTCAGGTGGTTATTGCCGCCGGTATTATGACGACTGTCATGTTAGCGTCCATGGATTTTTTTTCTAATCAAACCAAATCAAATAATTTTTTAGAGTTTCAAGCTAAGCGTGAACAGCTGCGACTGTCATTATTGGGTCAGTTTTTAAATAATCCCGATAACTGTGCTTGCTTGTTTAATGGAGCCGCTGAGTTCCCAGCAACGGGTACGGCTGAACTAATTGGAGTGGTGCCTACAACAATTGGCCGTTATAGCTTTGTAACACCGGGAGTCTGTGCTACGTCTACGATTCCTTATCCGTTTATTAACTCGGATGGGGTTGATGGTATGCGAGCCGCCAGCATTGGAATTAGAAACATCATCAACGTAGCGGGAAATTATTCTGGTGAACTTACAATTGGCTTAGTTGCCACTAAACGAGTATTGGGCCCTTCTGAGCTGCCATTGAAAATTCCAATTGCGATCAATGTTTCCCCCGGAACTCCTGGTAATGTCGTCTTCTCAAATTGTTCGACTGGTAGTTCGGGAGGATCTGCCCCATTAGGAGTGTGCACGGGCGGTTTAGTGTCTATTGGCTACGATCCCTTAACCGGAAATCTTGTATGTCAGCCACCTATTTATCAGTGAGGCTTCTTTCGGTTTTTCTACATCTTTTAGTTTTGTTGGGAATGATTCCTTCATGGGCTCAGCTTGCAGGGACGCCGATTGTTCCTTCTGACATTAATACCGCTCGTACAAACATAAACTCAAAACTTATAACTTGTGGCCAGCCCGCTGCCACATTCACAGATGATCCGCTGGTCGCGGGAATAGTAATTAAAGCTTCGCATTTAACTGAGCTTCGTGCGGCTCTAACGAATTTATATACAAGCCAAGGTTTTCCGGCTCCATCTTTTACAGATACGACAATTATTCCGGGGACAACGCCAGTCAAAGCTATACATTATTCTGAGATTTTAGCTCTTACAGCAGCCGCAGCTTGTGGAACTTGTCCATCTTTAGCCGCTACCTGGATTGTCGGTGCTGAGACATGTACCGCCGTTTTACCTGCGACTGTTGCGAATAGTACAACACTCGTCGCAGACACGATTGGTGCATCGACAGGCACGGCGACATTCCGCTGCGATGCGAGTGGCTCTTGGGCTTCATTGACCGTGCCTGAAGCCGCGCCACCAGCCACTTGTTCTGTTTTATCAGTGGATTGCCCAGCAACGACTCTGACTTGGAATCAAGGAGTGCTCACCTGCAGTGGTAGTTTTGCATTAACAGCTGCCGGATCTACACGAACAGGAAGCGATAATACATTTCCCAACTGGGGTACCGCCACTTTTCTATGCAATGCAGGAGTTTGGGCCGCTACCCCCACTCCCGGAGCGCTTTGCAGGAATGCTTGCAGAAATACGTTCTACTATCACCCTTGCCAAAACTTGGGTTGTTTTACATCAGACTGGACTTGCCCGGGGGGGACTTACCTTGATTTCATGAGGCCCGGTACTGTTTGTACGGGTACGCCTTGTTGGGATGGTGGAACATTACTGAACTGGGTTGGCGGTTTGGGTTTGATGTGCCAAGTTATTCCGGGTTGCCCGTAGATTAATCGCGAACAAAAATCTGCGGCGTTTTTTCATTAATTAATCGAATGAAAGCTTCATGATTTTTCACTTTAAAGCTCTGATTGCCACCCAAATACCAAATAGCTTGGCGAGTGGTTAAGGTCGATGTTGGATTTTGAAACCAAGTATGAATGGCCTCGTGGGTAATTAGAGCTGATTGGTGATAGATGCTCATTTTTTTAAATAAAGGTTCGTAAATAAGTAATTTCAATTCTGAACCTGTGTAATCAAAAAGCGCCACTTGCTGAATCGTACAGCGCGGCTTCAATGAAATCAGCTGCGGGAGATGAGTGTCAGAGTTTAGAAGCTGCTCTCTAACAAGCGGTTCCATTCGAATCGCGATATCATCGGCTAAATCAAACACCTTCATAAAGGGATGTTTAGAGCCCAAAATATTTTTAGCGACTTTGCGGAATCGATAAATATGGGCGTTTAAACAGGCATTATACCAACGGCCCTCGCGGTTACTCGCCCAGTAATCAATACCCGGTAGATTTGATGGACACATGAGTCTGAGGCTACCCGAAAATAATTTCTTAATCTCAACGATATCTAAAAAATTCACCGAAGAGATTTTCCCATCTTTTTTACAAACAACTGAGTGGCCACCATCACCAACGGAAGAGCCGCCTTCGCCTTCTTTAGCTTGCGAGATAGAAACCATCATTAGAGTTGAAAAAGCTAATAAAAGAATTTTAAGTTTCATTCTGACGGCTCCTGGTTATCAAGTCGGTAAAGCTGTAAGGCAAACGCGTAAACCACATTGGCACGAGCGGATGCATATTTTTTAATAAATTCTTCACTGAAAAGTTCGAGTTCTTTACGGGCTGACGGTAGGCTTTCAATGTCGAGCGCGATAAGATTGGTCAGATACTTTCGGCTTTCAATCGGCTGGCGATCTATTTCTTCTTGCGCTTTTTTCAAATAATTTTTGTGGTAATTACGAATCTGGCTCGAGGGCGATTTGCTCTCGAACTTTAGAAACTTTGAGCCTCTTTTGTATTCGTTTCTTTCATTTTTAGTTAGATAACCAGATGTCAAAAGCAGATCGGTCGATGAGTGAACCTCTTCTTCTGGAATTCCAATAATTTTGGCTATGTGGGGAAGGGGATGGGGCTTCGGCATAGTTAAGAGTTCAACAAGTAGAAGCAAGTACCATTTTTCAAAAATATCATGAGTTACCGAAATATGATTTTTGAAAGTGCCGGCATTTCGAACTTTTTGTATATAAGCTTTGGCTAGATTTCGTTCGGCTATTGTTTTGCCGTTTTTAGCACGCACAAGATTGATGAAATATTCTTTTTCTGGCTCAGTGTAAGGAAGATGGTTGGCGATGCGTCCTGCGAGCCCTAAAGAAAGGGTTTCGTTCCCGGCCAAAATTTCAGAAAGTTTTGACGTGCTGACATGTAAATCGCGAGAGTAAGCGCGCAAAGAATAGTTTTTATTCTTCTGCTTTCGATTCTCGTATTCGCTTTTAATTAAATCCTGGTAAGACTTTAAGGTAAACGCATTCAGCATGGCGTACTTAAATCAAAGGGCCGAATGCGTGTCAATTTTTAACAAACAAGTTACTTTCTTACAGATTTATCCGTCAGCTCTTACAGAGCTGACTTCAAGGTCTCACCAAGAAGTGAAGGGCTCTTGGCAATCTTGCAGCCGGCAGAAGCCAAAGCTTCAAATTTTGCAGCTGCAGTCCCTTTACCACCGCTAATAATGGCGCCGGCGTGACCCATTCTCTTGCCTGGAGGAGCTGTAGTTCCCGCAATAAACGCAGCGACTGGTTTCTTAAATTCACGTTTGATGTATTCAGCGGCTTCTTCTTCAGCAGTCCCGCCGATTTCACCAATCATGATCACTGCATCTGTGTCTTTGTCTTTATTGAAAAGTTCAAGAACGTCGATGAAGTTTGTGCCGTTCACGGGGTCGCCACCAATACCAACACATGAAGATTGGCCGAGACCTAAGCTCGTCAACTGCCAAACAGCTTCATAAGTTAAAGTACCAGAGCGTGAAACTACGCCGATACGACCTGGTTTGTGAATGTGACCAGGCATAATACCAATTTTGCACTCGCCTGGAGTGATAACGCCAGGGCAGTTCGGTCCAACAAGGCGTGATTTAGTCCCTTGCATGTAACGCTTCACTTTCACCATATCAAGAACAGGAATACCTTCGGTGATCGTAACGATCAGCTCGATGCCTGCGTCGACGGCTTCCATAATTGCATCAGCAGCGAATGGAGGCGGAACGTAAATGACCGAAGCGTTAGCCCCAGTTTTTGCTACGCACTCTTCGACAGTATTAAAAACGGGGAGTCCGATGTGAGTTGAGCCACCTTTGCCCGGAGTCACGCCGCCCACCATTTTTGTTCCGTATTTAATGGCTTGTTCAGAGTGAAAAGTACCGTTAGCGCCAGTGAAACCTTGGCAGAGAACTTTTGTATTTTTATTTACTAAAATAGACATATTTCTAATCCTTTATTTACGAATTGCTGCAACGATTTTTTTCGCTGCATCGTCAAGAGTATCAGCCGGAGTAATGTTGAGACCGCTTTCGCGTAAGAGCTTTTTGCCTTCTTCAACATTTGTACCTTCAAGACGCACAACAAGTGGATGTTTAAGGCCCACTTCTTTTGTCGCCGCGATAACACCTTCAGCAATGACGTCACACTTCATGATACCGCCGAAGATATTCACTAAAATACCTTTTACGTTCGGATCTTTAAGAATGATTTTGAAAGCTGCTGTTACTTTTTCTTTATTCGCGCCGCCGCCGACGTCGAGGAAGTT
>CAYHVK010000018.1:0-64313 GCA_964360255.1 uncultured Pseudobdellovibrionaceae bacterium | reverse complement strand
AGTCTGGACCGTGTATCAGTTCCAGTGAGGCTGGTCATCCTCTCAGACCAGCTACCGATCAAAGCCTTGGTAAGCCATTACCTCACCAACTAGCTAATCGGGCGCGGGCTCATCTCTTGGCGGATTGCTCCTTTAACCCCTGTAACATTAGTTACTGTGGTCTTACGAAGTATTAGCCAGTCTTTCGACTGGTTATTCTTCTCCTAGAGGTAGATTACCCACGTGTTCCTCTCCCGTTCGCCACTAGTACTCACCCGAAAGCTTTCCTCGTTCGACTTGCATGTCTTAGGCACGCCGCCAGCGTTTGCTCTGAGCCAGAATCAAACTCTTCAGTTAAAATTCCGATTCTCATTATTTATATAATATAAAATCAAATTATTGTATCACTCTTGGCGCTGGCGCCAAGGTGACTATTGTTGACTCACAAGTTTCAACATCTTTTAAGGGATGCATCTACTGCGAGATCCAAATCTTAATTTCTTGAATTAGCTATTCAGTTTTCAAAGAGCAATTTTCCGAAGGTCCACGTTCTAAAGTAACTCAGAACCTGGGTCAAGCATCTTATTCAAAAATTTTTTAATTTTTTTTTGATAAAAATCTTGTCGGAAGCCCTTAACTTTAAAACTCAGTTCTAGTCTGTGTTTCAGGTTAAGTTCTGATCTCTACCTACGCGCATCAAAGCTGTATGTTCTACTGATTTGCTGTCATAAGTTTTGCTCAGAGGGACGAATCTAATGAGTTTACATACTCTTGTAAACAAGTATTTTCGTTTTTCTAAAGAATTATTTTTATCTTGTGGGGGGATACAAAAAATGGCCCAAAAACCTAAAAGAATTATCATAAACGCCTGTGTTTTAAGCATTTTAGTGGGTTTTATCGCTACTATGGGTGTTTTAGATAACGCCGCAGCCGCTCTTATTATGAACAAAGTATCGGCCGTAAGGGCTCCAAATGAAACAGCGGAAGAGGCTGCTCGTAGAAGTTTCACCACTAATTTAATAAACGGTACATATAAGTCAGTGGATTTCGCGAACACGGCTTATGATCAAATGAAACCTTTTAATCAAGTTGATCTCACCCAAACGCCGAACTGGAGTGATGAGATTTCTTTGCAAGAAAATTTCAGAAAGATTCGAGATTTGCGTTTTGTAAATCAAGGCAAAAACTTCTTGAGGCGTTTGAGCTGGTTGTATCCAGACGACGGTTGCTTCGCGCGGGCTGATTTAGAGAGAGCGAAATTTGAAGAGTGGCAGCTGATTTCTCCTCTGAAAATTATCGTCAGTGGAGATTTAAACGTGGAGACATCTAATTCTCCCGCTGGTTCAGTAACTTGGTGGTGGCATATTTCTCAATTGATAAAAGTGGGCAATAATTATTATGTATTAGACCCAGCAGTAGAGCCGCGTCGGCCACTTTTAGTGCGGGAGTGGTTAGCGAAGATGACTCCGAATCCAGATACTGCAAATGTGGCTGTTTGTTCACGCTATACCTATAACATATATGATGACTGTGCCCAGGCCATGGATCAGCAATTAGCCCTTTCAGAACAATATCATTTCTTAGATCTAGAATGGCAACGACAAGTCGAGCTGGGTCGCGACCCACATAAAGTATTGGGTCATGAGCCACCTTGGAAAAATTAATTAGGTGGACTGATTTACCGAGTGATCATATCCATATTGATCTGCCCGTTGTTATCACAAAAACTTTGCATAATAGTTTTCTGTCTTTTAGAGAGCGGAAATCCTTTTTCAAGATTGATTGTTCCGCCCTCTAAATTCTTTAATCCTTGATATGGATTCTTCGCTAATACATAAGCAAATATCAAATAACCTTGAGGCGAATTAGCGTAACCAGTACTTTTCAGCTCTTGTGTGAGGGAGTCTCTAAATGCAGCCACTTTAGCAAGTGTGTGAGCTTTGTGTTCAATCGAATACGCTTGGCAGCCTTCTGTTAAAACAACTTTACCAGTCTTAGGCGCAACTGACTCCAATGGCACAACGACTTCTGGCAGCCGAGCGCCTGCAGAAGCCTGAACCAGTACAGGCTGAGTTGATATAAAAAGACATAAAAGAATAAACAGCATATTTTTCATATTCACCTATAATTGGATTTATGCAAATCTGGGGCGTCTTTTAAGCTGCGTTTAAAGCGTTCTGAGACGGTAAAATCTTGTTTTAAAAGGATTTTTTACAATATGATGGACTTAATAGGGAATAATAAGGATCAAAGTGAAGGAAAACAGAGTTGACGGTATTTAGAGCAATAAAGTGAGTTTTTTCTTAGATCGTGCGAATTTTAATTTTTTATGAATATAGCTGAGATTATTACTTCTAAGTTAATTACTTATTTATTTTATGAATCTGAGCAAAAAACCGATAGATAATAAATAAGGAGTATTTACGTCATGACGCCCATCTTTCGACCAGAAGCATTAGTTGAATTGCACCAATTAGAGAAAGACGGCGCTTCAGGCTTAGTGAAAAGCTTATTCGATGACTATACGGCTAATGCTCCAATCTCTGTTAAAGCTATTGAGGCCGCCTACAGTCTACAAGATTATAAACAGGTTGAGTTTACTGCACATAGTTTAAAGTCTAGCTCAAAAGCTCTAGGGCTCGAAAAAATGGCCGAGCTTTGCAAAGAAATTGAGTATGCAGCTGATGCCAACCAATTTGCGACTGATGCGATCACTTCACTAGCAAAACAAAATACTCTGGCGCTAGAAGCACTCAGCCAATACGCTGCAACCAAACTTTTATAATTCGAGAAAATTTGAGGACCGAAAATCTTTGGTGGAGGTTACAGGAGTCGAACCTGCGACCTTCTGAATGCAAATCAGACGCTCTGCCAACTGAGCTAAACCCCCAGATAATCGGAAGCTAAGGGTTTACCAGTTCAATACAGAAAATCAACCGCAATAATTAAGAAAGATTAGTTTGCTTATATTTTAAGCAGATGGTCGGCGGCGAAAGGCTGGAAATGAGTTCGCCCAACCCTTTTCGGCTTCAATTTCAAAGCCCACTGCTTTTGCACCCGCAAGTACGGCTTCAAAAACACGGCGTAAAACTTCAACCTCTTCATCACGTGGATTATTCGCGCTAAGACTCTCCTCGAGGGCCTCAACAACACTCACTAAATCAGGAGTGGTTACCACTTTTGGAAGTTTTTTAAGATCAAGACCTTTTGTTTCAATAGGTTTAAAACCTATTAATTTTTCAGTTAAAAGAATTTTGCGTCCGTCCAAAAAGTTAACTTGAAGAAAATTTCGACCATCAGCATCGATGCGCGTTAAAACTTCTTCAATAGTTTGGACTGGAAAACGAATAGTTTTGCTGTCTATACGTTGAAAAATAACAAGCTCATCCATCGGACCAGTACGAAGTTCAAGGCCACTCGTCTGTGTTATATATTCTGTAATCAGCATTTGAGGATTAGCCATTGTCACTTCTTCTCTCCTAGTGATAGCTTTTTATCGACTCTATAAGGTTATACTTGAGATACTCGCTGTTAAATTAGGTGAATGTCCTGTATGAAAACGAGAAAGAACCAAAATAGGTAAGTAATTATGTTAGTTTTTAGATGGCAAGCTCCGATCGTCCCAGATAAATCTCAGATTGAAGCACTTTATAAGGCTGAGGGACTTATCCCTATGGAAGAGTTTTTTCAACCTGAGGCTCTGGTGGCCGACCATCGTCATCCATTTGATGAGGTTCGTACAGTTGTGAGCGGCGAAATGGTTTTTGATATCACTGGAAACAAGCTGCTCCTTCGTGCAGGAGATCGTATCGTCATACCCGCCAATACAAAACACTCCTTCAAAGCTCAAGGACAAGAACCTTGCATCTGTCTTTACGCCAGCAAAACCTGGTAGCTGAGTGAGTTGAGTTTATTTATTTTGTGGTCATTATATTTTAAGTGTCTGATTTCAGCCAATTGAGATATTGGCGAATATTTTTCTCAAAACCATGATCAGTGGGCTCGTAGAATTTTTCATCTTTAATTGCTAAAGGTAAATACTCTTGAGCCGCATGTCCCTTTGGATAATCATGGGCATAAACATAATCACGACCATAACCAAGATCTTTCATCAGTCGAGTTTGGGCGTTTCGAATATGAAGTGGAATCTCGAGGGAACCCGTCTTTTCTACAACATCTAAAGCTTTTTTATAGGCAGCGTAAGAGCGATTGGATTTGGGGGCTGAAGCTAAGTAGGTGACGACTTGAGCGAGATTAATACCCGCCTCAGGCAAACCAATGGCTTCGACCGCCTGAAGGCCTGCTAGAGCTAGCGGAAGCGCCTTAGGATCAGCATTACCTATATCTTCACTGGCTAAAATCACCATTCGGCGTGCGATTGTGACTGGGTCTTCACCGCTTTTAATCATTCGCGCAAGATAATAAATGGCCGCATCAGGGTCACTACCCCGCATACTTTTTATAAAAGCAGAAAGAGTATCATAATGAGACTCGCCACTTTGATCATAACGTAAAGTTCGTTGCATTAAAATTTCTTGCAAAGCTGTTGGAGCAATTTTTTCTTTAAGGGGCTCATGAGAAAATGACTGATAGATCAGCTCGAGAAGGTTTAAGAATTTACGACCGTCACCATCTGCCGCCTCAAGAATAGCTTCAGTTGCTTCGGAGGTTAGCGACTCTGCAAAATTAAATTTTAAATACTCACTGGCTCGGCTCATAATTTGGCGCAAGTTTTCACGGGTTAGGCGCTCAAAAACAATGACCTGGCAGCGACTTAAAAGAGCGGAATTGAGTTCGTAACTTGGGTTTTCTGTTGTGGCACCAATAAGATAAATGTCACCCTTTTCAGTAAAAGGTAAGAGCACATCTTGTTGGCCACGGTTCAGACGATGAATTTCATCAATAAAAAGGATCGTTTTTCTTTGCAGCTCAATTCTTGAGCGATGAGCTTTGAGTCCGATCTCGCGAATTTCTTTTGCGCCTGTTTCTATAGCATTTACTTGTAAAAACTCAGAATGAGACACTTGGCCAATGAGCCGAGCCCAAGTGGTCTTACCTGTGCCAGGCGGCCCCCAAAGAATAAGATTAGGTAAAAAGCCCTTATCTTTCAGATTCTTAAGGATATTTTGGAGCTTATGTTCGGCCTGATTTTGACCGATAAAGTGTTGTAGGACTTTTGGCCTAAGACTTTCTGCAAGTGGCTGAGAAGATTGATTTTCTGGCATTTGCCCTGAGGCTTCAAATAAGTCTGACATTAGTCGTGGTTTTAAACGGATTTATAACCAAAAACAAGCATTGAGGTTAAAATGTTTTTAGTTACACGGACGGAGTTACAATAATGATTAAGTCTTCATCAAAGTCCCTTTTTGCCATGCTCTCGATTATCGCTCTTATTGCAGGCGCCCAAGTCAGCTGTGGTGGCGAATCTGAATCTGCTAAAATTGATTTTGATCCGGAGAAAAATCCGATAGCGGTAAACGCTGATTTAACTATTGGTACTGGTACTGCAGGCGAAGATGTTGTGATCGAGGGGCCATGGTATGTTTTTAAATATAGAATTAGCAATAGCTCGAAAACAGCCACTCTTAAGCTTGTGACTTTTAAATTTTATGTAACTGGCTTTAAGAATGGGATTAAAAGTACTAACGAATATTCTTTAGATCCTGGCGCTGATTGCGCAGAGACAAAAAGTCGCGCCTTTACTGTCATTGTGCCACCACAAGCAACTCGCTCAGGTTATGCGGCAGATGATTCTGGAGAGCCGCTTTCACATTGTGACTTAGAAGACCAAGATCCAACTAAAATCTTAGACCCTGATGCCGGTCAATTTGAAAGTTGGTACATTGATGGCTTACCAGAATCTAGCAACCTCATCTATTCAATCCGAATTGAAGGCGAAGGTTGGTTTGAGGAAGGCGGCGTGATTACTGAACGTGCTTACATAAGCGGTTTTCAAGTCACTCGTTAAGTTTTTGTAGTAATTACCATACATTTTTAGAATTTTATTATAAGTTATCTGACACATAACACCTTTTGCACTTTTGTGTTGGCTAGCCACATCGCATCGAATAAAACTCCCTGCAAGCAAAAAAAAGAAACAATTTAAGTCGGGGGATTTAAATGAGATTCGGTAAGACTCTTGCAAAGACAAGTGTAACTACGTTATTGGCTTTTATCTTTTTGTTATCGTTTGCCGAACCAGGTGAGGCTCGCGGACGGAATAGGCATCGAGGCCAAAAGCAAAATCATCGCAAAAATTGCGATGATTTCATCTCACGCGATCAAAAACAGAGCTTCTTCGATACCTACTCAACTTCAGACTCTCGCCGTGATCGTGACCGCAATAGAAATAATAACAATCAGAATAATGAGCGTTATGGTCAGCAAAATCAGAACGGCAAAAGTTCAAATGTAACTTTTGGCGATATCCGCGATAAAATTTATGCAGATATCTCTCAAAATCATCGTAACAGTATATCTTATGGTGATGCTCGCGAACGTATCATGCACGTTCTTGATATGCGTAGAGACCAACGTGGTACATATGTTTGGGATTACTACTGTCAGCGCCCGTACCGCATTAACTCAAACCAAATGCCAAGTAGCAATGAACTCAATGTCGAACACACATGGCCGCAAAGCCGCTTCTCTACACGCTATCCTAGAGATGTTCAAAAAACAGATCTCCATCATCTCTTTCCAACAGATTCTTGGGCTAACCAACTTCGCGGAAATATGAATTTTGGTTACGTAGAACAAGACACTCGTCACACGGATGCCAACTGCAAAGATTCACGCGTAGGCTATAACAAAAATCACCAAGAGCGTTTTCAGCCTCCGGTGCATCACCGTGGTAGCGTAGCTCGCGCCCTCTTTTACTTCTCAATTCGTTACAAACTTCCAATTGATGCTGAACAAGAAGCGATTTTGCGCCAATGGCATAAAGATGACCCTGTATCAGCTGATGAAATTGAACGTAATAATAAAATTGAAGAGATTCAGGGTAATCGCAACCCTTTCATCGACACACCAGATCTTGTCGATGATGTTCCAACTTTTCGCTAGATTGTAAGGTCGTTACTGAGTAACGACCTGATCTTTCGCATTTAGAATTCTTGGAGTTAAGAAAATAATAAGCTCGTTCTTCTCTCGAGTTTCGTTCTTAGATTTAAATAACCAACCGAAAACCGGGATGTCTTTGAGGCCAGGAATACCTGATTCTCCTGACTGTTCGTCATTCTGATAGATACCACCGATAACCGCTGTCTGACCATTTGGAACCATCACTTTAGTTTTAGCAGAGCGAGAATTCACTGGGCGTGCTTTAGTGGCTGTATCGACAACAGCTCCGGCAAACTCCCGAAGAACATCGACATCTAAAAGAACACTACCTTCATTGGTCACTTGTGGAGTCACATTCAACTTGAGCTGCACTGGAGTTCGAATAGCCGTTGATGAAGTATTGCCGCCCGTATCAACGGTGGAATTGACCGTGATGACCTCACCCTTTTGCAGGATTTCAGCTTGCTGCTTATTCATTGTCACAATTCTTGGCGATGAAATAATTCGCACCATGCTATCTGTCTGAGCTAGGGCCAACTGAGCATTTAAATCTCCGAAGAAATCAAAAGCACCAATCCGCATAGTAAGATTACCACCACTTAGAGCGCTCAACTGGTCTGCAGGCAACGATGTCGACTGGAATCCAACTGTCATATTAAGAGGTGATCCATTCAAACCACCACCAGATGCAAGTTCAGTATTTGTTCCGCCGAAACCCCAGTTGACGCCAAGAGTACGAGTGAAAGATTCTCCCGCCTCAACGACTTTACCCTCAATCATCACCTGAGCTGGCGGAATATCAAGTTCTCGCACTAAACGACTCACCTTCTCAAGCACTTCGGCCGTATCAGTAATAATCAAAGAGCTTGTTCTTGAGTCACTGACAACCTTACCCCTATCTGCCGTTAAAAAGGCTTTAATTTGCGTTTCAAGATCACCAACCGTGGCATAGGAAACAGGAATGACTTTGACCCTCAAAGGAGAAAGAATTTTTTGGGCATCCACGATACTCTTAGCTAGCTGAGCTTCAGATTGAAGTGTGGCCAGCTTCGTAATACGAATAACACTCCCTTGTCGTACATATCCGAGGCCCTTTGATTTCATAACAATCACAAGCGCCTGATCCCAAGGAACATCGCGAAGTTTTAAGGAAATTTTACCATCGACATCCTCACCAAGAACAAGGTTCACGCCACTTTCATCAGCGATGAAAGAGATAACATCACGGACATCGGCATCATTAATTTGAATTGAAATTGGGCGTCCAAAAAACCGACCATTACCCGTTAAAAATTCATCAAGCGTTCTAGCTCCTAATGACTCTTCTTTTTCTGCGGCGGTTACATCGTAAGATTTTTGCCAACCTTGGGCACCGGCTCCGCCCGTTCCGGCAATTGGCGTAGATGAAGCCATGCTAGGCGGCAAAACAAGAAGCGAGTTTCCCTCTTGCTGAACGAGAGGTTCACCATCTGATTTCATTTGCACAACAATCCTTGCGACTTGACTGCCTGAAGCCTGATAGGCGTTGATGGCGCCGAAAGAGGTATCAAAATCCTTCATTATATAAGGGCGCTTCATAGCTGATGAAAGCTGGGTGTTTTGCAGCTCAATAATATACTGCTGAGTTTTTTCGTTATATCGAGTTGTATATTGAGCTGGTGATGATGTTTTGATGGCAATAGTTCCACCACTTTGATTCGCCATAAAATCGATATCAGTTACAACCGCCAACACATCTGAGCGCATAGATGATTTAGCGGGTTCTTCAGGTTGCACTGGCTCTTCAATTGGGTTCTCAGCTTGCACAGGCTCAGCTGTAGGTTCTGTAGCGGGAGCTTCTTCTACAGGGGCCTCAGCTACTGGTTCTTCAGCCTCTTCTTCAGCAGCCAGCTCATCTTCTATATTTTCATCTGCCACAGCTGGAGAATCTGCAGTAGTTTCTTCAGAATCTAATTCATCAGAAAACTCTTCATCGCCGGCATCAGCTGTAGTTGAAGAGCCTTCTTCAGCCACGTCGCCTTCCATCTCATCAGATGCAGCTGTGATTTCGTCTTCACCTGATTCGGGCGTCGTACAATTTGCCATAATTAGACAAGACAAAATTAAAAATACTTTTAGAAAACGGGCCATCCTTGACTCCTATTTTTGTAATTCAACAACACGAGTTGAAAATACGGGTTCACCATTGAACTCTGTTGTCTCAACAATAACGATTTCACCTTCACGTATTGTCGCAACATATCCTTTTTTGCGACCGATACGATCATCTTTAGTAATAATATGAATGTTCTTTTGCGGATCCATGATCATAGCCTTAGGTGTTTTCACATCCCACATTACGGCCAATAAAGTTAACTCATCCACTTCATAACGCTCCAGTGGAGTTGCTGGGCCAATAGCTACTGATGAACCATCTTCACCACGAATAACAAAAGGACGAAATGGATTGCGGCGGCCTTCACGAGCATCAAAAATATAAGGCTCAAGAAAATCTTTTGCCGGCAAATTAATTTCTTGTGGTGCTTGAACCACTGGTGACGGTGGCGTCGCCAGAACTTCAGACGAAGCTGGCATTTGTGGCACATCAACTGGCTCTTGAGCATAAAGCGTCTGCGCAGAAATCAATGATAGAAAAAGCATCAGTATAGAGATCACTTTTCAACTCCTGTCGCAGGAGTTGGTATGTATCTATAAGCACGGAACTCAGCAGTTAAACGAAGGCTAGTCGGAGATGAATCTTCTGAAGCACTTGCTGCCGCTTTATTTTCTAAAACTAATGAGGGAGCTGTAATAATTTTATCACTCTTGGTAATGGCAGATAAAAAGAGCATAAGATTTGTATATGTGCCCTCAAGGGTCACTGACACGGATACCGGCTCAAAAAATGGCTTATCTTTTTCTTGAAAATTTTGAAACGTCGCACCATCTGGAGTCAAATTTATAATATTAACGCCAACATTCTTAGCTTCTGTAGACAGAAGCTTCATAATATCTGTCGGTAAAAGTTTTTCTGGAATAGCTTTTAAAACATTTCCAAGTTCATTACCTAAAGCATTTTTTGTTTGCTGGTAGCGTTCAGCGTCGGCAATAGCCACTTTGATCTTTTCGAGCTCTTGCTCTTTAACTTGGATTTCATTATTGGCGGCAGTGATACTGGCCGAGAGAACAGCCCCATCATTATACATAAGCATGTAATACAAAAACGCAACGACAACGGCCCCGATAACCGCTTTGCCAATAGTTAAGTTTTGTAGTTGCTTTTCCATTACCAATTAATCCGTTTCAATAAGGTCCGTTGAAATAATAAACTTCTTTACGCTTCCGCCCTTAGTTTTAAAATCATCGTTATTAAGAAGAATAGCTGTTCTAAAAAAAGATTTGCCATCAATTGTATCAATAAATCGATTGAGGCTCTCATCTGTGGCGGCATATCCCATCACTCTAAATGACTTATCTTTGAAATCTAAAGTTTGAAACCAAACACGGTCGGGCATTGTATTTTGTAAATAATCAATAGCCTTAATCTCACGAAGGCGAATTTTAGACATTTTTTTAATTACATTAATGCGCTCTTCAATTTGCTTAATTTCACTCTGCATTTCTGTGGCACGGCCAATGATAGATTCATTTTTGGTGATTTCAGCTTGGAGCTCTTGAACTCTTGCTTGGACAGCCGCATTTTGTTCGGTCAAAACACCTATATTATAGCTTTCATAAATATACAGAAGCACAGAGAGAGAAAATATAATAAGAACCTTAGCTAAAATAGCAAGTGGACTACTTGAAGCTGATGAATCCGCACCTGAATCTGGTGTCCCCGATATATTTGTATAATCAAATTGCGTTGAAGCCTCAGAAACTGTGCCTCTATTTTTAAGCAGGTTCACCTTAATCATGTGTCACCTGGCGTACGCAAAGCTAGTCCCAACACGACAGCACTGAAGTCTCTAATCTGTTCGATATAGTCATTGGAAAAAGCTTTAGGGTTATGCTTAATATTAAAAAATGGATCGAGTCGTTCGCAAGGAGCCACTTTAGCTAAGCGCTCTACTAGGCCTTTTGTTTTTGAGCCACCGCCCGTGACAAAACAGCGATTGATCGTTTGCGACTTTGTTGTATTTAAAAAGAAGTCAAAGCTCCCTTTTATTTCTTCAACGACAGCTTCGTGAGTGGCTTCAAGTAAACCAGCGGCCTCTTGTGGTGCTGCTTGACCATTTGAAACGCTCAGCTTTATAGCCTCTGCTTCTTCAAGGCTGACATTTAGACCTTTTTGTAAATCATGACTGTATGTCATTCCACCGACAGCGATATCACGCGAGAAAACAATTTCAGAATTTTCTAAGATCACCATATTGGTTGCAGCTGCTCCGATATTGAGAAGGGCTATTGTTTGCCCCTCCATCTCGCCGTAGTTCTTTTTAAAACAGTTAGCGAGCGCAAAACCATTTACATCTACAACATCGCAGTTGAGTCCAGCGATCTGCAGTGCTTCGGCATACTTAAAAACATGCCCTTGCACAGCGGCGATCAAAAGCAAATCAATACTTTCTGAATTAGCTGACTTACGAATAATTTCATAACCTAAATTCACTTCATTGATATCGTACGGAACATACTGTTCGGCTTCCCAACGAATTTGTTCTGAAATTAAATTCTCATCCATTTTCGGAATCGAAATTCTTTTTACGATAACGCTTGATCCACCTAAGCCACAGGCAGCGCTTGTTCGTTTAGTTTTAACTTGATTGAGCAATTGACGAATGACTTCACCAACGGCTTGTGGATTTAAAATATCTCCACTTGAAAAAGTCTGGGCTGGCATCGGCGCAATTGCGAAGGACACCAAAGACGTACTACTGCGCCCAACGTCTAACTCGACGAGTTTAATAGTACTTGTGCCGACGTCTACGCCGACAATTTTCTTTTTACCAAAGATCGATAGCATCTTCCTGATGCCCCCCTCATCCCTAAAGGTCGTAACTCCTTGTAGCTACTTAAGATTAGATCGGTCGGCTCGACAAATGTCAATTGAGGGGCAAGAAAAGAGCGATATAGGCGCGAGCCAATTCAGATCCACCAAAGATAAAAAATAAAGCGCCGAGCGCAAGGTACGGCCCAAATGGAATTGCCGTCTGCATCCCTCCTTTAGTCCTGCTCATAACAATGAGCCCGACTAATGTCCCAAAAAGACTCGAACTCAGGATCACAAAAGGCACCGATTGCCAGCCGAGTACGGCGCCAATCCACGCGAGTAGCTTGATGTCCCCGCCACCCATACCCTCTTGTTTTCGCAGCATAAAATAAATAGCTGAGACGGCCCACAAAAATCCACCACCAGCTAACACTCCAATAAGCGCTTCAACTACTGAACGATCAGGATTTATAGCTGCGCCCAAAAGGCCGATCACAATGCCAGAGAGAGTGAAAACATCTGGCAAAATCATATGATCAAGATCGATAAAACTAACTGTGATGAGGCCGAAGCAGAAGATCAACGCTTCAAAAAGAAAAAAGCTCCAACCTAAATGCAAATAGAGAGCGCAAAAAACAAGGCCCATTAAAAATTCAACAAGTGGATAACGCCAAGAAAACTTCTCCTGGCAATGACGACATTTACCTCTTAAAAGCAAAAAAGAGGCGATAGGAATATTATCGTACCAAGCGACCATATTCTTACAAGTACGACAGTGTGAGCGCGGCTTAACAATGCTTTCACCTAATGGCAGGCGATAGATAATTACGTTAGCAAAACTCCCCAGAAGCGCACCGTAAATAAAGAATACAGGTGCCCAAAACTCTTCGTATAAGCCCATAAATTCAAACAAGGTCGCGTCTCCCTAAGATGAGAGCTGAAACCGTAATAAGGAAAATGAGCCAAGCCAGCATGTAAATAGATGAGAAGCCAAGCTCTTGCCAAGGAATAGGATCATCGTAAATAAATAAAGCTCGCCAGTTGAAAAATTCAAAGTTTGGTAGTGTAGCCGTCAAACTTTTACCCAAAATGTAGAATGCCGGTGATTCTGAACGACTGATAAAAAACTTTAAAGATTCTATCCAGTGTCCAATTAGAAAAAATCCAATGGTAAATGAAACAGAGAGCATTGGTGAAGAAAAACACCCGAAGAAAATAGCGATAGCGAGAAGTAAAATGGCTTCAAGCACTATGCCATATAGACCAGCAAAAAAAGCTAAGCTCACGGGCAGCTCCATGCTGAACAAAATAAGAAGCAGAATCAGGCCTAAACCCGAAATACAAACCAAATTTACACCCATAAGACCTAAACATTTACCGATCAAAAATTGCTCACGATTAATGGGGCGAACAAAAAGAGTCATGATGGTCTTCTTTTCAATTTCACGGCCTACAAGCGTACTACCCACAAAAACAGAGACAATCATGGCCCCTAGATGAATGGCTGTAAAACCAAAGTTCGTCGCGATACGAGTTTGTTCTGCAAAACTAAGTTGCCCCAATGCCAAACTGAGGAGAATTAAGAGAACCGCCGACACGAGTATTCCATAGAGAATTCGATCACGAATGATCTCTTTAAAAGTATTTTTAGCAATAATCCAAATGGCCAACATCAAGGATCTCCTCTTAAACCCATACGGATAAAAGCATCTTCTAAATTGCGATCTTGTTTAATGTCTAAAATCTGGGCTCCATTATTTAACAAGTCGCTCAAATTCTTCTGCAAATCATTTTGCGTTTCACAACGACGAGTTTGCTTCAAACCTGTGTGCAAATAAGTCACAATCGAAGCCTCGCCCATTTTTTCAAGAAAAGTTTCGGTCTTTCCTTCGTAAGTGACTCGGCCCGTTTTCATGATCACTAAATTTTCACACAATTTTTCGGCGTCATTAAGTAAATGACTGCTAAAAAAAACAGTGCGGCCTTCACGAGCGGTTTCACGAATAATTTCGCTTAAATAAAAACGCCCATCCGGATCTAAGCCGGACATCGGCTCATCAAGAATAACAAGCTCAGGATCATGAATTAAAGCTTGAGCCACTCCAATTTTTTGCAACATACCTTTAGAGTAATTGCGCAGCTTACGATCTTTCGCGTGAGAAAGGTCCACTCTCTTCATGAGTCTATCAATACGCTGATTCAATTCTGCTTTTGTAAAACGAAAAGAAAGTTGGCCATAAAATTGCAAAAACTCTTCGCCTGTTAAATGTTCATAAAAATAAGGACGCTCTGGTAGAAAACCAATTCGTTTTTTTATTTCACGAGTTAAAAAAGGTTGTCCGAAATACCTGACTTCCCCTGAATCGGCAAAAGCTAACCCAAGAATACATTTGATCGTCGTTGTTTTGCCGGCCCCATTGCCGCCCAGAAAACCCGTAATCGCCCCCGCTTTGAGCGAAAAGTTCACACCATGTAAAACACGAACAGATTTCGGAATGAAACCTTTTTTATATGACTTGATAAGTTCTTTTACTTCTAAAATCGACATGCTCAATATTGGAGCATAAGTTTAAGAAGCCGTCCACTAATTCAAAACTAGAGCGGCTTCATTGGCAGTATGGGTGAGACTTCAAAATCTCCTCGCTTCTGTCTCTTGATGGCGACTAAGAAACTCTCAGCCGCATCGCTTTCAGTTAAGCAAGGAATTGAATAATCAATACAGCTACGACGAATACCAAAACTCGCTTCAATCGAGCGACGACCTGAAGTCGTATTAATAACAAATGCGACTTGTCCAGAGCGAATTCTATCTACGCAGTTGGGACGACCCTCATGGACTTTTTTAACGGATTCGCATGGCACGCCAGCATCTTGTAAAAACTGAGCCGTACCTCCGGTCGCACTGAATGTGTACCCGATAGAGTTCAATTCTTTCGCTACAACTAGCATTTGATCTTTATCTTTATCACGGAGAGATAAAAAAACTTCACCTTTTAATGGCAAAGTTAAATGGCTTGATACAAGGGCCTTAAGCAGTGCTTCAGGATAATCCTCTCCACGTCCCATAGATTCACCAGTGGATTTCATTTCTGGGCCAAGAATAGAATCAGCTTCAGAGAATTTTTTGAACGGAAAGACCACTCCCTTTACACAAACGGCATCAAGATCACGCCAACTGTAGTTCGCAACAGGAATTTTTTTACTATCAACACCGAGAATGGCTAACACACCTAAGTCGACTAACGGAATACCCGTAGCTTTCGCAATAAAGGGTACGCTGCGCGAACTGCGGGGGTTGGCCTCTAGAATGTAAATCTCGTCATTTTTTATGGCGAGCTGCAGATTGAGAAAGCCTAAAATCCCTAGACGCTCAGCTAAAGCTCGGCTCATTTGTTCAATTTTTTCGCTGGTCTCAGGCTTCAAACGCTGAGGAGGAATAACGCCCATGCTATCGCCCGAATGCACTCCTGCAGCTTCAATATGCTCGACAATACCGCCTACAACCATCCAGTTAGGGCCACGAACGAGATCTACGTCAACCTCAAGGGCACGATCTAAGAACTCATCTACCAAGCATGGTGTTTTAACTCCGATAAATGGACCATGTCTGAGGAAGTAACTCTCCAGCTCAAGTTCATTTTCAATAATCTCCATACGTCGACCACCCAAAACATAACTTGGGCGACAGAGAAGCGGATAGCCAACACGCTCAGCAATGGCTAGCGCGCTTTTCAAATCAGTGGCCATACCAGAGCGTGGAATCTGAAAACTGAGTTCATCACATATTTTATTAAATCGAGCGCGATCTTCAGCCAAATCAATGGCCTCTAATGGGGAACCTAAAAGTTTAAAGCCTGCTTGCTCAAGCTCAGGGGCTAAACTGATTGGAGTTTGTCCACCCAATTGAGCGACAAAACCTTTCGGCTGAACGTAATTAAGAATTTCAATAATGTTCTCTTCAACAAGAGGCTCAAAAAATAACTCGTCAGATGTATCATAGTCTGTCGAAACTGTTTCAGGATTCGAGTTGATCATAACAACGCGATAGCCTTCTTTTTGAAAGCGCTTTACACTTCTGACGCAGCTGTAATCAAACTCAATGCCCTGACCAATGCGGTTAGGCCCGCTACCAAGAAGTGCAATGGTTGGATTCGCGAACTTTGAGCGCTCGGCGCGCTCACCTTGATACCAATAAGTCGAATAGTAATAAGGCGTACTCGACTGGAATTCTCCGGCACAAGTATCGACTTGGAAGTAAGCCGGTACCAGCTTGAAGCCCTTACGTAGTGAGCGAACATCTTCAACTGTAAGACCACGCAAATCTGCAATTAAAGCATCAGGCAAACCGAGTCTCTTCGCCCTCTGTAGAACCTCGTAAGATAACTGAGGCGCGGCTTTAATTTCGGCCTCATAATCAATAATAGTTTTCAGTTGTTCTAAAAACCAGGGGTGAATTTGTGTCCATTTCACCATCTGATCAACTGAAATGCCTTCACGGAAACCTTGTGCAATATGATAAATGCGATCGCTATTCGGCGTACAAACTAACGTTTCTGAAAATTGCACGGGATAAAAGCCACGAGGATCTTTTTCAAGAGAAACCAGTGCTTTAACCAAAGATTCTTTGAAAGTACGGCCAATCCCCATAGACTCGCCCACGCTCTTCATTTGTGTCGTGAGAGAATCTTTCGAGCCTGCGAATTTTTCAAAAGCAAAGCGAGGGATTTTAGTTACGACATAATCAAGGGCAGGTTCGTAACATGAAGGTGTCGAGCCGGTAATATCATTTCTAATTTCATCAAGCGTGTAGCCCACTGAAAGTAAAGCCGCAATCTTAGCGATTGGGAATCCCGTTGCCTTACTCGCAAGTGCAGAGGAGCGGCTCACGCGCGGATTCATCTCAATAACTACGCGTTCTTTAGTTTCTGGATGAACAGCGAACTGAATATTAGCTCCACCCGTTTCAACGCCGACAGCTTCAATAATTAATCGTGCTTCATCACGCATCGCCTGATATTCGCGATCAGATAAAGTCTGCTGCGGAGCCACCGTAATACTGTCGCCAGTATGAACTCCGCATGGATCAAAATTTTCAATTGAACAGATAACAACGAAAGTGCCGTTGCGATCGCGCATCACTTCAAGCTCATATTCTTTCCAACCTAAGATGCTGGCTTCAACTAAAACTTCTGAAGTGGGACTCTCATGTAGGGCCGTCGCCATTTTAGTTTTATACTCTTCAAGAGAGTATGCAATACCGCCACCGCCGCCACCCAAAGTGAAATTTGGGCGCAGAACAAGAGGCAAACCAAACTCTTCAGCCAAAGCCATTGCATCGTCGTAATTGCGAATCATACGACTGCGTGGATACTTGGCGCCGACTTGATCAAGAAGTCGGCAGAATTTCTCACGATCTTCAGCTTTACGAATGGTCTCAGGGTTAGCACCCAACATTTCAATGCCGAGTTCTTTTAGAATCCCTAAGCTCTCAAGCTCTAAAGCTAAATTTAATGCTGTTTGACCGCCTAATGTAGGAATGATGGCATCAGGGCGTTCTTTTTCTAAAATTTTACGGACGTACTCAGCTTTGAGTGGCTCAATATAAACTCGCGTTGCCACTTCAGGATCAGTCATGATTGTGGCTGGGTTTGAGTTGATTAAAATAACTTCGAGCCCCTCTTTCATCAGCGCTTTGCAGGCTTGTGTGCCCGAGTAGTCAAATTCACAAGCCTGCCCAATAACAATAGGGCCGCTTCCGATAATGACGACTTTCTTTAAATGCTGATGTCTAGGCATTAAAATTTCATCCTTGGCTCGTTAGTGTAAATTTCATCAATGGCCACATGTGGATACTGTTCGTACTTATGGCGCATTCTGAAAAGACGGATCAATAGTTCTTCGCGGCTTTTTGGTCGTTCGTCGTCGCCCACCTTCTTCACTTTTTTCACTTCTTGAAGAATAAACTTAACTGATTCTTTTGGGTGAAAACAGAAAGCTGAAGCAAAAATAAATGAATCACCGTGCGGAATGAGTCGCCCCTCGAAAGGCTCATTCTCATCAAAACCATGTACAACAGGTGATTTCTTGATCACAAGTTTGTAATCAGAAAATAAATCACGCACATGCAGGTCATCGCGCGAGATTTTAAGGAATTCAAAAAGACTGTGACGATTATTGGCTAAGTTTTGAATGTAAGGCTTCTCTTCTTCACTCATTGGCATCACTTCACGTTCAGCCTGAAGAGCAATCGGAGAAAGTCCAAACTGGCGAAGTGGACGCGTAAAGAGATACCAGTCCACAAACTGAGCTAGTTTTTGCTCAAAGTTTGAAGCCGCCTCATCAAACACGCCCGCATATTCGTTAAACTGTATCTTAGCTTTAACAGCTTCTTCGTGATACGAGCCGCTTGTGTAAAACTGCATTAATTTTTCTGTTAAATCTGTGTATATCGTCATACCAACTGCCGCATAAAATAATCAAATAGCTCTACCGAATCATGAGGGCCCGGATGACTCTCAGGATGGAATTGAACACTCATACATTTATTTTGAGTTGAAATCATACCGGCGATTGTATTGTCATTCAGATTGGTGTGGGTCACCTGAACTTTATCGCCCAAACTCTCTATATCAACATTGTAACCGTGATTTTGGCTTGTCATATAAACACGATTTACAAGTGTGTCGCGAATAGGATGGTTGCTTCCGCGATGTCCGAACTTCAACTTATAAGTTTTCCCGCCCAGAGCGAGACCCAAAACTTGGTGCCCCATACAAATACCAAAAATAAAACGCCAACCTAAAAGCTCACGAACAGTTTGAATACCAGGATTGACTAAGGCCGGATCGCCCGGGCCGTTGGAGAGTAAAATTCCGTCTGGGTTCCAGGCTTTGATTTCTGAACTTGTCGATGATGACGGAAAAATTTTTATGAGTTGAGCGCGTTTACGAAGCTCGCGAATAATATTTTCTTTTGAGCCAAAATCTAGGAGTGCGATTTTCGGGCCGTTTTCGTTATGTCCCTGAATCTCATATGGCTTTTCTGAACTTACTAACGCTGTCCAGTCAGCCGGGCCGCTTTTCGCTTTTTTTATCAATTGTTGAGCTTTTTCTTTTACAACTTTAGCATCAACAGAATCAATAATGGCCCCCCAAGGGGTGCCATTTGAGCGCAAGTGTAAAACTAGCTGCCTAGTATCCACCTCAGTTATTAACGGGACTTTGCCTTGATCGAGACGCTCGAGCCATGATCGCTCCCGAGAAGAGTTTTGCACTTCGAGGCAAACGAAACCGCGAATCCAAATTTTACGAGACTCCCAAACTTCATCATCAACGCCGTAGTTACCTTGCTGAGAAGCTGTAGTAACTAAAATTTGTGAATAGTAAGAAGGATCCGTCGCCATCTCTTCATAACCTGAGTGCGACGTATTGAATACGACTTCGCCGGCCTTCGGCTCACCGGCCACCATTTGGCCCGTGAAGATCTCGCCTGATTCTAAATAGAGTGAAGATTTTTGATTCATTTACGTAACCCTAAAATTTCACTTAATAATGCCATTCTTACGTACACACCATTTTCAACCTGCTCATGAATTACGCAGCGAGGATCTTTCAAAACATCAGATGAAAGATCAACTTCAGGCACAAACGGACCCGGATGCATTATCAAGCCCTTGGGCTTGAGTGATTGTAGAGAATTATAATCGAGTCGGTAACTTTGAATATAAGAATTCAAATCAATATACTCTTCGCCAGAGTAGCGCTCTTGTTGAAGGCGCAAGCCCATGACCACATCGCACCACTCAAGACCTTCATTCAAAGTTTTAAAATCACGAGCCCGAGACCACTCTTGCTCAACTGGAGCCAAAGACTCAGGTGAGCAAAAACCGACCTCTAAACCTAAACGCTCAAATAACCGACGATCTGAGTGCGCCACGCGGCTGTGGCGTATATCCCCCACGAAAAGTATTTTCGCCTTTTGAAGCGGCATGCGAGAGCGAATTGTATAGGCATCAAGAAGCGCCTGAGTGGGATGTTCATCTGTACCATCACCCGCATTGATCACTGGAATTTTTAAGTCACGCAGGCACTCATTCACTTCTTTATTGCCAGAATGACGAATAACAAGAGCATCAGGTTTCATCGCACAAATATTATAAATCGTATCAATTAGCGTTTCACCTTTAGTGAGGCTTGTACTAGCCGCTGAATCGAGAGTTGTTGTGGACATACCTAAACGTTTAGCTGCAATTTCGAAACTAAAGCGCGTCCGTGTGCTAGGTTCAAAAAACAAGAGAGCGATAACTTTTTTGTGATCTTTTTGAACGAGACGGTCGAAATTTCCGTGCTTATTGAACTCATTTTTTAATTCAGAAACATAATCAAAAAAAGAATGAATTCTTTCGCCAGATAAGTCTGCAGAACGAATGAAAGATCGACCAAGAAGGGACATTGGGAAATAATTTAGCTTGCGCCCTTCCCTCTAGGCAACAGTTTAACGAACCGCCTCAAAGAATCTCTCAAATCGAATTCTGGGGGCGCCCCCCGACTTTTTTAATGTGGGGCTCCAATCTATTGAGAACCAGACCCCTACCGCTTTAGCTTCAATCAGGGAAATTGGCACAACTCCCCATTTTCTAGAGTCTTCTTTATCATCCCGGTTGTCAGAAAGGACAAAAATATGGCCAGGAGGCACAACAAGTGGCCCATAAGCTTCATCAAGGTCAGCTGAGGACAAAAAGATGCGGCGAGACACACCCAACGAGGTTTCTTTGAGAATCACCCGCTCTTTAGGGGGCTGAATCAGGTCTTTAACCACTTCGTTAGTGATCTCGTTAGGTACTTTTTCGTACCGTGCCACCTTATTATTGATAATTAGTTTCTTTTTAGAAATTTGAATGCGATCACCAGGAATGCCGATGACTCGCTTTATACAGCTTTTTGAAAGCTCGCTCGGACATTTAAAAATCAGCACTTCATTTCTTTGCGGACGAGGACGGCCCACTTTTTTACTCGTAAATGGGACATTGAAGCCATAAGACAACTTAAAGCCGAGAATAAAATCTCCCACTCGAAGCGCAGGCACCATCGAAGGATTCGAAATTCGATAGGCTGAAATAACGAAAAATCGAAGAAGTAACGCCAGCATTAACGCTAAAAATAGCGTTTCGGCATAATCTCTTAATATACGCTTAACTAAGCTCTGAAAATCACGATTCATGGCCCTCATTGAATCATTGAATCGGAGAAAAGATCCGTTGCCAACGAATGAAATTAGGGTCGCAAAGATTTTGTGTTACAGAAATTGTCTCAGTACAACTGAGCCAAATAAACAAAGCCTTACCCACCAAATTTTCAAGAGGAAGATAACCCCAATAACGACCATCATGGGATGCATCACGGTTATCACCCATCATTAAAAGCTTTCCCTCAGGCACATCATAGGCTTGAACTTCCCAACGAAAAGCCGCACGCCTTTGCATGACAACATGCTCTTTTTTTTCGCCTTCTAAGTAAAAGTCCAGCTGATCAGGCGAAATTTCGAGATCTTCTTCAGGACGAGTAAACTCTTCTAATTTTTTACGGGGAATTTCGATGTCGTTAATAACAAGCCCCCCTTGTTTTGTGATTTGAATATGATCACCAGGCAAACCAATCACCCGCTTGATCATATACATATCGGGGTTTTCAACCGACTTAAACACAACCACATCAAATCTTTCTGGAGTATAAGGCCCCGTTAGCCACTTTTGACTGAACGGCACGCGAAGACCAAAAGACCATTTCGCCACACCAATGTGATCATGAATGAGAAGCGAAGGAATCATACTGCCCGAAGGAATAATAAAAGGCTCAAGCACAGCCCAGCGTAGAGATAAGAATATAAAAAGAGCCAGCGCGAACAGCCCTAAGCTGCCCATCGCCGTTGCTTTTTTAGATTCTGTTACCATGACTTACTTTCAGTCGTGAACTGAGTGGAAGAACCGTGACCAGCGAATCGTCAGTGGATTGCAGAGAAAGCTTACGACCGGGAGCGTATCTTCACAGCTGAGCCATACAAACATGGCGCGGCCCACAAGAAGATCGCGCGAGAGATAGGGTCCACTCTCGCTCCAGTAACGACTGTCTTTTGATTTATCGCGGTTATCACCCAGCACAAAATAGTGATCTGGTGGAACATGATAAGGACCAAAACTGTCACCAATTTTGCCCTTTAAGTTTAAAATGCTGAAAGTGCTATCTCCGACTTTTTCTTCCCAATGAGTGAAGAGACCTAATGCTCCGGGGCCTTCTTCGCGGAAGTCTTCATCACGAAGCCAAGCCATGTCATCTTTATGATCTTGCGGCGGATACTTATTGATCAGCTCATCATTGATGTAAAGATTGCCGTTTTCATACACAATCTTATCGCCCGGAACGCCAATGATACGTTTGATAAAGAAAATATTCGGGTCTTCTGGGTATTTAAAAACAACGATTTCGCCACGCTGAGGTTCATTTAGCTTAAAAAGCCATTTTTCAGTGAACGGAATACGCACACCGTAAACCATTTTATTAACGAAAATATGATCATGAATAAGAAGTGTGGGAAGCATACTCCCTGATGGAATCACGTAGGCTTCAATGAAGGCCCAGCGGATGGTCAAGGCGATCAAGATAGCAAGAGCAAACGAACCCGGTCCTTCTGTCCAAAACTTTCTGTCAAATTTCACCGTGAACTCCCTTAAATTAAAATCAATCGTCGATCTTAAGGATAGCCAAGAAAGCCTCTTGCGGAACATCTACGCTTCCGACTTGCTTCATGCGCTTCTTACCTTCTTTTTGCTTCTCAAGAAGTTTTCTCTTACGGGATATATCACCGCCGTAACATTTCGCTGTCACGTCTTTTCGTATAGCGCCTAAGGTTTCGCGGGCGACAATTTTAGAGCCAATAGCGGCTTGAATGTTGACCTGGTACTGCTGGCGCGGAATTAGCTCTTTTAGCTTGGCGCACAATTGGCGGCCACGAATATCTGCTTTCGAGCGGTGAACAATAATAGAAAGCGCATCAACAGGCTCAGCGTTGAGCAGAATATCAAGACGCACCAAATCGGCTGGCTCAAAATTCATCAGTTCATACTCCATAGAAGCATAACCTTTTGAAATTGATTTTAAGCGATCATAGAAGTCCATAACAATTTCGTTCAGCGGAAGTTTGTACTCAATAATCACTTTCTTCTCGGTCACATACTCCATTTTAATCTGCGTGCCACGACGATCTTCACAGAGCTTGATTAAGGCTCCGATAAATTCAGTGGGCGTATGGAGAGTGACTTTAACAAAAGGCTCTTCGAGGCGATCGATTTTAGAAGGATCTGGGAGGCCTGACGGATTTTCAAGGTCGAAAGACTTACCGTCGGTCGTAAAGATTTTGTAAACAACTGATGGAGCTGTCGAGATCAGATTTAAATTGAATTCACGCTCGAGACGCTCCTGCACCACTTCCATATGAAGAAGACCGAGGAAGCCGCAGCGATAACCGAAGCCAAGGGCGTTTGATTTTTCTGGCTCGAATGCAAGACTTGAATCATTGAGACAAAGTTTACTCAAGGCATCTTTAAAGTCTTCGTAATCAGAAGATTCTACCGGGAAAATCCCTGAGAAAACCATGGGCTGAATTTTTTTGAAACCTGCTAGTGCCTCTGTGGCTTCTTGAAATTTTTGTGACTTCACATGGGTGATGGTATCGCCCACTTGAACATCACGAATGGTTTTAATGCCGCTGATAAGATAACCCACCTCACCCGCCTCAAGAACTTCGAACTCGAGTGGGAATGGTGAAAATGCACCGAGCTTAAGAACTTCGTACTCTTGATCATTGCTCATAAACTTAATGCGATCGCCTTTGCGAACACGTCCGTCTACGATTCGGCAGAGCGTGATAACCCCCTGGTAAGAGTCAAACCACGAGTCGAAAATAAGTGCTCTGAGTGGCTTTTCGCGATCAGCTTTAGGTGGTGGAAAGCTTTCGCATACAGCCTCAAGGATATCACGAATACCAATGCGCTCTTTAGCACTCGCCAAAATAGCGTTGTCAGTCTCAAGACCAATTGAATCTTCAATTTGTTTTTTAACGCCTTCAGGGTCAGCTGATGGCAAATCGATTTTGTTCAAAACGACTTGAATATGTAGATTATTTTCTAGAGCTAAATAGACGTTGGCGAGAGTTTGCGCCTCAACACCTTGATTGGCGTCGACGACAAGTAAAGCTCCTTCACAGGCTGCTAATGAGCGAGAAACTTCGTAAGCAAAATCCACGTGTCCCGGCGTATCGATGAGATTGAGCTGATACTCTTTGCCGTTTTTAGCGGTATAGAGCAACCGAACAGTTTGGGCCTTGATTGTAATACCGCGCTCGCGCTCGATATCCATGTTATCAAGAAACTGGGCCTTTTCTTCACGTTTACTTAACGTGCCCGTCTCAGAAAGAAGGGCATCAGCAAGAGTCGACTTACCATGGTCAATGTGCGCGATGATCGAAAAATTACGTATAAACTCTGGCTGCATTGTTGGACTCTAGTTTCCGTTTTTATTTCAAAAGTGACTTCAGCGCTTCAACCTTATCTAGTTTTTCCCATGTAAACTCAGCGTCGTTACGTCCGAAGTGCCCGTAAGTTGATGTTTTACGATAGCGCGGCTTGAGAAGATCAAATTGCTTAATAATCGCAGCTGGCTTGAGGCTCCAGATCTCGCGAACAGCTTTCACGATTTTTTCTGGATCTACTTTTGCCGTACCGTAATCATTGATCATAATGCTCATTGGTTCAGCAACGCCGATTGCGTAAGCTATCTGAACCAGACATTTATCTGCCACGCCAGAAGCTACGATGTTTTTAGCTACGTGGCGAGCCGCATATGCGGCCGAACGATCAACTTTAGACGGATCTTTACCAGAGAAGGCACCGCCACCGTGACCACCGTGACCACCATAAGTGTCTACGATGATTTTGCGACCTGTTAAACCAGCATCCCCGTGAGGACCACCCACAACAAAACGGCCAGTGGGATTAATGTAGAATTTTGTGTTTTTATCAATCAAGTTTTTAGGCACTACTTTTTGAATCACTTCTTCAGTGATGTAGTTTTTGATTTCTGCTTGCTCAACTTCTGGAGCATGCTGAGTCGAGATAACAACAGAGTCTACGCGCGAAATTTTACCGTCAATGTACTCTACCGTTACTTGGCTCTTAGAATCTGGACGAAGCCAGTTCACTTTGTTGGCTTTACGTAATCCCGCCAAATCTTTTACTAGCTGATGAGAAAGTGCGATCGAAAGAGGCATAAGTTCAGTCGTTTCATTCACAGCGTAACCAAACATAAGACCTTGATCGCCTGCACCCTGCTCTTTATCTGCTGATGAGTCTACACCTTGAGCAATATCTGGGCTTTGCTTACCAAGAGCTGAGAAAATAGCGCAGCTCTTGTAATCGAGGCCCTTGGCAGGATCGTCATAACCAACATCTTTGATCACTTCGCGAACTACTGATGGATAATCAACGCTACCCTTAGAAGTGATTTCACCGGCTAAAACAACGAAACCAGTTGAAGTTAAAGTCTCGCAAGCCACGCGGCTTGTTGGATCTTGGGCTAAAAATGAATCTAAAACCGCATCACTGATTTGGTCGGCTAATTTGTCTGGGTGGCCCTCAGATACAGATTCAGAGGTAAAGAAATAGTTTTTCATAGCATTCCTTCTATTAAGTTTTGGCAGAGATTTTTCTGTGTGAAGGAAATAGCAATGCGATGCAAAAAGGTCAATGCTTATGGGGGCTTTAGGTGTGGCGACGGACTTTTTTGCATCGCATTGGATCTTGTGTGTTTAGTAGCGCATGAATGTGGGCTGAACAATCAATCCCTGCCCCTTACTCAAGCCACCGAATTCAGCAAAATAGCCGCCCTAAGCAATATGTTTGATATTAAAACTAAATAAATGCAACAAAGCGGCTATTTTGCTGAATTCGGTGGCTTGTGATGTTGAGGCGCTTTTGGTTAGAGAGGTATATAGAATACGACCCGTGAGAGATAAGAAGGATTACTTTGGTGACCGCTGTCGTTGCGAGCATTAAGACTTTACTGAGGTTAAGGCAATGAATTGGCTAGATGCTGTTACAGAAGCTCGCAAACGCGGATCGTTTGAAGACGCAATGCAAATTCTTACGGCAGAACTTAGTCAAAGACCGAATGACGGCGTAGTTCATTATCAAATTGCATGGACTCACGACGCTCTTGGAAAAGAATTTGATGCAGCTCCAGCTTACGAGACGGCTATCGCTCTTGGACTGACAGGAGAAGATCTAGAAGGCGCTTACCTTGGGCTTGGAAGTACTTATCGCTGTCTCGGTGATTATAAGAACTCCGAACGAGTGCTTAAGAAGGCGATCTCTCTGTTCCCGGAAAACGGGGCGTTGAAGGTTTTTTTCGCGTTGGCCCAGTACAACCTTCAAAACTATTCCGCCGCAGTAGAGCTTCTTCTGAAAGAGTTAGTTCGCACGTCTGACGACAAGAACATTAAAACATACTCCCGTGCGCTATTATTTTACTCAGACAAGCTCAAACAGAAGTTTGAATAAAACCCCTAGCCACATCACCAGCACATAATTAGAAATTCACAATAGATCTGGTCATTTTGATTCCGAGCCCCCATGACAGAGAGCTCGGAACTTGGTGGGCGTTAAGCAGCTTTATCGCTCGTCTTCTCTTGCTCGATGGCTTCATCGAGGCGAGCCTCATGAGAGAGCTCAAAGCTCTTGTGATGCTGAACTTTAGCTTTCTCTTTATGCATTTGTTTTTCGATCTTTTTAGCGACCATATCTAGGGCGTCGTAATACGACTCGGCCTGAGCACTGGCTCTAAAACTCTTATTGAGACCCTTCACATAAACATCGGCTTTGCGCTCATGTTTAACAGCGCTGAACGTGATATTGATTTGCGTGGGCTTCATTTCAAATTTTCCCAATTTTTCGAACTTTTCCATGACGTGATCACAGAGAGATTGGGAATGATCGATTCCTTTAAATTTGAACTGAAACTTCATAGGTAACGCTCCTTTAGGTTATATATTTATCGGCTCGCCAGACCAAAGACATAAGAGAATCTCAAGATGAGACATGGCCATAAGCGGCGCAAAACGCCAGGCTTTCGATATTTGGAATGGCTAAAATATTGAGACAGCTAAGGCCTGACGCGTGAGAAGGCTCGCAGCCGAGGCGCGAGGAGGAGCGAAGTGAGGCGTACCTTCAGGTACGTCGCAACGAAGCGACCGACGAGCAACGAAGGATCCAAGCCTTCTCACGCGTCAGAAGTATTTTTTGCGTTTTGATGATGGGAGGATTCGCAAGACGTCGCGGTATTTAGCGACTGTGCGGCGGGCGATATCGATGCCCTCTTTTTTAAGTAGCTCTACAATCTTTTGGTCAGATAATGGATTTTTATTATCTTCGTTATCAACTAAGTCTTTAATTCTTAACTTCACTGATTCACTGGCAACAGAGTCACCGTCAGTTTTAGAAATTCCTGAATTGAAGAAATATTTTAATTCAAAAATACCGCGTGGAGAATGAAGGTACTTATTTGTCGTAACACGGCTCACTGTTGATTCGTGCATGCCGATATCATTGGCGATATCTCGTAAGATCATCGGCTTAATAAAGCCCGGGCCTTTTTCAAAGAAATCACGCTGATGCTTTATAATACTCTCAGCCACTTTATAAATCGTGCGCTGACGTTGGTGGATAGATTTGATCAGCCAAATAGCTGAGCGAAGCTTATCTTGCACATACTCTTGAGTGTTCTTCTGTGAAATTTTAGCATCTGCCGCAGCCGCTTCAGTGGGCTTTGTCCCACCTTCCATACCGACGGTAGCGGCTCTGTTCGCCGCTGATTCATTTTTTAAAAGATTGCGGTAGAGGTTTGAAATACGCAAACGAGGAAGGCCGTCTTCATTGAGAGAAACTACGTACTCTTCTCCGACTTTATAAACATAAACATCAGGAGTAATAAACTGAGTGTCGTTCGTCATGAACTGGCGGCCTGGTTTAGGCTCCATGCTCAAGATGATCTGGCTCACTTCAATGACTTCACTGATATCCAAATTCAAGGTCTTCGCAATAGCTGGATAATTCTTTTTCTCTAAGTCAGAAAGATGGTTCTCAATGATTGTAGTTAAGTCGTGAGTGTCTTCTTGCAAGTGCTTCGCCTGTACAAGCAAACATTCCTTCAAGTTACGGGCACCTACTCCAGGAGGGTCAAACTCATGAAGAAAAGGCAGCATTTCTTCGAGCTCTTTAGCATCGACGCCTTCAGCTTGGGCCATCTCTTCAAATGGAGCTGAAATATAACCGTCGTCATTTACGTAGCTGATCAAAATTGAAACTAGATTTTCTTCTTCTTCATTAAAGCCAAACATTTTCACTTGCCACATCAAGTGGTCATGGAGCGTTTGCACAGCCGAGATCACATTTTCGTAATTCATGATTTCATCGCTGAAATCGGTCGGCTGATTCACCGGCTTATAAAGATTATCAACATAGTTTTCCCACTCGAACTCATCTTGCTTCGTGGGATCACTCGATTCAGGTGTTACAGCTGCTTCTGCTGTTTTCATTTCATCGGCGATTTGTGCTTTTGAAGCTCCATCGTCGTCAGCAGTTTCGTGAATCTCTTCAAGAACTGGGTTCTCATCAAGTTCTTTACGCACTTCTGTTTCTAATTCAATACGAGAAAGTTGCAAGAGCTTAATAGCTTGCTGCAATTGAGGAGTCATTCTCAATTGCTGCGAAAGCTTCATTGACATTTTCATGCCCATTGCCATTTTTCAATTCCTCTTTCCGGTACTTTTATAATCTGAAGTTTTCGCCCAAGTAGAATTTCTTCGCGGTTGGATTTGATGCTACTTGCTCTGGTGAACCTTCTACCTCAATTTTGCCATCTTTGAGGATGTATGCATAGTCACAAATTCCAAGAGTCTCGCGAACATTATGATCTGTGATCAAAATACCAATTCCCCTAGACTTTAGTTGTTTGATAATGTCCTGAATGTCCCCAACAGCGATGGGATCAATACCGGCAAAAGGCTCGTCGAGTAATAAAAACTTCGGCTCTCCAGCTAGTGAACGAGCGATTTCAACACGGCGCCGCTCACCACCCGATAGGGCATAACCAAAACTATTTTCAATATGTGTAATATTAAAATCTTTTAATAAGCCTTGAAGCTTCTCTTCAATATCAGAAGGCGCCACATCGGCCGCTTCAAGCGCCACTAGCAAGTTCTCACGCACAGTCAGACGTCTGAATATGCTCGCCTCTTGAGGCAGATAACTTAATCCTACTCGCGCGCGCTGATACATTGGTAATTTTGAGATATCAGCATCATCGAGAAGAATTTCGCCTGAGTCAGGACTAAGTAAACCTACGACCATATAAAAGCTCGTTGTCTTACCAGCTCCATTAGGGCCAAGCAAACCTACGACTTGACCGCTTTCAATAGCAAAAGAAGCCGCTGAAACAACTTTACGCATTTTAAATTTTTTCGATATTTCACGAATAACTAAACGGTTCAATTTGCATTCTCCAGTCTCTCTTGGCTCACTTTTACTTTTGCATTTTTAACTTGGACTTTTTTTCCACCGTTTAAAAATACTATTTCATCGCCCATCACTTCGTCATTATCTTGGTAAACACGTGGCTTACCCTTAAATACATATTTATCTTCTTCTAAAAAAATATTCAATTTATCTGATGTAGCCCACTTATTCATATCACTGACTTTGACGCCACCCTCTAATTCAATTGATTTTAGCAAGTCTGACTTCGTATCGTAGCGAAAAATGGCGTCTGGACCTGTTACTTTAACGCCGTCCACATTGATTGAAACGCCCCCACTGAATTGTACGGCTTTGCTCTTAGCATTCAATGAAACTTTACTGGATTGAATCGTCATCTTCTTTGAATTCTGCACAGATTTTTGAGCTTTAACATTTTGGTCGATCGTCATTAAACCTTGTCCCAAATCAGAATGCATACTATCGCCTGAAATAAAAAGCGAATGGCCACTTTGATCGCGTGGGCCCGTAACCTCGATAGCGCTTGGACTTATTAGAATTCGAGTGTCTGAACGGTAGCTCACGCTTTCAGTTTTGAAAACGTAGCCGTTATTTGAGCGAGTGACAACTTCACCTTCAATCATCATATTTTTTGTTTTCGGCTCAACTCGTCCTCTTGAGCCAGTAACGGTCATCTCGACGCCGTTATCGCCAAAAAAAACAGCTTTTACTTTATTCAAAGTGAGGTCTTGATCAGCGCGAAAACCAGTCGCACGGTCAGCCCATAGCTCCCACTCTTTTTCGTCATTCTTAGATTCGACTACATGGACCCCGTCCATCTGCTGCTGGATAGACTCGTCTTTAGAAATATCAGTTTGTTCATCCGCCACAGAAGTCGCTTTTTTCTCATTGAGATTCTTAGGCGCCATAATGACGATCTCAATAACCAGGACTAAAAAAAGAACGGCGAGTACTAAAGCACCAGCTCGTTTATAGAAGCGTCTCATCTGAAGAGTGTATCAATATGAGACTGCTATTGAACAGAAGAACTAGCTTAAGGTTCTAACGAAACGCACCGAAAAGTAAAGTATGCCAAATTGGTTTATTTGCCAGAATGAAACGGTCCGAGGACCATTTACGACTGATGACATTAAAAGTCAGTTGAGCTCTGGCATTTTAGAACTTGACGCCACAATTTGGTCGCGAGGCCAAACTGAGTGGTCAAGTGTTGCGACTTGGTCAAAGCAGAGTCACTCAGAAGCTGAAACTCAGAAGCCGGGCAAACAAGAGCAACTTTGGCACTATGCTATGCAAGGTCAGAGCAAGGGCCCTATGCCGCGCGCTCAACTGATCAATGAAATCCGCTCAATTCAGCAAAAAGATGAAATTCTCGTTTGGACAAAAGGAATGAAATCTTGGGCTGATCTTTTTGAGTTCCACGATCTTCTCGATGAAATTGGATTGAACAAACGTGAGCATCCAAGAGCCATGATTTCAGGACAAGCTGTAGTGAAAACTGAAGATGGTCACACGATGATTGCTCAGCTTAAAACGGTCAGCCCAGGTGGCGCTGGTGTAGATCAGATTTTTGAAAATTTATCCATCGGTCAGACTGTAACTCTTGAAATTCGTAGCCCTGTTTTAGGCGATGCGATCACTTCAAAGGCGACCGTGCAATACGTCACCGACGCTTCTTTCGTCGGCTTAAAATTCGTAAGTTTATCAATGGAAAATAAAGCTCGTATTCTGCAATACGTGCGAGGCAATAATCATATCGCAAGCGCTGCATAAATTACTGAGTCACGGCTCCGGCGCCTTGATCTTTAGGTGACTCTTTTAAAACCGCAAAATTAATTTCGATAATTCCGGCTTCAGTGACGGTGTACATGATTTTCTTCAATGTTAAAAAATCGAGTTTTTTATCGGCTTGAATTGTCATACGACGAAACTCATCAACTTCAGGCTCTGTGACCTTATCACCAGTTTTGATGCGCTCAACGGCCTCACGGATTTGTGATGTCAGCGCTGCTTTATTATTCTCACCCTTGGCAATGAGCTTTTCAATTTCAGTCTTTAGAGTCTCAACCATCCAATCCTGCTGCTCTTTCACAGAAGGTGTGGCCGCTACTGATGTGTTGTTCAGCTTGATATCTTTATCTGAAATGATAACAACATTGGTTGGCTTCAATTCTTTAACTTGAGCAGCACTTGGCAACTCAACACCCTCAGGAATCTCGATCACTTGCCCTGTCGTTGCATAGTTTTGAAGAAGGAACACGACGAGAACCGTGAACATATCCACCATCGCTGTCAGCGATAAAATGGCTACTACACCACGTTTTTTGCCGCCGATTTTGTTATGTCGATCTCGTTTGCCTGGCACTCGAATAGGCATTACTGAGCTCCTCCGGCTGTTGAGATAGACACTTGCGGGAATCCCGACTGAAGAGTCATATCCATGGCCGTAACTAAATTCACATATTCAATTTCATCGTTCATCGTAATGATCGCGTCTTCTTTATCAGGATATAAGCTTTTGATCGTCTTGAGTTCATTGAGTAAGCGAGCCAAATTGTATTCACCCTTGAGTTTTGGCACCAAGATATCTTGGCGACCGATCACAATTTTATGCCCATCAGGTCGCACATCAATGCGAAACGGGATTTCAGCGCGCGGAGGGGGTTCTGCCGACTGCTCTGAATTTTTCTTACCATAAATTGAGCTACCCAATTGAATGATCGAGACTTGGCTCCATACGGCTGTGATAAGAAGGAAAATAACGAGAACCGACATCAAATCGATGAACGGAACAATGTTCACATCTACCGTTGAATTCCGACCTCTACCATTTTCTTCTATTTGAGCCATAAATTACTCTTAGTCCTTCATTTTTTCGCGATTAGCTACAACGAGATTCATAAGCGTCATGCTGCTCTCAAGCATATCATTGATCGCCTTACCAATTCTCATTTGGAAGAATCCGTAAGCTACGATCGCCACAATCGCCACAAGAAGACCGAAAGCCGTACAGTTCAGGGCTTCAGAAATACCTTGTGAAAGCATTTGTGCACGCATGCTTTGATCAGCTTTAGAAACACCACTGAATGATGTGATTAGACCAGCAACCGTACCCAAGAGACCGATAAGAACGCCAACGTTACCAAATACTGCTAAGAATGCTGTCCAACCTTCAAGGCGTGGAGTCTCGCGGAGAACCGCCGCATCCATTGCTACTTGAACTTCTTCGTCAGTTCTTTTGTTAAGAACCTGAACGAGCCCAGCCTTTAAAGTATTTGTCAGCGGAGTCGGCTTGCGATCGCAGAAAGCGATAGCTTGTTTAAGCTCTCCACGAAGCAACATACTGAAAAGTGTTTCGTTTAAAGTTGTTTTATCAACAGTCAAACTGTGGAGTCTGAAAAAACGATCCACGATTAGAAATACTGTTAATAGCGCTACGATCAAGATCAACCACATTGCTGGTCCACCCTGACAGAACGCATGAAATATAAAGTTACCTTCGTAACCTACACACTTGTCCGTCACATTAATTGCGGCTTGTGCTGTTTGTTCCACTGTTAAATTCCCCCTTAAGAAATTATTGAGCTGTAAATACAAATGGGAAGATCACACGAGCCACCTGGTCTGCAGGCGGTTCAGGAAAGATCAACCCTTTAATCTTATCAGCCATGCAACGTCCAAAAGCGGCGTCACCTGTACTGTTTGATTTCACAATTGCGTTCGTGGCACGGCCACGGTCTTCGATATCCCACTGAATTTCAACTTTACCGTACGCATCTGAATTTCGGCGTAGGGCTTGGTCGTAGCAGTATTGGAATAATTTTCTGTTCTCACGAATTACACGACGAATCGCTTCTTTATCGATAGTGCCGGAGCTCTCTGTTAAATTTCCTTCAATATTAATATCAACGCTGCCTTTTTTACCGATACCGCCACTGCCGAGACCCGATGGGCCTGTACCGCGACCTTGCGTGCCGACTCCGCCGATACCAACTGTGGATGTACCTTTACCGCCACCCACATTTTTCAAGCGACCACCAAGACTATCACCAGCTCGCGTTTCGTTACCGCCTGCCGCACCAGTAGCGGATTCAGCTTCACCGACAAGTTCGCCAGCTCCTGATGTAGCTTTCGATAATTCTTTTTGTGTACCACGACCACCAAACACACCGAGAAGACCGGTTGCATTGATGTCTTTAGTTTTCATATTCGCAGCGGGCTTAGCACCAGTTTTGATGGCTCCGCCTTGCTTGATCGCTGAAGCAACTTCGCCTTTTTTGGCAACTCTTTCGCTTGGACGCATATCGGAAGCTTTTCCTGGATCTTTTTTCGTAGTCTGGGCTTGCTGTGCTTTCTTCTCTACAACTTGGACAACTTTTTTCTCTTGTGGCTCTGGCGTCTCAGTCACTTGAACAATCTTCGGAGGATTAAACGTCACCGTCGCACGACGAATAGGTTCTTCTAGTAAATTATCTTTACCATCAAGTGACGACGGACTGTAAAGCGACATATAAAGCGCAAAGAAGCCGGCTACTAACACAGACATGATCACTGATGCAGTTTCAGAGGCCGTTAAATCTAAGAAAGGTGCACCAATTGGTTTTGGCACATCAGGAATAAAACGAATGTAGATGTTTAAAACATCGCCGTGCATACCAAGCCGAACCATCTCACCCTGCAGAAGATCAAATTCAAAACCAGCTTCGCTTGGCATCATACGATTCATGCGTTTTAAATCTGCAATTGAACCCTTAGTACCATCTTTATAATAGTCGCCTGACATTTCAGCTGAAATACGAACGCGAACTCCCGGGCCTAATTTTAAAAGCGGATGTTTAATGCGTGGTACGCCAATAAGCGGAATCTGGATATCTGTTGAGCTATCGCCACCAATAGTCACTTCGCCTTCATGAGAAAAGTGTGACGTTGTAAGAACACGATCTTTCCAGGCCACAATCACTTCTACGATTGAACCTTTTGATGATTTAAGAGTATCTGATAATCTCTGAACACTCTCGTTCGATGTAGGCACCGGGCCTACATTTACAGTTTTAGGCTTAATCTCTTTTGTCGAGCGACCTGGCGTAAAGGCAAAACCCTTTTTCTCTTCTTTGGTTGGCGGCGGTGGCTCATCTGGCATTTCCATTGAATCAGTATCTTCAACTGGTGGAGCTGCGGCTACCACTGGCGCTACTGGTATTACTGTTTCTGTTGGCGTTGATTTTGGTGGTGGAGCTTTAGGTTTCGGAACACCAACAAAAAATTCAATTTTATACGAGCCAATTGTGAACTCTTCACCGGACTCAATTTTATCATCAAAAACTTTTTGGCCATTTTTGAAAGTGCCAGCTTGTGAACCCAAATCTGAAATGTAGTAACCAGTATCACGCTCTTCAATAACCGCGTGGAGAGGAGAAACTGTATCTTCATGCAAAGACAGTTGTAAATCAGCATTGCGGCCGATTACGATTTGTTCTTCTGTGAACTGTTTCACATTCTCGAGTTTACCGTTAAGGTACACTCTTAAAAAAACAGGCTGTTTCAATTGACCCCTCGGACTCGTTGTATACTCTCTGATGTTCTATTCATTTCTGGCAAAAAATTCTCGCGTAATTTAATCAAACGTTTAAAGTTGAATTGCTTCTTCTGCAATAAGTACATGAGCTCAGGCTTCTTCACTTCGCCCTCAATTAACTCATCTTCAAAATTAATGTCGGTCGTTTTTTTTGCGCCACCCGTAGAGGCTGACTTTGCAGAAGGTTTCGCGGCTGGAGCTGCGGCTTCATCTTGCGCATAGGTCAACGGCGAAAATAAAAAAGCGAGCAATATGTAAGTTAAAATGTTGTTCATTCTTGCGCTCGTTTCTCTAACTCTTGTGTCTGACGCTGAATTTCTCTCTCATCCGAAATTAATTTTAATTTGCTTAGCACTCGCAAAGCATCTTTTTTCTTCTTCAGTACGTCAGTTAAAAGGATAGCGTAGTTTAAGTAAGGCGCCAGCCTTCGTGTGTTCGAGTCTAGTATTTTTTCAAAAACGTCCTGGGCTTTCGAATTTTCGCCGACTCCCATCAGAGCTACAGCATAGTTATTCGCGATTTCTACAGCAAAATCGGCGCCTCGACTAAGGTCTGATTTAGTGGCCTTGTAGCTATCTTCAAGTGGCGCAAGGCTGCGATTGTAATCACGATGCTCAAGATAAATCGAAGCTAGGTTTGTAGCACCAATGCGATAATCAGACTTGAGCTGTGTACTTTTACGAAAACTATCAAGTGCCAAGCGAGGCTCATTTTCGATTAAGAAGATGACACCTAGGTTGTTGTGAAGAGCTGGTTCATTAGGATTGGCTTTCAAAGCGCGGCGCAAAAGAATTTTTGCCATTCCATAACGTTTTGTTTCGGCATAGAAAACAGCCAAAGTATTAAGTGCTTCTGTATTATTAAAATCTTTAGCCAAGATTTGTGAGGCGGCCTTAACAATAGCACCTTCAGAACGGCTCTTACGGGCCTCAGAAAGACGCTTCAGATCTTCAGACTCAACTTTTTGAGTCGACTCTGCCTTTTCTTTATCCCCATCAAACTCTGCGGCCATATCTTCATCTTGAGCGAAAACAGTACCGGCATTAAATCCAAGAGCTAAAATAAAAATGGGTAAGATTAGTTTTTTCACATCCCCATCCAATCTGGCAATTTAGTGATCATCACTTTTGTATCAAGCGGAAGCTTATTGCCCTTAAGAAGTTCAAGATTTTTAACTGCAGTGATAAGCGCAGAGTTATAAGCCTGAAGTTCATTACCACGGCTGATAGCAAGCTCGTAACTGCTGATCGCCTGAGTTTTAAACGGAATCGCAATTTTATCTACTCCCTCTTTATAGGCCTTCGCCTCATCCGCACTTAAGCCTTTAGGTGTTGGAGCATTCACGAGCGAAGTAAACATATGCTGCAAGGCCTGCCCCTGAAGAGAGAGCGCGGCTACGATCTGATAACCATCATCGTAAGCAATGACACCCTTAAGTTCGCCCTGAAGCCTGTTAAGAAGCTTGAGTTTCTTTTGAACTGCTTCACCCTGCGCCGCTGGGCTTGAAGGAATACGAAGCGCAACTAGCTCATCATAGGTTTTAGAAACAAGCTCATACTTCGCTTCTGCTGCAAATGAAACACCCACCGCTGGGCCACGACTTGCAAGACGTTTTTGCACAGCCACAGTCTTCTGGAACCATTCATCAACAAGTTTTGTGCGATTGCGCGATTGATGTATTTTAGCAATACGGTAATGGGCTTCGACGACGCCAGAAGCATTTGATGTACCGCTGTTAATATACTTTTCATACTGTGAAAGAGCATAATCTAAACGACCTTGGCGCTCGTAAATACGGGCAATAAGATACGCCACTTCGAGACGCTCACGAGTTTTCTTCATATCAAAATACTTTTCGTAATTCTTTAAGGCCTTTGCATATGCATTTAAGCCATCATAGATCACGGCTGCGTTGTAATAATATTCGATAGAAATTTTATTCTTCGGGTTCTCTTGGGCAAAAGATTCGAAAAGCTGTGCCGCTCTATTATATTGCCCTGTTCTTTCGTACATTGACGGTAAGAACTGAGCTGCTTTTTGTCTTAAACCTTCATTAGCTTTTTGTTTATCGTTTAAGATAACGCCATACATAGCAATGGCTTTCAATGAATCACCGGCACGTTCGTAGTTCACACCCGCATTGAAGACTGCTGATGAGGCTAGAGCATTTGATCTATTGCGAGTCGCGAAGTCTTCGTAGGCTTTTGCGGCCTTATCGAATTCTTTTTTATCTTCAAACTCCTTAGCCAATTTAAAATCAGTACGAAGTTTAATATCTTTAATTTGCGTCCCGACTTCTGATTTGGCTAAATCAGGAACTTTCAAGATATCGTCAGCAGCATTTTGTAAACCCACGTAGTCATTTTTGAGATTGTAAATATCAAGAATATGATTGGCCGAGAATCGCGCTAAATCAGTCTTAGTATGATTCTTGATAATATCATTGAATGTTTCTAACGCTGGATCAAATTGGTTGAAGTAATAATAAAGGGACCCAAGACGGTATTTAACAGAAGCAACGTTATCACCCTTTGGCTTAGTCGCGAGGTACTTCTTGGCCGCCTCAACAAATGCGGCTACGCTCTCAGGAAACTCAACTGGAGTTGTGTTATCCTTAACCATTTTCTTAATGGCTTGATTCGTCGGCAGCTTCTTCTCTAATGATAAGAGATTATTGAGTGTCGAGCGCTCATAATAAGGACTCTTCGGCGCGTTTGTTGTCACCCATGTATAGTGATAAGAAGCGCGCTCGAAATCTTGCATATCGAATAAAAGTTCTGCATAGAAGAAGTGCATTTCATCGATTTTTACAGATGTATTAAATGTTTTGAAATAGAGCTCATAGCCGCGACGTGCATTATCTTGCGAACTACGAGTCTTCGCATTCTGTGCCACTTGGTGCTGCTGAAGAACGTAGTTGCGAAGAGTGCCTTCCATAACTTCATTAGCTTTAGCTAAAAGATCTTTTTCTTTTGAATTTGTTTGATGCCAGTCGCTGTTCGGGCCAAAGGCATCAAGCCAGACATAAAGTTCTTTTAAGAACACATCAACCTGGCCAGCCGCCTGATACATTTTTACGATATTGTGCTGATAATCAAACGCACGCGGAGCATCTGGCGCCTCGGCAATTAACTCTTTGTAGATGGTGCGTGCGGCAGCTCTGTTACCTGTATCCATGTAGTACTGTGCCAGCTTACCTAAGTTAGCTAAAGCCGACTTCTTACCCACAACTTCTTCAAAATATTCACGAGCTTTTTCAGGCGCACCTGCTTCAGCGTAGAAGAGAATTAAATCTTTCACCGCTTCAGTAGCAAGACGTACCCGGCTTACACCAGCATCTGTTTTACTTGCTGATTTACTACGGCGCCCCTCAAGAATGACGCGCTCTAAGAGCTTAAGGGCTGTGCGAGTTTTTTGAAGCTTATAATAACACCAAGCGGACTTATAAAGACCGAATGAATAAAGACGGCCCTTTTTATCTTCAACAACTTTTTCATAATGTTTAAGAGCTACGCTCCATTTTTCATTATCAAAGTTATATTCACCAAGAGCGAAATAAGATTCGCTGACGTAGGGACTCTCTGGATACTCTTTCGTCAAACGAAGATAAAACTCCTCACCCTTTTTAACATTGCTGATCTCAAAGTGGTTGTACCCTAAGAAGAAAAGCGCCTGATCCATCTTTTGATCTTTAGGGAAATCGCGGATAAACCATTCATAAAGCTGAATGGCTTTTTTATTATACTCAAGACTTGCCCCCAAATTGAGCTTCGGGCGCGTTTTGATTTTGCCGCCCAAAAAAGCTTCCATCTGCTTGTCGTGCTTCGTGTGAATTTGATATTCAATCAAACGGGCTTTTTCAACGTAAAGCTCAGCCAAGCGAAGCCAAAGTTCGCCACGCTTCGTGCTCTTTTTATACTGCTGAGTGAGCTTATAAAGCTGATTGATCTGCTGATCTAAAATCTTTTCTAGCTGACCCTCGTCACTTCCCTCTTCGTAATAAAGAGTTTTTGAACTCGGCGGCTTCACCGCACGAAGATTTACTTGTGCAGGGGGGGCTTTCTTAGCCGCAGCGGCAGCCGGAAGAGAACTTTTAGCTTTATTGAACTGTACAGTTTCAGCGCGCTTCTCGATGTTCTTAAGGAGATCACCGATTGTTTTTTGTCCCTGAGCCGGCTTAGCTGGCTTTTTTTGAGCAGAAGCCGGCGCTGCGAAGCCAAAGCTTGCAACTAGAGCCAATGATAAAGAAAAAGCGAGCTTTCTATTCACAGCTTTGTGTTCCTACATAGTGGAAATTACCAATCTCATCGAGCCAATACTCACCGCGGAAGGCCCAATATTGATAACCGTTCTGCACATAAGTATCGCGCTCTTCGTCTTCATTAATTTGCGCCTTAGGTAATTCTTTACCCGCCACTCTTTTCTTGAGTTGTTCTTTGCGACCATTTGTCATTTCATAACGGATAAAACCTTCTTGCTCGAAGAAATCAATAAGCTCAGTGCGCATCGAAATCATATGAGCACGCACCTGACGACCGGCCTTTAAACGAGCGCGCTGAAGACGACGATCAATCGTTTGACGAGCATACTTACCAAGAGAAGAGGTTCTCCATGAAGCTGGCATAGCCATGATTTTTCTTTTTTCTTCAATTAACTTTTTAATATATTGGAAGGATCTCTGGAAATCGCCCTCTTTCGTTACCTTTTGAACAACCAGTTGCGGAAGATTCGATTTCGCTTTTTTAGTTTTCGTACTCTTACCTAATTCTTCATTCTCTCGAATTGAGCGAACAACATCATTAAAGTAAGTCACCGGATTTTTAACTGAGTTTAAGTAAACATCTACATTTTTATATAGAGGACGATAAATCTTGTTAAAGAGATCTAAAACCTTCGCCATCTCATCGTATTGGCAAATATAGAGGTAAACGATTGAGCGAAGTAGTAATGATTCAGGAAGATAAGCTTCTTCATAATAGGGAGAATGCAAGCTTTGAAACTGACTTAAAGCCGAACGAAACTTACCCGAACGTAGCATCGCCCAGCTGATTTCAAAAAGTGTATCGTGCCATAAAGCCGTATCCCTAGGGACTTCACGATAGGCTTCGATGGCGGCATCCCATTCTTTTTGTTGATAAAGCGCACGAGCTTTACCCATAAGTGCTGCAACTCGAGTCGGATCTGTAACACTGGCGTCAGATTTAACTTCGAGAAGTGCATCAAAGTCAGCAACGGCTGCTTTGGGATTATTGCTCGCAGCATGGGCGTAAGCCTTTAGATAAAGTGCCTTATCAAAAACAGTGCTGTTATTCGGAACTTTAACGAAGCTTCTGATAGCCTCATCGTACTGTTGATTTCTTAACTGAAACTCACCAATGCGGTAGAAAAGCATATCGCGATGGGCGGCCGGAAAGTTATCGCTTTTCACACGGGCAATTGCATAGTTTAAAAGTGCATCATCACCAAGTGCATCGGCAGCTAAAGAAAGCTTCTCTAAACCATCACCCAAGAAACGTGAATTACCTTCACGAACCACGCTAATAAATTGGAATGCGGCCAGCTGATTCATTTTCATTTGATAAAGCATGAGACCAAGCAAATATCTGAGTTGCGTACGACGATCTGCATACTTAGGACTTAAACTTAATTGGAATAAACGCGCCGAAGCTTGCTGATACTGACCCGCGCGCACTAAGCGCATGGCCTCTTGAAAATCACCTTCACCAATTGAACTTGAACGGGAAGAGGATGAAGCGTTTGCGGGTCTTTGTATTTTAGTTTTTTTACCGGCCGTTTTCTTTGCCGAACGCTTGGCTTGAGCGAAACTTAAAGTCGCAACTAACGCCGCTAAGATGACACCAATTATTACACGCACTGAGGCTTTATTAAATGAACTCATCGGTAAGTGGCCTCCGGGAAGAAGAAGCTATAACCAACAGTTAAAACTAAATCGCTGTGATTCGATTTTGATGTGGAACTTGAAGCTGTCGTCGGAATTGTTTCAGCTTGGTAGAAATTCCAATTCAGGTCCCAACGAAGTCCACTCGATTTTGTGAGGGCAAAAAGTTGACCGCCACCAATGCTGAATGTCGTATGAGACTTACCAAGTGCCGTCTTTGTCACACCGAAACCAGGGGTGAGATAAAGATCGAAAGGGACAATCTTCTCACCCAGCCAAGCCATTTTACCATAAAGTGGAGCCCATTTTAAAGCCACACCATAATAAGCTTCAGGTTCAACGAGACTGGCCGTTGAAATTCTCTGATTGTCTTTTAAGCCTTTAGTAATAGGTCTCTCAGAGCTATCGATAAACAAGTAAGTGCCCTCAATACCAATTTTTTCTTGGAAGAAAAATGCAAGGCGAGCGGCCACACCAATGTTATTGAAATAAGCATTGTTCGTATTGATTGCACCTGCGCCTGAGATTTCAAAACGTTTCGTCTTAGGTAAAAAACGTCTTTGAATAATTGCAATATCTTGAAAAGGCGACAAGATTTGAAGATCAGACATCTTCGTCACTTCTTTAGGTTTTTCTTTCGCTTCTTGTTCACGTGGATTCTGAGTCTTTTTTGTTTCTTCAGTTTGACGGACCTCTTGATCTTCAAAACGATCATAAAGTTCTTCAAGCCCCTGATCTGCAGGCGCCGGAGCAATCTGCGCCCAAGCATGACCTGCCCCGCCGAGAACCAGAGCAAAAAGACTGATATGTTTAAAAAATCTTTTCACGAAAAATCCTTAAAATAAAAATACCAAGCTTGCGTTCAAGAACGGCCTGAAAAATGTTTCATCAGAGAAATAACTGCTGTCTTTTTTTCCGGTACCAACTTGCAAAGGCTTCGAGGTGATATCCGGGCCTTGATAAACCATCATTTGTAAATCAGCTCTCAATGCAAAGTTAGGATTGAAATAAAACTTCTGACCGACACCCGCTGATAGAACTGGCGACATTTCACCATCGCTCCAGGTCAAAAGACCACCACCAGCTAAACCGTAAAGCGCTAAGTTCATCGCCTTCTGCTTTGAAACTGAGAATTTACCGTAATAAGCCGTGAACTGATAATTGCCCGTAATAAACATTTCAGGTGAGGGAGCTAGTGTCGCATCAAATGTATTGTTGCTAAGGCCACGACCCGCTTTTAGATCTTTACCCGTATTTGAAAGCTCGCTGCTTCCCATGATCATGAACAGTGTAACGGCTTTCTCTTCACTGAAATTATATGAAGCCGTTCCGTGAAATACGGTGTTGGTGTAGATACCTTCAATCAAGTTGAACCCGAGTCCGCCACCCAGCTCTGCCCGACCAGCTGTCGTTACCAATCGATTTCGAACCGCTACTGTTTTATCGAATACCGGAAGCACCGATTCAGTTGCCAATTCATCTTCTGGAAGTTCAATCGTTTCAGCCGCATAGGCTTGCGGTTGCAGCAACAACGAAGTTAATAATGATATAAGAATAATTTTTATGCCAAACTTTGGGTGCATGTAGAAATAAGTTTAGCGGAGAAAAAACTGAGTTGGCTATGTTTGTAATACTAGACCCTGGACCTACGTCAAAGCCATTAGCGAAGTCTGGCTTTCAAAAGATCTTGTAAATGAATCAGCCCCACCGGCTTTTTTGGTTGAGTCGCACTTCGATCAGTAACAAACAAAGTTTGAATTTGAAACTGCTCCATAACAAAAAGTGCTTTCTCGGCAAGCTCGTTCGCATCAATGGTTTTAGGATTTTTCGACATCATGTCTGAGGCCACTCCCGAGAGTGGATTCTGATTCTTTTCAAGACGGCGGCGAACGTCTCCATCGGTAATAATACCTGCTAGATTTTGCTGCTCATCAACCACTCCAGCTACACCACGAAAAACATGCGAAGAAGTCATCAAAGTTAAGACCTTAGTCATATCTTCTTTAAACCCGACTAAAGGCAAGCTCGCTCCCCCGTGCATAATGTCTTTCACACGAGTCAAAAGACGGCGACCCAAGGTACCATTCGGGTGGAATTGGGCAAAGTCATCACGAGTGAAACCTCGAAGATGCATAACCGCCATGGCCAGAGCATCGCCAAGCGCAAGAGTCAGCGTCGAACTTGAAGTGGGAGCTAAACTCAGCGGACAGGCTTCTTCTTTCACCGAAATATCAATCCATACACCGGCTTTACCGAGGGTCGAAGTTTGAGAACTCGTGAGAGAAATAATACTGATGTTTCTGCGAACTGCGAAATTAATAATTGGCAAAAGCTCTTCTGCTTCGCCACTATAGCTGATAGCTAAGATCAGATCTTGCTCGGTAATAACACCGAGATCTCCGTGTGAACTTTCAGCCGGATGCAAGAATAAAGAGGGCGTTCCGGTTGAGCTGAGTGTACTCGCAATTTTGCGAGCCACATGACCACTTTTACCAATACCCGTCACAATCACTTTGCCTTTACAGGCCAAAATCATCTGGGAAGCTTGGCTGAAATTACCATTTAATCTTTCAACAGAATCAAGTAGTGCCTGCGCTTCTACGCGCAGAACGCGGCGGCCTTCTTCAACTTCAATCATACTGATTTTCTCTCGCTTCTTAGTGCCTTACGACCAGTCACTACAGAACTACGACCAGAACCTTTTACCGCTGCTTCTTTATGCTTATGACGGTGATCAAGGGTGGCCGCTACGAAACTCTTAAAGAGCGGATGCGGAGCCATTGGGCGTGAACGGAATTCAGGGTGAAACTGAACGCCGATAAACCACGGGTGCTCAGTGATCTCAACGATCTCAACAAGATCGCGCTCGTGATTAAGGCCCGATAAATTCATGCCGTGCTTTTCAAAAAGTGGACGGTATTTATTGTTGAACTCATAACGATGGCGATGACGCTCTTGAATTGTTGGAGAATTATAAATACGACGAGCGCGGCTGTTTTTCTCTAAGCTGCAAGAGTAGGCGCCTAAACGCATATTGCCGCCTTTAGTTTTCAAATTGCGTTGCTCTTCCATAAAGTCGATCACAAGATTTTTTGATGGACGGGTTTCAAACTCGCGGCTTGAAGCATCTTGAATTCCGCAGACATTGCGAGCGAATTCAATGCTTGCCAGCTGCATGCCGTAACAAATACCGAAAAATGGAATTTTTCTTTCACGGGCATAACGAATAGCCGCGATTTTACCATCTACACCTCTTTCGCCGAAACCACCTGGCACTAAAATACCATCAACATCAGCTAAGGCTTGAGCGGCATTTTTATCACTCAAAGTTTCTGAATCGATATAAACCAAATTCAGCTTGGCATGATTGGCAATACCACCATGAATAATAGCTTCATTGAGAGACTTATAACTCTCTTTCAAGTTCACGTACTTACCCACGATACCAATTGTGGCTTCTTGATCTGGGTTAAGAAGAGTCTGAACCATTTTCTTCCAGCCCGACATATCAGGCTTGTGGCCTTCAAGACCTAAGCTATTCACAACTTTTTGATCGAGTTGTTCAGCCGCCAATACCAACGGAACTTCATAAATTGAATTTGAATCTGTAGCTGCCACTACGTGATCTGCTTTTACGCTACAGAAAAGAGCGATTTTCTTTTTAAGCTCTGTGTTCAAATGTTTTTCTGAACGGCAAATTAAGAAATCAGGCTGAATACCCACTTCTCGAAGCTCTTTCACTGAGTGCTGCGTTGGTTTACTTTTAAGCTCCCCCGCTGCTGCGATATACGGAACATAAGTCACGTGCATGAATATAGAATTGGCTGCGCCTAACTCTCCGCGAATTTGGCGAATAGCTTCAATAAACGGCAAGCCTTCGATATCACCAATTGTGCCGCCAATTTCAACGATCACAACTTCGCTACCTTGACCCGCTTCAAAAATTCGGCGCTTAATTTCATCAGTAATATGCGGAATGACCTGAACTGTTCCGCCAAGATAATCTCCACGACGTTCATTTTGAATGACAGACTCGTAAATCTGACCCGCAGTCATTGAATTACTACGATTCACAGAAACATGAGTAAAACGTTCGTAGTGACCTAAATCTAAATCAGTTTCAGCACCGTCTTCAGTGACATAAACTTCACCGTGCTGAAACGGCGACATCGTACCCGGATCGACATTGATATAAGGATCACATTTCATCAAACAAACTTTAAGTCCACGTGCCTCAAGCAGAGTACCCAAGCTGGCCGCCGTCAAACCCTTACCGATCGACGAAACAACCCCGCCGGTAACGAAAATAAACTTCTGCTGAAAAACTTTTTTCTTCTTAAGAGCCACTTTTGTCTCCTTACTCTAAATTTTACCGACCAAGATTTTACTGACTGCTTTTACGTCATCTGGAGTGTCCACACCGATAGATAAAGCATCGATCGGCATCACTTTAATTTTTTCACCTAAATAAATCGCGCGCAGTTGCTCGAGAGATTCAGCACGCTCTAAGGCTGTTGGAGCGGTCTGACAGAATTTTTTCAAAAATGCTTTCTTGTAAGCGTAAAGACCAATATGTTTTAAGCAAAGATGCGGACTCTCTTCAAAAGTCTGACGTGTATAGGGAATCGCGTGGCGGCTGAAATAAATGCCTTCGCTATTTTGATTGAGAATCACTTTCACAACTGAAAGTTCATTCAGTTCACTTGGGTGAATGGCGTGAGCAATCGTCGCCATTTTCAAATCAGGCTCTGAAAAAAATGGCTCGATCAATTGATCAATCCATTTGCCTTGAAGAAGCGGCTCATCCCCTTGAATATTTAAAATCACATCAGCATCGCGCTCTTGAGCTGCGGCCCAAACTCGGTCACTGCCCGATGGCAATTCAGAAGCCGTCATTATGGCTTGTACGCCTAACTTTTCTGCCAATGCCGCAATTTCTCCATGATCAGTGGCCACAATCAATTCAGTTAATTTTTCTGATTGTTGTGCGCCCCTGATAACCCATTCGAGGAGAGGTCGGCCTGAGATGTTCAATAATGGTTTTGCTGGTAATCGAGTAGACCCATAACGAGCCGGAATAACGCCTAGAAATCGCATAGATTGTTTTACCAAGAGTGGAAGCAAAAATCACGTGTAAAACGCCCAAGTCCCGAGCTTAAGTAGCTTCAATTATTTACTGGGCTTGATCTCACGGCCTTTGATCATGCGCTCGAAGATACCCCGCCTCAGCTCGTCTATACCGTTAGTTTGTCCCTTTTTAGGCTTGGTTGTGACCCAGAACAACTCTAGATGGTCTTTGAGAGGCGCGAATTCTTTGAGTTTAGCGGCTTTTTCTTTCTGATTAAGTTGATCCATTTTATTCAGCGCGACGATAAGAGGCTTATTATAAGGCTCCCACCATTCTAAGAGTTGCTGTTCTTCTTCGGCCCAGCTGCGGCGCACATCAAAGACTAAAATAAGGCCCGTCAGGTTCTCGCGATAATGAAGATAGTTTTCGATCATCTCTTGCCAGTCGTTCTGTTCTTTTCCAGAGCGACGAGCGAAGCCGTATCCAGGTACGTCGACGACTCCATGAGTTTCGTCCCATTTAAAGAAGTTGAGCAAACGAGTCTTACCAGGAGCCTGACTGACTTTCGCAACATCTGATTGCGCAAGAGCATTCAAAAGCGAAGATTTACCTGCATTCGAGCGTCCCACAAAAGCCACTTCAGGAACTGTCGATTTAGGGAAGTCCTCAACAAAAACTGCACTTTTAATATAGCTCACTTTAGGTCTGGCGAGATTCATAAGATCCTTATTATTCGTCCGGTCTTTGTCCGAAAAAGCGGACGCATCCAATATACCGGACAAACTACGGTCATAAGAACTAAATTACGCGTACTACGCAAAAATTATCTGGGCATGGCATTTGTAATAGAGCGTCTGAATATAAAGACACACTGATTTTTCAGAAAGGAAGCTCATGTCTACAAAAACTGCCAACCAACCGATTTTAGAGCATCTCTCAACGGCCTATCTCACCCTTCAGCTCACATCCATTCGCAAAACTTTTGAGATTCCAGAATATATCATCATTGGCCGTGAGGCTGAAGCTCCATCAGAACATCAAATTGATCTTCATGATCCATTCGTTTCTACGCGCCACTGCCGTATTGAAAAAAGGCAAGGTCAGTATTGGGCTCGCGACTTGCGTAGCCGTAACGGCACTTACCTCAATGGCACACAAATCACCGAAGCCCTTTTACAAGACAGTGATCGCTTAAGAGTGGGCGAAACCGAATTTATATTTAGTACCGCGCAAAAAGATTGGGCCGCGCCCTTCTTACTGCAAAGTAAAAATATCGAATGGCAAAAAGAATTGGATCGCTTGCCACTTTACGCCCGATCAAATTTACCTGTATTGGTAAATGGCGCATCGGGTAGCGGCAAAGAAATTATTGCCCGCTCAGTCCACTCTTTATCAAATCGCTCCAAGAATCCATTTATTAGCGTCAACTGCAGCGCTCTTACTGAATCGCTGATTGAAAGTGAACTCTTTGGTCATGTTCGTGGGAGCTTCACGGGCGCTGCCGAAGATCGCAAAGGCGCTTTTTTATCAGCTAAAGGCGGCACACTCTTTTTAGATGAGATTGGCGATTTACCTGCCTCTCTTCAACCAAAACTTCTGCGAGCTCTCGAGAATCAAGAAATTAAACCGGTGGGCTCAGATCGCCCGCTCACTGTTGATGTACGGATCGTCGCGGCCACACATAAAGATCTTGGCGCCTTAGTGAAACGCGGCCAATTTCGCCAAGACTTGTATTATCGCCTCAATGTTTTACACGTACCGGTGCCTCAGCTCCGCGACCGCTTAGAAGATTTTAGTGAGCTCGTACAACTTTTCTGTAAAAACTCACGAGTGACTTTTACCAATGAAGCCGTGAGCGAAATGAAAAGCTACAGTTGGCCGGGTCAAGTGCGTGAGCTCAAAAATTTTATCGCTCGTGCCGGAGCTCTTTACAGTGGTCAGTTTATTGAGGCAGAACAGGTGAGTTCTTTATTCGAGAATTCACCTATAGTAAAAAATGAATCTATTGTACCTAAAGGTAAAAGCGCTCTTCGCAGCATGGAGATTCAACTGATCTCTGAAAAATTAGTTGAAAATCGTGGCAATATTAGAAAGTGTGCCCGCGAATTAGGACTGCCAAAATCGACCCTCTACGATCGCATTAAATCTTACGAGATTTCAGTCAAAGATATTATGGCGGCGCGAGAAGCTCGTCTTACTGCCGGTATGTGAGCATGGTTTTAACGTAGACTTTTTGCACGCGGCCCTGATTGAGAACTTCATTAATATTATCTCGAATGCGCGCCCAAACTCTTTTTTGTGTATTGGGCGACATAACTTCAGGATAAGTAAACCCCTCAATGGTTCGCTGTGTGATATCTAAAATTTCTTTTTCGCGATCTTTAATTTCAATTGCGGTTTCGTTAGCATCAAGGCCGAGATAAAACTCGAAAGCCCCCATCGGATTTGGAATACCTGAAGAGGGCTTTAAATTTACAACAATTCGGCTCAGCTGAAGATAAAACTCAACTTCCGGAAACATCGCGAAGAATTCAACGTACTCTTTGTCTGAACCCACTGTTTTCACAAAACTGGCCTGCTCATGCAATCCGCGAATGAGGGGATTCTTCCAGACCGGAAGCCAATCACCCGTTAAAGATTTCGTCAGCAGCAGAAGCGCTGCCACTGCCGCAAGACTAGAGCCCATAAGGGCTAACTTCTGACTTCTCTTGAGAGCGAAAAATCGACCGAGGTGATGCTTAGTCCAAGCTAAACCAGCCTTTGTCTGGCTGAGCAAATAGCGCAAAATATCTGGCAGATCGTACTTTATAAAATGTAAAGACTGCCGGCCGAATAATTTAAGGCGATAGATAAACGCCATGATCCGCATTTTGAACCAATCTCGGATGCGTAAAAATGGCCGCGCAATAAAATTGAAAAACTTTTTCTTGAGACTCACTTTTTCAGTGGTGTTCTCAAGCGAAGAGGCTTCATCCACCTCGACGTCTAGACTCTCGATCTCGGTCGTGTTTTCAATGGCATCTTTTTTAATAGATTCAAGCGAAGCATTAAAGTTCGGATCTTCTTGCTCAAGAAGCTTATCGATCTCAGCAGTTGGTGAAGGTGTGTTATTGACTTCGCTCATACTATTAAGTTTTGCCGTCTTATTCCGATACATCAAGTATATAAGAGGTGAACTCATGGACAGAGTGATATTTCTAGTCATATTAGCTGCAGGACTTTCGGCCTGCTCAACACTCGATAGAAGCGCACAAAGTGGTTATGCCTACTCAGATGCAGAGTCTTCAATGAAATCCGTTGATGATTTTTATACGGCTCGAAATCGCGAGAAATCACGTGAAGCTCGTTCTGAATTGGGACTTGCCCAAGCTCAAACACTGAGTGAAACCGAAGCTTCTGCGGTGCGGGCCCGCATTCAACTTCACCGCCTTGAGCAAAACCTGGAGTACGAAGCAGAAAAAAAGCAGTACTACAGCTTTAAACCTTTCTTTAAAAACGATTATGAACGCATTCAATTTTTACAGTTGCCGACACGAGAAGCCCGTCAGCGCTGGGCGCAAAATCAAGGTTTAAAAACCGAAGAGACAGAGTTCGATACGAGCACTCAAAAGCTTATTGAAAATAATGATATCGCCCGCGGAATGAGCCGAAATGCAGTGATTCAAAGCTGGGGTAACCCAGATATGGAAGAGTTTGCCGGTAACCCCGTCTACGGAAACGAACGCTGGGTTTACAATAAACAGGTCTCTACAGATCAAGGCTACAAACAAGAGCGCCGCTTGATTTACTTCGAGGCAGGCCGAGTTGTAGGCTGGGAGACGGAGTAGTAGAGCGCGACCGCGCTCTACTAGCAGATCATATAGATCTAAGTGTACATTAAAGCTGGTTTTTATGGACAGCTAGCTGATGGGCGATTAATTACCCAAGAAATACAGATAGTGAATTCGTAACTTTTCTAGGGCTTTTGGCCTATCGTAGTTTAGACATTTCCGTCTTAAACTGTTCAGACCTTTTCAGATCTTCATATAGCAATCGCCCAAGCTCGCCCCCTGCTTTTATATCTGACGGATGATGCATGCCTGAGAGAACTCTATCTTCTGCTATTATCTGCGCCCGTTTTGAGAACTCTTCTGAACGCTCCGGATATAAATCTCGTAAAATCAATGCATAAAGTTTCGCAAGGGTCGCATGTCCACTCGGATAGGCCCCTGTTATTTCTTTAGGTACGCAGGGATTAATCCCGGCGATATACAAGAACGGTCTCCTTCTTGGAAAATCTTTTTTCAGCAATTGAATGAAGTAATCGGCATCATTTCTTACCTGTTCAAAAATCGTTTGGAGTTTTTGCACGTCTTTGTCAGATAGAGTCCCATAAGGGGCTCCAAAAAAGCTTTTTACCGATACCATCACCTCAGATGTTGCACGAGTGCATTGGTCGTTGGTCCGAATCGTTTGAATTTCTAAAAGAGTTTTTTCATCAGCAATTTGTTCCTTAGAGTTAGACTGTGGAGGCTTTGACAGCTTGGCTTTAAATGCTGGATACCGATTAGTTTGTAAAAATATTGGTTGCTTCGGTTGTGGATGAATAACTGTATCGGCGGCCCCTGAAGCTATAGGCGAGCCCAAAACAAGCGATAGAAAAAATACTTTCAACAGCGCATTTGACATCATAGTAAAATCCTTAATCAATGTGGCAATCCAACGTCATAAACTCCGTCAGATGGACATCCGTACCATTTGGATAACGATTATCAACGACTAAAACAACATCGTACGGAACTTGTCCACGGCTTGCTCCGGTTTCAGGATCTTCGGATTCCATAGATTTTGAAATAGTCATCGTCCACGTTCTGAAGTCCGTTTGTACAAGTTGAATTTTTGCTGATGGGTTTACCGGAAAGGTAAAGTATTGCGTATTAAGCCCCTGATTTTTTAATAAAACTTGATAGGTAGTTGATTCGCCTTTTCGGGGTGCCGAATATCCATATGAAACACCGCAAGGGTTTTTTATTGCTTCGCCGACATTGAGTTGATGGACCAAGGCTGCCTCAATCATTTGAATCGCTTCGTGAGCACTAATGATGGCTTCCCGTTCATATTTATTTTTTGCGAACGTTGGGAGCGCAGTAAAAAAAAGAGCCGTTAATAAAATTAGTTTCATATAAGTCCTTTACAAATGGTTTATTGGAGACTGTGTAATTGATTATTTATGATAAATATATTGAATAATAATGATTAGTATGATCAATAAACTGATCAATGGAAATAAATATAGAAAATCTAAAAGTATTAATCGCCTTAGAACAAGAGGGGAGCTTTCGGAACGCCGCTCAAGCAATGGGTATGTCGCAAGCTTCTGTAACAAATAGGCTGGCAATATTAGAGAGTCACTACAAGACGCCTTTGTTGGTTTTGGAAGGCAAGAAGAAGGTCTTTACTCCGTTTGGCCGAGCACTTACTGAAATTGCCAGAACTCGGCTGTCTGAGCTTGAAATTTCGCTTAAAGACATTGAGCGCCTTTATTCACAAAATGAGGCAATTCCGCTGCGTATCGGTTGCAGGCCTGAGGTTTTCTCTTTCGTGGCTAGCAGCTTGCCTTCCACATCGCGCTATCGATTTATTCCTTTAACCGGCCCTGAAGTCGCGCCCTCAGTTCTGTCAGGCATTATTGACATCGGATTCTCTGCGATAATTCCTAACTCTCTCCAGTTACTTTCAAAGAAAGCCTTTAAAAGTAATGTTCGTCTTGTCGTGCATAAGAAATTACTCCCTAAATTGAGAAAAGGGAGTCTTTTGGAGAATAGAGATTTTTTAGCGAAAACTCCGGCTCTTTCTTATGGTGATGATGGACATCTGCTTGTCGATCTTTGTAAAGCAAAGGCACTCGATCTTTCAGAAATTAATATCCGCTTTACTGCTGACTCTTGGACAATTTTGAGAAAGCTCGTGGAGTCAGAAAAAGGATATGCAATTCTTCCCAATTACGTAGATACAAATGATGAGGTTGTGTCTGAAGAGATTCCCAATAGCATCTGTAAAAATATTGATTTTCATATTTTGCTACGAACAGCTTTTAAGGATGTACCCATGTTTAAGGAAATTCTTAAAGTAAAATGGGTATAGCGGCTTCAAAACCCAATGATTTTAAACACAAAGCCAAATACTTCTATACTGCATTTTGAAGCTGCAGCAAGCCCGTGATCAGCTTTGGAAGCCTTCGTGGTTTATCGAAGCCCTACTCAAGACATTCAGGCTTAATACGGCCTTTTAGATCCTGAATAGCACCGTAGGCAATCGCATAACCATCGTAGGCCTGCCTGTTACGAAGATTCTGCTCTTCAGCTAAAAGCTTTGTCTGATGGTTCATAGTTTTCATTTCAGCTATAGCCTGTTCGATTTTTGCATTCGTATCGTCAAACCGTGCATCCATCGCATCGAACCGCGCATCCATGGCATCAAAACGTGCATCCACAGCATCAATTCGAGCGTCTAAACGCGCTTCTACGCCATCAATGCGAGCATCTACCTGTTTGAACTTTGCATCCACTTCAGAAAATCGACTTAGGATTTCAGCGCGAAATTCGCGCATAAAACCTAATGTCACCGGAGCTTCAGATTCTTTTTTTGCCTCAAGAGCTTGTTTCTTCATTTTATAATCAGATAGCAAAACTGGTGCTGACATAGGCCCCCATTAAAATTGATATAAGTGACCGAGCCGGACATGACCCGGCCAAATAATCCGAGACATCGGACACTATTCTTTTGTTTTTAAACGGCCATCGTTCGCTTCGATGAACTGCTTAATCTCATCAGCAATACCAAGAAGCTTAAGCCACTGCTCTTTATAAAGAGTCACCGGAAAGCGACCCATTCCATAAATAGAAAGAGCGCCTTTTTCACTGACTTTCATTGATAAGGTTCCACGCTCAGGCTTAGTGCGCTTGAGGGCTTCATTTTCAGCTTTAAGTTTTTCAATTTGGGCTTTTAAATCTTCAGACATGGTTATCCCCTATGGCAAAAATTAGAATCGTTTAATTGTTGCCATAAAAGGACACGCGTTGCAACAGAACTCATTATTGGACGACAACCTAACTATGAGCCGACTCCCAGTCGGTACCCCACGCCACGTTAACTATCATAGGGACTTTTAACTGAACTACATTCTCCATAACCGATTTAATAATGGCGGACTGTGCTTCAGCTTGATCTTTATGGCACTCAAATAATAATTCATCGTGTACTTGCAAAACCATCTGCGCTTTAATTTCTCCTGCCTGAATGGCTCGATAAACAGCAATCATAGCCTTCTTAACAATGTCGCTAGCCGTGCCTTGCATCGGAGCATTAATCGCCGCGCGCTCACCAAACTTACGAATCATTTGCACATTTGATCGTAGTTCGTCGAGATAGCGCCGACGACCAAACAGAGTTTCAACATAAAACTGCTCTTTGGCTTGCTCGATAGTTTGGCTCATATAGTTTTGAATATTAGGAAACTTAATAAAATAATTATCGATAATAGTTTTCGCTTCAGCGCGCGGAATACCAAGCGCCTCAGCTAAACCAAATACACCTTGGCCATAGGCGATTCCGAAATTCACAGCCTTAGCCATACGTCTTTGATCGCTTGTCACTTCAGCAAGAGGCACTTCAAAAACTTCCGCCGCTGTTGCCGCATGAACATCGTGACCTTTTCGGAAGGCCTCAATAAGACCAGGATCTTTCGTAATTTCGGCCAGTACGCGAAGTTCAATCTGACTGTAATCAGCCGCCAGCAAAACATGATCTTTCTTAGCGATAAAAGCTTTTCGAATCATACGGCCACGATCAGTACGAATAGGAATATTCTGTAAATTCGGATTGATACTCGAGAGACGACCTGTCGCCGTTAAAGCCTGCTGAAAAGTTGTATGAATGCGTTCATCTTTAGGATCTACAAGTGTTGGCAACGAATCTACATATGTCGATTTAAGCTTGCTGAGCTCTCTATATTCAATAATTAAAGCGGCAATAGGATATTTTTCTGAAAGCTTCGAAAGCACATCACTGTCAGTTGAATAACCCGTCTTTGTTTTCTTAACGGCAGGTATTTCAAGTTTCTCGAAAAGAATAGCGCCCAACTGTTTCGGGCTCGCAATATTAAATGGGCCACCAGCCAATTCGTGAATCTTCTTTTCTAAAGCAAGGATGTCAGTTTCGAGAGTTTTACTCTGCCGGGCCAATTCTTTTTTATCGATAAGAATTCCCGCTTGCTCCATATCATGAAGAATTGAAACCACTGGCAACTCCATCTCGCGATAGACGCTTTCGCCACTATTTTCAATGAGCCGTTTTTGCAATTCAGCTTGCGCTTGCATTTCTAAGCTTAAAGCTTCTTCAGGACTTAATAAATCAGGTAATTCAGTGTGGTAGAGAATCTTATAAACATCCGAGAAAGCTTCAACTGGCTTTGGGCGGAGAACATAAGCCGCGAGCATAGTATCCCAATCACAAACAGATGTACTGATGCCGAGATACTTCCAGATTTTTTTTACATCGAAACCATTCCATTTCAGCTTTTTCTCTGACAATAAGGGACCAATCTCATCGATTCGAGCATTGACTTGATAAATCGTTTTGCCATCTGCGAAACAAAATCCTTTATCTGTCACGGCGGCCCAAATGGTTGAACCATTTGGAAATATCTTATCCAGCTCGGCCAAATCAATGGCGACAACAGGATAGGCAATTTCAACTGGTGCCGGGGGCAAAATCGCTGCCGACGCGGCTGAACTCATTGAAGGCATCTCATCATCTGGAGCCGGCACACCTGTGCCGGTGCCTACAGCTGCAGATGCAGCTGGCTTCTCAGAGCGCGGAATAGAGCGAATTAAGGGGCGATCATCATCAGCAGGACGAATAATGGCTGCTGGTGGTGCCGAAGCTGGTTGACCCGCCGGCTCAGCTTGCACGGCGGCCGCATCAAAAACTTTTCTAATCAATGCCGTGAAATCAAGTTCAGTAAAAAGTTTATCGATGGCATCACGATCAAGCGGCTTTTGCTTTAGGTTTTCAATTTCAACTTTAAGCGGAACATCGGTCACAATGGTCACCAGTTTTTTGGCCAAATGAGCCTGCTCGCGGCTATCAAGAATTTTTGCTTTTAAGCTCACACTCTTAATCTCTTCTAGATTTTTATAGATACCTTCAAGAGATTTATACTCATTGAGGAGCTTGACGGCTCCTACAGGTCCGACACCTTTAATGCCAGGTATGTTGTCGCTCGAATCACCTACAATTGAGAGATAATCAATCATCTGCTCAGGTGGAATGCCCCACTTGCCAATAACGCCAGCGCGGTCATACTTTACATTCTTCATCGTATCGTAAAGACAAACATGATCGCCAACGAGCTGAGCGAAATCTTTATCGCCACTCACAATAACCGCATCGATGCCCTTAGCCGCTGCTTGAGTGGCCAAAGTGCCGATGACATCATCCGCCTCGAATCTTTTCATTTCTAAAACTGGAATCCCTAAGACATCGATAACTTGATTGAGAAAATCAAATTGCGGCGCCAAATCTTCTGGTAGCTCTATGCGATTGGCTTTGTATTCACTGTAAAGCTCATCACGAAATGAGGGGCCCTTTTGATCTAAGCAGTAAGCAATGTAATCGGGCTTATTTTCGCGCAGTAGTTTTATCGTCATTCCGATAAAACCATAGAGTGCGTTGGTGGGCATTCCCTTCGAGTTTGTTAATCGAGGAATGGCGTAGAACGCGCGAAAGAACATGTTGCTAACATCAATGAGATAAAGCTTTTTCATAATTTTGAATTATTACTACTCTTTACGAGTTAATTCACGATGAACTTGTTCATAATTGTTATTCAATATAACCGCGTCAGCTTTTGGCTGAGCCTCAATAACATCGCTGTAACTTGTCAGGTGAAATGAAAGAAAATCGAGTTGTCTTAAATCATCTGCTGTGGGCAAAGATTGACCCGCTTCCCAGCTTTGAATGGTGGCACTTGTCGCGCCGAAACGACGAGAAAAATCGGCCACAGACCAGCCTAAGCATAAACGTAATTCTGTGATTTTTTCTGCAGACCAATTCATTCGCGACTCCTAATGAAAGAGCCGCGAATAAAATAAATTTATCCCATGACTCTAACGTGAAAGGCTTCTAATCCTATACCCGTACTAATTACATCAAAATAGACGCTGGCGCCATCTCGGATTGTGTCCGATTGTGATCCCTCAACCACAGAGAGGTGAAAATAAACCTCTCGACCATCGTTGTCTTCAATAAAACCGTATCCCCGCGCTTCGAAATAGCACTTAATTCGTCCTAAAATCACTCGCTTTTCCTCCATGGAATAGTTTTGATTTCGATAGTTAATTATCCTCTGAATCTGAGAAGACGAAAATGAGGTCGCCTTCTTCTGCCAGCTCGAAACGATCACGAGCCTGAATTTCAATAAATTGTGGGTCTTTTGCTTTTTTAATCTTCATTTGAATCTCGCCTGTAGCGGCGCGAACACTCCTCATCTTGCGTTCGATTCCATTAGAATCGCGGTGAAGCACCCACAGTCTAAAAAGACTGCCATCAAGTATAAGACCGACGAAGAGAAGAAAAAGGCAAATGGAGAGGACTTGAACTGGCCTTTGCAGGAGTTCCGTCACGAAAGTCGATATCGTTTTAAAGAGCGAACGAATCATCACCTATAAGTCTAAGGCTAAACCCTTAAAATGCAAAAGCTTTATTGCCCCAGAATTGAGCTTTAGAGCCTAGGTATTCTTCAATGCGCAGGAGTTGATTGTACTTAGCGATACGTTCGCTACGGCACAGACTGCCCGTTTTAATTTGCTGACAACCTAGACCTACGGCTAAATCAGCAATCGTAGTGTCTTCAGTTTCACCACTACGGTGAGACATCACGGCATGGAAGTTGGCCTTGAGAGCCATCTCTACCGCACGACGAGTTTCAGTTAGAGTTCCGATTTGATTTACTTTCACAAGAATTGAATTAGCCGATTTCTCTTCAATACCGCGCGAGAGACGCGCTGGATTTGTTACGAATAAATCATCACCAACAAGCTGCAAAGCCTTGCCCTGAAGTTTTGTAAAGCTCTGCCAACCTGTCCAATCATCTTCAGCAAAACCATCTTCAATACTGCGAATCGGGAATTTCTTTGCCCAGCCCGAATAAATTTCACCCATTTGTTCGGGCGTAATTTTTGAACCCTCCCAGTTGTATTGACCATCAGCAAAAAATTCAGTGGCCGCTACATCTAAAGCTAAATAAACATCTTCACCAGCACGATAACCTGTTTTTTCAATGGCCATCATAACTAGCTCAAGAGCCTCTTGGTTATTTTTTAGTTTAGGAGCAAATCCACCCTCATCACCCACAGCCGTTGATAGGCCCTTCTCGCTGATGATTTTTTTAAGTGATTGAAAAATCTCACTGCCCATACGAAGCGCCTCAGCAAAAGTCGCGCTACTCACTGGAGCAATCATAAACTCTTGTACATCGAGACCGTTGTTGGCGTGCGCTCCACCATTCATGACGTTCATCAGTGGAACCGGCAAACGAACTGCAGAAGGGGTGAGAGATTCAAAAAGCCAAAGTTTTTTATCAAGGGCATTGGCTTTTGCTGATGCGAGAGAAATACCAAGAATGGCATTGGCGCCAAGTTTAGCTTTGTTCGGCGTGCCGTCGGTAGAAATTAAAGTGTCGTCGATTTTTTTCTGATCTGAAACTTCAAGACCGTTCACCGCAGGGCCTAAAATTTTAATGACATTTTCAACTGCCGTGCGCGTGCCTTTGCCATGATATCGTTTTTTGTCGCCATCGCGAAGTTCGTGAGCTTCATGAGCTCCAGTCGATGCACCTGATGGAACTGCTGAGCGAGCGACTACACCATTATCGAGAGTCAGCTCAACTTCAACTGTTGGCAAACCACGACTGTCCAGAATTTCGCGGGCGTGGACCTTCTGAATTTTTGGCATGTAGATTCTCCGTGTTGAGTAATTGTTTTTCGCCTTCAAAGTCATTGAGTAAAGAGGTCGCAATTTCTGGGAATTGAGACTGGATGCTCTCCCAACCAACCCGCTTCATCGCCTCTTTCACTTGCGGGCTCATACGGTCTTGAGCCACAAGTAAGGTCACGAGCTGCTTCGAGCGCGTGAAATAATCTTGCAGTTTCATCACCTGCTGAGTGTAACGATTAAAATTGCGGTAAAGATGAAACCATTTCTCTAGATCAGTTGTATTTGATTTTGCCGCCAATTGATTTTCTTGGCGAATGCGATCAAGCTCACGCGTGCGATCAACGAGAGCTTGTTCGGTTTTCTCGAGAGTCTCGATAAGGGACTCAACAAATTCTGGAGCCATCTTGCGCTCTTTAAGTTCGCCCACTTCAAATGTGGCCTGCTTTAAACACCAGGTGATCGAAATGCTATTCTGCGCCCATTTCACTTCAGCCATGTTGTTGCCGATAAACACCGGCAAACTTTCAAGCGAAGCCTTCAAATAACAATTCACTTGCGGATACTCTTCCCAGGCAATTGGTAAATCAAAAGAAACCGAAGAATCTGCGCGCGTAAGATTCGCAATGGGTGGTGACGGAGAAACAAAGTAAGAAATAAAACGATGCGGCTGTAAGTAAATTTCTTGCGGGTTCTCCATCATACGGAGAACACTATCGAGTACACCCCAACCCCGAAGTTCTTTGGCATCGTGGCCGATCATTTCGATCAAAACTGCGTTGGGTGTTAATGCGTGAAATTTTTCTTCGATAACAGATAAGAAGTTTTCAACTTTTTTAGCCGGTAACCAAGTTGATGGATCGCAAAGCAGTTCCGCAGGCAAATCGGTCAACTCGAAAATGCTCGAGGTTGACACGCCTTTTTGCTTTAAAAAAAGTATGACTGAGTTGGTGATTTTCCCACTAAAATCCACGGGCTATGGTTATAACAGCGATACTGAGAATTCAAATAAAACAGCCTAAGCTGCTTTAAACTTAGTGCGAGGGAAGGGAATCTGATTGTCTTCGATTTCGCTCATAAAGCTGGGCAGCTCGCCGGTAGCTTCGATCTGGCCTTGAAGTTTGCCATCAGCTCCTTTTAGAAGGCGTCCCATTTGGAAAAGAGAGGCTACATCGTAAGCTCCGTCAGGAGTAAAACCACGCACCTCGGCAATTTCTGCAATGCGGCGAGAGCCGTCTGAGTAGCGTGAAATCTGAACCACTAAATCAATAGCCGAAACGATCTGCGAACGTAGAGCTTTCTCGCTGAGTTTACTTTCTGCGCCTTGGGCCAATGCCTCTAAACGAATTAAAGAGTCGGTCGCAGTGTTGGCGTGAATGGTTCCGAGGCAACCTTTATGACCCGTGTTCATCGCTTGAATTAATTCGAGCGCTTCTTCTGAGCGGACTTCTCCGACGATGATGCGATCTGGACGTAAACGTAAACTTGATTTTAATAAATCACGAATGGTGACTTCTTTAAGACCCTTATTATCCGCCATACGAGTTTCAAAAAATACGATGTGATCGTAATCAATTTTTAATTCACTCGCATCTTCGATAACAATAATGCGCTGACCAGAAGGAATGCGTTCACATAAAACCCCAAGAAGCGTTGTTTTACCCGAACCTGTACCGCCACTCACCAGAATATTTTTACCAAGCTTCATTGAGAGATCTAAAAACTGAGCCGCATCTACCGTGATGGCACCGATGCGCACATAGTCTTTGAAAGTCATTTGAGTGCTCGAGAATTTACGAATGGCGAGTGTTGTACCTTTACGAGCGAGCGGCGGCAAAACGGCATGAATACGATAGCCTTCGGGCAAACGAGCATCAAGACGAGGCTCTTGCTCGCTAATCGAACGACCCACTTGCTGAGCAATGTTAGTCACAGCTGCTCTGAGCGCATCTTCATCATGGAATTTAACGTCGGTCTTATGAACCTTACCAGCAATTTCGACCCAAATTTCGTCGAAGCTATTAATCATAATTTCAGTTATTTTTTCATCATCCAGTAAATGGATAATAGGACGCAAGAACGTGCGTACGGTGTCTTTTTTAAAGTCGCCGCCGCCAGACATAATTACTCCGCCACTAGTGAAGCAGGAGCGCGCATTTCAGGAGATGTCATAGTTGGAATTGATGAATCTTTACCGAATGCTGGGTGAACCACCAGGCGACCCTGCGCCGATGTTTCAGGAGAAACAAAAGTGTAAACGCCCTCTTTCTTTGGCGAGATCATAAATGATTTGAGTTTGCCATAGAAAGTGGCGTGGTGCTCAGAGAAAGAATCGAGCACGAAGCTGACATTCTTGGCTTTTTCATTGACGTTCACAACGATGATTTTATATTGCGCACCTTCGCGCACACGAAGTGTTGAGGGCACAAAACCTTGCTCAGTATTTAAAATTACGATTTCTTGTGTTGGACCTGTCGGCTGGAAAAGTTTGTCAAATAAACTTTTTTCTTCGCCACCCGTCGAAGCCGGAGCTTGTGTGACGACAATATCTGCACCCGGTACAGTCTCATTCAACTGCACTTCATTCTTGCCCATCTGACCCATTTGTTCAGCACGTCGAGAAAAATCCACCGTCCACTGCGCCTGCGCAGTCACTGTGAATAGCATTGATAAAATTAACACTGATAATTTCATATTAATGAACCTCTCCACGAGCATGAAAGTCGGCGAACTCTCGAGCGACTTCCATTGCTAGGTAACTCAAAATTCGATCATCGAATTTTTCTAATTCTGAACGAAGAGCTTCTTGATCACCTTGATGCTTATTAATAACTTTGATGACTTCACTTAAAGTGTCAGGATTATCACGGAGATCAGTGATGGCGTTGCCCCAATCCATATCGAGCACAGGTTCGATCAAACCCATTTCGTATAATGCATCAAACACAGATTGCAGATTACCTTGTAAATACATAGAAGCCTCCATGATCTCTCAGGAAACCTTTCGGTATTTCTCTATAAATATATAAATCAGAGTGCTTCTTTTTGAGGCATTCTAGACGAGACCTGGACGTTGATCCCGTTTGTAATCGAAAATTAGAATCTCAATGAGGCTGAACAGTAAAAAACCATTCAAAATGTGCCAAATAAAGTGTGTACCCATAGCAAAACTCGCACACCAAGCGTGATCAAAAGTGCGAAAAAATAGACTTAACAAAAAGAGCCCAAAGGCAATTGCATATCTTTTCATCAAACATATTGAGTGCCGATCATCTGGATTGAGGCGCACACGATAGTTTAACGCATGAAGAACCAAAACCAGCACAAAAACACCATGAACGTATGTCACAGAACCATTTAATAAATTTTTCGGAAGCAGCAGTTGTAGCGTCACGGCGATGGCAAAAAAAACTACAAGTGCCAACGAGGTTGACCACCATTTCCAACGAAAAATTTGAACCAACGTGAATGCCAAAAAAATCTCCATAAAAAACAGAATGGGCAGTATATCGCCCCAGAGAGTGATGAAATTGGCATAAGTGTGAAAGAAGAAACTGCCAAAGCCAGTTAAGATTGCAGCAAATGAAAGAAGGTAGATCCAGCGACGCGAAAAGGGCTCAATTTGTGGCTTTTTAATTTGCGAAATAAGGTAAAACCCGCACACTCCCGCTAGGATCATAAAAATATTCGATAAAGCATTAAAAGGCTCAGCCCAAAATTCTGGGCCTAGGCGTTCGCAATAAGCATCTATAGGTTTAAACCAATCAATCACTCATTCAATTAAACAGAACTTCTATAAGATGCCAATAGCAGGACAAAAAAATTGGCTTGGGCAACAGCCTAGACTTAAGGACCGAACAACTTTTTTGTTTACCGCTTTAGTTACTCACTCGACTGGCCTTCACCAATCTTGTTTTCTTTTATTTTCGATTGAATCATGAACTATCACTTAAATGAAAAGGAACTATTATGCTAAACAAAGTCTTACTTTGTATTTTTACATTTGCAATTACTGCCAATGCTAAGACAACCCATGAGGCAACGGCAAAATCGCAAGCGGCTCACCATTCAAGCCACTCAGATCACCATGCCGAAGTGCCTGGAATTGATCCTGACAAAGCTTTGATGTGGTTGAAAAACGGCAACACAAGATACACAACAAACAAGCTTCGCAAAGACGGACAAGGCTACGAGGATGTCAAAAGACTAGCCACAGGACAAACCCCTCACTCAATTGTTCTTTCTTGTAGTGACAGCCGCGTTCCACCTGAAATTGTGTTCGATCAAAAGTTAGGTGAAATATTCACTGTGCGGACAGCTGGTGAAACATTAGACGACGCCGGCATTGCCTCAATGGAATATGCTGTGAGCCACCTGGGCTCGCAACAACTTGTTGTCATGGGACATACATCGTGTGGCGCCGTTAAAGCCGCACTCGCAACACTTGATGGTTCAGACGCTGGTAGCCCGGCTCTTAATGAGCTCGTGCATGATATTCATCCTCGCCTTGCCTCTTACAAAAGAAAACCACAATCAACAGGTGTTAAGGATGAGTCTTGGAGTAACGTTAAGGGTGTGGCTACCGACCTTGAAAAAAGATCAGCCATCATTGCAAAAGCAATTCAATCTGGAAAACTAAAAATTCGCTTAGCCATGTACGATCTAGAAACTGGCAAAGTTGAATTTCGTGATTAAGTGCTCTTCGTGCCCCTCTGCAGGGGCACGAAATATTCAACCGGCTGTTCTTTTCTGAAAAGCTAAAACTAAAAGAGCTAAGATTGGCATGGATGTGAGCAGCACAACGAGAACGGCTCCGACTGGTAGATCAAATTTATAACTCACCCACATTCCGATCAGACTTATGATGGCGGCTCCGCTCCACCCGAAGAGAAGGCGCGATACTAAACGATCGAAGAATAATGTGCTAATGACAGCGGGTACAATTAAGAATGAAAAGACCAGCAGCACCCCCGCGATTGAAGTCGATGATGTGATCACTACGCCGAACAGCGAATAGAACAAGAAATCCCAAACCCAATGGGTGGATTCACGTTCAAATGAAGAGGCTACGATTTCTTTACGATAAAAATAGTGAATCAAACCGACGACCGAATAAATTAAGCCGGTCTTTAATACATCTTGCCAGCTGACCCATAAAATTTGTCCCACCAAAGCTTCTTTTAAGTGTTCTGCACCATGAGCTAAGCGATCGACCACCAGCACAAGTGCCGCTGAGGCAAATGCATAGGTGATACCGATCAATGCCTCTTGCGAAATTCGATGCTCGAACCGGCGGGCAAAGGCGAATAGTGCCGCTGCTACTAAAGTAAAACTCAGCGAAATAAAATAGCTGTAAGGTGAATGATGTTCAGGATCAATAATAAGCGCACAAGCGGCCCCGAAGGAGGCCACCTGCGCAAGACTTAAATCAACAAAGACCACTCCGCGCGCAAGAACATGCAAACCTAAATAACAGTGTATACCGATCAACAATAAACACATGACGAAAGGTGCAGCGAAAAAATAAATCGTTTCCACTAAGCGCCCTCGATTGTTCGCACCAACTGCTCAATTAAATCTTCGAGAGTTTTTAATTCTGATGCAGAGCCTACGGCGACTCCTACAGAGCGCACTTTCGCGCCAGGGACTTCTTTGGCGATTCGATCGGCAATTTTTGTGTCGAAGAAATTATCCACGAGAATAATTTTAAGCTTCTGGTCTTTCATCAATTGAATCACACTGAGAATGTGCTGACCCGATGGAGGTACCCCAGGCTTATTCTCAATATAAACCGGAGAAGCAATTTTAAATCGCTCTAGAAAATAGTTCAGCGAGGGATGGTAAGTGATCAATTTCGTCACTTGTGATTTTTTAAGGCGGGACTGCCATTCACTCACCTTTTGTTCGAGCTTTTTTAGTAACTCCTCTTCAAAAGGAGTTGCGTACCATCGCAGTGTGAGATTAATCGGCACAGAATCATTTTTGGGCAACTTTACATCTTCAAAATGCATAAATGTGCTTTTACTGTCAGAGTTTTTGGGCAAACTTTCTCCATTCACAGAAAGCGTAATTATATCTTTATCGTTTCCTTTTGTCGTTTGGTTCTCTAGATAGACTTCGTAGATGCCATCATCCGCGCTTATTTTGTACGTAACTTCATAATCTATAGCACGAAGGTCAAGTTCGCTAAATAGTCTCTCAAATACCTCCTCCAGAAGATCTCTATGACTTTCCTCTACTAAATCATGT
>CAYHVK010000017.1:0-69096 GCA_964360255.1 uncultured Pseudobdellovibrionaceae bacterium | reverse complement strand
TAAGCCGCATGATTGTAATCTTTCTGATCGATATGTATTTGAAATCCAGAGCAAAGCGTCTTCGCGTGTTTCTGAAATGTCGGCTCAAAGAAACATGGGCGTAACCTCACGCCCTTCTTCAAATACTGCGGAATCATTTTATGCATACGCTTTACAAGCTCTTCGCCGTCAATACCTGGTGCTGCAATTACTTCTAGTGGAATCGTCGTGCCGCGCCCTTCAGAAAGACGTGTACCTTCGATCAAGACTGTTCCTGCATACGAGCGAGCTGTAGATAAGCGCGGCATATTTGGGCTGGGGTTCACCCACGGCATTTCGCCTTGAGGCCAACCATAGTTAGGCGCTTTATCCGGATTGTAACCTGTCATCTTGATCACTTGAAAATCAATATTCAGATTCATTTTATTTTTATACCAGAGACCCGCCTCACCTAGTGTAAGACCATGGCGCATAGGTATTTCAGCTCCACCTACGAAACTGAAAAACTTTTTCTCTAAATAATTGCCCTCAAAAGGGCGCCCCGCTGAATTGGGGCGATCAAGCACCCAAATGGCTTTGCCCGTACGAGCGCAGTCTTCCATCATATAAAAAAGTGTCGTCAAGAAAGTATAAATTCGGCAGCCCACATCTTGCAGATCAAAAAGGGCAATATCAAAATGGTCGAGCATCTTTGGAGTGGGACGACGAACGGTGCCGTACAAACTGAAAATCGGAATTTTATGAATCGGGTCGATAAAATCATCGCTCTCGATCATATTATCTTGTTTTTCTCCCCGCATGCCGTGCTGCGGACCAAATGCACAAGAGAGACCGCCCTTTAAATTTTTCGATAGCAAATCAATTGAGTGAACGAGATTTTTATCAACAGAAGCCGGGTGAGCCACCAAGGCGACTCTTTTACCCAACAACTGTTTTGTGAGTTTTTTATTCTTAAGTAGATTTTCAATACCAAGCTGAATCATATACTAAAAGCTTATGTACAATTTCAGATTTGACAATCAAAATATAGAGATGCTGAGTCCCTATGAATTCGAGTGCAATTATTCGGTAAAAGACGATGAGTTTCTGAGCTCCGTTTCATATTTATTAGGCCCCGCCCTCTTGCCCGGCAATACCGTTCAGACTTTGACTCATAATGCTTGGGATACAGCTCTAAAGGTGGTTCGCCAGGCAAAACGATCAGTCTGTATAGAGGCTAATACTTCTCTACAAGACCTTCAGGGCGAGCAACTGACGGATTTGCTGGCAGAAAAAGCTGAAAGCGGAATTCCCGTTCACTTGGTATTAACCAAAACCACTCCACAAGAAATTTTCACCTCAGCTCAGCTCAAGAAGTTTCTTAAAGCAGATGTTGAGGTCTTCTCTCTAAAGTCAGGGCTGAGGCTCACTTCAGTCTTCGGTAAAAAAGCACCACAGGACTTTACTCTCATAACTGTTGATGGCTTTTGCAGCGCCTTAATATCTCCTCATCGAGAATTAGGTTTTTACCTACAAGGCCCAGTGGTCGGTCAGATTCAAGCCAGTTTCAACGAAAGCTGGATGCAAGTGCAAGAGCAAGTGGCGCATGGAGAGTTTTACTTTGCCGATAGCTTAGCTCATCACTCAAGTACCCACGCTCCTGACTCTAAAGGCATAAGAGCCCAATATTTTGATGCTGAGAACATTAAAACTCCTCATAAGTTCTATCTTAATATCCTCTATACGATTGGTGTGGCTAAAAATTCATTAGTGCTGACAGAGCCCGTGTTTAAAGTCATTGATGGACTTGACCGTGAAATTAAAAAGGCCGAACAACGTGGCGTTCAGCTTCAAATCATAAAATCAGATTTTCTTTTTCTTATTGCCGATCAGCTATGGAGTTCTGTGGCTGTACGCGAAAAGGCTTTCTTGAATGTGCATGATGCCGCTTTTGCGATCAATCTTCGTTGATATTTCGAATCTCGCTAGGCTCAACAATACCATGAAGGGCACGAAGCAGATCTTCAGAGTCCACAAGGCGTGAAATCGAAATGGTGCCGACAAAATCACCTTTAGGGCTTCGCAAAGCTGATGAGGCAATATCGATACGAATCTTATCGCCACTTTTTTTAACCATAGTCGTGTATGTGACGTGATGAAAACCATTTTTCTTGATCGTTTCTAGTCCGCCAATGGCTTCGTGCATGACAGTCTTCGGATACAAATCAGAAAGCGACTTCCCTATCATCTCATTCTTTTCATAACCTAAAATATTGTGCAGACATTTATTGGCCATAATCACTTGGCCATCAGAATTCACCGAATGCATCATATAAGGAGAATCATCAAAAACATTGCGGTACATTTTAAGCATATTTTCAATATCACTCAGCTTAGAAGAAAGATTCGTCGCCTCTTGCTTAAACTTTTCAAGCTCCACTTTTAAGTTCACAGATTTCTTCTGCTGGCCGCTGACAAGCCATAGCAAATCTTTCGGCGAAATAATCCCGACCATAAGGCCTTGTTTGTTCTTAACAAGAAGACGATTGTTGGGGGATTTCATGATGGCCTTAACCACATCATCTATCGAGCTATCTTCTTCGATAAAAGTAGGCTCGTCGAGAAGCTCTTTATGATGCACGACTTTTTCATGTTTATCGGGTTCAAGATATTGACGAAGAGAGGCTTTAATCAGCCCCATTTCAGAGAGCATTCCCAGCACCTCTTTATTCGGAGTCACAACCGGAGCATAATGAATATGATTTTCAAAAAATAACTTCGTCGCCGTCGCTAGCTCATCGCCGGAGCCGATAAACTTTGGATTGGGAGTCATTATATCTTTAGCTAACTTTGCTAACTTCGACATGCTCTACCTCAGAATGTGATTTCTTAAATATTTTCTAGAAATTTTCAGAGCCTGGCAACACGTTCTGACTTAGGTCCATAATGAAACCACGCCTAAAAGGGTCACCGACGATTAGAAATAACTTCAAGGGTTTTCAAGTATTTAAACCCCAAATGCAATATAGCGCCTAAAGGAAATGGCATCTGGCTTGCGAATATTCGGCCTAACATCCCAGGAGATGAATATATGAAGCTCTATACAGGCTTATTTAGTTTAGTCGCTACAACCTTAATCGTCGCAACAACAGTCCAAGCGGCTGGCGCCAATACAACAAAAGTTATTGTTGGCGAAGGCCTTATGGAGTGCGGAGAGAGCTATTACAAAGCCACTCTTACAAGATTACCAGAGAAAATACGCCTCACTGGTAGCCAATTCCCAGCTCTCTTAAATTTTGAAAACCCCAATGCTGAAGCGGTTTGCGGTAACACCGTTGTAAATTCAAAAGAAACCTCTGAAGATCGCGGAGCCTTCCCTTATAAAGCTCCCCGTTTTGTTAATTATAACTCAGTAAAAGAAGCCAGAGCCGGATTCATTGATCGACGTCTTATGGTTGTGAACAAGAAATATCGCGTATCTTGCTCAAGGGGTTCTGCCGTTGGCACAGTTGCTGAGCTTCGCGAAGGCCCCATCTCTTTAGTGAGAATGAGTTTCACGAACCCGCGTGCTGAACAGCTTTGCGGTCAAGGTCGTTTCCGCAATATGTCTGATATCGAGTTCACTGAAGTCAAATAAGCCATCTTGGCTTTAGCCCTCAAATAGTAGTATAAACGCTGAACATGAATCAGCGTTTAGTAGCCGTCTCTGAACTTCTCTTTGCTACCCTTATTTGGGGTTTCGGTTTCACGGCCACCATCTGGGCCATGGAAAGCACGTCATCGATTTTACTCTCGGTCACTCGATTTTTCGGCGCTTGTTTACTCACCTTACCCGTCTTCTATTTTTCAAAAGAAATGCGCGCTGAATTCTCGCTCGCCAATTTAAAATTATCAGCCCTACCTGGCTTCTTTCTCGGCATGACTTTGATCTTACAAACTTGGGGCCTTGAGTTCACCACCGCTACGAAAAGTGGTTTTATCACTACCCTCTATGTGATCTTAGTGCCAGTGATTGAAGTTTTGATAATTAAAAAGAAAGTCAGCCGCTGGCACACCGCTTGGGTCGGACTCGCCATGGTGGGCACCGCTCTTATCGTGCAGCTTCAGTTTAACGAAGTGAACAAAGGCGACGTCCTCACCCTTATATGCTCTGCTTTCGCCGCTGCACATATCGCTCTTTTAGGAGCTATAGGCCCCAAAATTAAATCGCCCTTCGTATTCAATTTCTATCAGTCGTTTTGGGCCGGCAGCCTCGCGCTGATTATGCTCCCATTCTTTGACGGCCCTCACTGGAAGGGCATCAATAATTTAGCTCTCATTGGTTTTATTTCTCTCACTGTTGGTTCAACAATGCTCGCCTTTGCCTTACAAGTAAAAGCTCAAAAAAAACTCTCAGCTTCGCTGGCGTCATTGATTTTCTTACTTGAGAGCCCATTTGCAATGATGTTTGGGATTATCTTACTAGGTGAAACACTCACCATGTATCAAGCGGCCGGAGCCGGACTGATTATACTCGCAGCTGTAGGAGCCATTCGCTTCGAGCGAGCTTAAAGGACATTAATCATCGAAATTGTTAATACTCATTACAGAATAAACCGTAGCCCCACCTGATGTTCCAATAACTAGAGCTAATATCAGATTATGGACTTCATTTTCAATAATGGGCTCATAATGGATACCAAACCCAGTGCAGACCAGCGCCAAGCCGACCATTGCGATAAGTATCGAAGAAAAACTCATCTCATTTTCAGGCTTTTGGCTTCCATCTGCGCTCATGAAATACATAAACATTTTTACTTTATGACTTCAAGTCTGTAAATGCATTTTTCTCTTTTCCGAAGAGAGCTGTCTTTACGTTCGTTAAGGCAGGCTCAGGCTTTAAAAAATATACGGTAATATTTTCTTGGCCCGTCCATTCAGCCAAGGCCGCGGCACACATACGGCAGCTTTGCAGACTCACGACAATATAGTCCCCTGCTTGCGGTCTGATATTCATCAATTTCTCAAGAAGGTTCATTTCTGCATGCCGGGTCTTAACCACGGCATTTGAATTTTTAGCGATTTGAATAATCTGGTGAAGACGACTGACATATGCAACAAGAACACCGGTTTTTTCAGCCTCACCCTGAACCCAAGAGATCACCTCAGCTTGTGAGTTAAAAGCTAGAGAATCAAAGCCCTCTTCGGGCTCATGGGGCAAAGGTTCACAGCGAATGACTTTGTTTGCAGGTAATTGATCGAGCTCAATCCGAAAACGCTTGGCCGCAACTTTAATCAAAGCCTTCTCAAAAACCGAAGGTTCATAATTGAGAATAATAGGCTGACGAAGAATGTAGCGGGCACTTGAAGTGTGGTGCGCATAAACAAACTCGATGAGTGTGCGCACCGGCGAGCTGAGTAAGGTTCCATCACCACGAACCTCAGCTGTAAAAACTTTTTCATTATAATTGATTTGTGCAAACTTCATACGTGGCGCCGATATCGTAAAGTCGACCTTTTAAGTTTGAACGTCTTTTATTTCTTTACGCTTACTCGACTGCTTACGCTCGATATATTTAATGATCTTCTCAGCCACGTTGACCTGACTCGAACTCTCAATTCCTTCTAAGCCTGGTGATGAATTCACTTCAAGGATCATTGGCCCTTTGCTCGAGCGAATAATATCGACACCTGCCACACTGAGTTTTAACTCACGCGCGGATTGAATCGCCATTTTTTCTTCGGCTTTAGTGATGCGAATTTTTTTGGCCGAGCCACCGCGATGGACATTAGATCTAAAATCACCTTTAGCCGCAGTTCTCATCATCGCGGCCATAACTCTACCACCCACGACAAAAACTCGAATATCTGAGCCTCTCGCTTCGCCGATAAAATCTTGCACCAAAATATCAGACTTTAAGCCCGAGAAAGCTTGAATCACACTCTCTGCCGCTTTGTGAGTTTTAGTTAGAACCACCCCGAGACCTTGTGTTCCTTCAAGGAGCTTAATCACCAGTGGTGCCCCACCCACAGTATCAATAAGGCCACCGACATCATTGGTGGAGTGAGTTGAACCTGTGGACGGTATTGAAATCGATTTACGTGCCAAGGTCTGAAGCGAGCGCAGTTTATCACGAGAGCGAGAAATCCCTAGTGAGCCATTCAGACAATAGGTGCCGATAATTTCAAACTGGCGGACCACTGATGTGCCAAAAAAAGTATGGCTTGCACCAATACGCGGAATCACCGCATCGTAGTCATTGAGGTTTCGCCCATTATAAAAAAGCGCCGAGCCACCATCTGAAGAAACGCGCAGATAACATTTTAAATAATTCACTCGCTCAATAGTATGCCCACGCTTTTCCGCTTCAAAAATCATACGGCGATTTGAGTAATTATTCGGTGACGTTGTGAGTAAGCAAATTTTCATAAAAACTAAGCTTTTCTTGGTGGAAGCTGATCATCCATTTTAAATTCTTTGCGCCAATTAGCATCCACAAATTTTGTCATGTAATTGCGAACGCCATCGGCAGTAATGATCACGCAGTTCTGGTCTTTTTTTAAGTCTTTAGCGGCGATCAAAGCTCCGTATAAAGCCGCTCCTGATGAGCCACCGCAGAGAAGTCCTTCATCGCGTATCAATAGCCGCGCCATTTTGAATGACTCACGGTCATTGGATTTAATCCAGCGATCAACAGGGGCATCTTTCATCACATCCGGAATAAAATCATAACCAATACCTTCAACAAGGTAGTTCTTCACTTCACCCGGACCTGCTAAAATTGAACCCTCAGGGTCAACCCCGACAATTTTGCAATTCGGCAGCTTTTCTCTGAATTTTTTAGCGATACCTGTAAGTGTTCCGCCTGTCCCGGCCGTGACCACAACCATATCCACTTTGCCATCAAGATCTTCAATAATTTCTTCAGCGGTGCCTTCATAGTGAGCCGCCGGATTTTCTGGGTTGCCGTATTGATCAAGAATGTGAGCATTGGGCAGCTCTTTCTGGAGCTTACGCGCCACCATGATGTGACTCTCTGGTGCAAATGATTCGGCCTCTGTGGGCGTACGAATAATTTCAGCCCCTAAAGCTTCGAGTACAACCTGCTTTTCGCGACTCATCTTCATTGGCATTGTGATAATCACCTTGTAACCAAGAACCGCGCCTGCGAGTGCAATACCGATACCCGTGTTACCAGATGTGGGCTCAATTAAGGTGTCGCCTTTTTTAATACGGCCGCTTTTTTCGGCTTTTAAAACCATGCGATAACCGATGCGGTCTTTAACCGATCCGCCGGGATTCAAAAATTCGCATTTTGCAAAAAGATTGCAGCTGAGATCGGCTCCTACGCGGTTCAAACGCACAAGCGGAGTGTGGCCAATTGTTTCAAGAATATTATTATAAATCATAAGGAGCCCTTAGGTATGAATAGCTCTAAATATCATCATGAAAATGCAAGACTGTCAGTTCTAAAAAATCAGAGCGGATTTTCTGCTAAAGACGCCTTGGGGCGCCCAGTCATAAATCAAAGCAGATTCATTTTAGTCGGGTCTTGTAAAAGCTTGGCGAGTTCTGAAACCCAAAGATCACTGTCATTCACGCACGGAATCAACATCAACTCACCGCCGCCCGCTTGGCGAAAACTCTCTTCACCGCGAATAGCGACCTCTTCGAGGGTCTCAAGACAATCCGCCGTGAATGACGGGCAAACCACCGCTAAACGCTTTACATTTTTTTTTGCAAGATCAGTGATAACAACATCGCTAAAAGGTTCGATCCAGCCCGAGCCGAGACGAGATTGAAAAGCTAATGAGTAGAAATCTGCTTTTAATCCTAGCTCTTTCACAACTGCATGTGTTGTCATAAATGTTTGATGACGATAACAGTTGCGGTTTTCAGCCCAAACTTTATTGCAGCACTCAGAATTAAAAACACACTCAGTGTGAAGTACAGACAAATGACGTTTTGGTAAACCGTGATAGCTAAATAAAATATGATCGGGCTTAAAATCAGCTTGAGCCTGCTTAATTTTTTCAGCCACCGCATGAATAAACCCGGGCTCACTATAGTAATCTTGTAATTTATAAACAGGACCTTTAAAGCCTAAGTGTTGAATCACTCTTTCAGCTTCAACGAAAGCCGTTTCTGTTGATGACAACGCATATTGTGGATAAGCCGGCAAAAGATAGATTTCGCTGTAACCGCTGGCGACGACGGTTTGAAGAACCGATTCAATAGATGGCTGACCGTAGCGCATGGCTAAAAAACAATCCCAGGCAGCGCCGTGATTCTTTTTCAAATAATTATCTAATTTAGCCACTAAATTTTTCGAATTGATTAAAAGCGGCGAACCCTCGCGAAGCCAAACTTTTTTATAGGCGTGTGCTGATTGGCTTGAGCGAAACGGCACGATGATCAAATTGACGAGAAGCCAGCGAAAAATATACGGAATATCTAAGACAAAAGGATCCATTAAAAATTGGCGTAAGTAACGGGATACGGCCCAAGCATTTGGAGCTTTCGGAGTCCCTAAATTTAAATAAATCACTGCTTTTTTCAATCTTATCCTCTTCGTATCAGTTCTGCTTATCAATTCTTTGTGCCAGCTGATAGGCGCTCTCAAATATTTTTGAAAGACCTATCTGCCCTAAATAATTCCCAGTTAAGTAAAGTCCACGAGGCAAACTCATTAATTTTAAATCCTCTTCAAGTCGTAGACTATAAAGTGGCAGCGCTCGCGGCCAAACGGTGATCATTGAATTTTGAATCACGAATTCTTTTTTATACAGCCGACGACTATCGGCCTTCACCTTTTCTATAAGCTCATCCGCCGAACTCTCAGCATCCGGAAGAATCCAAGTTTCCGTAGCCTTCGGCCCACGCCCATCAAAAATGCAGGTGTTAAATAAAACTCCAAAAGCTTGAAAGCCCTGATCACGTGGAAACAAACAACCGAAACCTTTTATAGAAGTTGGCTCTGTATACGAAACAGTCACAGAGCTGAGTGGTTTATATTCGATGGCTTTTAAAAGCGATGAAGTATCTGCATCGATAGATTCAAGCAAATCACCCGCCGTCAGCGCATCTGTTGCAATAATATAAATCTTATCGCCGGTGACGCCGCTTGAATCGGCTTCTAACTTTTCTATAGGACTTGAGAGATGAATCTTAACACCGTTACGTACCAACCAACTGCCAAGAGCCTCAATCAGCGCGGCCATGCCCTTCGCCGGTGCCACTGTGCCCCGCTTTGGCTGAGCCACCGCCGGATGGCGTTTGCCACCAAAGAAGTAATTATAAACTAGGGTGGCGCTCAATTCGCGAGCCTCGGCACCGAAAACTCCCAGCACCGCCGGCTCAACTAAATACTGAGCGGCGCCTGAGCCATAAACACGCTGGGCGTAGTCCTTTAATGTTTCCCTCGGATTGGGCTTGGTGTTGTTAAAAATATTCTTAATAAGCTTCCACGACTCTGCAATTCCTAGTGGAAACTGCCTTGGCTTTCCGCGATAGATAAATCGCTTTTTATATTTTTTCAGTGCCGGAACAAATTCTAATTCAAGATCTTGCGAAAGTGCTTCGAGCTTTTGCGAGTTGAGCACCCCATTGGCTGCTGTCTCAACGACGCCCCAATCTAAATGTAAAGTTTGAATCAACCCACCTAAGCGGTTGGCCTTTTCAAAAATCTCAACTTCATGGCCTAATTTCTTCAAATGATAGGCGGCAAAAAGCCCTGAGACCCCACCGCCGATAATATGAATTTTTTTAGCCGCTGAGGTTGCTGTCACTTATGAAAACGCCTTTCTGACGTATTGCACGAACTCTTTTACATTGGCTTCAGGAGTTTTAGGTAAAACACCGTGACCAAGACCGCAAACCCATCCCACTCTCTCTTCAGGAGAAAGCTCACGAATCGGAGCCAAATAATTCTCAAGTTGTTTTTTAAATTCAGCAGGTTCGCAAAATAAAAGCGACTGATCGAAATTACCTTGTAAAAAGCCATTGCGTTTTTGTTTTAAAAGCTTCGCGATGTCCCAACGGTGATCCACCCCGTAACCGGTCCAATTCTTATCTTGGAATATTTTTTCAACGTGAGCCATGTTTGTGCTCTTTGAATAATAACCAAGCTTCTTAGGATGAGCTTTAGCTAATTTTGCCAACTGTGGTTCAATGTACTGATTGTAAATGAATGGTGATACCTCGCCGGCAGCAGTATCGAAGATCATCACCTGTTCAGCGCCACCATCCAGTTGGAGCTGAATATTTTTAATTAAAAGTGGAACCATTTTTTCGCAGAATTTTTCAAAGAGCTCCAAATTAGTTTTAGCTAAAATTAAATTGCCATCATGACCACCGCAAGCCGCATAAGTGAAAAGCGTCCATGGCCCGCCGACAAAACCAATCAAACTTTTATGGCGCGGCAAGATTTCGCGAGTGAGCTCTGTCGCCTTTTTTTGAAAAGCGAGGGCTGGCATAGCTTCATCGACAGACTTCAACTGTAAAATGTTTTTGTTATCGAGCTGGCGATCAAGAATTGGCCCCGGGTCATATCGCAAACCCATTCCTAAAGCCTCAAGAGGAAATAATAAATCTGAAAATAGAATCGAAACATCAAAATCAAACTCTTCAACCGGGCCCAAAGCCACTTGTGCGGCTAGTTCAGGTTCTTTACACAGCTCCATAAAAGTGTGTTTCTCTTTGAGCTTTTGATAATGATTGTGGTAGCGACCCGCTTGGCGCATAAACCAAATAGGCGGGATCTTTTGCGCCTTACTCTGAATTGCATTTTGAAAGAGTTCATTCGCCATTCTCACCACCATCCATCCATTTGTAGCCAATACCTCGAACCGATACGATTCTTTTGGCTGATTCACCCAATAAACTTCTTAAACGTACAACAATATTATCTACAGTGCGATTTGATGGGAATTCATTCTCTCCCCAAATCGCGTCGAGCAGTTCATCGCGGCTGACCACTTGTGGGGCCCGCTCCATTAAAATCTTTAAGACGGCCGCTTCTTTTCTATTCAAAGCACTCTCTTCGCCGCCCGCTTTAATTGTCATTGAGTTCAAATCAATAAGCACGGCATCCACCTTATGGGGCATGGCTTGGACGTGATTGGCTAAAACGTGTTTCACCCTGAGTAAAAATTCACGGAGATGAAAAGGTTTGGGGATATACTCTTCCGCGCCCAGCTCATAACCTCGTAGGCGCTCTTCAGCAGCTGACTGAGCCGTCACGAAAATAAAAGGAACCGTTGATTTGCGGCGAACTACTTTTGCAAAATCAAAACCAGAACCATCTGGTAAACCCACATCGATAATAACAAGATTGTACTGAGAGCCCTCGAAGGTTTCTTTCGCTGTTTTGATATCACGGCACAAAGTCACCGAATAGCCTTCACGCTGGAGGCGATCACGGAGGGTTTCTCCTAGAGTTGTATCGTCTTCAAGTAAAAGTAAGTTCATGATGTCATCTTACCCTTGAGCAGAACAACCACTTGAAAGCCTTGCCCCGCGCCACCACCAAAAACGACAGAACCATTCATAACACGAAGAAGAGATTGCACAATAAAAAGACCTAATCCGCTGCCGCTTGAAGGATTTTGACGAAAATGCATTTGACCTAAACTTGAAGAGGGTCCACTAAAGCCTTTACCATTGTCATTCACAATCACCTGCACTCGTGCTTCATCTGCAGTGGCGGGCTCGATTTGAATTTTCAAGCGCATCGCTTTACCGTGAATAATGGCATTGTGAACAAGGTTGTTAAAAATTGAGTCTAAAGCTCGACGGTCGGCCATAACTTGGGCATCACCACTAATATCAAACGCAATTTGCGGCCAAGACTCTTTAAGAGCTTGAAACACATCTTGCAACTCAACTTCTTCGATAAAAACATTGGGCTTTTTGCTTGAACCTAGATAAAGGCTGTTTTCTACCTGCATCTGCAAACGTGAAGCATCGCCGAGTAAACGAGCGATCGTAGATTGCACCGAGGGCTGCAAATTCTTTTCTTGTGAAAGATCATCACGCAAAGCTTCAACCTGCAGTCGAAGACTGGCTAGTGAGGTTTTAATATCATGAGAGAAGGCCGAGAAAAACTGTGTTAGAGTCAGATTGAGTCTTTGCTCACGCAAGATAAAATAAATTAATGTACCACCGCCCAAAATCAAAAAAACTAAAAGCGTTCCACCTTCAGAGAGAAGCATCAAACGATGCTCAGGCTTATGATCAGGGATTTGCGAAATAAGTCCCACGACAAAGTACATCCACCAAATAATGAGCGAGCAGGTTAATAATAACCAAACCACGGCCGCATAAACTTGAAGGTGAACACTTTTATTTTTGACCATAGGCCTCACGCACCGCTTGAATAATTCCGGTTGCGGCTTGATCTAGCACTGCGTCTGTATGGGCGTAAGAAACAAAACCTACTTCAAAAGCGCTGGGTGCCAAGTAAATATTGTTTTTTAAACAGTTGTGAAAAATCTTTTTATAAACATCGCGACTTTCAGGGTGAAAATCATTGGGCGTGCGAACAGTTTTTCCAGTTTTCAAATGGAGCCAGAAAATTGAAGCTTCACGAGCCACTTCAACGGGCACGTTCATTTTTGTAAACGCATCATTTAAAGTTTTAGTAAAACGCTCTGTGCGTTTTTCAAGCTCATCGTAAATCGAAAGACGAACCACTTTTTTTAATGTCGCAAGACCAGCGCGGACACCAATGGGATTGGCAGCTAAAGTACCGGCCTGATAAACCGGACCATTAGGTGCCACAAGATCAAGAAGATCAGCACGTCCAGCGTAGGCTCCGACCGGAAAGCCGCCGCCAATCACTTTGCCGTAAGTGACAAGATCGGGCTTAATATTTAAACGCTCTGCCATACCACCAAGCCCTACACGAAATCCCGAAATCACTTCATCAAAAAATAAAAGGGCACCATGTTTTTTTGCCAAGGTTTGAATAGCATCGATAAATTCTTTACGCTGTTTTAAGAGACCGAAGTTAGCCGGTAGCGGCTCAAGAACCACCGCTGCGATTTCAGATCCGTGACTAGCAAAAACTTTTTCAAGACTGCCTATATCATCTAAAGGTGAAACTAATGTTTCAGCCGCCACCGATGGCGATACACCGGCGCTGTCAGAGGCCGATGCCCCGGCGAGCCCGCTCCCTGCTTTTACAAGCAGGCTATCCACGTGACCATGGTAGCAACCATCGAACTTTAAAACCTTATGCCGGCCCGTTGCAGCTCGAGCTACGCGCAATGCGCTCATCACGGCTTCGGTGCCCGAGCATACGAAACGAATTTTTTCGGCCGACGGCACTTTCTGTGTAATCCACTCAGCGAGTTCAAGTGAATAAGGTTCGCATGCACCAAACGTCCAAGCGACATCGATAGCTTCACGAACTTCGTTCGCCACATCGGGATCACGGTGGCCGAGTAAATTAGGCCCGAAGCTTTGACAAAAATCGATGTAAGAAATTCCCTCAACTGAAGTTAAAAAAGCCCCATTCGCGCTTTTGAAAAACAAAGGCTCTCCTCCCACGCTTTTAAAAGCCCGAACCGGAGAATGAACTCCCCCTGGCGCTACTTTTTTAGATCTCTCGAATAATTCCTTAGAAGTTATCATAAGTGCCTTTCTTTAGCGGTCACGCTTCAGCGATCGCGCTTATTAGTCCTTCAAAATAGCTGAACGCCAATCAAAATAATTTAAAAAAATCGAAACATCACTTTCAGGACCCAAATCTTTACGAATCATATCGTAAGTATGACCAGGCCCGCAGTAGTGACGGGCTTTACGCAGTTCAGGAAACTTCGCAATAGCCCGCTTAAAAGTCGAGTAACTAGCCCAGAAAAAATCTGTTTTCTTCGCCAGCTCAGGTGGCACCGGCTGGTCGATCAAGCGATAGGTGGCAATTTTTTTAGTTGTAGCCTCTTTGGGCCCGATCATTTCAGGAGCCTCGTTGTGCGACAATTTAAAATGCTTGGTAATTTTATTTAAACCTAAAATGGTTTCGATTTGCGGATTCACTTGCTCACCCAAACTGTCTTGCGAACCACAAACCCAATAGCCCTTTTCAGCAAGCTTACGCCAAGTGCGGTTGCCCGCCGCCCATAATACAGCCTCAGAATTAATTTGGACTCCCGATGGAAGAGCCTCATCCTTAGCCACTAAAATAAAACTCGGCTGAGCGGCGAGTTCACTTAAGTCAGCGTGCAAAGTTTCACGAGAGTACAGCGGGCTCTCTTTCATCTTAACTGGAAAAATAAACTCTTCAGTGGTTTTGGCCGGCAACGTAGCTCTCTCGCGAACCAGGTGATGCTTATCGATAACCTCGCCTAAATCTGTTACACCCTTTGCAAAGAGGACATCGCCAAATTCGTAAGTGGCTTGCGAGATGCCAATTTTCTGATGGCAACCGCCACCATAAAAACTAAAAAGTTTTCTCTCGGCCACTACATTGCGCATAGTCTCGAAGCTGTTAATAGGGTCAAAAGCCACTTGCAGATCCGCGCGCTTTTTCAAGCCTTCGACGGCTAAAGCTCCTTGTGCCGGCGCCCCAGGGCACTCACTCAGCGGTACAATCATCCACTGACACTTCTTAAAGGCCTCTTGAACAATTTTACGACTCTCAGAAAATTCATCATCACAAGCATTGAGTAAACGATCAAGAGCCGCTTTTGCCACGACTAAAGCGTCATGCTCCCCTTCTAACATTTTCTGAATGCGAGTGGTGATATTGCCACGAACCGGATCAAACGTGATTTTTTGAATTCCGGGCGGCAAGGCCCATTTTAAAAAAGGCTCAAGATGATAAGTGCGACGAGGCGATGAAGTGAAAACTTTTAAAATGCCGGTTTTATTTACGTTCGACCATGAAGAGCGCTTAAATAAAATAATATCGCGAATATCCTCGCGCGGAAGCGTCGCTAGAATTGTGGTCTCAGGATGATTTTCGGTCGGCAGATCTTTCCATGAATGAACAACGACGTCGCATTCACCAGCCAAAAGTTTTTGCGTGAGATCTTGAGTGAATACGCCTTTTTCAGGCATCTTCCAAAGTGGATCTGTGAGATTGATGTCGCCTAGAGATGTAGAGAAGCTGTATTCAACTTCAAGCTGCGGATTAGATTTTTGAAGTGCCCGTCCGACCATGTACGCTTGCAGTCGCGCTAAATCGCTCTTTCGGGCCGCTATTCGAACTTTCATCTGTATACTCGCGTGCTAATAGTTCAGCTTTTTCAACTATGAATTCTTTAGCTTTCGCAAGTTCGTTACGAATAAAAACGCGAGAGCTTTCAATAGTAGAAAATATATCTTTCAAGCTCTCAAGAGTCACTGGCATCTGCGTATTCAGCATTAAAGGATCCTGCGCCGACTCACCACGCAAATCTAAAATCAGAGCCACCGAGTGAGACTCGAGCCAACCGATTAAATTTTGCGCTGTCAAAGGGGCCGCGACAATAACCGCTCCGCTGAGTGGTCCTTTTTTACTCTCAAGACTCTCAATTGAGACTTTTGGATATTTCTTTTGAATTTCAACGACGCGATCATTGATTGATCGCACGTGCAAACGCACATGGATATTGAGTTTATTCAGCCAAGGTAGAAGCTCTTGAGTCAAATGACCCGCTCCCACTAGATTCACTTCTTTAAAACTGCGGACTTTTTTGCGGCAATAGCTGCCATAAGATTGGCTGCCTAAACCTTGCAAATGTTCGCTTCGGACATTCTTCGCGTGCACATGAACTTGATGTAAAACTTGATAGAGCTCTTTGTTTGCGAGAGGCTTCACTCTCTCGAGAAATTCACGATATTGACCATGCACTTCTGTTTCACCAAGAATTGGCGAGCGCATTCCGCACACCACTTCGAGTAAGAAAATATAGGCCTCTTTACCCGTAAAAACTTCATCTGTAGAAGCAATAACCGTTGGCTTTAACTCATCAAGGGAGCCAATGTGAATTGTGCGTAAGCAAGTGGCCCACGCAAAAAACGAGCTGTGATCAACAGGAGTGGAAACAGCTCCTTCTGAGTGCAAGCGATGTATGATAGCCAATTGCGAATGCATACTTTAAAGATATAGTACCCAAAGCCCAAAATTGTCATAGTTTTGTCACAAAAAGTAAGCTAAGTTATCGGTGTGACTCGAGAATTCGAGCCCAAACTGCTTAAAACTTAAGCAGACCAGAAATAGCTTAAATCACGATTAGGCATGCGATTTGAATGGTTTTTAAGTAAAATCTGGTGAACTTTAAAGAGGTCAAAATGAAAAGCCGCGCATCACTTGAAAAAATAGAGAGATTTCAATATCTTAGAGTTATTCGCTCAATTCTTTCTCTAGCCTTGGTTTCAAGCTCTTTAATCGTTGCGGGCTGCGGCGGTTCTGAAGACTCGGCTACTAAAAGAGACCCTAAAGATAGGCCCCCATCAAAGCCAGCGCCTCTCAGCAATAAGCATCTCGCTACTGATTCTTTAGGCGCTGTTCTCAATATCGCTCTTATCAGCATCGAAAATGCTATCGAAACGGGTTTAAAAGATAAGGATGCCACGGGTTTACTCGTATTAAAAAAATGCCAAGTTGCCACACCAACAGTGAGCGATACAGCTCGCTCAGTTTCTGTTATTACAACTCGGGGTGCCTGCAACAACGCTCCTGGTGGCGGTCTTTGGGATGGTCGTGAAACTATCGAGATGACTTTAAAAGACAAAGTCCTCACTTCACTCACCGCTCCATTCAGCAATGTCATTGAAATCGAGCAGTCGAATAAAAATCTTTATACGATCAAGAGAAAAGTTCGTTTAACTCCGACGACTCTCAGTGCTTCACCGAATGTTTTCGATTTAGAAAGTATGTTCGTTATTACGGTACAAACCAAAGAAGCGAACAACAAAGTTCGCACCTCGACTTTCACTATGGAAGTTTACGGTTTAGTTCAGATTTCTCAATCGACAGGATTACTCACTGGCATTGCCATCTCTGATGCATATGTTGAAATGCAACGCCAAGATAAAACGGCTAATCGCGATAGCTTCTCAAAACTTGAATTGAAACCAGTTGCTGAAGGTATCCTTCCGATTAAATGCGGGCGCTATGTGGGCAATATGACGTTCACCCAAACGTCGCGAGTAAGCACAAATAATGATGTGTTTATTTACAAAGGTGAAATCGCGTTTGCAGAAACATCTGTTCGCAATACTAAAGAAGCTCAACTGACAACTAAAGTAGCTGCTTGCAAAAAAGGCTATGCAACAATTCAAGCTGATCTTTACGATGCGGCGACGAAGACTCTTAATAATTTGGTAGCGAAAAAGGCCAATGAAGAGACTCGTGACGAAGCCGAAACTAAAAAAACAACAGTTCTCGAGTAACCATGCCTCTCTTCGTTGTTGCCACTCCACTTGGGCATTACGGTGACATTACCATCCGCGGGAAAGAACTTCTCGCGTCTTGCGACTTTGTTATTGGTGAAGAATTTCGCCCAACCTCAACCCTGCTTAAAAAAATCGGCCTCGAGCAAAAAGAAATCTACGAACTCAATGAGCACACGCGCGATAAAGACCTCATTGAGCTCGTCGAGCTATGTCGTCAACATAAAGTGGCTTTTGTTTCTGATTGCGGCACCCCTAATTTTTGCGACCCGGGTTTTCAGCTGATCGCCCGTCTTCGTCGCGAAAAAATTCCGGTGCAAGCTTTACCCGGCCCCTCTTCGCTGGCCCTCATTATTAGCCTCTCAAGTGAAAAAATTGAAAGCTTCGTTTTTGAAGGCTTCTTGCCAGCTGAGCGCGAAAAGCGCTCTGCCCGTTTAAAAAATCTGGCCACCGAAAAAAGATCGATCGTTCTCATGGAAACCCCTTACCGCATTGGCAAACTCTTAGCTGAGCTCGCCGAGGTTATGCCCAGTCGCCGCGCTCTTCTCGGCCTTGATCTCACTCTAGAAACTGAACAAGTTGAAGAAGCATCAATAAAAAAGCTCAGCGAGATGTTTTCGACATCAACTAAAGCTGAACCTATATTATTAATTTATTAATATTTATTTAGATTTGAACGTTGTCATAAGCTGAGTACAACGGCTTATTTCTGACTCGTTTCTCTCTTCACATTTTCTTCGACTTGTTTGCGAATTCGCATCGGGATTCGAATAGGTGGCTTCGGCTTTTTCAAAGCTGGTGGTTGCACCAATCGAAATTCGAGTGAACCGGGTTGACCTGAATATATGGGTGGATTGATTCCGCCGGCACCCGAAAATCCGCCGCCACTAGGGCGAGGAAAGCTGCCGCCTGGTCTTGGGCTCGAACCCTCTTGATCTTCAGCTTCCCATGTTGGTGGAGCTGCTATGGGTTCGTCGAGTGGATCAATAATGGGTTCATCATCAAAAAACTCATCATCTATGTCTTCATCCTGTGCAAAGGATAAAGAAAAAGAAGAAAACAAGATTACAAGAATCAAAAAGATCCTACTCATCTCGTTTTCCCCTTATTGTTGATTAGTGGCCTGTGCCTTCAGCTGGAGCCGCATCTGCTGGTGGAGCTTCAGTTGGAGCTGCATCTGTAGCAGGCATTTCTTCAGTTGTTGCCGGAGTTTCCATTGCTGGAGTCTCTGGAGCCGCCTCTTCTTTTTTGCCAAATAGGCAGCCAGAAAGAGCTGTTGCTGTAGCAAGAACTACGATTAGTGACATGATTTTTTTCATTATTATATCCTCCCAATAGGGTGCATTTTCTATCGTTGTTAGAACGAAATTATTTACACCACTTTGATGTTAAAAGAAACCGAATTAGTGAGCTGGTTGAGCTTCTTCAGTTTTAGTTTCAGTTGTTGTTGTTTTTGCGCCATGAGCATCTGTCTTAGTAGTTTTTTTAGCTACTTTTTTAGCTGTTGGTGCAGCTACTTCTTTTTTTGCTTCAACTGGAGCTTCTGTCATCTCAGTTGTTGCAGTAGTTGCAGCTGGAGTTGTTGTAGTAGTTGTCGTCTTAGATGCAGTAGTACCTGCAGCGAAAACATTTAGCGATAAAGCCAAAGTCGCGAGTACAGTAATAAGTTTCAATCAATCCTCCTCAGGATTTTATTAATATAGCTATACAAATATAGCCTTCGGAGTGATTCAACGACGGAATTATATATGAATCAAGAAAAGCGAATCAAGCTAACGTACTGTGTTAAAGCGGCGGATCTCTTCTACCATAATGGGCCAAGTCTCGCCCAGGCTCGGCTCATCAATAATCAAGTGATTCATAACAGGTCTTAAATTTGAGTTCTTCTTCTCTACATAGAAGGTGGTAAATGAAGAAACTGACTCTACAAACTTCACGCTATTTACAGCATCAACAACTTCATCCTTACGACTGACAAAGACAATCCCTGGTTTATTCACAAATCCCTGAGGTACATTTTGCTGAATTTTTTTACGTAGCTCGAAGAGAGCTTTATAAGCTTTTACCGGCGTAGCAGGATTGGCCCCATAACCAGAAATATAAATTGGTGAGAGGCGACTTGGAATACTGAGATTTTCAAAATCAAATAGAGCTTCAACTAATGCCGCCACCCGTGTCACTTCAAATGGTGGAGCGGCCAGTACCATGCGCTCGAATTCAAGCTTGCCGTTTTGTTCCGCCGCAATGCCCGCAGCAGCTCCGAGAGAGTAACCAAAAAGATCAATGGCCGCGCCCGGCACTGACGATGTGATAAACGAGAAAGCTTTCTCGACGTCGGCTATCCAGATATCCGCCGTCACTTTTTTGTAGGCCTCCCAATTCCCGTCATGCCCTTGCAGAGTGAGGCGAAGAACATTGAAGCCTTCATTGTAATAGAACTCTGAAACCGAATTCATTTTTGATGGCAGAAGATTGAGACCATGAATAACAAGAACTGATCTCGTCGTTGGTTTTTTTGCGCGAATGAAAACTGACTGCTCAGTTTTGCCAAACTCAGCGAAGTCTTTCACTTCACTAATGACGGTTTCAAACGCCATTGCTTTTAAAGTAAGACTGAAACATGAAAAAGAAATCAAACTGTAGAGTAAAATACGTGCTATCATGACGAAAAAGCTAACTCAGGACCTTGGTCGACGTCAAATTTGATACTTTGCACAAAAGAGCCGATAGAACAATATGACCTCAGATAAACACCACAATCTCGATCGAACCACCAGTGATCACACTGGAATTAAAGGTTTATTTGAGCGCAGCTTAAGACGTTATAAAGTAGCTGTGCACATCCTTACGATTCTACCCTTGTACTTTGTCTGCTGCATTATTCTCGGCCTAGGACTCTTTCCTGCCGTGGTTTTGGTGCAAGCGACCTTACGCGGCTCTGCGCACCTACCTGAACTTGTTCAAACATTTGCTCTCGCCGTTTCATTACCCCTCGGTTATTTAGCTTATGGCATGACCATGATCTTTCTTGTCCCATTTGTTAATTTTGCAGGACAATTCTATTTGAAGCCTTGGCGAGGGTCGTATTACTCGGCTCCGGCGGTGACTTGGTATATTCACAATGCCCTGACTTACTTGCTCCGTTTTACTTTTTTAGAGTTTATTACCCCCACACCAATTCTTAATTTATTTTTTGTCATGATGGGAATGAAAATTGGCGATGGCGTTGTTATCAACAGCACTTATTTTTCTGATCCCTCGCTGATCACCATCGGCAATAAAGTGACCATCGGCGGTTCAGCTACGATTGTTGGTCATTATGGACAAGGTGGATTCTTAGTTTTAGCTCCGGTCATAATTGGTGATCGTGCCACAATTGGTCTTAAAGCTTCTATTATGGGCGGAGTCACAATCGGCGCTGATGCGAAGATTCTACCACATACAATTGTATTGCCGAAAACCGTGATCCCGGCCGGTGAAACTTGGGGCGGAGTTCCCGCCCGCAAAATTAGCATTGATGATTTAAAACAGGGTAAAGGCTCAGCCGTTCCGGCTTAGAGCAAAATACGTTTAATCGAATAGAGATTCATAAACCACGGCCAATAAGAGCCCGTGCGAATCATATTTTCTTCTCTCGCCCAGAAGTGCAATGTCGCCGCCGGGTAGCCGTAACCAAATGGATAACTCGTTAGGTTTTCGTAGCGTTCAAAAGTTTTGGCTTCTGGGTAACGATTATATTTACCCGTTACATCTGTCATAAGAACTTGTGCTTTCTTGCGAATTTCTTGTGAGCTCGCCAAGTCCCGGCTCCACTCTTTTGTCTCGCGCTTGTCTTCGGCTTCTAGCAGAAGGGCTTTGCGTAAATAGAGGGCTTGATCAACACGATAATCTGTCACTTCGAGAAGCTTTTTAATTTCTTCATTGCGAACCCCTGCAACAGAAGGACGATCTTGAATGGCTTGCTCGAGAACTGCGATGCGTTTCTTAAGAAGCTCTGGCTGATTACGAAGATCACGGAATATTGTACGACTGTGCGTGATCATTCCTACATTCATTTCATCGAGAAGATTGGCTGATGATAATTCTTCAAGTAAGCCCTTCTTTTTAAAATACTGATTTTGATATTTTAAAATTGGCTCCCAAACTTTGCGATCTTCACCCAGCAAATCAAGCGCGATATAAGGGTTCCCGGCATAGTCTTCATTGGCGAGTAGAGCCACTGTCCAATCTTTAAGCCAATATCCAAGCTCTTGGCCTGTTGAGAAGTTCATGTGACCAGTGGCTCCCCACTTTTGTACATTGTCCATGTCTTCAGAACGGGCGATGAGATAATCCGTTAAGAAAAGCGGCACATCAATATCCATGGCAATAAAATAACTGGTCTCAGGAAAATACCAAGTCTCACGGTACTTACTTTGTTGCTGTAAAAATTCAGCCATATCGGCAAAGTTATGGCGGCCATAAACCGGAGCTGCTGCATCAGCCAAAGAGAAGAACATCACTGTGTGAGGCAAAATGCCGACCGAAGAGTTCGCATATTGCGGAAGAAAGTTGTAATTGCCTAAATCACCTTGAACTTGCCCTGCCGACGCGTGAACTTTAATAAAAAGTGCACGTTTATCTTGCTCTAAAATTTCTCCGGCCAAGTTCATTTTCTTTAATGTTTCGTGATAGTCATTCGATGTGAATTCAGAACTACCCAATTCAATCGTCATAAAATCAAACGGCAAATGTTCTTTTAACAGGGCGAGCGAGGTTTTAAGCTCAGTTTCAATGTCACCACGAAAGAACCCTAAGGCTTTGATGCGTGAGTCGCGTGAGACCAAACGATAAGCCTTTTGCTGAATCATATTAAAGCTCACATCAATACCGAAACTCACGCCTAAGCTTTGGCTGTAGAGAATAAGATCTTTAATATTCTTAGTAATAAAATCGATGGGCTGCTCTAGAATGAGAACCTGGGCCACATTCTGCCCATTGCGTGCGAGCCATCTGAGGGTCTGTTTGCCGGTCTCTTTCTCACCCATTAAGAAACCATGCACCCATTCATTGGGATGCTGAGTGTGAAAGTGAAAACCACGATATTCAAACCGCGGTCTCCAAGTGTAGGTTTGACCACAAGCTTTTTTTGCCTGCGCTAAACTTGGAGTGATTTGCTCGCGTGGATGCGGAAACAAAAAACCCAATTTTTGTAAACCGTAATAGAAAGTCTCGCCCCATTTCTCTTCTGTCGCGTTGACATGGAGGATGTAGTTTCCACCTTCACATGTCAGACGCACAATCGACGGAGCTGCCACGACCGGCGCAACTACTGACGCAGCAGCTGAGAGAGTCCCTGCGACAACTGGCGCTGACTCTCCTGCAGCTATCTTAGCTGGCGTCTTCTCCATGGCCGCACCGATTGGAGCGGTTTTGTGACGAAACTGAACTTTATCTTTAGCCCACCCGGCTTTTTCAAGAATACTATAAAGATCTTCTTGAACCGCTTCTTTCGTAGCCGCATGGTAACGCACTTTCTGGTACTTCTTCGGCTGAGCCTGATCGAGTTTTGTTTGAGCCAAAATCTCTTGAACCACACGGTTGGTTTGGCTTGTATTTATTGAATGATAGAAAATACCGCCTAAGAATGCGAGCACGATGATAATAGTAATTTGCATACATTAAGTTTAAATGAGCCCGTGAAAAAATCAACCCTCCTGGTCTTCAAAATCGTAGGGCAAATTGGGACGCAGATAGTCTAGCAAAATAGAAGTGGGCTTAGCGCCAAAGTCGTGGCTAGAATAAAGAAGTGGATATTAAAACCTATCGCGAACGCCGCGAGCTTCTCAAACAACAAGAGCCAAAATTTCGCACTCGCTGTTGGGCCTGCACTCAGCCAGAATTCAGCTGCTTCTGTAAACATGTTGAGAGATTTAATTCTAATATCGATTTTGTTATTTTAATTCATCCGCTTGAAGTTCGGCGGCGAATTGCCACGGGCCGAATGTCCCATCTCTGTTTAGAGAATTCTTTTTTATTAAAAGGCCAGGATTTCTCTGAAAACGAAGTGATTGATCGCCTGCTGGCAGATCAAACCCGTCATTGCGTCGTGCTCTACCCTGGCAAAAGTTCAGTGAATCTAACTGATTTAGAAATACCTGAGCGCCAAAGTATTTTCCCGGCGACAAAGAAGCTGACGATTTTCGTTATCGATGGCACATGGACAACAGCGCGAAAAATGATTCGCAGCCACAACTTAATTAATTTGCCGCGAATTTGTTTTACTCCGGTCAAACCCTCTAACTTTCGTGTGCGTAAACAGCCGGCCGCTTTTTGCCTTTCAACTATTGAGGCGATCCATCATACCATTGAGCTCATTGGTGAATCTCAAGGTCTCGATGTCTCTCAGCGCCCTCATGATAAACTTTTAAAGGTTTTTGACTCAATGGTTGAACTCCAGCTCGATTTTATCAATCGCTCGAGCTCAAAGACCACAAGCTGGCGCGCCTTAGCTCATCGTAAAGCCAAAGAGGCCCAGCAAGCTGAGAAAGCGGCCAAGATCAAAGAAAAAAAATCGCTGAGACTGTAGGTAAAGGATTCTCCTTCTCATGAACCAATTCCACTTTTTATTTCTCAGCGCCATATTTCTTGGCACCCTATCTGGAGCCACCTCTTCCGCTAATGCGGCATTGTTGGGCTCTGCAGATTACGGCATCTCGTTAGTGGGTCGCGCCAGCCCTTATGGCGCTTCTTTAGATGCGAATGCGGGATATTTAATTCCGATTTGGGGTGAAGCAAAAACCGAAAATCTTTTTTGGGGCTATATCAGACCCGCTATTACAGCCCGCGGAATTTTCACTCCTACACTTCGCCCAAGTCTTGACATATACCCTCTGACTTTTTTTGGTTTTAGCGGTGGGCGAAACTTCAGTCGTCAACTCACTGATCAGCCCGAAATGGATTGCAACGCAGCTGAATGCCAACTCGAAATTAACAGTTGGTATTGGCAAGCCAAACTCATGGGTAAATATAAAAAACTAGGGGTCGTTTTGGCCTATGAACACACTGAATATGATGATCATGATCATTTGCACAAGCCTATTGCTGACGGTATCAATGCGGTTTTTCTCTCACCTGTGAACGAAGCCGGATTCTGGCGCTCGATGATTTTAAATTACGAAATCATCACAGAGATCAATTTTGGCTTGCACGCACAAGATTTCAAAACCGATATTTCTGAGAACAGACAAAGATCACAAGTGCTCTATGGGCGTTATATTAAAAATCAATGGAGTTACACCGTCGGTTTAGGTCGAACAGAATCCACCCAAATCGGAGTCTCAGCACAAGGCCTTTTCACCATTGGTTGGACAGGTCAGAAAAAGATCGCGCCTTAAACATAAACGCTCAAGTTGCCTGTTCTGACCAACAAAGAATCTACTTAGTGAACTCTTGAAGCACAGTTGAGATCTCAGCACTAAAACGAGCCTCTCCCCATGTTATCATTTCCTTCACCTCGTTCTTCTTCGCAATTTCACGCACGACTTGAAGACCGAGACAGTAACCACGACGAGAGGGCTGAGTTCCGCCCTCTTTTAAAAACCAATCTGCATAATCTAAATCACCATTTGCACTAATGATAGTTAAGAACTGCTTAGCAATATCGCCGATAAACTTTTTGTCTGAACAGGCTTGTGTCAACGCCGTATCCATTAAAAGCGCTTCATCATTTTGCTCTGGATTTAAAAGACTGCTGACGTATGTAGCAAAGCCTTCTCTCCAGAGTGGAGAAGCCATGGTGGTGCCAACTTCACCATTTGCGATTTTAGTACTGTGATAAGCGTGAAAGAATTCATGAGAGAATAGCACATCTAGATTGTCATTTCGGCTGGCCACCACATCAACACCAATGAAAAGCGCCGGCTGCCCTAATACTGAAGTGACCTTGCCGTTAAAGCCGTTCATTGAGGGCAAGAAATAAACCGGCACATTAGGCAAATCAGCAAAGAGAGTTTTAAAACGAGCTTCTTTTTCAACCACAAGTTCCTCGGCTGAATCGAAAATCTCAATCATCTTGGCTTTAATTTCAGGCAGCATAAAGAAAAATTCGTTTCTCTTGAGCTCCTGACGAGCCTCCCAGCCACCTCTATGTTTTTCATAAACAACATTGTCGTAAACCGAGATGTACTTATATTCAAACTTCACCCACTCTGCGAGCTGCTCATGAAAAGTCTGATCCTCTAAATTGGCTGTGGCTAATTTAAAATCTTCACCGGTATTGATAATGATGGCGGCGAACGACAAATGCCCAATCAGAAGCGAAATAATAATCGATAAAGCCATTAAAATAATTTTCACAAGCACCTCCAACGAGAATGAAGCACCAGCGACATTAAGCCAACCCATCCAAAAAAATCAAAGAAAATAAACCCTAAGCATAGGTGAGCTTGGCGAAATTGGTGCGGTCGGTAGGAGTCGAACCTACGACCAACGGATTCGAAATCCGTTACTCTATCCAGCTGAGCTACGACCGCACATGAAGTTTTGAACGAAATGAATCTGCCATCCGCAGGGCCTTTAGTCAAAATCCGAATTTCTTACAGACTCGGTTATCAATAATAAGCCCGGTTAAACTTGAGCTGAAATAATCAGGTTCTGTGGCTTTTTCTGGCCTTTAAGATGGCGCGAAGTCACAACGGTTTTAATATTTCCACGTACGGTGAAATCTCCCACCACTTCGATTTCGTGGGGGTCGAGCAACTCAACTAGATCGTCTAGGATCCCATTTGTTACATCTTCGTGAAAAATTTTAGAGTTTCGGAAACCATTGATATAGAGCTTAAGAGATTTGAGCTCAACGCAGTATTGATCAGGAACATACTTGATACGAATTGTAGCGAAGTCTGGGAAGCCACTGCGCGGACAAACACAAGTGAATTCAGGGCACTCAAATGAAATTAGATAGCGCCTAGCTGTTGTACGATTCTGAAATCTTTCGAGTTTATTTTCTTCTATTGCAATCTCACCGTAGAGTTTTTTTGATGAGGAGTTTTTTGCCGCTTTTTTTGACGATTTTTGAGACATTTTTGAACCTTACTTTTGCCTAAAATTTCTTTTTTTGTTTCGAAAAACATTTAAGTTGTGTCACACTTATATATGAACTAACTAACGAATAAATAAATTGTGCAAATCTATGTAAATCACAGCTGGCTCACTCGTCTATATTGCACTGCGTAACTGGAGGTCTAATGAGAGTATTCAATCAAACTACGGTGATCCTGGTACTAGGACTCTCTGTTTTACTTTCAGCCTGCGCTTCAAGCACTAAACTCCCCTGCACAACCACTGATTGGTACGAACTCGGTCGCCAGCAAGGTGCTAGCGGCACCGAAAAAAATGCTCCCCGCACTATTGCTTCAAGCTGCAAAGCTGAAGGTGAGCAGTTAGATGCCCAAGCCCTATTTGAAAGTGGCCATAGCTTAGGGCTGTCTGAATACTGCTCTGAAAAAAACGGCTATCAATTAGCGCAAATGAGTCATGAATATAGAAAAGGCACATGCCCACAACTTCTCGAAGACGCTTTCTTGCGAGGCTACAAATCAGGCTTAGAAGCAATTCAAATCAGTCGTGACCGTAAAACCATCAAAAATAAAATTCAGCGTATTGAAGGCAGCCTTTTAAAATCTAATATGCACTTTGCCCGTCGTGGATTATTGAATGCAGAGAGATTCACTTTGGTTGAAGAATCAAATCGCCTCGACCGTCCTTTTGCCCGTTATCAGAATGATGATGTGACAGCCTCTACTGATTCTGCTTTTTTTGTAAAATAGATTTCAAGATCTCTTCGGCGCTATCAAGTGTGCGTAAGTAGTATTGAGCTTCAATACGCTCAGCCACATCTTCAGGTAAATCTCCGCTTCGACCTAGTTTTTTTAAACGATCTGTATAAGCGTGATAAAAAATAATGGCGGCTGCCACCGAGATATTAAAACTTTGAGTAAAACCATTCATCGGGATCGCCGCCCGAATATCTGCCTCTTCGAGCGCCTCGGGGCTCACACCCGTCTTTTCATTCCCCAATACGATGGCCGTAGGCTTGCTGAAATCCACCGTGTGAATGGGCTGGCTGCCCTCTAAGGCCGTCACTACAACCTGGTAGCCAGACTTTTTAAGATCGCGCAGACAAGCTTTCGTATCTTTCCACTTAGTTATATCCAGCCACTTCTCACTGCCTTTTGAAATACGCTCGGATCTTTTATATTTGGCCTGCTGCTGCTCGATAATATGAAAAGGCAAGAAACCAAAGCTCTCTGCCGATCGCATAACGGCGCTGATATTACCGATGTCATGAAGATGCTCTCCTACAACAGCGATATTAAAAGTTCTTTGCGGCAGAACTGAACTAATACGCTCAATACGCTCTTCAGTTAAAAATGGCTTTAAAGTTTTTAACAACTCAGTCGCCGACCACATATGCCCGGCAAGAGAAAAATCACCTTGAGTCTGAAGTGTATTTTTAAAATCCAAACTAAAGGTAAAGCGTTCGTCTGGAGTCATGCCTTTACCTTTCATTTGTATAACCTTTAAATATGAGTTCGACTCAACAAAGTCGTGTTAAGCCTGTAAATACTGGCCAATATTATCCAGCTGAAATTGCGGAAGATTGAAAGCCGCCGTATGCAGATGAGGCGTATAGTATTTAAATTTTAAACCAGAAGCCGCAACCCGAGCCGGATTAAAATCTTGAACCGGATGATACTTCTTAGAAGAGAAGCTAAACGACCAGAGGCCACCGGGGTAAGTTAAATTTGTGAAATTCAAATACTTCACCAGCGGAAATACTGAACTCAAAATTTTCGCCATAGAGATTTGCGTATCTTGATTGTAAAAAGGCGACTCCCCTTGAGAAACAACAATACCGTCATCTTCAAGACAGGCGAAAATATCTTTATAAAAGCCCACACCAAAAAGCGGAGTGGCTGGACCGATCGGATCTGTTGAATCCACAATAACCACATCGTATTTTTTCTGCGCCAGTGGGCTCATACTGGCTTTTTGACTGATGGTTTTGCCAGCGGCAAAGTCATTTACGAATTTCAATCCATCATCGATATAAAGCGTAAAACGTGGACTGTCTGTCATACCAACAGCCGTCTGCGGAATGTGTTCCCGACAAGCATCTACAACCATTTTGTCGATCTCTACCATATCGACGTGTTCAACACCTTTGTGTCTGAGAACTTCGCGGGCCGTCCCACCATCACCGCCGCCTATAATTAAAACTTTCTTCGGATTAGGGTGAACAAAAAGTGGAACATGAGTGATCATATCGTGATAAACGAATTCATCGCGTTCAGTGATCATAACGAGATCATCATTTAAAAGCATTTTACCGTGGCCCTTAGTTTGAACCACTTCTACTTTTTGAAAATCGCTTTGGCCGGTAAAAAGCACTTCACTGATTTGGTAACGGACAGAAAAGGCATTTGCGGTATTCACTTCTTCCGCGAATTCTCTTTTACTCATAATTAGCGCCCTCACTACTTAATCGATTTTAAGTTCAAAAACGGAATCTAAAACAACATTGGGTAATGCAAACTGACCATATTGAAGGCTGTAGCCGCATTCAAAACTTTGACGAATATCACAGCGCCGCTGATAGCCAGGCAAATCAATCAACTCTTGTCGCTCGCTAGAGTCGAAGAACACCGTATCAAATGAGCGCGGCTTAAATACATCAATCACTGAACTCACCACTTCTTGAATTTGACCTTTATCAACCATATTGGTTTCAAAGCTCACATAAGGACTCGCATCTTGCGGAGTTACGTGAATGGTAAAGTAATAATTATCTTTTAAAGCATTCAGCGAATAGCCAATGGGAGAAAAAGCAAAGTCGTCCACATTAAAACCCGGAAGAATCTGATCGACCTTTGTTAACTCACGAATCTTTTCGCGAGTCATACCCTCAGTATTGAAAACTTCTTTAGCTGTACCTTGAAGATCGTACATTAAGATTTCAAGAGTTCGGTCATTGAGCTCAGGCTTATAAAGACGATCTGAGTGGAACATAAACAAATGATGCTCATCCACTGTTCCGAGGCGGAATGCTTTACCGCTGCAGGCTTTATTGAGGCGTTTTACATCGTCAGCAAAGTCAGATTTCTGATGTTGTGGAAAGTATTCATTTTTACGCTCGTAAACGAGACAATCGATCTGCTCGTCAGGAATAAGCTCTAATGCTTTTAAAGCGGCGTCCACGAGCGTAGTTGTTCCGCAAGTGATCATCGTAAAACGATTATCCCAAACGAAAAGGCTCGATTCAGAGAGTAAATAGGCGTCACAGTGTTCTGAAGTGATAGACGACAGAATCTGCGCACGAGAGGCGGCAACTATAGCCTCCCATTGCTTAAGAGGCCATTTGCGAAGCGATGGCGCTTTTTTCGACAATACGATTTCCAGTTTCTTTTCAGAACCTTCAAATACATTCGACATAGCGAAAACTTATATTTTATTTCACACGATTTGTAAAAGCATTAAAGCAATATTTCGGGATTTCTACCTAAATCATTCGTAATATTTTTCTGATGAGCCTCTAATGTGCCGCCACCGATTTCAAGAAGTTTTGCATCTCTCCAGAGGCGCTCAACAACATACTCTCCCACGTATCCGTAACCGCCTAAAACTTGTATAGCGCGATCGGCGACGTTTTTACCAACAGTCGCCGCGAATAATTTCGCTCCATCAGAGTCTAAACGCTGACCACCTTGGGTGAGACTTTGGCGGCGAGCTGTATCGTAAACGTATGTGCGCGCAGCCACATATTCAGCATAAGAGTCGCCAATATACTTCTGAATTTGCCCAAAAGCCGATAATGGCTTACCAAAAGCTTCGCGATCTTTGGCGTATTTCACCATAATTTGCATTGAGCGCTTGGCGATACCCACTGACATAGCAGCTAAAGTTAAACGTTCTAATTCTAAATTTCTCATCATATGGTGCATAGAATCGCCTTCAGCACCTACAAGTGCCGAGGCCGGAACCTGACAGTCAGAGAATACTAATTCCGCTGTATTTGAAGCGCGCATTCCATTTTTATCTTTAATTTTTTGACCGACCGAGTAGCCTTCCATTCCTTTTTCAACCAAGAAAGTTGAGAGCTGAACGCGGCCATTTTTTTCACCACTACGAGCGTATAAAAGCACAACATCGGCAGCCGTTGAATTTTCGTCGATCGTGCCGTTCGTGATCCACATTTTACGGCCATTAATTAAGTAGCCGTCACCTTTTTTAACCGCCGTTGATTTCATTCCTAAAACGTCAGTTCCGACGTGTGGCTCTGACATGGCCATACAGCCAACAAATTCACCTGAGCAAAGTTTTGGCAAGAGACGTTTTTTCTGCTCTTCACTGGCATTCACGGCAATATTATTCACCGCAAGCATTGAGTGCGCGAGATAAGCCAAGCAAAAACCTGGGTCGCTGGCCGACAGCTCTTCGTGGACAATAACCGCTGCCATGGCATCTAAACCCGAACCACCATAAGCTTCAGGGACAGTAATGCCTAATAAACCGAGTTCACCTAATTTTCTAAAAAGCGGGAGGTTAAATTTCTCTGCCCGGTCATATTCATGGGCCTGGGGCTCAACCTCGGTTTGAACAAAACTTCGCACTGTTTCACGAAGCATTTTATGTTCTTCAGAGGGATTAAAAAGGTCAAAACCACTTAGTTCGTTGGTCATTTTTTGCTCTCCAGATAAAATGAAAGATGACATCAAAATAGTTTGAGAGAATACTGTCAAATATGAAGCCCGTCTATTTGGATTATAATGCCGCTACCCCTATTGATCGCCGAGTTCTCGACGCGGCATTGCCATATATGACTGAAAACTTCGGCAATCCCTCTAGCGTCACTCACAGCTACGGTTGGGATGCCGATAGTGGCTGCCGAAAGGCCCGTGAACAGGTTGCCAAACTTATGGGTGTGCAGCCTAAAGAGATTTATTTCACTTCTGGTGCGACTGAATCGAATAATTTGGCCATTCAAGGCGTGACTCAATTTTTCTTTAATCATAAGCAAAAAGTTCACCTTATAACGACTCCGACAGAGCACAAAGCCGTCATTGATGTAGTCAAAAAAATGGGTGAATTCGGCGCCGAAATGACTATTTTAAAAACGAATAAATACGGTCAAGTTTCGGCAGAGGATGTGAAAAAAGAATTACGCCCTCATACTCGTCTCGTGAGTGTTATTCACGGCAATAACGAAATCGGCTCATTGAATCCGATTCGTGAAATTGGTCAGCTTTGCCGGGAGAATAAAGTTTTATTTCACTCTGATGCCGCGCAAACGGTGGGCAAAGTTGATCTTACGGATATGAAGCAGTACTGCGATTTGCTTTCTTCAAGTGGGCAGAAAATGTACGGCCCCAAAGGCATTGGCTTTCTTTTCGTGCGCGAAGAAATTCGGGAGCTGATTCAGCCCGTGCTTTTTGGCGGTAGCCAAGAGCGCGGTTTACGCCCGGGTACTTTAAATGTTCCGGCTATTGTGGGGCTCGGCGAAGCCTGCCGAATCTTTATTGAAGAGCATGCGGCGGAGTGTTCACGCCTTTGCGGGCTTCGCGATCAGATTATTAAAAAAGCCCTCGCCCTCTCATCGCGCATTCGCCTTAATGGTCATCCGACAGAGCGCCTTTGCAATAACATTAATTTAACCATTCAAGATCTCTCATCAGACTTATTTGCTTTAGGCTTAAGCGGCATTGCCGTTTCAGGCGCCAGTGCTTGCTCGGCTGGTGCGGCCTCTCATGTGTTGAAAGCTATTGGTCACAGCGATGCCGAGGCTAATTCAAGTCTTCGTATTGGTATTGGGCGTATGACCACGGACGCTGACGCTGATTTGGTTATTGAGAAATTAAAAAATCTTTTAGATCTGGAAGAAAGTTTTAAAGCCTAGGTTTGCTATATCTAAGCGCCCGCTATCCTTCCGCGGCTATTTAGAAACCATTATGTGTCTCCACCTAGAAATAATTATATGTATTTTCAATACCTTAGGCACTTATTTGACAGGTGTGATAGAATCACCAATGTATTGATTGTTTATTGCTTTAGCAATACCACGGAGATTTTTTACCATGATTAAAATTACAGAATCAGCAGCCGCTAAAATCCAAGTTTTAAAAGTAGAAGATAAAGCTCCTACAGAGGCTTTTTTGCGTGTGAAGGTAAAGCGCGGCGGATGTTCGGGTTATTCTTATAAAATGGAATTCGATACAGCTTTAGGCGAAAAAGATAAACTCTTTGAAATGAACGCCGCCAAAGTAGTGGTTGATGATCAATCGATGCTTTATCTTTTAGGCTTAACTTTAGATTTTGAAGGCGGCTTAAATGGTAAGGGTTTTGTGTTTTCAAACCCTAATGCCACGAAGACTTGCGGCTGCGGCTCGAGCTTCGGCGTTTAATACGTTCGCTCAGCTGCGCTTCGCAGATGAGCTTAGTCATTTAAAGCCGATGAAGAATCGGCTTTTTTATTACTTATTGCCGCGATTGTCGTTGCGCGATTGCTGCTGACGATTTTGCTGACCTTGATTGGGGCTATTGCGACCGCCACCCTGCTGATGGCGGTTTTGATTTTGATTGCCGCCGCCAGGTTGTCCACCCTGACCGCCGCCCTGATTCGGATTACGACCCTGACCTTGTTGTTGCGGACGGCCTTGGTTTCCACCTTGATTTTGTCCGCCGCCTTGGGCGTTGCGATTTTGTCCACCGCCGCCTCCGCCACGACCGCGACGATTGTTACGGCCGCGACCGCCGCCTTGCGATTCGCCACCACGATTTTGCTGCTGCGGACGACCGGCATTCGGATTATTCGCGACCTCTTCGGCCACTTTTTTCAAAGTGTCATCTTGTTGAATTAAGTTACCGCTCACGGCGAAAGAAGCTTCATGCTCTTCTTTTTTAGATCCCTGCGGACGTTTTGGTCCGTCAGTGGCTTGCTTAGCAATCTGCTCTGTTAAATCAATAACAACATCACCGAAACATTTCAGCTGACACGAAAGACGGCGCTGATCGATAAAATAACCAGTGCCAATTAAATTCAATTCTTTAGTTGATGGTGGCAATACGTTTTGCTCACCTTCAATGACTCGTACACGGCACTCTGAGCATGACGGTAAACCACCGCACACAGATTTAATGTAAATGCCTTTTTCGTGAGCGAGTTTCATCACCGATTGGTTCGGCTCGATGTCGAGTTCAATATTTTGCGGAATAAACTTAACTTTCATTTTTACTTCCTAATTTACCTGTACGCGAACGAACTTTTTCTTGCCGGCACGTACAACAAACGAACTTTGCTTCACGAGTTTTACCGGCTGCATATGGTCTTTTACTTTTTCGCCGGTCGTCTCTTTGCCTTGAATAATTTCAACAGCTCCGCCTTCGATAAGGCGTCGAGCCTCACTTTTTGAAGTCGCGAGTTGCAGCTCAACTAATAATGCAGCCGCTTGAAGAGAACCTTCATTTAAGCTTTTTGTCGGCATATCGTCCGGCAATCCGCCAGATACGAAAATACGATTAAACTCAGCCTCGGCATTATCAGCTGCTTCCTTAGAATGAAAACGTGTCACCAATGTCTTAGCCAAATCAACTTTCACTTGGCGTGGATGAAGTTTGCGCTCTTTCAAATCGGCTTGGAGCTTTGCCAGATCTGCCGTCGTAATATCAGTGAGAAGTTCAAAATAACGAATCATGAGCTCATCGCTCACGCGCATTGTTTTGCCGAACATATCTTTTGGAGAGTCTTCAACGGCAATGTAGTTATCAAGGCTCTTCGACATTTTCTGAACGCCATCAAGGCCTTCAAGAATCGGAACTGTCATTACACACTGTGAAGCAACACTATAAGCTTTTTGAATTTCGCGACCAACAAGAAGATTGAACTTTTGATCAGTTCCGCCAAGTTCAACATCTGACTTTAAAGCTACAGAGTCATAACCTTGAACGAGTGGATACAAAAGTTCATGCATCGAAATCGGAGCTTTTTCTGCATAACGTTTTTGAAAGTCATCGCGCTCGAGCATACGAGCCACTGTGTACTGGCTTGTGAGACGAATAAAGTCTGCGGCACTGAATTTGTTAAACCAAGTCGCGTTATAGGCAACTTCAGTCTTTTTCTCATCGAGAACTTTATAAACTTGGCGAGCGTAGGTCTTGGCGTTCTCTTGAATCTCTTCAGAGGTTAAGGCCGGTCGAGTCACATTTTTACCAGTGGGATCACCAATCATAGCGGTGAAATCACCGATCAAGAAGATCACATGGTGACCGAACTCTTGAAACTGACGCATTTTATTTAATAGAACCGTGTGACCAATGTGAAGATCTGGGCGTGAAGGATCAAAACCAGCTTTAATACGAAGAGGTTTACTCTTAGCTACGCTTTCTTTCAGCTTCGCTAATAATTCAACCTCAGAGATACAGTCAACCGTACCTTTTTTAAGCTCTTTTAATTGTTCTTCAGCACTTAGCTTAAACATCTCATCTGCTCCATTAACTTTATTATCTCGCGTGCTCTACGATTCTTGTCTCTCTTACAACAGCGATTTTAATCTGACCTGGGTAGTTCGCATCGCGCTCGATCTTACGGGCAATATCGCGACTGAGCATAACAGCCTGATCGTCAGTGATCTTACCGCTCTCAACGAGGACGCGAATTTCTTTACCTGATTGAAGAGCATAAGTACGAACCACACCGTCGAAGCTGTTACCAATCGATTCGAGGTCTTCAAGGCGTTTGATAAAGTTCTGAATCACTTGACGGTTGGCACCAGGGCGATTCTCTGCCAGAGCTTTCGCTGCTTGTACGATATGAGCCAAAGCAGAGCGTGGCTCTTCATTTGGTGCGAGAGATTTAATGGCATTTACGACGATGTCTTTTTCACCGTGACGACGAGCATATTCGGCTCCGGCAGAAGCGACGCTGCCCTCTACGTTATGATCAATTGTTTTACCAAGATCGTGTAAGAGACCAATGCGTTTTGCGAGCTGAACATCTTCGCCGATTTCAGCCGCCAAGAGACCCGCAATATGAGCCACTTCAATTGAATGCTGATAAAGATTTTGTGAACCAGCTAAGCGGTACTTCATGCTACCGATCATTTGCACCATATTTTGGTGAATGCCGACAAGACCCAGTTCAACTGCGGCCTTCTCGCCGTCTTGACGAATAGTCTGAGTGAGATCTTGTTTTACTTTATCCACAACCTCTTCAATACGACCCGGGTGAACGCGGCCGTCTTCCATTAATTTAATTAATGTTTGACGAGCGATTTCTCTGCGAACAGGGTCAAAACTTGAAATCACAACGGCTTCAGGAGTTTCATCGATAATCAAATCCACACCGCAAGCTGCTTCAAGAGCACGAATATTACGACCTTCGCGGCCGATAATCTTACCCTTCATCTCATCACTAGTAAGTGGAACGATATTCACCGTGCGCTCTGTTGCCACTTCGCTCGCATAACGAGAAAGGGCCACAGAAAGAATACGCTTAGCTTTGCGGTCGGCTTCAAGCTTTGCTTCTTTTTCAATCTCTTGCAGTGAATGCTCCGCCTCTTGTTGAGCTGCTGCTTTTAAAGCGCTTTTCAGCTCTTCTTTAGCTTGGTCTGTTGAAAGATTAGCAACACCCTCAAGCTTGCTACGCAGCTCTTCAATTTGAATTTGAGCTTTCTTTTCAAGATCAGCAATGCGGGCCTCAGAAATACGTAAGCGCTCGCCACGATCATCAACAGCTTTGATTTTGTTTGTTAAAGTTTCTTCTTTACGCTTGAAGTCTTGATCGAGACGACCCTCTTTTTGCTTCAACGAGGCCTCAAGAGTCACAACTTTCTGTTTCTCTTTCTTCACGTCATTCTCAACGTTACGACGGGCGCGTTGCTCAAAATCTTTGGCACGAGCGGCGGCTTCACGCTCAATACGAGCTGATTCGCCTTTAGCTTTATTCACAATGCGCTGGGCCTCACTCTGGGCATCCATCTTAGTGCGATTGTCTTGTGTTGTTTTGTAAAAATAAAGTGTGATAACGCCGGCCAAGTAGCCACCCACTAAACATCCAATTACTAGAAATAAACTCATTATGCTGTCCTTTTCTCTGTCTTTTCGCCATTGAATAATGGCGGATTCGCTTTAGGCTGTTCTTTAAATATCATTTTTTTGTACATGCAATTCTCAGTGATGATCCAGTCCATTTTGATGTCATGAGGCTGCACCACGAGATTTTCATTTATAATTTGATCATGAAATAAAACGCCGACTTTAAGACCTTGGTAGTTTTGTAAAAACCGGTCGTAGTAAGCTTTGCCCCGACCAAGACGATTCATTTCTTTATCGAATGCGAGTCCGGGCATAAAAATCAGGTTCATTTGCGAGGCCGTCACTTCTTGGGCCTTAGAAAGGAGGGGCTCTTCGATACCGAATTCGTTTTTCTCGAGGCATTCTTCAATAGGCAATGCACTATCGCAAACATAGAATTTGAGTGATTCGTGCTCTAGCGTCGGCTCCTTTTGAATGCGAGGTAAAGCCCAGAACACATTTTCAAGGTCAGGTTGAATAGCTAGGTCGCCTACAAGCTCACGTAAGTTCGGTTCGCTGGGCAGACCCATGAATAGGCCGCAGATGAGCCGACGACGGCTGGCGCTTGGATTGTCGAGACCAGGCGTTTCAAAATAGGGAGCAATAAACGAGCGGATTTTTTCGCGAATGGTAAAACTTTTCTGATCTTTATCTGGGATTGCGTTCAAGACTTTGCGAGCTCGATGGCGCTGCTCAGCTTTTAAGCTTTGAATGTCTTGATCTGAAATAAACACTTCATCCCCAGAAGTGCAGGCGGCTGATAGAGTCATCCTTGCGGACCAAGCAGAATGAACTGGATTTTAAAGTCCCAGGCTTTTAAAAGCCTTTGGCTTACGAAACCTTCAGTTCGATTGTGCTTCCTCTATTTGCTCTAAGATACGTTCGGCTTGAGTTTCAAGGGCACCAAGTTCTTGGCGAGCTACTCTTTTAAGTAGGACAAGATCTTCAGCGATATTTAATGCGGCCAAGAGTAATGCATTTTGAAATGAAATACTTGGAGCTGCACCCATGACTTCTTTTACTTTTTGATCGACGAAACCAATGAGTTCATTGACTGTTGATTGATCATGAGACGAACGGAGCTTAAGCGGAAGACCTGCAACCTGCACTTCGTAAACATTTTTGCCGGCTTCCATGATGGTATTCTCCTTTAGAGCTGTACCAGTTTGAAAAGTTAAAACCAATTGAAGGTGTGGCCGCTCTGATACCTGATCGAAAACTCTATCTATCAATTCAAGAATTCTCTAAATCATTTACCAGTTCGATTTATATGGATTTAAGCTTGGGGCAAAAATCCAAGAAACCTTCACTAATATTGGTAGCGCAGACTGCGGGAGTGGTCAAAGATCAAGCACTTAACGCGCTGCCTTGGCGGGCGATTTCAGCATGAATCACCTGCAAAGACAGATACGAAGACAAAAAATAAAGATAGCAAGGGCGTATTCCAAAGGTATTGCCATCTAATTAAAATCTGAGCGTTAAAATAATGAATCGCCAGCCTCTTCCAATGTGTATTGAGATACATAACTCCATCAGCTAATAGATAGACAATTCCGCCAATTATCGGACACCCCATCAGTTATCAGACTTTAACTGATTATGTGCTGAACACATCAGCTGTAAATTGTTGAGGTTGTTGGTTCCTCCGCGACTCACCGGAATAATATGGTCTATCTGTAAAAAATGACGGCTTGAGCATTTTTTATGGCTTTGTGGATTTACGTAAGAACACTCCCAATTCGACTTTGTATGAACAAGAGCGCGAAGCGAGTGCGGAATGACTATGCGACCCTTTCGCTCAAAAATATTATGTTTCGATAAATAAGTGATAGCGCTCACTTCTTTTGGATTCTTAGTGAGTCTTGTCACTTCTGTTTTAAGCGCGTGAAAAATAACATCTTTATTCTCTAAAATTCCACGACTCGATAGACGTTCGCGAAGTCGATTTAGCACCGCCATAAATTCACTATCTACTGTTAAGCGGATTTCAGTCAGGTCGTTGTTAATTTGCCGAGCTTGATCAGGCCTATGGGCCTTGGGGTCTAGCTTGAGTATTTCTTTTTCGCATTCGCGATGACTTTTATTTTCTAATCTCTCAATCAACAACATCTTTTCTTCTTTTTGCAATGGTGCATTTTCTTTAAATCGTTTGTTAAAAAATGACTGAGCCTGAGAAAGTGAGGTTAAATTTACCACGCCAGAATCTACTTTTTCTTTAATTTCTGGCAATTCTCTTAAAAGTCGAGCCACAGATATTCTTCTATATGCGGTTCCTTCCGAATACTTAAGCTCTTGAATACAGAACTCATAAAGACTCGGATACCCCATCTTTAAAAAAATCTTTCTCTTTTCAATCTGACTGAGCAGTTCGATTGATTCATTAACGATCTCATTTTCCTGATGAAAAAGATCTTTAAGTCGGATAATTAATTTTTGTTCGTAGTTGTCAATTTTAAGTAAAGCCATAGTAACTCCTAGTTAGTTGGATAATTTTATTAACATGGCTTTTAAAATCTCTATTTTACGAATTATTTTTAAATTAATAATCCGGACGGCGGACACAAATCGACTCACTCTATTTGATCCAATTGGCCTCTAGAATCGTCTCGGACAATCGAGAATGTACCAACCTGCACGGCAAATTTAAACTTCACTCAGCGCATTCTCAGACGTGAAATTTACGTCAACATAAATTTGGGAATAAATTTATAATTTTTGAATGTGATCATGATTTGTGGAGTGTATTCAATATTTTTAGAGAGTGATCATGATATTTGGATTCATCATTTAGAAGAGGTAATTCTACCTCCAACGTTGAAGTCGCATTGCGTTCAGAGAAAATCGTGCCGGACACGGACATATCGGTCAGCAAATAAAGTGCACGTGTCGATCGGTCAGCGAAAACACGTACCCCCGTCAGTTAGCGACGACATTTCTCAGACGATCCTCATAGACGACTTCTCAGACGTTTCTCAAACGACACTTCTCAGATGATGCTTCTAGTTCTCAGTAGCTTCACATCCGCCACCGGCCTCGACTACATTCCACCACGTTTAGTGATCACAAATTTTTCGCTGTCTGGTTTAGCCAAGTGATAGACATGGTTTGAGAAGAGGCCAACGATTCGGCGATAGTCACTCAGCACATCCATATGGATTGAAGATGTATTAATACTATCCGAGCGGCCTTTCACAAGACGAGAAATATGGGACTCTCGCATCACCTTTTCAAGCTTTCGGATATCTCTCTTAGATTGGATGACTTTTTCAGCCAGGTCGCGACTCTGCACTTGAAAACAACTCAGCGACATCATTGCCACTTCGGTTACGGCGTTGTGCATAGTTTCGATTTCTTTCCAGCCCTCGTCGCTGAATTCAACTTTGAGCTTATGCTTCTTACCGGCGAGCTCTAGCATAGAATTATCAATAACATCCGCCGCACTTTCTAAATCAGCGGCCACCGAGAACAGACGAATCATCTGCTTGTGCATTCCGCTTTCGGCGCTCTCCATGTATTTAGTAATAAAAAGTGAAATCTCGCGATTGAGCAAATCCACTTTATTGTCACGGGCGCGCATCTCTTTAATTAAATCTGGGTTATCATCCCGTAAAACCGTAATTGAATCTTTGAGCATTGAAAGCACGATATCACCCATGCGCATAATTTCGCGCTCAGCGTGAGCTATACAGATAGCCGGAGATTCAAAGTTGACACGATCTAAGTATTTCACTGAGAAGTCGCGCTCGTTCTCACGAGGCTGAATCCACTTCTCGAGCTGCCGAACCCCATAACCAACAAATGGATAAAATAAAAGAGCGCCGAGAAGGTTGAAAAGCAAATGGGCATTGGCCACATCACGCTGCGGAACTCCCATTGAAGTCCACTCAGCTAAATACGGCGTCAGATAATAAAGTAAAAACACCATCAAAACTTTGTGCGCACAGTGGGCCCACGCCACTTGTCGACCGACGTAGTTCGCACCCGCAGCCGCAATTAAACCGACGGCTGTTGTGCCAATATTCGCTCCGTAGACCCAATAGAAGGCATCAGTCATAGAAATTAAACCTGAACCTGCTAGAGATATCGCAATACCCACAACGGCGGCACTAGACTGCAAAAGCGCCGTAAAAACGGCTACTGCCCCGAGAAGAATAAATGGATTTTCTTTTAAGTAATCAAGCATGCGCACGAAATACTCAACATCACGCAAACCAGCTGTGCCCAGAGTGATCATCTCAAGGCCCCAGAACATGAGCCCAAAACCCATCCCTACACCCATGGCGCGCGAAACGACCGGGCGAGCCGTGAGAAACTGAATAGTAAAGCAAATAGCAAAAATCGGTAAACCGAACTGCGCAATATTAAAACTGAGAAGCTGAACTGTAATCGTCGTACCAATGCCGACTCCAAGAATAACGCCCATCACTTGCGGGAGCGAAATCACCCCAGCTGTACCCAAACCAACAAGCATCGCCATCACGGCGCCAGAACTTTGCACGAGCATAGTTAAACCTGCGCCCGCTAAAACTCCATAATATGTTTTACCACTGATTTTAACTAGAATATCGCGGATGCGATTCGCGGCGATTTTTTGTAAGTTTTCTGAGACCAGGCTGGTACCGAGCATGAAGAAACATGTTCCGGCAAAGGCCAAGGTCACAATGGAATGGGACCAATTCATATTATAGAGTCTACAAAAGCTTCTGCAGAAAAAATACGAAGATCTTCAACACCTTCACCAATTCCCACAAATCGTATAGGAATATTCAACTCAGAGGCTAGACCTACAGCCACCCCACCCTTTGAAGTTCCATCAAGCTTAGTCAAAATCGCGGCAGAAATCCCCACGGCTTTATGAAATTGACGAGCTTGCTCAAGTGCGTTCTGCCCATTGTTCGCATCAAGAACAATGATCACCTCGTGAGGTGCATCAGCGATTACTTTTGTCATAACTCGCTTCATTTTCTTCAGCTCTTCCATCAAATTGTCTTGAGTGTGAAGGCGGCCAGCGGTGTCGATTAAAACCAAATCTACTTTTTCTGATTTCGCTTTTTCTAAAGCCTGATAAGCCACAGCACTCGGATCTTTCGTGACGTCACTAGAATAATAAAGACTGCCAGAGCGCTCAGACCAAACACGCAGCTGACTATCGGCCGCCGCACGAAATGTATCACCAGCTACGATCATTGGCTTTAAACCTTGAAGTTGAGCCAGTGAAGCGAGCTTTCCGATCGTTGTTGTTTTACCTGCGCCATTAACACCAACAACCATCCAGACCACGATTTCGCCGCGACCTTTTTGATCTTTGGCTTTATCAAATAAATCTTTATTTTTTTCAAATGCCGCGTTTTCTTGAAAGACCGCGAGCATTTCGGCTCTTAAAGCAGCTCGAACTTTTTCAGCGTTGGATTTTTCTTTACGATCGAGGCGATCTCCGACTTTTTCTAATAAATGCTGAGCGGTTTGCGGGCCCAAATCACTGGTGAATAAAACCTCTTCAATATGTTGCAAATCATCGCTAATGGTTGAGGACGCGGTAAAAGTTGAAGCCATTCGGCCCCAAAGACTTGATTTTGTACCGGCGAGAGCTTCTTCAAGAGTTTTAAATCGTTTCGGCGCTTCAGGCGTAAGGGCTTCTCGTCTTTGAGACGCCTCAGCACTTTTAAGATCAGAGGCAGCTGAAGCTTGCGCACCCGCTTCGCGAGCAGCCGACTCAGGCGTATCCTCACCCTGTTTGAGTGAACCAAAAACTTCTTTATCATTAGCATCAGTCTTGATGGCGTATCTGGCAAAATAATAAACCCCCGAAGCCACGACTCCGAGAAACACGACAACACCAATGATTAAAAATATCGAGGGATCAAATTCCAATGACAGGCTCCTGCAGGTTCGCCGCGAAAATCGCGACGAAAATTACCCTACTACAGTGCGAACCGCTTCATCAAGGCTCACGCTTACCATTTTAGAAACGCCTTTTTCTTGCATCGTCACGCCGTAAAGCTTGTTGTTCACTCTCATCGTGTGCTTATTGTGCGTCACAACGATAATTTGTGAACGTTTCGCCATCTCACGTACGAGATCATTGAAACGGAAGACGTTGGCATCATCTAACGGAGCATCAACCTCATCCAGTAAGCAGAACGGGCTCGGCTTCACAAGGAAGATCGAGAAAATCAATGACACGGCTGTGAGGGCTTTTTCGCCACCCGAGAGCAATGTCACGCTTTGCATTTTCTTACCTGGAGGACGTGAAATAATATCGATTCCCGGATCATCGTTCTCAGCTGACTCGATAAGCACAAGGCTCGCCTCACCACCACCGAACAATACTGGGAAGACCTTTTTAAAGCGGTCGTTCACAAGCTCGAATGTCTCTTTGAAACGACGAGCACAAATACGATTGATACGATCGATCACTTTACGTAAGTGCTCTTTCGCTTCGATTAAGTCTTCATGCTGTTTCGTCAAGAAAGTGTAACGAGTGATTAATTCGTCGTACTCTTGAATTGCAGCTAAGTTCACTTCGCCGATGCGCTTCACTTTATCTTTAAGTTCTTCGATTTCGCGAGTTGTCGCCTCTAGATCACCTTCGATTTCGCGGTAGTTATTAGCTACTTCGCGAAGTGAAAGCTGATACTTCTCAGTTGTTTGCTCAACTAAATACGCTTCACGCATACGGAGCTGTTCAGCCTTAAGCTGGGCTTCGTTGAGTGTTGAGCGAAGTGAGTAAATACGAGATTGTTTAGAATTAAACTCTTCTTCTTGCCGACGAAGCTCTGCATGTTCTTGCTCGAAAATATTCTTTTCGTTTGAAACCGCAAGTTCAGCTTCTTTTGTCGCATGAATTGAGCGAGTGAGCTCAGACTGAAGATTTTCAACTGCAATTTGGCTGCTAGAAAGAGTTTCGTTATTACGCTCAGACTCTTCAGACATTTGCGCGAGTTGCGATTCAAGATCATTCAGTGATGTTGAAACAAGAAGCAATTGGCGCTCAAGGCCTTCAACTTCTTGTTTACGGCTGGCCGCGCGAATACGAAGATCTGTTACTTCACGTTGACGCTCATCGATTCCGGTACGAATCGTATTGAGCTCAACAGTCAAGCTTTCAACTTTAGTATCAAGCTCAGCCTTAAGCATTCTGCGATCAGTGAGCTCTTCTTGAAGATTAGAAAGAGTTTCTGAAACCGTGTTCACTGACATTTGCAGTTTATCGTTCTCAGACTTTTCTCGCTCGAAAGCCGCTTGAGCGTTGTTGAATTCGATTTCAGCGCGCTCAAGATCTTTTCTCAAAGACGCCACTTGAATTTCTTTCTCAACGCTGTTCTTTTTCGCGACTTCAAGCTGTCCTTCAACGCCGCGAAGTTGCTCTTCAGCTTTTTTAACTGTCAAAGCCGCAAGTTGCGTCTTACCGGCTAATTCTTCACGTTTTAAAGAAAGTTCTTTGATTTCACGACGACGACGAAGAACTCCGCTCTCAGCGTTGTCACTGGCTCCGCCCGTGATAACTCCGTCAGCAGTAATAGTATCGCCTTCAAGAGTTACAAAAGTGCGAGTCGGAACATTTTGACCAGAGGCTCTCCACGCTTCAGATTTTTTGAACATGACGAGAGCATTCGCAAGAGTGTCTACAACCACTACGTTATTGAAGAAACGTTTAACAACGGCGCGATGAGTTTCAGCAATCGCCACAACTTCATCCAGGAAAGAATCAAAACCAGCTTCAGCACGTAATGGCTCAAGTGATGTTGTCTCTACAGTTTGTAGACCAGTTGATGAACCGAAATCTCCGTAAGTCGCTGTTTCAGAAGAAATCGCCATATCAGATGACAGTCCGGCCGAATATCCGCCAGATGACAATCCGCTCGCTGACATTCCACCAGATGAATCGCCAGAGAAACCTGCCGCACCTGAAGTTGTGGCCGCACGAGAAGCTGCACCCATACCCGAAGCGCTCGTTGCAAAACTTGAGCGACCGGCTTTATTCGTTTTTAAGTAATCAATAGCTTCTAAGCTCTCACCATCAGTCGCTTCATTATCAGCATTCAAGAGAACTTGAAGACGCTGACCTAAAGCTGCTTCCATTGCGAGTTCATATTTTTCAGGAACTTCTACAACTTCAGCTAATGGACGGAATTTTTCGCCTTCAACACCCGCTTCTGTCGCGCGCGTACGCTGCCACATCAGAATATTCTTCACCCCGTCTTGAAAGCCTTCAAAATTCTGTTGAAGATCTTCTAAACCGTAAAGGCGTGAAGCCACTTGGTTGAGTTCGTCTTTGATCTGTTCGCTTTCAATGCGTTTTGTATCCACTTGATTGCGAAGAATGCCGAGGTTCTCAGCGATAAGCTCAATGTCTTTTACTACGTCCAGTTGCATTTGGCGCTCAGACTCGAGAGCTTTGTAAACCGTGTTGCGACGAGTTTCAAACTCGGCTTTACGCACAGAGAGCTCTTCAAGAAGAGAAACCGAGTTTTCTAAACGAGACTGCTCGTCAGATAATTTTGAAGTTAAGCTTTGCTCGCGCGCCTCTAAGTGAGTCACCGCGGCCGTCACTGTCAGCATCTCACGACGCTTATCAGTCAATTCTTGATCAGCCTCACCCACACGGGCTTGGATTTTCACGAACTCTTCATTTTTAGTCTGGTATTCAGATTCAAATTGCAAAGCATCGAGGCGCGCTGTTTCTAGCGACTCTTCAACTTTCTCTTTCTCACCCGCTAAATTCTCTCGGCGCATTGTATATTGCGACAAGATTGAACCCGTCATCTCATTCGAGCGACGTGCACTTTCAATAGCATAATTGAGTTCGCGAATTTGCATTTCAGTATTTTGAACTTTTGTATTCAAATCTTGGAATTCACGTTGTTTATCGTGAACACGCGCTTCATTTTCAGTCATCTTCAAGCGAAGAGTCTGAACTTGAAGTTCAAGCTCATTGATTCCACCACTGTGGATGGCTTCTTCATCACGCGAAGTCGCAAGAAGTGTTTCTGCCGCCACGAGCTCATCTGCGATTTGCAAATAGCTCTTAGAGTTGAGCCACATTTCTTTATCTTGAAGTTCAGTTTTTAATTTGCGGTAACGTTCAGCACGCTGAGCCTGGCGCTCGAGAGAATCAAGCTGCCGTTTTTGCTCACCAATGATGTCTTGAAGACGAACAAGGTTGGCATCTGTTGATTCAAGTTTTCGTTGCGATTCGCGTTTACGAACTTTGAATTTCGTAATACCCGCCGCTTCTTCGATAAGCGTACGACGATCTTCTGGCTTCGACGTTACGATTTTACCGATCGCGCCCTGCTCGATGATCGAAAAACCTTTTGAGCCTGCACCTGTATCCATGAAAATCTCTTGGATATCACGAAGACGAGCCGGTTCACGGTTTACTAAATATTCAGATTCACCATTACGATGCAAACGACGAGTTACAGAAATCTCTGTGTAGCGCTGATAAGCAACGGGGAATGGCCCACCGTCATTTTCAAGCGTGAGTGAAACTTCAGCCATACCCATTGGAGCATAACCTTCGCTACCCGCGAAAATAACATCATCCATTTTAGAGCCGCGAAGGTGTTTAGCGGACATTTCGCCCATCACCCAAACAAGTGCATCTACGATGTTTGATTTACCGCAACCATTCGGACCCACGATACCAGTGATACCCTGATCAAATTGAATGACCGTGCGGTCTTTGAACGACTTAAAACCAACGATTTCGAGTTTTTTAATTCTCAATGTTGTACCTTCCGCGTTTGCAATGCAGCGCGAGCTGCAGCTAATCTTGCAATCGGAACACGATAAGGTGAACAGCTGACATAATTCAGTCCTATTTCATGAAAGAACTCAATAGAGTTCGGATCTCCCCCGTGCTCCCCACATATCCCCAATTTGATATCCGACCGCGTTTGGCGGCCCAATTCAACAGCTTTTTTAACTAATTGTCCCACACCTTCGCGATCGATGGTTTGGAAAGGGTCTGCTGGCAGTAAACCATCACTGACATACGTGCTTAAAAAGCGCGCGGAATCGTCTCGTGAAACCCCTAAAGTCGTTTGCGTTAAATCATTTGTACCAAAGCTGAAAAAATCAGCATGTTCGGCGATTTGATCGGCAATTAGAGCGGCACGAGGGAGCTCAATCATCGTACCAATTGCGATATTCAGCTTCACTCCGTGAGCCACCGATACCTTCTCAAGTTCAACTTCGCAAACCCGGCGCAGACGCTGTAATTCGCCTTTGAAAGCCACAATTGGAATCATAATTTCAACGATGACGTTTTTGCCTTTTTTCAGCAAATTAGCGGTCGCCTCACCAACGGCGCGAGCCTGCATTTGATAAATTTCAGGATATGTAATTGCTAAGCGGCAACCACGGTGACCGAGCATAGGATTGAACTCATGAAGGTTCTTAATTTTGTTTTTAAGAGAATGTTCATCACGGCCAATTCGGCGCGCGAGCTCTTTAATTTCTGAATCTGTTGTCGGTAAGAATTCATGGAGCGGAGGGTCAAGGAAGCGAATAGTAACCGGCAAACCTTCCATTTCAGTGAAAAGACCTTCGAAGTCTGCGCGCTGCATCGGTAGCAATCGCTCAAGCGCATGAAGACGTTCTTCGCGCTCTTCAGCTAAAATCATTTCACGAACCACATCAATACGATCTGGAGCAAAGAACATATGCTCAGTACGACAAAGCCCAATACCCATAGCTCCGAACTTACGGGCTACTTTTGCATCGAGCGGAGTATCAGCATTGGCACGAACGCCTAGAGTTTTAAATTCATCTGAAAGCTTCATGATGTATTCGAAGTTCTCATCAAGACTGGGCTCAATGGTTTTCACTTCGCCCAAAAACACTTCACCTGTTGAGCCATCAAGAGTGATGTAATCACCTTCTTTAAGAATGTAATCATTCACACGAATTGTTTTCGTCTGCATGTTCACTTCAACATCACCACAGCCCGCCACACAGCATTTACCCATTCCGCGCGCGACAACCGCCGCGTGAGAAGTCATACCGCCACGAGTAGTTAAAATACCCTGAGCCTTCACCATACCTTCAATGTCTTCTGGAGAAGTTTCGATACGAACAAGAATCACTTTCTTGCCGGCTTCAACCCATTGAACAGCGCTTTCAGAAGTGAATACGATTTGCCCAACGGCTCCGCCCGGAGACGCCGGAAGACCTTTTGCTAAAACTGTCTTCTGCGCTTTCGGGTCAAGCGTCGGATGTAAAAGTTGATCTAAACCTTTAGGGTCAATACGTAAGAGTGCTTCTTCTTTCGTAATTGTTTTAGAGCTGATCATATCCGTCGCAATTTTAAGCGAAGCTTTCGCCGTGCGCTTACCATTACGAGTTTGCAGCATGTAAAGAACGTTCTTCTCAATGGTGAATTCAATATCTTGCATATCGCGATAATGATCTTCGAGTTTATCGAATACGGCGATCAGTTCAGCAAAAGCTTTAGGCATCACTTCTTCTAAAGAAGGCATACGCTTCTGGCCCGCAGCCACTGCCTCTTCAGCCTCTTTAATTGTAAGCGGCTGTGGAGTGCGAATGCCCGCCACCACGTCTTCACCTTGAGCATTCACTAAGAATTCACCGTAATAAGCGTCTTCACCAGTTGATGGATTGCGAGTAAACGCAACACCTGTTGCCGAGTCATCACCCATATTACCAAACACCATAGATTGAACATTCACCGCTGTACCCCAAGAACTTGGGTAGCCGTGCATTTCACGGTAAGTGATAGCGCGCGGAGTGTTCCAGCTTCTGAAGACCGCTGAAATGGCTCCCCATAATTGCTCTTTTGGGTCCATTGGAAAGGTCTTGCCAGTTCCTTCAAGAATTTGATTTTTAAATTGTGCAGATAATTTTTTAAGATCGTCCACTGTCAATTCTGTGTCGAGCTTGTAGCCCTTTGCATGCTTCATATCTTCAAGTGCCACTTCAAGAAATGAAGAGTTCATGTTCATGACGACATCAGAGTACATTTGTAAAAAGCGGCGGTAAGAGTCCCAAGCAAAACGAGGGTTGCCCGTTTCTTTGGCCATCACTTCAACCGTTTCGTCATTCAGACCTAGGTTTAAAATTGTATCCATCATGCCCGGCATTGAAGCCCGTGCACCCGAGCGCACGCTCACGAGAAGTGGATTTATTTTTGCGCCGAATTTTTTGCCCGTTACTTTCTCTAATTTCAACATTACTTCTTCAATAGAAGCTTTAAGTGCATCCGGCAGTTTTTCGCCGTTGTCATAGAACGACTGGCAGTTTTCAGTTGAGATCGTGAAACCCGGAGGTACCGGTAAACCTAAGCTGCACATTTCAGCTAAGTTCGCACCTTTACCGCCCAGGATATTTTTCATCCCAGCGTGGCCATCGGTTTCTTTAGCCGAGAAGAAATACACCATTTTGCCTGGTGTACTTGTTTTAGCGGTCGCATCTTTTACAGAATTTTTTGGCGAGTTAGAAGCTTCCATCGTTTTCACTTTTTCTCCTAAAAACTAAGTAATTTTTCAGTTAGATAATTCTTGATCTGTGACAGCTCCACACGATCTTGAGTCATCTTGTCACGGTGACGAACGGTCACCTTCTGATCGACTAAAGTATCGAAATCTACAGTTACGCAGAATGGAGTTCCGATTTCGTCTTGGCGACGGTAGCGTTTACCGATACTCGCCGACTCATCGTAATCCGCACGATAGCTCGCTGATAAATCATCACGAAGCTTCATGCCGAGATTTTGTAGGTCTGGTTTTTTTGAAAGCGGCAATACCGCAACTTGCGTTGGAGCGAGTTCTGGCTTGAAGCGCAGAACGATACGAGTCGCCTCTGCCTTTTCAGTCTTCTCGCCGGCTTTTTCGCCCTTTTCACTTTCAGTGGCTGCAGCACCTTCAAGTGTCTCTTCAGCATAGGCATGGCAAAGAAGTGCAAGGGCCAAACGATCACAGCCCACAGCTGTTTCGATCACGTACGGCACAAATTTTTCTTTTGCTGCTTCATCGAAATACTCAAGTTTCTTGCCAGAAAATTTTGAGTGCTGAGTGAGATCGAAATCGCCACGGTTGTGCACGCCTTCAAGCTCTTGCCAGCCGAATGGGAATTCATACTGCACATCGAAAGCGGCGCGCGCATAGTGAGCCAATTCTGTTGGGCCGTGCTCTTTAAAGCGCAAGTACTTCGGATCAAAACCCAAATCTGCATAATGAGCCATGCGCTCAGATTTCCACTTCTCAAACCACTCCATATCTGAACCTGGCTTAACGAAGTATTGCATCTCCATCTGTTCGAACTCACGGGTTCTGAATGTAAAGTTACCTGGCGTGATTTCGTTACGGAAAGACTTACCGATTTGCGCAATACCGAATGGAATTTTTTTGCGCATTGAAGTTGCGACATTTTCAAAGTTAACAAAGATGCCTTGAGCTGTTTCAGGACGAAGGTAAACCACAGCTCCTGAATCTTCTACCGGACCCATGTGAGTCTTAAACATTAAATTGAAATTTCTTGGAGCCGTAATATCGCCCGAGCCGCATGAAGGACAAACTGTTTTGCCATCTTTTTCAGGAGCCGTATCTAAACGAAAGCGCGCCTTACAGTTTTTGCAATCGCTGAGCGGATCGCTGAAACCATCGACGTGACCAGAAGCTTTCCAAACTGTTGGGTGCATAAGAATCGCAGCATCGAGACCAACAATGTCATGACGTTTCGTCATACGCTGCCACCAAGAAAGCTTAACTTGAAGTTTAAATTGTGAGCCTAAAGGTCCGTAATCCCAGCAAGAATTGAGGCCGCCATAGACTTCGCTGGATTGAAAAATGAATCCCCTGCGCTTGCAAAGTGACACGAGGGTTTGCAAGTCGGATAGACGCTTGTCTTTCATGGTTCTCCCTTAGGATCTGAAGCTGATGTAATTCAGCTATTTCGAGTACCATTGCTAAAAAAATCAGTCAATGTGGCATGCGGCGTTAACGTAATGATTTAAGAGCGGCTTTTGACGATGGATTGATAGGCGGTCTCAAGAAACTCACGGGCGCCAGGATCAGCATGGTTTTTAGCATTTTCAAAAGCGATTCTTGCATTTTCAGAGCTTGAGCCGGCAGGTAAACCTAAAGCTTCGTAAGCATCAAAGTCGTGACCGTTATACTGAAAAATAACGTTTAATTCTTTCACGGTGCGGCCTTTTGAGTCTGTGACTGGCTTGCTCTCTACCGGAGAGTGGCGTAGTTTATGCGTGCTTAATTTTAATGGGTTGGGCCGACGGGTTTTCGGGCGCGCTAGCATGTACAGCAGCAGGCCGAAAAAGACGATTGCGCAAATTATGTAAGGACCCATCTACTTTATTTTTGTTTGAGGAGAATACTATGTCAACGAACCCGTTCACACGTCAGGCCCCTATTGAGGGCATTAAAAAAGTTATTCTTGTTGGTTCGGGTAAAGGTGGAGTTGGCAAAAGCACGGTGGCCGCGAATTTGGCCTTAGCACTTAAGAACACCGGTAAAACTGTAGGTCTTTTGGATGCGGATATATACGGTCCTTCAGTACCGCGTATGTTTGGCGCAATGAACCAGATTCCTCAGGTGAACGAGAAGTCGCGCATTCAGCCCATCATTCGCCACGGTCTCAAACTTATGAGCATTGGTTTTTTGATTGATGAAGGCTCAGCCGTTGTTTGGCGTGGCCCTATGCTTTTCAAAGCTATGGATCAATTCTTTCGCGATGTGGACTGGGGAACTTTAGATTACTTAGTTATTGATCTACCTCCAGGCACTGGTGATGTTCCGCTGACTGTTGCACAAAAAATCCCAGTTGATGGAGCGATCATCGTCTGCACTCCGCAAAACTTAGCTTTAGTTGATGCTAAAAAAGCCATCGATATGTTTGATCAGGTGAGCATTCCGCTTTTGGGTGTAGTTGAAAATATGTCTTACATGCTCGGCCCTGATGGCGAGCAGAAGATTCAGCTTTTTGCGCGCGGCGATCTTGATGCCTACCTTGATGCGAAAAAGATTTCTAAACTGACAACGGTACCGTTTCACCCAATGGTTGGCGTAACCACAGAAGCCGGTATGCCGGTTGTGATTTCGCATCCGAACTCGGCTGAAGCGAAAGCCTTTGCTGAACTCGCGGCTGCAGTTCTTAAGCAGACTGAGTAACAGCTTTCAGCACCTACTTATTAATCAGGAATGATAATTGATTTACCAACAAAAAGTTTAGCCCGCGTATTGAGAGCGTTGGCTTTAGTGATCTCGCCCACTGAAACGTTATACTGACGAGCTATAGTCGTTAGGTTCTCACCGCGACGAACTGTGTGCTTTTTAGATGCAGTGGCGCGCGAAGCACCGGCTACACGACTGACACGTTTCGAAGACTTTGCTTTGCTAGTATTACGTGCGATCTTCTTTGAAGCTGGCGCATCTGAACTTCTCGCAAGTCGTTCAACTTCATCGGAAGATAAGAATTTTTTAGAAACAAGAAGCTTTTCGCCAATACGTACATGTTTGCGATTAGCCATCTTGTTCAATTTGATCAATTCACTCATAGTTAGGTTATTACGATGAGCAATACCAAGAAGGGTCTCACCCTTTTCAACTCTATGATAACGAACTTGAATGTTATTACTTTCTTTTTTAGCCGCAGGAGCACGTGAAGACTTTTCTTTCTTCGTTTCACGCTCAATGGCTTGCATTGGCATTCCATCTGGAACTTTAATTTTCTGGCCTATGCGAATCATAGTTTTGCGGCCCGCCCAATCATTGAGGTCACGTATACGTGCAATTGAGGTGCGAAACTTTCTCGCAATACCTGAAAGTGTGTCGCCCCGACGAACTTTATAATACTCGAAACTTGCGATATAGCGACGTGGGGCCTCTGAGTAAGCTCGCTCTATCATTGCCAAAGCATCAGCTGTGCGGCCGACTGGTACGCGAACGGCATTTTCTCGGTCCGTGTAAACCGGAACATAATCGCTCTTATAACGTGGGTTCATACGCTTTAAATCTTCGTACTTAATACCGAGAGCTTCTGCTAAGAGTTCAAGACTCACAGGTTTCTGGATGACAATAGATTCAAACTCGAACTCAGGCTGAAAATCAATATTCGTAAAACCATACGCTTCAGGATTTGAAGCGATGTAAACCGCAGCTACGTATTTAGGAATATAGTTTTGCGTTTCACGCGGAAGCGCACGGCGCATGGCTGCGATCTCCCAGAAATTACGGTTTCTTGTTTTTCTAACAGCGCCTGCAATACGGTTCTCACCAGCATTGTAAGAAGCAATCGCTAAGTGCCAATCACCGAACATTCCATAAAGAGTGTCGAGATAATTAGCTGCGGCTTGAGTTGAAAGAATCGGATCACGTCTTTCATCAGTATACGGATCGATTTTCAAATTGTAGCGAAGACCTGTTCCGCGAATAAACTGCCAATAACCCACGGCTGATGCATGACTGAATGCAGTTGGACTGAAACCCGATTCAATAAGGGCGATGTAAGCCAACTCATCAGGCATTCCGCGTTCGCGAAAAACACCTTTCATCATTGGGATATAACGAGAAGAGCGCTCTAAGTACACTTGCATGTGCTTGCGTCCGCGGCCCGTGAAATAATTGATCCATTTTTGTACAGAAGGATTCATTGGAGTTGAAACGTTTCCGTAGTGCGGACTTGGCTTGTAACCGTCTGCCGGAGGTGTCACTGTCACTTCTTGAATATTCTTAGAACCAGAAGTAGCACAGCCTGAAGTAGCTAGACCTACGCCTAGCAAGAGCCCTGCGGCAAAGATGATTTTGAGTCTTTTATTCATGAAATTAGTCTACGCGATAGTTTACGTTTTTTACAACTAAAACAACCCTAATTCTGCCAAACCGGATCTTTCCAAACCACATCACCCTGGTCTAAATACCGGTAGATTAAATAATTACGAAGAATGGATTTAATATAGCCACTTGTTTCGCTCCATGGAAGTTCGTCAAACCAAATCTCAGCTTGGGTTTCAGAGCTTTTCACAGACTTCAAATCTTTCAAGTCTCTACGCGCAGCCAACCACCCTTTTACATTACCAATTCCTGCATTGTAAGCCGCAAGAGCGAGAGGAACATTGCCATCAAAATTTCTCAGCAATCTTGAAAGATAAGTGGTGCCGATTTTTACATTCACAGAAGGCAAAAACAAATCCTGCGCCATTGTGTAGGATCTTAATTTCATATCACCGGCAATTTCTTTCGCCGTCGTTGGAATAATCTGCATAAGTCCCATGGCATTGGCTGGGCTGGTCACATCAAAACGAAAACTGCTCTCTTGGCGCATGAGCGAAAGTACTAATATTACTGGTAGTTTTGTGCGCTTCGCTTCGGCCTCAATCAAACTTAAAAATTCTTTTGGATAAGCAATCTTAAGAGCTTCTTCGTGAATCAGCGCAGCATCTTCTTGCCAGGCAGAAGTCAAAAGCTCAAAAGCTTTATTGTAGCCAAGAACTGAAGCCCATAAACGGGCCCAGATAATTTTACCTTCGGCGTCGGCTGGAGGCGAAATTAAATCAAGTTCAGCCTGAGCCTCACTCATCCATCCGGCGCGTGCGAGAATTAAAAACCTCTCCCAAGCTTCGCTCTCGTGCGGAGTAACAAAAACTTCAGCTTTTACTTTCGGTCCGATAATTTTCTTCTCAAACGCCAGCTTCTGCCCACCCAATTCGTAACGGGCTTTTAAACCATAATAACTGAGGGGAAAGCGACGAATTAATTCTTTGGCCACTTCATCAGCGCGCGTGTTCTTGAGTTGTTGTTGAGCCCGCCACATCCAATACATCGCCGGAATATCAAACTCTAAATAACCTGTCTGATTTTGACGATTCATCAAATATTTTTCAAAGAGCGTTGAGGCTTCAGCATAAGCGCCCTGACGATACTGCAAAAGCCCGAAACGGAATGTGGCCTCAAAAGAAGCCTCAGTGCCCGCGTGCTTCTGAATCAAAAGCTCGAAATATTTTTGTGCTAATTTAAAGTCAGATGAATGAAGGGCGCTATCTGCGGCGAGTAGCACAACCGCCGTTGATAAAGGCTGGCCGCCCAGCTGCTCGGCTGAGCTTTCAGCGAGGGTTATTGCGTCTTCATAATACTCACGAGCCACCATGACACTGGCCCATTCAAATAGACGAGCCCCATCAACTTTTGCCATTTGTGACACCACCCGCTTGCGCAGGTTTACAAACTTCTCGTCTTTTTTATTGGCAAGATTTAAATAGATATTCAGAATCTGTTTGTGGGCGGCATGTGCTCGAATTCCACCTGGGAATTCTCTTAAGAGTTGCACACCATCTTCAACCACGGCCACTAAGTCATTACTCTGACTTGATTCTTTCATTCGCTTTTCAATAGCTAATTCTGCAGCTGTTGCCGATAAAGAATCATCCACAGTCACAGTAGCGTCTGATGGGAGCGGTTTTTTCATGGCTCGCAAGTATTCATTACGAATAATTTTAAGACGAGCTTGCACGCCGTCACGATTTTCTTCGCTGAGTGATCTGGTGTAAAATGAAACTGCTAAAGGCAGGTTCTGCTCGTAAAAAGCAATTTCACCAGCGAGGCGATACATTTCCGCTCTTTGGCTGCGCGAGAGGTAAAAAGAAAATTCTTCGAGAGCATCGTAAGTCTTCCACGCGGTTTTCGAGCGAGCCCGCATCTGGGCATCAAAAAGCAGAAGTCCAGCTTCATTCCATTTCTCGCGCATTTTATTTAAATGGTTTCCAGGTGAAAACAAATCGCGGTCACGAACCACTACTGAGAAAGACTCTTGTAAATACTCGACACCCTTCTTTTTCATTTTATAGTGAGCAATAGCACAATTAAGTCTTTGTAAAACCAACCAGTGACGGATCAAAGACCCTTTTACATCAGCTTTTTTAACTAAAGAGTAACACTTTTCATAATTCTTATCGGCCTCTGCCCGCTTCACATTGTAAAGATCAACAACTAAACCACGATCTAAAATTTTTGGCTTATCTTCAAAAAGCCAGCGGTTAGTGGCTGGTTTGTCATTCCACCTGAGGGTGATGGATTTTAACTGAGCCTCGGCATTCATGCCGAGAATTAAAATAGCGATAGCGGTCAACTTCAAGTTTCTATATCTTATTTTTTTACGTGTCATGCTTCCTGTATTTCATCGAAGTTATACTCAAGAGATTTTTTCAACAAACTCTGAGCTTCGTTTAAAACTTTTTTTGGATCTTTGCCCATAAGTTCGGTGGGCGCAAAAGCCAAAACTTCAAGATTTCTCATGCTCGTCTCAAGTGCAGCACCCACATCACGTCTAAAACTCGGTGGAGACTTCTCTAAAAGGGCACTGAGTTCGCGACTGGCTCCCCCGGCTCCTGATAGCTCACCGAGGATTAAATAAACCAAATTGGTCATCTCTACAGCGGCTTTGCGAATTTCGCCTTTGCTGGCCAATTGATCGATCTCAGAGAATTTACTTCTAACAATCTTTTTAAGACTCTCTCTTTTTTCTGATGAGCGAAACTCTTTCACACCCCGCCAAATTAAATAGAAAACGCCAGCGAAAAACACAAGGCCCCACGCATAAATTTTATATTCATCGGGCCATAACGAAGATTCACGAAGTTGAAGTGATAAGCCTGGTAAAACCGGCTTTGCTGGCTCGGCAGAAGCTTGCATATTGGCTAAAGGTTGGGACTCAAGAGGTCCTTGATTTTCACCTTTGATAACTGTCAAAGGAATTTCGGCGGTCATCTCTTTGTAGTAAGCTTTTTTCACCGGATCAAAAAAAGCAAATTCAATGGCTGGCAATTTAATTTCACCCTCTTTGCGAGGGACTAAAATAACCTCAAACTCTTTGTAACTACGGCCATCGGTGAAGTATTTCGTGTTACTTTTTTTATCATAAAACTCGAGACCTTCTGGCCAAGATGTTTTATTCAAATCGATCGGTTTTGCGTTGCCACGGCCTTCGAAACGAATTTTTAAAGTGAACGGCACTCCGGTTTCAACTTGGTTTTTCTCAACTCTTGCTGCGACTTTAAATTCACCGACGGCCCCAGAAAAACTCTCAGGTTTATTCTCAGCTGGAAGTGGAAGCACCGTAATAGGCACAATCTGACTGGACTTGGTAATCGTCTGCTGACCCGTCACGCCGAATGCGCCCATGGCCAGCAATGTGCAGCGAGCTGTGTACTCATCGATCTTAGATTCGCCCGCTTTAAGCGGAAAAAGTGCAAATGAAGCCAGTAAAGCTCGATTGTAGTTTACACCATTAATCACTTCAGGTCTGAAATTCAATCGTGTGGCTAGTTCAAGATCTTCACGCCAAAACCCAGCGACAGCTGGATATTTTAACGTATCGATATCAGAAACTTGGGCGCGCGTGACAAGATACCAGCTGACTGTGAGCTGCTCGCCTACAAAGACTTTTGTTTTATCGACCTCAACCTCAACATAAAAAGCATCTTTCAAATCTGCAGGTGAAACCACTCCACCCGCTGGGGGCTGACCGCCGCCTCGTGGAGCATTTCGCCCCCCACGTTGAAGTTGCTCTAAACGACGCTGAAGAAGTTGCTGAAACATATCGTCCATCTGCTGAAAAGACTCTTCTTGCTCTTCTTCTTCAGGAAAGTTTCCGCCACTTCCGCCTGGAATGCCGCCACCCTGAGGACGCTGCTGACGACCGGCCGCAGCTGGGTCAACAGTGATTGAAACACTGGGCGCCGCCTTCGCCTGGCCATTTACCACAACTACAATCGGTTCAATTCTAAAAGTACCCGGCTGCAAGGCTTCAAGTTCGTAATTAAAAGTTTGTGCTCTTGAGACTTGAAACCGACCGCCATCAAAAATACTACGCGTCTCTGATGAAGTTGAAACATTCAGTAAACGAAAAACAGAAAGGTTCGGCAGTTCAGGCTGCTCGACATTTACGCTGGCTTCACTTGAAACCGTAACCGAGAGAATAAAATGATCATTCGGGCGCACAATTTTAGGTTCAACTTCAGCGGTGATCGTTTGCCCGAAGGCATTTGAAAATATAAAAAGAAAACTTAAAACTGAAAATAATCTTAGAATTCTCATTGATCGTCCTTTCTTATCTTTTACCAGTCTTTTGTAGGGCCTTTTTCACGCCCTTTTTGATTGCCATATTCTAGAGCTCGAATTTTCTGCTCTTGGCGCTCAAGCTCTTCAAGAATGTCTTTCACATCACGCTGGTCAACGCCTTTTTCTTTCGGCTGTTCTTTTTGCTCTTGCTCGCCCGCGCCAGGATCTTTTCCATCTTTATCTTGCGGCTTTTGTTGATCGCCTTGACCGCCACCGCCGCCGCCACTTTGGTTGAGCATTTCAATATTGGTTTTAACTTCAATGGAGTCCGGATGAATTTCAAGAGCCGCTTGATAGAGTTCAAGAGCTTTATCGATATTTTTTAATTCTTGAGCCGCTAACGCTCCGTTAAAAAGAGCTTTAAAACGAATGGTGTCGTTTTCTGCCGATTGCCCAACTGGTGTTTGACGGACGACGGACTCGAACTCTTTTAAGGCGCGGTCGTATTTTTTCTGCAAGAAATAAGCATTCCCCAAATTAAACCGCAACTCTTGGCGAAACGGATCATGAGCTAAAGCCCCAATAAATAATTTCTCGGCAGCAAAAGCTTTTTCAGCCGCCATTTCGCTAACGGCTTTATTATTATCGCGAATGGTGCCTAAAGATGGATCTGCCGCTTCAGCTAATGAGACGGAAGTCAGTCCAATATAAAGCATTGAAATTTTGAATAGAGATTTAAAAATAAATGACGTCATCTTCCCACCACCTCGAAGCGGCCCCTCCAGATACGTCCCGCTGAAGCTCTCTCACCCATTGAAATCTCAAAAAGTGCTACTAAGAAAGCCAAGAACAGAAAATACTGGTAAAGCTCTTGGAAGGTTTTAATTTCACCGTCAGCGAACTGGCTTTTTTGCAGACGCTCGATATCACTGCGCACCTGCTTAATCGCATCACCTTGAAAGGTCGCATGATGAAACGAACCTTTGCCGGCCTCAGCTAATTGCTTCAGTACGGTGCCTTTAGTTTGTGTTAGTACCACTTGGCCTGATTGATCGCGACGATAGCCACGAATTTCACCACGATCATCTTTGATCGGGATCGTGCCGCCCTTTTCAGTGCCGATGGCGAGAGTGAAAATATAGATATCGTCATCGACTAGTTTTTTCGCCGCTTCAATGGCGCCGGGTTCATTATCTTCACCATCCGAAACAATTAAAATGGCCCGGGTGACCGCTGAATCATCTTTATCGGCCCCACCCCGCTCGAAAGCGGCCTTTGATTCATCAAGGCCTCTTTTAAAATCCGTACCTTGCGTGCTCACCGCGTCTGGCGAGAGAGAATCGATAAACATTTTAATTGAGTTTTGATCTGTGCTCATTGGCGATAGTAAGACAGCAGAGCCGGCAAAAGCCACAAGACCAAAGCGGTCTCCACCTGAAATATCAATTAAACGCTTGAGTTCAGATTTCGCCAAATCCATTCTCGAAGGTTTCACATCTTCAGCGAGCATACTATTTGAGACGTCCACAAGCAGAACGATCTCAATACCTTCGTTTTTAACTTTCTGTGTGCCATCTTGCAATTGCGGTCGCGCCAAAGCCAAAATCAAAAAGAAAAGTACAAGGCATTCAAGATAAAGCTTAATTCGTCTTTTTGAGATCGAAACTGATGATGTTAAGAACGGCAAAAGCTTTGAGCCTAAAGACTTTTGAATTTTCTTTTGCGCTTGCTTTTGAAAGTATTGAGCAAAGATAAAAATAACTGGCACGAGCCATAGAAAATAAAGAGCCGTCGGATTTTGAAATTGAAAACTGCTCATGGATTCCTCCGCAAAACAGTACGCCCTAAAAGCAGGCTTAAGATAAAGAGAAAGGCCGCAATACGTAGAGGGTTCTGAAAGAGCTCAGTGTAGCGGCTGTATTTTTCAACATCAATTTTAGTGCGCTCAAGGCTATCAATTGTTTTAAAGACTTCATCAAGCTCACGCCCAGTATTGGCCCGCCAGAAGCGACCGCCCGTTTTGTCGCCGAAGCTTTTAAGCAAGGGTTCATTCACTTTCGAGTGAATGGGGCGATATTGCTTAATTGAACTGCCAAAAGCATCTTGAATATAAACCGGCAGCTGGGCTTCGCCGTCTTTACCCATACCGATAGAGTAAACCTTCAGTTTTTCATCAACCGCCATCTGTAAAGCGGTTTCAGGGTCGACGGTGCCGCTATTGTTCTCTCCGTCGGTTAAGAAAATCATCACGCGACTTTTCGCTTTTGATTCCTTTAGACGTCCAACCCCAGTCGCTAAGGCCACACCGATAGCTGTACCCATTTTAATATTACGGCTTGGCTTCACTTTTTTTACATTATCAAGAAGCAGCGGATAGTCTAAAGTCAAAGGAACACGAGTGTAAGCTTCACCGGCAAACACCACAAGACCAATACGATCTGAAGTGCGGCCTTTAATAAAATTAGAAATCACAAGTTTTGAAGCCTCCATGCGGTTCTCAGGCTTCATATCTTCAATGAGCATACTGTCAGAAATATCAAGAACGATCATAATATCGATACCCTCAACATTACGTTTTACTTTTTCATCCGCTTTCTGCGGGCGTGCTAAAGCGACAACAACGAAAAGAAGAGCGGCAAATTTTAAACCAAGAGGTAAATAAACCAAAACACTGCGATAAGAACTTTGCAGCCCTTTAACTAAACTGAGTGACGAATACTGAAGGCTCGGTGTTTGGCGACGATGCGACCAAACTTTATACGCCAGTAAAGCGATTAGCAGCGGAATCAGCATAAATGCCGCTGCAGATGCAAAGCCTGTAGTGAATATGCCTTCCATCATTTTTTAGATCTCACTTCATATATTTTATCGCAGGCGTCACGCACAAGAACGTAAACCTGTTCGCAATCTTGAATGGTAAGAGCCTTGCCGCTACCTAAATCGAATTCTGAGAACGTGCGGCGCAAAAGCAATTGCGCCGCATTGTAGACCTTACGGTGGTTCTTTTTAATATCAGCCAAAATTTGTTTTGACGACCAAGTAAAGGCCGGAGTCAGAAGTTCACGCACCAGATAATACCGAAAAGCTTTATCAAGATCTAGCCAGATTTCATTGGCTGGCTTTGGCTTAAAGGCATTCATACTTTTCTGAACATTCCGTAAATCTCGGCAGAGCTGAGCATAAGCCTGATTGTTTTGAATCTTAACAATCTCTCTAAATGATTTTGTTTCATGACCTACACCCAGCACCGTTTCAATTAATTCTTGGCGCTGCTTACGTCGCTTCACCACGCGCCAAATAACTAATCCAATAACTAAAAATACCGCCGCGATTGAAAGCCACAACCAAAGCGGATAATTCATTTTTTCGCTGGCGATTGCAGGAAATGGTTTTGAATCTTGCTGAAGCACGGATTCGATCTTCCAACTTAAGCCTGTCACGCGGCCTACATTCTGCCCATCGGTGATCATAAATTTCTGATCGGTGAATTCACCGGCCTTATAAGAAACCACATCAAACTCGTGGCTGAGGGTGTCGCTTCTGCGAACTTTGAGAATTTTTAAATTGAGTTTTTCTTTTTCATCAGCAAAAACGATTTGCGCCGAAGGCGCAAAAGGCTGAGGCAAATTACCAGCGCAATTGAGCGTCCAAATATCCCCGACATTGATCGCCTTCGGTCCGCCCGCTTCACCCACCGGCGGCGGTTCAGGAAACTGAACTTTACAATCAAACTGCACATCACTCATCGACGATTTCTCCGCCTGAAGAATTCAATAAGTGGGTCGACAATATCTTTATCTGTCTGCACATCAATACGCCCGACATTTGAGCGACGAAGTAAGTTATCGCGATCGGCTTTCAGCTGCTTGGCATGAGCCGCAAAACTTTTCTTAACGATGGGCGATGAAGTATCAACCGTCATAATTTCACCGGTCTCAGGGTCTTGCATATCCACCAAGCCAATATCAGGGAGCGTATGCTCAGCCGGATCTTCTATTACCACCGCCGTCGTCTCGTGCTTACGACCCAGCTGGCGAAGACTGATATCGAACTGCGTATCGATAAAATCTGAGAAAATAAAAATCGTCGCTTTACGCTTGAGCACGCCTTGAACATATTCAAGTGCCTGGCGAATATTTGTACGCGATGAGGTCGGCTTAAAAAAATAAAGATCGCGCAAAAGACGATAGACTTGACCACGGCCCTTTTTCGGCGGCACGAAGTGTTCAATTTTATCTGAGAATAATAATAAACCTATCGGGTCATTACTTTTTGAAGCCGAGAAACTAAGTAGCGCAGCTAAGTGAGCAATCACTTCGCCCTTTAAATACTCTTTCGAGCCGAAATTACCCGAGCCACTGACATCAACGATAAGTAATAAAGTTTGCTCGCGCTCTTCTTCAAATTTCTTAATGTAAGGTTTGCCCGTGCGAGCTGTGAGCGGCCAAGAAATAGCACGAACATCATCACCCGGTTCATACTCACGAAATTCGGCAAAAGTCATACCCTGACCACGAATAGCCGTACGATACTCACCGGCGAAGAGATTCTTCACCAGCTTTCGCGTTGAGATCTCAAGAAGTTTCACCTTCTTCAGAATTTCGGGTGGTAGAGTATCTTTAATCATCTTACGGCACGTCGATTTGGTTCAATATCTCTTTGATTACATCTTCAGTCGTCATGCTTTCAGCTTCAGCTTCATAAGTGAGAATTAAACGGTGACGAAGTACGTGATACGCAATGGCTTTAATATCATCGGCTGTCACGTAACCACGACCACGTAAGAAAGCGTGAGCTTTCGCCGCACGGCTGAGACTGATCGTCGCCCGTGGTGAACCACCGACCGCCAGCAAGCTTTGCAGCTGCGCAAGTCCGTATTCTTTTGGCTCGCGAGAAGCCATAACGATTTCAACAATGTAATTTTTAAGTTTATCGTCGATGTAAATTTGATCGCAGCGCTGACGAGCGCGCATAAGATCTTCGTGAGAGATTTGTGATGTGATCTGCGGCTGCTGATCTGTGGCCATACGATTTAAGATTTCAATTTCGTCATGCTTTTTCGGATAATTCACCAAAACTTTAAACATGAAGCGATCCATCTGAGCTTCAGGGAGTGGATACGTACCTTCTTGCTCAAGCGGGTTCTGAGTTGCAAGAACTAGAAACGGACTTTCAAGTTTGTAAGTGGTCTCACCGATGGTCACTTGTTTTTCGGCCATGGCTTCAAGTAGTGCCGATTGAACTTTTGCCGGTGCCCGGTTGATCTCATCGGCGAGTACAATATTCGTAAAGATGGGACCCTTCTTCACACGGAATTCTCCGGTGCGAGCGTCGTACATTTGCGTACCGATCAAATCTGTCGGAAGCAAATCAGGCGTAAACTGAATGCGCTGAAATCCGAGTGATATCGCTTTTGAGATTGAAGCAATTGTCAGAGTCTTCGCAAGACCCGGAACACCTTCAAGCAAAACGTGACCACCAGTTAGAAGGCCCATCAAAATCGCTTCAAGCATTTCACGCTGGCCAACAACGACCTTTGAAACTTCGTTTAACGTGCGATCAACAAACTGACTTTCTTTTTTAATAGCCTCATTTAAGGCGTAAACATCCACACTCATTCTAATCCCCCTCAAGACCTTTAATTTTCAGTTGATGTGACGCACTTGAGCAAGCAAAAACTCTTTTCTTTTTAAATTCTCTTTAAAAAGACCCGGTGTCGCCGCATAATAAACGCTCGAGAGTAAAATACAGAATGAAAAACGTAACTAAAGCTTGGTCATTCCTCGCCATCATTTCATTAGGCTTTATTGTGCTGGGACATATGTTTCTCGAGCGCGAGGGCTTGCTTTTCGGACTTATGCTCGCCTTAAGTATCAACTGCTACGTTTATTTCTATGAAGATCGTCGTATTTTAGCTTTATTTAGCTCGAATGTACTTGAAGGTCGCGACCCGTGGGGGCTCAGCCAAATCAATCAGCGCTTAGCTGAGAAAGCAAAAATTCCGGCACCACGAATCGTCATCGTGCCTGACCCATCGCCCCAATCTCTGGTGGTTGGCCACTCCCTCACTAAAGGTACAATTTTAATTACTGAAGGATTGCTTGAAAAGCTGAACCAAAAAGAGATTGAAGCCGTTATCGCCTACCAAATGGCAACTATTAAAACTCTTAATATTCTGATTTTTGCCGTAGGTAGTTTTATCTGCTCTATTTTTCTTTTTATTGCCGGAGCCCTAGACACTGGACTTCGTTTTTTGATCGTTGAGAAGAAAAATCCCAATTATGCCCTTTCGCAGATCTTCACGCGCTTGGTCTCACCATTTGTGGGTTTTATTTTGCGACTCTGCATTCGCCCACAATTTTATATTACTGCAGATTCTCTGGCCGCTCATTGGCTGGGTGACGGAAAAGTTTTGGCAGAAGTTTTATACAAGCTGCAAAGCTATTCTGCGACGCGGCCTTTTGCCGCTCCGCTTTCAACATCTCATATGTTTGTGGTGAACCCATTACCACTTAAAGGCTGGACGCGTCACTACCAGGCCCAACCTAGCATTGAGAAAAGAGTTTCATCTTTAATTGGCTATTATCCAATTTAATTTATGCCAATCCAGTGCTATAAATTGGCCCTATGTCAAAATTAGAAGCTGATTTTAATACACTTATTATCTCAATCGCATCGAGCGTGATCTTATCTCTAGGATTAGAAAAAAATCCGCAAACAGATAAGTTTGAAAAGAACTTAGATATCGCTCGCTACAATATTGACTTGCTCATCATACTTAAAGAAAAAACTAAAGGGAATCTCTCAACTCATGAAGAGAACTACCTGAATGCAATTATAACCGATCTGCAATTGAAATTTGTCCAAGCAAAATAACTTTAAAGAGGTTGTTCAAATGAAAAAACATAAAACTAAAATTCATTTTTTTGGTTTAGCCGCTGCATTGGCATTAGCCATTAACTTCGGCCTTAGTTCGACGCCAGATTCTATCGCTAAGCACATGCCTAATTTCTCGTCAGCGATTTCTCCATCAGAAGCTGAAGCCCAAATCACGCCGAAAATTTCTGCGGGCGAAATTCAACCGAAAACATTTATTGAGCTCGCAAAACTCATCAACCCAGTGGTGGTAAATATTTCGACCTCAACCATGCCGCGTATGCAGCGCTTCGGCAGTCGCCCGGGCTTTCCGGGGGGACCACGCGATCCGTTTTTTGAAATGTTCGAGCAGTATATGCAGGAGCGCCAGGGAATTCAGCAGCGGCCACCGCGACCCCAACAATCATTAGGAACTGGTTTTATCATTCGTAAAGATGGTTTAATTCTCACCAATAACCACGTGGTTGAACAAGCGGACGTGATTCAAGTTCAGCTTTCTGAAGGCGATAAAACTCTTTACGAAGCCAAAATCATTGGACGCGATAGCCGTACCGATATCGCCTTAATTAAAATTGAGCCAAAGAAAGATCTGCCGTTTGCCCGCTTAGGTTCATCAAAAGATCTTGAGGTCGGAGAGTGGGTGGCCGCGTTTGGTAACCCGTTCGGCCATGGGCACTCCATGACAAAAGGAATTGTATCGGCCATTGGCCGTGAGATTAACGAGATCAATCGCTTTCCGTTTATTCAAACAGACGCCAGCATCAACCCGGGCAACTCAGGTGGGCCACTTGTGAATTTACGTGGTGAAGTGATTGCTGTAAACACAGCTATCGACGCTCGCGCGCAAGGTATTGGCTTTGCTATCCCAATTGATGAAGTGAAATCAATTTTACCGGCGCTTGAAAAAGAAGGTCAGATAAAGCGCGCCTATCTCGGCGTCACACTTTACCCAGAGCCATTGCCTCCCCGCGCTTTAAGCGAACTGAAGCTGCCGGTCGAAGAAGGCGCCTTAATTGTCAGCGTTCTTGAAGGCTCACCAGCCGATAAAGCGGGCCTGAAAGAGTATGATTTTATTGTGAAGTTTGGCTCGCGCGAAGTGAAGGATGATTCAGATCTTCGTCGTGCTATTGAAGATTCAGGCGTTGGCGCCAGCCCAGCAGTGGAATACTACCGCGATGGCAAAAAACAAACGACACAAATTGCTCTTCGCTCGATTCCGAACGAAATGGCGATGAAACCAAAAGAAAAACCACCGGGATTTCCGAACGCGAAAGCGGCGCCGAATGGTTTAGGGTTTAAAGTCTCAATGCTCTCTCGCGATGAAGCGGGTCGCATGGGGCTTAATATCAATCGCCCAGCACCGGTGATCACTGAAGTGACTCCGAAGAGTCCGGCCGGTCGCGCCGGCCTTCGCCAGGGTGATATTATTGTCGATGTGAATCGTGTGAAAACAGCCAATGAGAAACAAGTGCTTGAGCAACTCAAACCGAACCAAGTGAATTCAATTCGCGTGTTCAGAGGCGAGCTTCCAATCTTGATTTACATAGAGCCGAAATAGTCTTAATATCAGCCCATGAATTGGGTTGAGTTAACACGTGTAAATCAGTTAGTAGAGGCTTATGCGCTTCGTTCTTTTTTAGAAGCGCATGAAATTGATGTCCTCATTCCAAATGAACATTCAATGCGCAACTTGCATCATATGACCCCTGCTATGGGCGGTTATACAATGTTGCAGGTGCCGACCACACAGCTTGAGCTGGCCCGTGAACTTTTGCTCGAGTACAACTCGAATCCCACACTCACTCCTACCGATTTAGAAAATCTTCCTGAAGAGCTTCGCTATTCCAATGATGAAGTGACTCGTGATGAATTGAGCAAGCGCGCTTTACGTTCAGCTATTTTCGGAACGCTGATAGTGCCAGTGGTGCTGAACCTCTACTCGATCAAACTCTTAACTCAGATTTATGCAGACCCAAAACTTCTGAAGCATTCAAAAAAATCGGACCTCAATCTCGCCATTGCATTTAATATTCTGGGTCTTCTTGCTTGGTCTGTGGTGGGCTACTCCCTCTACCTAGACTGGGTTCAGTAGTTATATCTGCCATCACTGAAACTTATTTCACTTCTTAAAAAATGTATCAGCTCTATTTCAATCCTAATTCATTTCAATAATCCCTAGCCTAGGCCCACCCGACTAACGTTCATTTCATCAGTGAGTCGCTAGGTAAATGCACCGAAGCTCTTTAAAATAAGAATCAGATTAAAAATAAAAATCAAGACAACGAATTAAGACAAGGATGTTTTAATGGATAGACGAGATTTCCTCTTAGGGGCCGGAGCCCTTGCTGCATCGAGCTTTTCTGGTAACGATGCTTTCGCCGCTGAAGCTGAACAAACCGGCCTCAGTATTCTTCAAGGCCTAACAACAGAAACAACGACCCAGTTGACGGTGGACGTAGATAAAAAAGCGGTCGTGTTTTACTCACTCACCGACAAAGCCACAAACCGATTGGTTGAACCCACTTCTGTTCGCCCCGTGATTCGCGATGGCTCGGGCACGCGCGTGGATAAAATTAAATTCTCAGGTCTTGAGCTCGGTCACGAGTATAAACTTCAAGTAAAAGATAAAAAGAATAAAATTCTCGATGAGCGGTTTTTAAAAACTGTGGACTTAAATAAAAAAGGCGCGCGCATTGGAATCATGTCGTGCATGAACGATATGTTCGGCGACAAAAAGAATTCGTGGAAAGCAGCCCAGGCCACTGATGTAGATTACTTATTTTTTATCGGCGATTCGGTTTACGGCGATCTTTTAATTCTTCACGGCCCTGGCTATTTATGGTCACGGTACGTTGAGACCCGCAAGAATGTACCCTTCTATCGCTGGAAGAATTTAAAGCCCGTTATCGCTATTTGGGATGACCATGATTTCGGCAAGAACAATAAAGGCGGCGACTACAAACACAAAGACTACGCCTATCACTACTTTCAAGCATTTTTTGCCCAAGAGCCCACTGAGGGAGATCAAACTTATCTTCAGGGTTATGCCAACTCAAAATATTTTCAAGCTTTCGGTCAGAACTTTGTCTTCTTCGATGGCCGTTATTACCGTGGCCTCACCAACACGGCTGGCCAAAAAGGCTTCTTCGGCATTGAGCAAATCGATTGGATGTCACAAGTGGTTTATGATCGACCGAAGCCAACTTTAATTTTGAGCGGCTCACCGTTTTTCGGACGCTTAGAGAAGACAGCCTCTTATGAAGTGAATGCTCCTGAAGAGATGGAATACTTTTTTAACAAAGTCAGTACTTGGCGTGCCCCAGCTCTTTTCGTCGGTGGAGATTTACATTACAGTGAAGTTTCATCTGTTGATCGCAGTGCTGTTGGCTACGATACAGTCGAAATTATTTCGAGCTGCATGCACTCAACGAAAAAATCAAAATATTATGATAATCCGAACCCGCAAATGCACGGCTATTTAAAGGAAAACTTTATCGTGCTTGAGCAAAACTTGGACGGCGACCCTGTCTGGAAAATGGAATGCATCGCCGCCGCCGGCAAAGTGGCTTTTAGTGATATTATTGAGATCGGCTAGTCCCGAGAAAATACGAAGTCGGCCTACTGTAAACCTCCTGCCCATAATGCTTATGGCTGATTTACATTCATACTCATGCCTATTTGCATACACATAGCGCCGCCACCCACATACCGCTAAGACCTAAGTTGCCCGGTTGAGCAAAACCGGGGTGTACGGCCCGTCCATTCGTTTCCATTTTAATTCTATTAGGAGCTGGCCTTCATTTTGCTGAGTTGGGCAACTTAGATTTGAACACACATTCAGGAGGCCCATGAACGCAAGATACTGGCAAAATCACGGAAAGAAAAAGTATATCCCCAATGGATTCGGCGAAGACGAAGTTTTAAAACAAATAAAAAGACAAGCTTGCCAAGCCATTGCGCGCGCCGCTCATCGTGGTAATTGGTCACAAAAAGATTTGTCTCGCTACATTGGCACTTCACAGGCTTGTATAAGCCGGGTGTTTAATCAACGAGTGGAGGAGTTATCAATGACTCAGCTTTTTAATTACTTAGTGATTCTAGAGCCACGGGTTAAAATTCTGATCTCTGTGTAAGGCAATAAAAAACCCCGAGTTTTAAGGCTCGGGGGTGCAGAGCATACGAATGGCGGTTGCAGGGCCCATGCGTACGTAAAAAAATTCAAATTAAATTAATAGCCGCCGCCATCATCTTCGCCTGTTTTCAAGGCTTGAAGGCTGTCACCCATAGACTTAACCGCGTTCTCATAGGCTTCGAAAACCGCTTTCTCAATCTCGGTGCGGGTTTCAACGTTAAGGGGGTGGGCCACATCTTTAAACTGCCCATCTTTTCTTTTCTTAGACGGCATAGCCACGAAGAGCCCCGTATTACCGCGAATGACCTTTAGGTCGCGGACTACAAAGCAATCATCAATGGTTATAGAAACATAGGCTTTTAGGCGATCTTCATTGACTGGGAAGACGTTAACTTCGGTGATCTTCATAGCTGACTCCTTAGATGAGCATTTCCAACATGACTAACCTTGTTATCGGTACTTACAAGACTCGACTTTAGCCTGCTGTCTCAAATTGACACGTTATGCTTGATTTAGTTGCTAAGTCTGACTAGATTCGTTCTGACAGACATAATTGGGGTATCGCCAAGTTGGTAAGGCATTAGATTTTGATTCTAACATTCCCAGGTTCGAGTCCTGGTACCCCATCCAAT
>CAYHVK010000016.1:50714-73711 GCA_964360255.1 uncultured Pseudobdellovibrionaceae bacterium | reverse complement strand
GTGACAAGTCACCTTTTGCAACCGCCGTTGTTACTTTCGCGATGTTACGAACCTGATCCGTTAAGTTACCGGCAAGGCTGTTCACGTTGTCCGTTAGATCTTTCCATGTACCAGAGGCACCTTTTACATCGGCCTGACCGCCCAGCTTACCTTCTGTACCCACTTCTTTTGCCATACGAGTCACCTCGGCAGCAAACGAGCGGAGTGTATCCACCATAGTATTAATTGTATTTTTAAGCTCGAAGATCTCACCCTTAGCATCGACCGTGATCTTCTGAGATAAATCTCCATTCGCAACAGCAGTTGTTACTTTTGCGATATTACGAACCTGCGCCGTTAAGTTACCGGCAAGACCATTCACATTATCTGTTAGATCTTTCCATGTACCAGACACACCTTTTACATCGGCCTGACCGCCCAGTTTACCTTCTGTACCCACTTCTTTTGCCACACGAGTCACCTCGGCAGCGAAGCTTCGTAGAGTATCAACCATGACGTTAATTGTATTTTTAAGCTCGAGAATCTCACCACGGGCATCAACCGTGATCTTCTGAGATAAATCTCCGTTCGCAACTGCTGTCGTTACTTTCGCGATATTACGAACCTGAGCTGTTAAGTTACCGGCAAGACCATTCACATTATCTGTTAGATCTTTCCATGTACCAGACACACCTTTTACATCGGCCTGACCGCCCAGTTTACCTTCTGTACCCACTTCTTTTGCCACACGAGTCACCTCGGCAGCGAATGATGAAAGCTGATCCACCATTACGTTGATCGTGTTTTTAAGTTCGTAAATTTCACCTTTGGCATCAACCGTGATTTTTTGTGACAAGTCACCTTTTGCAACTGCGGTCGTTACTTTAGCGATGTTACGAACCTGATCCGTTAAATTCGAGGCGAGACCGTTCACGTTGTCGGTCAAATCTTTCCATGTACCAGAGGCACCCGGAACTTTTGCCTGACCACCCAGCTTACCTTCTGTACCCACTTCTTTCGCCACACGAGTCACCTCGGCTGCGAATGATGAAAGCTGATCCACCATGATGTTTACTGTTGAACCGATTCGATGGTATTCGCCCTTGAGTTGACGACCGTCGATTTCCATAGACATTTTTTGTGACAAGTCGCCTTTTGCAACGGAGGTAATAACACGCGCGGCTTCTTTTGTTGGCTGAACTAGATCGCCGATCAAATCATTTAAGGCATTTACGCTGTCAGCCCAACGGCCTTTAATATTACCAATCGAAACACGCTCTGACATTTTACCTTCGAGACCAACAATGTTTCGCACGCGTGCGATTTCATCGGCCATCGTTTCATTCATTTCAATAATGTCGTTAATTGTCTCACCGATCTCAGAAATAATGCCTTCTTGGCTGATCGGCATCCGGGTTGAGAAATCTCCCGAACGAGCAGATTTTACAACAAATAGAAGTTGGCGAAGCTGTTCTCGAGATATCCCACTGTAACTTGAAATAACATCATCAGAGGGTATTAAGCCTGACATTCTTTCCACGGGTGGAATCATGCCGCTTTTTAAGACTTTGGTTTTTTTTGCAGATGCAGATTGCGAAGATTCTACCGCAGGCTTTTGACCATTTGTTTTCATTTTTTCCTACCTAGGATTAAAAATAAATAAGGCTATCCGAGAGCCTTACTACTTTCTTGCTAGGGAAATTTTCAGTCAAAATATCAATTGCCAATTATTCTTGACATTGATTTAGGAGGCTAACTTGGGTGGATTATTTTTGAACAGCCGATGAATCAAATGTGTATCCACTACCATAAACAGATTGGATATATTTAGCGTAGGTGCCAAATTTTTTACGTAGTGAATTTACGTGAGTATCAACGCTGCGGCCGATATGCACATCTTTGCCCCATATCTCACTCACTAGTTTTTCACGGCTGATGACAGAACCTTTATTGGTCACCAAGAAGAAAAGAATTTTAAATTGAAGTGGAGTCAGCTCTAAGTTTTGCCCTTCTTTGACCAAATAAGCTTTTTGAAATGGAACTTCTAAACGGAGATTCCCGATTTCAATTACATCCATTTTTTTATTTGAGGCAGAGGCGATCTTTTGTAAGCGATTCTCAACTCTTAGGCGAAGTTCCGTAGCATCAAAAGGTTTCACAATGTAGTCTTCTGCACCCAGCTTAAAACCAGTGATTTTATCACCGATTTCACCCTTTGATGTTAGAAAAATAATAGGCAGATCTTGTCCGTGAGCCAAATTTCGAATCTGAGCAGTAAGATCAAAGCCATTACCATCAGAAAGCATGACATCCATAAGGACTAAATCGAATTTCTTTTGGGTTACTATTTCCAAGGCTTGGGAGACTGACGGCACTACCGTCAACTCTGCCACCGGGCGCAAAATCATTTTCACCAAGTCTTGTAAGTCTTCACTGTCTTCAACAACTAAGATTTGGAACATCGTGCCTACCTCAATAGTAAAAAATACGGTTTAGTTTAAAACTTAGTTTTGGTGTTGTGTCAATAGCACCACATCTTTTTACAATTTGTACTTAAAGAGAGGGCCATGTCCGAAACCGATATTCCAGCAGATGTGAGCCATCTCATCTTCGAAAAAATCGATTCTGTTGAGCAGTTAGAGGTTCTATTGATCCTCCGTACTGCTGTGCCAGCTTCAAAAAGTCGTGAACAGATTAGCTCTGAACTTCGCTCAAGTGTGAGCTCTGTAAGCAGCCGCTTGGTCGGTTTACAAAATGCAGGACTCATTCAGATTTCACCAGAAGATCCTGACTCTTATATTTTCAAACCCGAAACGCCAGAATTAGAAGCTACAGTTAATCGACTGACCGAAATCTATAAAGTTCGCCGACATAGAATTTTTGAACTCATATTTTCACCACTTAAAAAAGGTCGTCACTTTGCTGATGCCTTTATGATGAATAAGCAAAATAAAAAAGGAGAAGGAAATGGCTGAATATGTTTATATTGGTTGCGCAATTATGAGCATTGGCTGCGCGGTGCTTTTATTTCGCGGCTACCTGGATGCGAGATCACAGCTTTTACTTTGGAGCAGCCTTTGCTTCGGGTTCTTAGCGTTTAATAACGTAATTTTATTTTTTGATCTTGTTATTTTTCCTCAAACAGATTTTGAAGGCGTCATTTGGCGTAATTTAATGAGTTCAGTTGCTGGGTCACTTTTATTGTTCGGCCTGGTGTGGGAGCTAACATGACAACTGTTGCTATCTTCTTATCAGGAATTGCCTTTGCAACTTTTGCAGCTTCAGGAGTTTTCTTTTTAAAATTCTGGAAGGCTTCAAAAGATCCGTTCTTTTTATTTTTCTGCACAGCCTGCTGGCTCCTTGCTCTTGAGAGAATCACTGGTCTACTTCTCGACAGTGTATTTCATGTCATTAGTATTGGTACCGAGGCCGCGAGTCTTATTTACCTCTTTCGCCTAGCTGCATTTGCCTTGATTTTGTCGGCTGTGATACAGAGAAATCGCGCACAAAGAAGTTGATCTGCTCAAATTGAATACAGTGGTCTTAAACCACTGATCTTAGTCTAATAACGGATATCCTTATTATAATCCGCTTTTTTATCTTGGAAATTAACGCAGAATAGATGTAGCAAGTAACCAGCTCAGGGGTGGGCGGGGATGAATTACATTTTAAAATCTACATGTGCATTCGCAATACTGCTGAGCTGGAGTCCGGCTTCGGCCTACAATTGGCTTGAGAGCGAACCGCTCCCAATTAATGGCCAACCGAACCCTTATAATTATTCCGCGGAACAAATCCCTCGAACAGTTCGTGCCGGCCGCCTGCATGCTTTAAATTATCCAGTGACTGTCACTGGTGCAGCTCTGCCCTATGAACCCTTCAAACGACTTCTTGATAAAGCGCAAATGGGAATTGATGGTCTCGGAAGCTGGTTAGGGCTTCACCCTTACCCCACTCAAGAAGGTGTGGGGCCTTATTTTATTCCCTTCAAAAATGGTCACCGGCCTAGTGAACGCATGGGTTTTACCCGCCTCAAAACTGCGCAGGGTGATGCCATTACCTTTAGCTGTGCGGCCTGCCACTCGGCCAACTTATTTGGTCGCCAAGTGATGGGGCTCACCAATCGCTTTCCGCGCGCCAATGATGTTTTTGTCAAAGGCAAAAAAGCAATGGCGCTTATGGACTCGACATACTTAAGAGTACTCACTGGAGCATCAAAACAAGAGATCAATATGTACTTGCAGACAAAAGAAAATCTGCGCTCTGTTGAAGCAAAAAAACCGCAAGCTCTAGGACTAGACACATCTTTATCACACGTCGCGCTTTCACTATCGAAGCGTCAGGCAGATGAGTGGGCCACCCAAGATCGTACACAATATAAAAAGCCACGACCTGAACCACTTAGGCATAATGTGGCAGATAGCAAACCGGCTGTTTGGTGGAACGTAAAATACAAAAATAAATGGCTTCTCGACGGCAGTGTTGTCTCTGGTAACCCCATCTACACCAACCTTCTTTGGAACGAAATCGGTCGTGGCACAAATCTTCATGCTTTGAAGAATTGGCTCGATCAAAACTTACAAATTATTAATGAGCTGACCACTGCTGTTTATCAATCTGAACCCCCACCTATGACAGATTTTTTTAGTGAAAATTCTTTTGATTTAGAATCAGCAAAGCGTGGTGAGAGCCTTTTCAACCAAGCTTGCTCACGCTGTCATGGCACTTATGAAAAAGCCTGGGCTTTAGCAAACGCTGATGGTTTAAGCCTAAAAGAAAAATTTAAGACGGTGAAAGTTAATTATTTTGCTCAAACTCCAGTGATCAATGTCGGTACAGATGAGTCACGTCATTTAGCCATGGCCTCTTTAGTTCAGCTCAATAACTTGAGTATTTCGAAAGAAAAAGGAATCGTTATTCGTCAGCAAAATGGCTACGTGCCGCCGCCACTTCTAGGTATCTGGGCTCGTTACCCTTATTTTCATAATAACTCGGTGGCAAGCCTCTGCGATCTTTTAACTCCGGCGGCTTATCGCCCGCAGCACTACTATGCCTGTGAAGCTAATAATCAACAGCAAGATTTTGATTTTAATTGCAATGGTTATCCGGTAGTCCAGCGCCTTACATTGGCACAAATAGCTTCTAAATACTTTTACGACAATCGCAAGGCCGGTCTCTCGAATAAAGGTCACGACCGAATGTTGTTCAATCAAAATGGCCAAGAAATTTTCTCTGGGGCAAATAAAAAAGACCTGATTCATTTTCTGCAAAGTTTGTAGAGACGTTTAGTCTTAAGGAAACTCTAGACTTTCAGTCGATACCCAACACCTGATTCATTTTCTATAAGTTCACCGGCAGAGGCGAGCTTCTTTCGAACTTGGCCGAAATAAACGCGTAAATAATGATTATGCTCGACTGAATTAGGACCCCATATTTCATTCAGGATCGTACGATGAGGAACAACTTTTCCGGCATGTTTGGCCAGAAGACAAAGCATTGAATATTCTGTTGCTGTTAATTTCACTTCACGGCCGTCAACTCTAACCGTATGTGCGGAGCGGTCAATTTCTAAAGAACCAGATCGAAAAAGCGGCACATCTTCTTCAGGATGAGCATGGCGAAGTGCCACTCGAATACGGGCCAATAATTCAGGTACACTGAAAGGCTTAGTCAGATAATCATCCGCACCATTATCTAAAGCTTCAACTTTAGTTGTATCATCATCTCGTACTGTTAGAAAAATAACTGGTATTTTAGACCAAGCCCGCAATTCTTTTAAAATTTCAATTCCATTTTTATCTGGTAACCCATGATCGAGAATAATGAGCGCTGGTTTTTCTGAAATAACTTTTTGTAAGCCGTCTTTACCGCTTAAAGATTCTGTAACTGTAAAATCATGAGCTTCTAAGCTGTGCTTTAGAAACCGTGCGACCGAAGCTTCGTCATCAATGATCAAAATTTTTTGCTTATTCAACGGATCACCTCTTTTAATTCGGCAGGCACATTTTCAAGCGGCAACCGAATGATAAACTGGGCCCCGGGCTGACCATCTTCCCGTGTTTGTGCTCGTACAGCTCCGCCATGAAGCTCAACGATACTCTTAACAATAGAGAGACCTAAACCAATTCCCCCGGCCGGAGTGCCCGGGAGACGAAAGAATTTTTCAAAAATTTGCTCTCTCATCTCTTCAGGTATTCCAGGCCCACTATCACTGACCGAGACTTCGATATTTTGCGGAAGTGCTTTTACAACCACAAGTATTTCTTTGCTATTTGAGTACTTAGCGGCATTAGCTAATATATTAAAAAGTGCATGCTGAAGAAGTTTGAAATCTGCCTTTATTAAAGTTTGTACATCACCCTTAGTTTTCACCGTCAATTTTTCTGAATTTAAACCGGCTAAAGCTTCGCGAATGAGTTCTCGCACCTCAAACCACTCTTTTTTAAGCTGCATTGTCCCTTTTTCTAAGCGGGACATATCAAGAAGATTTTCGACCACCCGATCCAACCGCTTCGCCGATTGAACTAAATCTAGAGTCAATGCCTCTCGAGCTGATTTGTCAGAAAAGGTTTTTTCGTCATTGAGAGCCGTTGCTGTCCCGATAATAGTGGTGATGGGGGTTCTCAGCTCATGAGAGACAGAGTTTATCAAAGTCTGATGCAACTTTTCAGAACTTTCTAGAAGTCGCTTTTGCCCAGCCTCTTCAATAAAACGCAAGCGTTCAATAGCAATCGCACCCTGACTAATAACTGTATCCAGGAAATGCTCCTGCTCAATAGTCAAAAAATGCGTTTTATCTTTTGGAAACATCGCTACTACGCCAACTGCTCCTGCCTGACCTGTCATCGGCAAGCAAAGACAATCAGCTGCCGTCAGTGTTTGTGTCGACCACCCGGCGCGCTGACCTTGCTCGAAAACCCAAGTTGCTACGGCAAAATCTCTTTCGCTCAGAGCGCTTTCATTCTTTATTCGATTCTCCTTTTCAAAAAGTAAAACCGATTCAGATTGAAACTGCTTTAAAAGAACTTCTCGAATAATTTGACTAATTTCGTTTTCATCTTTTGCACTGGCTAGGCGACGACTGAGGTCGTAAAGCACTATGGTTTTTTCTTCACGTTGCAGAAGACCTATTTCTTGTTTGCGAATACGACTGGTCAGCCAACCGCCCACAATTGCCGTTACGAAGAAAGAAAGCACCATCATTGAATCTTCCCAAGAAGAAATAATGAAAGTGAACAGTGGCGGAATAAAAAAGAAATTCCAAACCACTGCTGAAATCAAAGCGGCAAAAAGTATGGGACCACGATTAGAAAGACTAGAAACCACGAGAATTGCAAGTAGGAAAACTGAACCCAGTGATCGATATCCGACATATGGTAAAACGGCATAACAGCCAAATGAAATCACTGCGAAAAACCATAAGACATTCCAGTAAGGCCAAATTCCAGTCGAAAACTCAGGCCAGTTAAGATGAAAACCACGATAACGAGGTTTGCGCTCTGCTCTAATGACATGGACATCAATATTACTAGTTGAACGCACAAACCGATCTAGAATCGTACCGCGAGAAAACAAGTCTTGAAAAAAACGTCGATCAGGTCGGCCCATAATAATCTGAGTGATATTTTTTTCGCGGCAAATTTTTTGAATGGCTCGACTGATATCGTTATCAGAAATGGCCATCACCTCGCCACCCAGCTCACGCGCCAGATTTAAATTTTTATGAAGAGTCTCTTTATCTTCGGCAGTGAGATTATCGCCATTATAAACGTAAAGCGCCACCCAACTCGCTTCGAGATTATAAGACTTTCGCGCTGTGGCCCGAATGAGCCGTGCAGAATAGGGGCTATAACTGACTGCAACGAGAAGCCGCTCTTGTGTATTCCAAGGGCCCTCTATACCTTTTAAGACCATTTGATCTTTGAGATTATGGTCCACCCGCTCTGCGGTAAAGCGTAAAGCGAGCTCACGTAAAGCCGTCAAATACTCGATTTTAAAAAAATTCTGTTCAGCTTGTTCTGCTCGCTCACCTAAATAAACTTTGCCCTCTTTGAGACGACGCAAAAGCTCTTCAGGGCTTAAATCGACCACTTCAATCTGGCCTGCATTCTCGAAAAATGAATCCGGTACGGTTTCGCGCACCTTAATGCCTGTTATCTGGGCCACCTGATCATTACGACTTTCAATATGCTGAATATTCACCGTAGTAAAAACATCAATGCCGTGATTCAGAAGTTCTTCTACGTCTTGATAACGGCGAATATGCCTTGAGCCCGGTGCATTGGTATGAGCCAGCTCATCAACCAAAACCAAATCTGGTTTTTCGCGAATGATCTGATCAAGATTCATCTCGGTTAGAATCGAACCCTTATACGGAATCTGAATAGGCGGTAAAATTGAAAGACTCTTAATTAGCTCTTCAGTTTCTTTTCGACCATGGGTTTCAACCACTCCTACAAGAACCTTCGTGCCGCGTGTCTGCGCCTCATGAGCAGCTTTAAGCATAGCATATGTTTTACCTACGCCGGGGCACATTCCTAAAAAAACACGTAAACGGCCACGAGATTCACCGCTGCTCATCTTCTGAACGGCACTTAATAGTTGGTCAGCATCAGGTCGATAATCACTCATTTGAATTGGGCGTCCAACGCTTTATTTATCCGTAAAACGTTGAGGCGCTCTTCTCCTAAAAATCCAAGTTGGCGGCCCTCTATATGGGCTTGCAATGTAGCACGAATCACTTCTGGATTCACGCCGCGCGCTCGAGCCACACGATCTATCTGACTCAATGCACTTGCCGGCGAAATATGAGGGTCCAAACCACTCGCAGAGGCATATAGAAGATCTAATGAAGCGCCAGTTGACTGTCTTTCTTTCACTTTTGCTAACCAATCTTGATTGATTGAACCGGCATTCGAGCCGCCAGAAGGCATAGGATTGTAATCAATCGCTGAGGGACGAGCCATGAAGTATTTTTCTGCCGTAAATTTCTGCCCAATAAGCTCAACACTCCCGTTAACTTGGGCCGGAAACACTTTCGCCATTACAGTGACTGCTACTGGATAAATAAATCCCGTGAGAAGAGTTGAGACAAGCAAAAAGCGAACTGAAATCATTAAAGTTTTCATAGAACAGCTCCTATTGAAATGAGAATTACATCAATAACTTTAATACCAACGAACGGTACGATAAGGCCGCCCAGACCATAAACTAATATATTTTTTCTTAAAATAGCATTAGCACCCAACGCTCGATAAGCAACTCCTCTCAGCGCGAGCGGAACGAGCATTACAATAATGATGGCATTAAAAATCACGGCACTTAAAATTGCGCTTTGTGAAGAGTGCAATCCCATAATATTCAAAACTGCCAAAGGCCCTGCAGTTGTACCCGATGCGTAGAGGGTCGCAAAGAGCGCCGGAATAATCGCAAAGTATTTAGCTACATCATTAGCAACGCTGAAAGTTGTGAGACTTCCCCGAGTCATGAGAATTTGTTTTCCGGTTTCGACAATTTCAATGAGCTTGGTAGGATTACTATCCAGATCAACCATATTGCCAGCTTCTCGTGCCGCCTGCGTGCCCGTATTCATGGCCACACCTACATCTGCTTGTGCTAGCGCAGGAGCATCATTAGTTCCATCACCTGTCATCGCCACTAGATGTCCCCGAGCCTGCTCTTCGCGAATGCGTTTTAATTTATCTTCAGGAGTCGCTTGTGCCATGAAATCATCAACACCAGCTTCAGCGGCAATAGCAGCAGCCGTTACCGGATTGTCTCCTGTGATCATGATAGTTTTAATTCCCATTTTTCTGAGTTCGGCAAAGCGTTCTTTAATGCCGCCTTTTACAATATCCTTGAGATGAATGACACCAAGGACTTTTGATCCTTCACTCACCACTAGTGGCGTACCGCCTGACTTCGCCACTTCGTGAGCTGCATCTTCAACATCTTTAGGAACTTTTTGTCCTTGCGCTTCCACATGTTTTTTTATGGCATCAAGAGCGCCTTTTCTGATTTTTAAATCTTTTAAGTCAATACCACTCATGCGAGTATTAGCACTAAAAGGAATAAGCTCTGCCTCTTGCACATTTAAAGATTCGGCGCGCATTTTATATTTTTCTTTAGCGAGCACTACAATAGAGCGACCTTCAGGAGTTTCATCGCTAATAGAGGCCAACTGAGCCATTCGCACAAAGTTTTCAATTTCTACTCCGCGTGCTGGAATAAATTTATGTGCCATACGATTACCAAGAGTGATTGTGCCAGTTTTATCTAATAACAAAACATCGATATCACCAGCCGCTTCAACGGCACGACCACTCATTGCAATAACATTTTTCTGAATGAGTCGGTCCATCCCACTGATACCAATGGCACTGAGTAAGCCACCGATCGTGGTCGGAATTAAACAAACCAAAAGCGAAATCAATATAGGCACAGTGACTGTCTGAGAGAGATCTTGCCCAGCTACCTGGCCTGAATAATCAGCGAAAAATTTTAAGGTCACAACGGCAAGTAAAAATACGATGGTCAGTCCTGATAATAAAATAGATAATGCAATTTCATTTGGAGTCTTCTGTCGTTTGGCCCCCTCAACTAAAGCAATCATTCGGTCTAAAAAACTTGAGCCAGGATCTGCGGTGATACGTACGACAATATGATCACTAATAACCTTTGTGCCCCCTGTAACAGCGCTTCGATCGCCCCCGCTCTCTCGGATAACAGGCGCTGATTCACCAGTGATCGCTGACTCATCCACTGTGGCAATACCTTCTTCAACTTCACCATCCCCAGGAATCACATCTCCCGTATTACAAATAACTAGATCGCCTTTACGCAATAAACTCGCATTCACCTTTTCTTCACCTTTACTTGTGATTCTACGGGCGAGAGTATGAGTGCGAGTCTTTTTTAAATTCTCAGCTTGAGCTTTGCCCCGACCCTCTGCAATAGCTTCTGAAAAATTGGCGAACAAAACAGTCAGCCATAACCAAATAGCAATTTGTAATTCAAAGCCTGACCAATGACCCTTCGTCATATCTAAAACAACTGCCGCGCTGGTTACAAATGCACCAATTTCAGTGATAAAAATCACAGGGTTTCTAATCAAAGTCTGGGGATCTAATTTTTTGAAAGAATCCAGCACTGCATTTAAAATAAGATTTTTTTGTAAGACTGATTTTTCCATATTAAAAAGTCCTTCCTTGCAACATTAATAAGTGTTCTACAATTGGGCCCAGCGCCAATGCCGGAAAGAAAGTCAAAGCCCCTACGATAACAATCACAGCAATAAGCAGAACAACAAAAATCAAATTGTCTGTGGTGAAAGTGCCAACCGATGGTGGTGCGATTTTCTTTTTCGCCATATTACCTGCGATAACCAAAATCGGGATGATAACTGCAAAGCGGCCGATTAACATCGCTAGGCCTAACAATAAGTTAAAGTAAGCTGTGTTAGCATTGAGACCAGCAAATGCACTACCATTGTTACCTGCTGCTGACGTAACAGCATAAAGAATTTCAGAAAAGCCGTGAGGTCCTTTATTAGCTAAACTGGCAAGAGCTACTGGCAAAGCACTCGACACCGCTGTACCAATTAAAATGACTGCACTCGGTGCAAGAATGGCGAGAATTGTCATTTGAATATCGCGAGCTTCAATTTTTTTTCCTAAATACTCGGGTGTTCGCCCGACCATGAGGCCGGCAAGAAAGACAGTTAGAAAAACAAAGAGCAGCATTCCATATAAACCGCTTCCGACTCCGCCAAAAACAATTTCACCAAGCATAATGTTAAACATCGCAATACCGCCAGATAATGGCGACAACGAAGAGTGCATGGCATTGACCGATCCATTACTTGCCGAGGTTGTCAGCACTGACCATAAAACAGAATTGCTAACTCCGAAGCGAGTTTCTTTACCTTCAATCGACATTGATTGTCCAATGAGTGGATTAACAGAATATTCAGACCATAAACTAATTCCTAATGTGAAAATGAGAAGCGTCATCATTGTTCCGAAAAGCACCCAACCTTGCCGTCGATTTTTCACCATGCGGCCAAATGTGTATGTAAGTGCTGCTGGCAAAAGAATCAAAGCAATCATTTGCAAAAAGTTCGTTAGTGGAGTCGGATTTTCTAAGGGGTGAGCACTGTTGGCGTTAAAATATCCACCGCCATTTGTGCCTAATTGTTTAATAGCTATTTGCGATGCAGCTGGACCTTGCGGAATTACTTGTTCAGCCCCTTCAAGCGTCGTCACATGGGCAGCTCCGCTAAAGTTTTGCACGACACCCTCTCCTGTCATAACCACTGCAAATACAAATGACAGCGGCAAAAGAATGTAGAGAACAGATTTAGTCATGTCTGACCAAAAGTTTCCCAGTGATTGAGAGGACGCACGGGTTAGACCTCTTACAAGGGTTAATAAAACAGCAATGCCTGTGGCTGCTGATAAAAAGTTTTGCACTGTTAATGCAGCCATTTGTGTGAAATAACTCATTGTTACTTCACCAGCATAAGCCTGCCAGTTTGTATTAGTCATAAAACTAATCGCTGTATTTAAGGCTAAATGCCATGGTACCGCAGGCAACCCTTCAGGATTCAGTGGTAACATTCCTTGAAAAATTTGAATGATGAAAACAAGAAAAAAACCCGTTGCATTAAAAACGAGTACAGCCTTCAAATACGTTTTCCAATTCATCTCTTCACTTGGGTCACAACCAGCCAGTCGATAAAATAGATTCTCAGCACCCTTAAGAAAACTAAGTATATGCTTTTCACCGCTAAAGACCTGGTGCATGTAAGATCCAATAACTGGAGTTAATAAAGTCACCACTCCTAAAACACCGAAAATCTGCAGCCAATCAAAAGTATTCATAATCACCTCTAAAACTTTTCGGGGTTAAATAATGCGTAAATTAAATAAATCAGCAATAAAACACTCAGCGAGCCCGCAATCAAAAAATCCATTTTGCACCTTCTTTAGAAATTAAATAGCAATGCCATTAAGCCTGTTGTCTGCGAATCTTCATTGCCATCTTCTGTTTTAAAATTCTTCTCATCGGATGTATCAACTCGGACTTCAGCTCGATAATCGAGCCCTTGAGTCAACCTGCGCCCATAGGACAAAGTGTAGGTTTGAATCGTCTGTTCACCACTGCCTAATGTAAATCCATCTTTATCTGTGTAAATTTCAAATCTAGGGCTGATATACGAAGCATCGCTCAATACATATTTTGCGGTCAAAAGACCGCCATACCATTTTGCTTTATCTTCAGAGCCAAATAGAACATCCGCTACGAAGGTTAAATCTGAAGATACTGAATAGGTAGTATTGAGTTCATGAACTGTTTTCCAATTCCCTTCACTTCGAACGCGTTCGGCTCCACCGATGAAATTGTAAATGAGATTAAAATTAGATGTGGGAGTATATTTCAGCTGAGCTCCAACTGTCTTAGATTCGTTTGTGTCGTAAATAGAATTCCAGCCATTATAGACATAAAAGCTAGTCTGCAATTTCTCTGGTATTGCATCATAGCCGAAACGTGCACCCGTATGCCAAAAAGGCATTCCATAACTAAACAGAACCGTGCGTGAGTAGTTAAAATTATCTTTGGATTTTACTGTTTCAAGTCCCACATGGGTGTACATCTTCCCGGCCTCAAAAAAGAAACGGGAGCTTACAGGTCGGTAAGAAAATACAGCCTGGCCTATATGCTTTGAAACTTCGTCACTCGACGAGCCTGCTGTCGAGCTAACCGTGGCATTCATATCTGCGAATGGACCGAAGTCAAAATCTGTATAAAGAGAAACCTCTTTAAACTTAACCAGCATATTAAACTCAACAAGATTCACAGTCATTTGATTATGGTAGCTATCGTAATAGCGGTAAGTATTAGTTGCAGAAGGTAAAGCCACTCCGCTCACAGTACTCACGTCAGCAGCAGCCGTTTCTTTAGGATGATTGAAATTATAAGAATAGTAAGTGTCGACGAAACCACCAAAAGTGATCTCTGGCTTTTCTTGAGCCTGAACCAATGAATTACAAGTTATTAATATTAAAAAGAAACAGATTAAACGAACCATACTAGAAGTTCCTCCATATGGTTCTATTTTGATCTTTTATGAATCAGGATTTAGTAAAAAGGCCCTATTAAAGAGTAAAGAAAAAGTAAAAATAAGCACCCCAAAATGGGTTGCCATGCGTCGAAAAGAGAATAAAACTATTGGCAGCTCAATGAAGGAGTTTTTATGAAGTTTTTTAGTTTATTTCTGGTGATGTTTTCTGCAACTTCAGCTTTCGCAGTTAATCACAATTATGACTTGAAACTTAAGCTCTCTTTAAATGGTCAAAAACCAACCCATATGCATATCGTTGTCAAAGAAGGTGAAATTGCAACGGTGACCAACAAAAATTCTAAAGGTCTGACTTTTGTTGATGTAGAGGCCACTGATGCTACCGATGCCGTTGTCGATTCTATTCATATGAAATTTACTGTGGGCACTATTGATAATAAAGGTGTGAAAACGATTATATCTACACCGCAAGTCACGGCCAAAGAGAATGTTTCTGCCGAGATTACTGTAGGTAAACCAGAAGCTAAAATACCAGATCTTAAGATGTCAGTGGTTGTTAAGCGCGTAATGATGAAGTGATCGCTTAAAAAATCTTTGCATCTTAGTCTTTTGAAGCTGGTCCTAATTTACGGGTGAATGATAAAAATGGCGTACTCCCACTAAAGGGTTTAACTTTTTCTATATGCTTATCAAAAATAGCATCACCAAAAATAGTAAGTTCAAATTTTGATCGTTTCGTACCAAAGCTTGTCGAATAAGTGGCCGCCAAATCATGAGAGGAAGGGTTGAGATCTTGCAATTTTTCTTTCGGTAACCAAAAAAGTCCACCCATCAGCGTAGACAGGGCTGGATTCATTCCTTTATCTTCGAAGAATTTTGAAACTCCACGAGAGAAATTTCCATGGCACCAACGGTTGGCCATATCTCCCTGATCATGCCCAGCTGAGCATGTGCTCACTTGATATTGATCACGCGCCATCAAAAGAGCCTGCTTTTGTGACATACCCATAAATTGAGTTTCTGACTCAGTATATGCATACATTGTACGTTTCTGCACGCGGCCCCGTGAGTCTCGATAAACTTCTGTCATCTCACCTACGGGCTTAATATTTTTATTTAATCGTGGGCTACTTATATTCGAACCCATTTCTACTACAGATGAAGTTAAAGATGTTGTTTCATTGCAGGTCACGCAAAGTAATGGCACTCCCGCGCGAGTCGCCCCAGAGGTTTTAGTTAAATCGTAATCTAAAGGAATGAGATTCGGGTCAGCGAGACCAGCTGAGGCCCAGAAAGAGGTCACCCATAAAACAATAACAAGACTCAGTTTAATCAGTTTCATAGTTAATGAAAAATGCAAATCATAGGCCGTGCCTATCTAATGCTAGAGCGGAAATATCCAGAACACAGGATTTATTCTGATCAAAACTATAACTCATGATCATAAAATGAACGTCTCATTTTGAGACGAAGGAGGGACAGGAGTGGCTGCGGCGCTTCGTGCATTTTGTGAACCTGCACAGGGGGAATGCCTGACTCAGGTCTTCGTCATGGGCAGCAAAATAAAAAAGCCAGCTAAAAGCTGGCTTTTATTATTTTGGTACCCGGGACAGGACTTGAACCTGCACACCTTGCGGTACTAGATCCTAAGTCTAGCGTGTCTGCCAATTCCACCACCCGGGCACATAAGGCATTTTTGAGGGTTCTTTTTAACGGCTCGCAATAAGCCCGTCAACCCTAAGTTAGGGCTCCCCCGCTATTTTTGCTCTTTCTTAACAACAAAGAAAAGATCCCCGCAGTGAAAAACATTAAAACGCTGTAAGCCGCTGCCGGCACTGCAATTTGAGTCGAACCCAAAACTGAGATCGCCACAAAAAGAGCTAAGGTGCCATTATGAATTCCAATCTCAAAAGAGATTGCCACCGCCTGATCATGGGAGATCTTCATCATTTTCGGAACCAAATATCCAACCGCAAGACTCAGTAAATTAAATGATAAAACAGCCCAACCGATGAGACCAATATTATCAGCGAGTAAAGACCACTCTTTCGTCACCGCTCCGATAACAATGACGATCAATGCGAAAATCGAGAACCCGCGCACCGGGCGATCCATTTTCAGGGCAAATACTGGCTTTTTCGCGCGCACTAACATTCCGATACTCACCGGAACAAGAATCACAAGAAAGACTTCGATCATTTTTGAAAACTGCAGACCAATACTCTGATCTTGCTCTGCGAACAATTGAAGAGCCAGTCCTGTTACGAGTGGCAGCGTGATAGCAGTTAAAGCGCTGTTGATCGCAGTGAGAGTGAGATTGAGGGCTACATCTCCATTCGTGAGGTGCGAGAAGACATTCGATGTGGCCCCACCAGGTGAAGCCGATAAAAGTACGAGACCGATAGCAAATGCCGGCGGTAATTGAAATAAATAGCAAAGTCCAAATGCGACCGCCGGAAGCAGAATCAACTGGCAACCCAAACCCACTATCACTGGGCGAGGAAAATTCATGACTCGCTTAAAATCTTCAACCGTTAAGGAGAGCCCCAGGCCGAACATAATAAGGATAAGAACAAGCGGCAACGCAATGGTGGTGACGAACTGTAAATTCATAAGAAAAGGCTACGGTAGGATTAAAGTGAAGTCATCTGCTTCGACTCAGCGAAGCAGGAAGAAGGGCCACCACTAGTGGCCCTAATATCTATTTACTAATAAGTTTGCGGTAATCAGGAGCCCGCATCAAGTTGGCTAATTCTTTTTCAGAATCCATCTCGATACGAACGAGCCAGCCGTCGTTCATTGAATCGTCGTTAATCACACCTGGGTCTTCTTGAACGCTTTCATTCACTTCAACCACAGTGCCAGACACCGGAGCCACTAGATCACTTACAGCTTTTACACTCTCAACAACACCGAAAGGCTCACCTTGAGTGACTTTTTGTCCTGTTTCAGGAAGCTCAACGTAAACGATCTCGCCCAAAGAATCTTGAGCAAATTCAGTCACACCAACCGTCACCATGTTCTCATCTACTGAGGCCCACTCGTGATCTTTAGTGTAGTAATTCTCTTCTGGTACAACAAAATTTGCCATCTTTTAGCTCCCTCTATAATTAAAAAATAAAACTATTTCGAAGACTTTTTAGTCAAAGTTGTTTCAACAAATGGAGTTGGTACAACTTCGGCTTTTGCATAGCGACCGCGAATATCTATAAATATTTCTGATCCAACTGTGCTGTGTTCGGAAGTAACATACGCTATTCCTATATTCTCATTCAAGCTCGGCGATACAGTTCCGCTTGTGACGCGACCGATTTCTTTATGATCCTTGTCATAAACTTTGTAATCATGGCGTCCAATACCCTTATCGCGCATCTTAAAGCCCACGAGTTTTGATTTTAGCCCCGCTTCTTTAGCTCCCACGATTTTAGAGCGCCCAATAAAGTCCTTTTTATCGGCCTTAACAACCCAACCTAGGCCAGCCTCATAAGGATTAGTCGTAGCATCAATCTCTTGACCATAAAGGCTGTACTTCATTTCGGTACGTAAAGTATCGCGTGCTCCTAAACCAATGGCTTTCGCCTCGGGGCTGGCCGCTAAGAAAGCCCGCCATAAAGCTACGGTTTTCGCTGTGGGAACAAAAACTTCAAAGCCATCTTCGCCAGTGTAACCAGTACGAGCGGCTAAACAAGTGACTCCTTGAAAATTCACGCTGGCGAACTCGAAAGCCTTTAAGGATTTTAGATTCGCACCCAAAACTTGAGCCACCAGATCAACAGCTAACGGGCCTTGAACAGCGATTTGTCCCCACTCAGAACTTTCATTCTTAAGTTCGGCGCCACGATTGTGTTCTTGAAACCAAGCCCAATCTTTTTCAGTATTCGAAGCATTAACGCAGACCAAGTAATCTTGATCTTTCTCGAGACAATAGATGATGAGGTCGTCAACCATTCCACCCTGATCATTAGTGAGAAGAGAGTATTGAGCTTGGCCATTTGAAATGCGAGTCACATCGTTTGAAGTGAGCCATTGTAAAGTTTCAACCGCCTTCGGACCTTTAACACGAATTTCTCCCATGTGAGAGACATCGAACAAACCAATTTTCTGGCGGACGTGCATGTGCTCGGCACGAATACCAAAATAATCCACTGGCATTTGCCAGCCTGCAAATTCAACGATTTTAGCACCGGCATTTTGATGCTCTTCAAAGAGCGGAGTCTTTAACATAAATCACCTATAAATTTTTCACATGAACCGCGAAGAACATAACAAAAATCAGTGGCCGAGCCTACTTATAGCGTTGTGCAGTGACTAAATTTGTCGAAGGTTTTCTAAAAAATTTAGGGCCGTTTTTTTAAGAAGGAACACCTTCGCTTTAGTGCTGGTCCCCTGATTGCTCTGTTTCTACAGGCTGGGAGACCCTATAATGCTTAAGAAGAGTAAATTTTTCATGGTAATACAACTACTTAGCGCATTCGCCTGGGCCCTCCTCACCCTCGGCCTTGTTACTGGTTGTGGTGAAAATGGCGAGTATAGGGTGCAGTTATCAGCTGACTCCCAGCCCCAACCCACTGGCGGCAAAACTAAAATTATAAACCCTGACACTGATGAAGTCATTGAAGCCGGTTATATTTCTGCCGGTAAAAAATTAAATTTTGCGGCTCTTGAAGAGCAAACTCGACCAGTTAACAACGCTGCCCTTGCTAAAAGCATTAGCAATGTTGAAGTCACAGCTCTTGATGAAAATCGCCGCATGACCCAAGCAAATCCTAAAAATCTTTTCATCAGGCTTTATTTAGAAAATGCCGAGCCAGTGGAATTCTTGGCGCCACTTGAAACCAGCCTCTCACGCCCTTCAGCAAAAAACATTTTACAAAGAAAAAAAGAAAAGACAAATCAACCTCTTGGTGTTTCGCTAGAATGTGAAGCCCCAACATGTGCCAGTATTGAAATTAAATTTCAGTACAACAAAAAAACAGCTAGTGGAACATACGAGGCCGACACAAAAGTCGCTGGCGTTCTTTTTACAAAAACTCAGCCACAAACCCAGCTTTTAGCTTCAAGTGAAGAGGCTGCGGCTGAAATTTCAGCTGGCCAAATCCGTGAACTTGAAGAAACAGTCCGCCGGGGACCAAAAGTCACTCAATCCTCTTTTAGTGTTGTCAGTGGGGCTTCAAAATCTCAAGTTCAAATTCAGAGTCGTGATTTGAAAAATAATATTCTATCGTTTACGGCTCCTGTGATTGATACGTCTGAAGTGGCGCCCGTTGTTGAATCAAATCAATATGTTCGCATTCTTGGCATTGACCCTGAAACAAATGACATGATGATTGAAGTTCAGCAGGCCAATGAGCCTTCTTCAGCCATGATCACTCCTGATACAAATATTCTTTTAGGCCTGAACTCTACAGATAAAACTGCGCCTAAAGTGACGGCAAAGAAAACTTCACCCCCGGCAGTTAAAACTCCAGCTCCACGCGGAGGAGCTTTACGCTTTTTATTAATCAACCCAGCTCCGACTACAACTCAGAATCAACGCCCAGAGCTTGTTAAAGAGGCGACTTCTGCTGTGCCAGCCCCTGTGGCCCCGACTCCTACTGCTCCGGCCTCAGCTCCTGCAACAGACTCGGCACCTGTAGCTCTACAAAGCCCAACTACCGGTGGATTATTTCCTACCAATAAAACCAATACAGCTGGTGTCGCCCAGTCACTGAGTTTCGCAAAGTTCGGGCAAGATGCCATTACTCAGAAATTAATTGGTCCTTGGAAATCTAAAGTGCGCTTAGCTATCCCTCACACACCAGCAGTTTCTCCTTATATCACCCAAGTATTTGAATCGTTGAACATGACAACCGAATTTGCCTATATCATGTTGATCGAATCGGGATATCTTCTTGATGGAGAATACAAACCAACTGTGATCACAACAGCCGCCAATTGCGGGACAGCTTTCGGCCCATGGCAGATCGTGAATAATACAGCTCTTGGTATCAAGAGACTTTCAGGCGCAGGGTTTCAGTACACGCCTATTAAAGGTTGCGGAAAGCAACGTATGTATTCAAATAGCGATGACCGTGGTTACTTAGTTCAATCCACTTTCATGGCCGCTCACTACCTTAATTATTTAATTAAAACTTATAAACTTCAGAGCGAACCCATTATGGCGGTGGTTGGCTACAACCAAGGCGATAGCGGACCCGCCAATGCTCGCAATGCCTTCTTTAGACGTTTTAAAAATTATAATATCGATTACCGTATGGTGCGAAAATTCAATATGGCCAAAACTTCTTACGCCAATCAATTCTTAGCGTTTCGTGAAGTGGGTCAGAATACACAGAAATACGGTTTAAATGCAGTGCCGGCTCCAAAAGCCCGCACTGATATTAAACGTCTATCACGCGTGGGTGGACCCACTCCCACTCTTAGCAATGTCAGCACAAAGGCCGGTCAATGAAACGCTTTAAACTTATTTTAATTCTAAGCAGTCTTATTCTCAGCGCTTGCGGTGGTGGCGGTAGCGCCGGCTTTAAGCCCGGCGATGGCTTAACGGGTAAATCTAAAACTGTAACAGATGCAGACACGAAAAAACGTGTGGTCAGTCAGTATACAATTTCTGGATTTAAAGCCGCCTTCGATGCCCTTGTTAAAAAAGTGGGCCATAAAAATGATACGGGTTTAGCGAATGCTCTTATCGATGTGCAAGTGACTCCCCTTGACGCGAAAAATGCAAAAACCGAAGGTGCACCACAGTTCCTTCAAGTGGAATTTAAATTTAAGGCTTCAGGCACACAAATTCCTGCATCTTTAAAATTCAAAGCCAAAATGAATGCCGAGGGTAAAGCCCTTAACTCAATAACAAAACAAGCGGACAAAAAGTTCCAGCTCTTGGCCTATTGCTATACGCAAAGTTGCCGTCGTATTGAATTGCGCCTTCAAAGAACTGACGACCCCAACACTCCTGAAATTGGTCTTTTAGTTTCAAAAAGCCGTCCGACTCTAAAAGTTATTAAACCCAGCTCCATCAAGCAATTTTCTGATCGTGGCCTCAGACAACTTGAATCACTCACATCGCGTGGAGTGGTCGCCCAGAATTCAGTGGTTGTTGTTGGTGGATCTTCATATTCAGAAATCACCGTAAAAGCTCATGCCTCAGCAGCACCGACGCTGCGTATTTTAGCTGATCTAATTGATACTGAGAATGTCGTCACTGATGTGACAAGTGTGAATCTTGAAGGCGGTAGCAATGCCCGTGCAAAACTTGTAGGTAATGATTCAAGCACCGGCGATTTAATGTTTGAAGTGATTTCTGGTGCAGAGGCCACAATTTTGCTTTTTGAAAAAGACCCGAGTGAAATCGAAGCTGAAGAACACATTCCTCACCAACAAGCGGCTCGAGCCGGGCGTGATCTTTCTGCTCGGGCCGAGCCCAATACCGGCCTCTTTCCCACTTCGGCAGCGAATGCAATCGGATTAGATTTAGCCAATGATTTTGCAAGTTACGGACTTCACAGCCGCACCCAACACTTCGTCAGTTATTACTCAAATCAAGATCAAAAGGGTGTTAAAAACGTTTTCACTTACACTCACAATGTAAGCCCTTATATATCAAAAGTTTTTGAAAGCTTAAAACTCACACCTGAATTTGCTTATTTGCTACCAGTGGAATCCGCCTATCTTAAAGGTAATGGCACATTCAATGCCCAACAAGTAACAGGCGTTAAGCCTTCTGAGAAAAATAAAAATCCATCAGCTTACGGGCCTTGGCAGATTGTCAATAAAACAGCTTTTGATATTAAAGACACTTCAGGTCAGGATTTTAATCTTTTCTTTATCAGGAATAAAAAAGCGAACCCCGAAGATGACCGTGGCTATTTAGTGCAATCCACTTTCATGGCTGCGACTTACATTAAAAAGCTCGTAAGATTATTTCCGCAAGATACTGGCATGGCGATTATGGCTTATCACGCTGGCGAATACGGCGTTTGCAAAGAAGTTGCAGATAACTGCACACCAAAGAATATGGTAGAGCGTCTTCGCCATCTTTCAAGTCGCAATGTAACACTTGAGCAAGTTGAAAAATACCAAATGATTGAACCCATTCACCGCAACTACGCCTTTGCTTTCTTAGCATGGCGTGAAATGGGTCAGAACGCTGCACGCTATGGCCTGCAAAATATTAAAAAAATTAATACTGACGCTTATAAAAAACGTCTTTCTCGTCCTAACGGGCCAACACCTTTAACGAATGGTTTATTATGAACATTAAATTTTTATTATCTATTGCGATTTTAGGTGTGAGCCTTAGCACTGCCGCTGCTGCTCCAGCAAAAAAAGGTCAACTTCCAGGCGTCATGCCTCTTGATTTTGATCTTTCAAAATTACCTAAAAAAGGGAAACCACTCCTCGCGCAATCTATCACCATCGATACTCGTCAGCCAGAGACGTGCCGCGAAACTCGCGATCTTCTCGACCCCAAACACAAGAATCGCCTCTTTGATAATCTCTGCGATAAAAATGATGAACAACCTTACTCAACAGTATTGATTATCAATCCTCCTCAAGAAGAAGCGAGCGGAATTCTTTATACCTTTAATGAAGACGATATGATTCACGCCAATAACGCCCGTAACGTTGTTGTATTAGGTATGTTTGCTGTTGGTCGTTTCTTAGCCCAAGGCTACGGCCATGAAGGAAATGGCTGGGAGAAACCAGGCAAAGATATTGGTCGCAGTTATTATAACCATATCACCAAGCCACCAGTTTTTGATAAAGACAACTTTCGTACGAACTATATCGAGCATCCTTATTCAGGCGCGACTTACTACACCATTGCCCGTCATTCAGGCTTTTCTGCTTGGGAGTCTTTCGGATTTTCAGTTTTCTCATCAACATTTTTATGGGAGTACGGCTTAGAAGCTATTTTCGAGCGCCCTTCAATTAA
>CAYHVK010000016.1:0-50704 GCA_964360255.1 uncultured Pseudobdellovibrionaceae bacterium | reverse complement strand
AATTAACGATCTCGTTGTGACGCCGGTATTAGGTTCGCTTCTTGGTGAACTCCTTTACCAAATCTCTGAAAAAATCACTGAGAACGATGGCAAAATATTAGGTAGTACCACTCTCGGTATGATCGCACAGGGAATCGCCTCGCCAGGCCTTTTCATGTCAGCTTTGATCAATCAAACGATTGGTGCTGATTGGTTCAAATCAGGAGACATCGGCTGGGTTGTCCGCAATCGCGCCAACCGCCCCGGTATCGTACCATTGACAGCACAGGATACATCGCGCGAAATCGCAATGCGTTTACGCCTGCAGTTTTAGGCGGCGCTTCGCTAGTTGAAAAGTATTTTCCATAAGCATCGCAATTGTCATCGCTCCCACACCACCCGGTACGGGAGTCGCAGCTGCGACGTGCCCTTCAAGTTCACTGTAGCGGACGTCTCCGCAAAGACCTGATTCTAAGCGATGAATACCTACATCAATAACGACGGCCTCTTTTTTAAAGGCGCTACGCCCAAGAAGTTTTGGCTTTCCGGCTGCCACTACCACTATATCAGCGGCACTTGTCACTTCTTCGAGATTTTTAGTTTTCGAATGAGCCACTGTGACCGTCGCATTTTCATCAATGAGCAAAGCCGCCATAGGCCGCCCTACAATTTGGCTGCGCCCCACAACAACCGCCGACTTACCGGCAATATCAATTTTATAATGCTTTAAAATTTCAATAACTCCCGCGGGAGTGCAAGGTTTCACCACCGGCTGCCCCGCAAACAAAGCCCCGAGATTTCCGTAAGTGAGACCATCGGCATCTTTATCTTGAGCAATTGTCGCAATCACATTGTCGGCGTTTATATGTTTTGGGAGTGGCAGCTGAACTAAGATGCCATCGACTAAAGAGTCTTCATTTAACTTCTCCACTAGTTTTATAAGGGCTGCTTCTGAAGTATCCGCGGCTAAAACATGATGAAAAGATTCAATTCCTACCTCTGTGCAGGCCTTAATTTTATTGCGAACATAGACTTGGCTGGCAGGGTCCTCACCGACGATGACTACGGCTAATCCGGGAGCGCGTTTCAAACCGCTTTTTTGTAGGTTTTTGATCTCTTGGGCGATGCGATTTTTCACCTTCAGTGCGACACTTTTACCATCTAAAACCAGCACTAAAAACCCCCGTTGACTCTTGATAGCGGTTACACTAGCATGCCGCAAAAGCTAAGGCAAAATGGGAGATTAACATGTCAAACAAACCAAACCTTTCAAAAGACGGCAGTTTCATCGATTTCAAGCAGTCTGAAAGCGTCCCTACATCAGCCAAGAAATTCCGCCAAAGCCCTGAAATTCAAGGTTTTTATAGCTTTGTGTATGACAACGGTCTTCGTATTGAAGCCTACGAGATTCTCACTCGCATTTTGAATCAGCGTAAAGCTGTTCGCGCTCAAGAACAGGCTGCCGCACAAGCAGCTGCTCAAGCGGCCCAAGCGGCTAAGCTTCAGGCTAAACTTGAAGCCAAAGCAGCAGCTAAAGCTGAAAAACAAGCGGCTCGCGAAAGAGTTCGCCAAGAAAAAGAAGCTAAGAAGTTGGCTGAAAAAGCGGCCAAACAAGCCGCTCGTGAAGCTCTTCGCGTTAAAGCCAACAAAGAACAAGAGAAGAAAAAGCTCGCTCAAGCTGCAGCCAAAATCAAAGCTCAGAAAAAAGCTGAAGCTCAGAAAGAGAAAAAAGAAGCAGCTAAGCAGAAAATGAAAGCTCTTAAAGCTGCTAAAGCTCAAAAAATGGCTGCAATCAAAGCTAAAAAGACGGCTGAGGCGGCGGCAAAGAAAGCAAAAGCTGATAAAGAAAAAGCAGCTAAGGCGGCTAAAGCTAAAGCTTCTAAACCGGTAAAAACAGCAAAACCGGCTAAAGCAGTAAAAGCTGTGAAAGCTGTGAAGAAGCCAGCTAAAAAAGCGGCGGCTAAAAAACCAGCTAAGAAAAAGAAATGACTCGCTAACGCCAGCTCCCGTCCGGACAAGCCGAAAAGTAAACCGGCCAAGCGTCCGCCCCGACTCCTTAAAAGCATTTTAAATCGCTTAGGCTACTAGCATAGCCTTTGCTTTATCTATCGACTCTAACCATGGAGTCGTTATGAAATCTATTAAACTTATCCGCAATCAAAGAGGCCAAAGCCTTATCGAATACTTACTTCTCGTTGCCCTTATGGCTGTCGGGACCATTGGCGTTTTGCGCGTGCTGAATAAAACCGTGCAGGTCAACTTCGCCAACGTCACAGCTGCCCTACAAGGCGAATCTCGCGTGGCCGAGCATGAGAAAGTCGAGACTACAGATTTTAAAAAACGCGATATGGGTGACTTTATGAGCGGAGCGGCTGCCGCAAAAAATAGATGAAGCCTGAATATAAAAATCAGAAAGAGACAAATAAAAACAAAACAGATCAGGCGGGCCAAGCTTTAATCGAAGCGCTAGCTGGATCTTTCTGTCTACTGATTTTAATTGGCTCGTTTGCTTATGTGCTGATTCTCGCTGGCTCAAGACTGATTTTAGATAACGAAGTGGATCGTTTTGTTATTTGTCTCGCCAGCGAGAAAAATCGAAATTGCCAAATAGAAAGTCAGAAGAGACTGAAGCTCTCAGCCCCATGGATGAAAATTCAAGACTATACGGGCCACTACAGATTTGATTCCTCGCAATTCGCAAAAGCTGAAGCTCGGTTAATCGCTGTCACGCGCTTTCAAACACTTAAATGGAATCAGAAAGGGAACATTGAATGGTCACCGATAAAAATAGAAATCGAGCGCTCTTTCTACGAACAAAATATGGAGCAGGAAATGAAAAGGGTTTCGCGCTATTAGGCTTAGTTTTTATCTCTACTTTATTCTTCTCGGCCTTTCTATTCTTCGCTTTCTTCACCGATATCTTACAAGATGATTTGAAACTGAAAAAAAATTGCATCCAGATCAATTGGCAATATCAAGAGAGTCAGAAAAAGAACCTTGAAAAACTTTTGAAGCTCAACCCACGGGCCCTTGAACTTCGAAAGCGCTGGATTCTCGCTCAACAGAGAATGGCGAAAGCTGTGTCCACCGCCAACCCCTACGCCATTGCCGCTGCTAAAGCTTATATGTTGTCGGTCTACTACCAAAAAACCCAGCATGCAGCGAGGCAGCAGAGCGTGCTTTTAAAAGCTCAGTATGAGCTTCAACTACTGAACACTCAGCTCCGCAGTAGAATTCAATCACGCAATATTTCAGCTGCACCTTATGGTCTTGCCGTTGAGCCAGAATCGGCCATTGAGGTGGCTTCACCTTATAGAACGGTCGATTTTTTCTCGACGGTGCAAATGTCAGGAGCGGAATGGAAAAATTCAACTCGTTCATTAGTGCTACCACTCATTCAAAAATTAGTGGCGTCAATGGCTCCGCTTAATAAAGCCTTAGATAAAAATATAAGCGGTAAATGTTATGTCACAATCGAAAGGAGAAATCTGAAATGGTACGTTACCCTCGCGGCCAAATCTTAATGGAATTTGTTTTAGTTATTACGGCAAGCTTTTTGCTTTGTATTATTTTAACGGCTCACACTTTAAGCTCATGGAGAATGAAACTCGATGCTGAACGGATTACAAAAACGCCTACGAGCTCTCGATAAAAATACGAAGCTAGCTTTGGTTTTTGTCTTTATCGCGACTGTATTAGCTCTCGCCTTTGATTTTGGCTCGAAAGAATCACCGGGCGGTCGTCAACTTGAGACCTCTTCTCAGGCCGACATTGATACTTTTATCCCTTCTGGATTCTCTCTTGTCCCCATTGAAGTTATTAATTCTAATGGTCTGGACTCAATCCTCGGACGCTTTGGAATGGTGGACCTCTTTTTAGAGAATCAAAAAATCGCTATTATGAAAAATGTCAGACTCATTCGCGGAATCCGGGCTGACGGCACTTGGGCCGTGCTCGTTCCGACTCAGTTTGTGCAAGATCTTTTAGGTGCTGGTGGGCGATTCTTAGTTTCTATACGAAGCCGTAATAATCAAAACAGTGAAATGGTAAAAAAACCGAAGCTCAGACAAAGGAGCATTACTTATGGTGAATAAAATTATTCTTACAATCTTAATTTCTACAAGTGTTGTACCGGCGAGCGCGAAGCTACTGATTCAGTCTGGCAGCCTCTCAAATATCGAATACGAAGCCTTTTTGAAAACTCACCCCGAGTACGAGCCCGTGATGAGTGTATGGCTAGAAAACCCTGCCTATGAAGTTTCATCTCGAAGTTTGCGTCAAGCGTTTGATGAAGCTGAGAAAAGCTTTCTTTCTGAGCCAGTTGAAGTGGCCTATGACAAATACAAACAAGTAACCACCTTGGCTTTCAAAAGCGACTGGTCAGATTCAGAACGTCAGCTGATTTTTCATGCTTTTTTGCGAGTGGCTCAAACGGCCATTAATGAAAAAAAAAGAATGGAATACCTCAAACTTTCTAAACAATTTGATTCAAAACTTCGCCCGGACGACAATCTTTTTCCTCCGCCGCTGATTAAAGAATGGGACTCTCTTCAAGCCAAAGATTTATTTAAAATTATTCAGCTCAATAAAAGTTTTTCCGCTTACAGTGTAGGCTTTATCAACGGGCGCAAAATTGAATTCAAACGCTTTACCGTACTTGTGCCAAAAAGTGATTTTCGCCTTACATTGCTTTCGAATTCAAAAGCTCCTTTTACTAAAATTGTGAATGCTGAAAAAATTTATTCTGTAAAACCGTCTTCGCCCTCTCTAGTTGAAGGCTCTTGTAAAAAGCCCGAAATTTATAAAGGAATGTCCTCATCAGCAGCCGCCTTGTTCGCTGGTGATTGCGTGGCAAATACTGAAGGATCAATGCTCGGCGCACCAGGTGGCAATTTACCAACAGTAAAAAATAAATACCTCACGGATGTGAGTGAAAAAACGCTGGCGCAAAACCGTCTTGAGACTCGTACAAGTTTTGAAAGTGCACCATTTTATAAAAGCGGTACTTTTTGGGTAGCTGTCGGAGCCGTCGCAGCCTACGTCGCTTACAAACAAAAGGAAGATAATAAAGACAGCGGTGTGGCGACGCAGAAAACAGGCTTCTAGCGGCTGACTAATTGCTTTTCGTATTAATTAAGCGGCCCTCAAAAAAGACTTGAGTAATTTGGTCGTCCGTAAATTCAGTGTAGGTATTGGGCGTCCATTTTACATCTGGAAAACTGTGATAACTTTGCCAATCGGTTTTTAGCATTGGGATACCAGAAGCCGCGGCATCAAGCAGGGCTTTATACGTATTCATCAACGAGGGCGCTTCAATCGGGCTGTCAGTGCCGAAGAAAAACGGAACGTCATTGTCTTCAAGTTCCTTCCAGCGAAAAGCGTATCGGGCTAAATCTCCCAGCTTAGTTTCAAGCCAGACTTTATCACTGAGCCAGTGACTCGGCTGTAAATGACAAAGAATATTTTTGCCCTTCATCATTTGAATAGTTTCACTGCGCAAAAGTTCAACGTGTTCGAGATGCAAACGGCCATCATGACCCAGATCCCAAATCTCGTTGGCGATCTGTACAACACGGTGGGCCGCTTCGTCGCCAATAGTATGAATAGCAATATCAAGTCCCCAGCTCCAGCAACGCTGAATAATTTCCTTTAAAGCGATTCGCTCGATCATCTGTAGACCGCGACCGCTCCCCGATGCGTAAGGAGCGCTGACTAAAGCACTTTCAGAACCTAATGAACCGTCGAAAAAAATTTTAATGGCGCCGGGCCTGATCAATCTCGGTGGGCGCTTACGAGCCTCAAGAGCCAACTTTATAGCGCTGTCGAACTGATCGAGATTGTCGATGCTGAAATTTTGTACAACGGCGAGAGTGAAAGAACTTTGCTCGGCTAAAGAGACGGCGATATTCCACTGCTCTTCATTACATGTCATATCGCGGATGTGGGTAATACCAGCACGATTAAAATATTGTAGGGCTGATTCAAGGTGGCGTTTGATTTGAAAACTATTTGGCTTGGGAATCAACCGACGAATGCTATTTGTTGCAGAATCAATTAATAGCCCCGTAGGCCAGCCTTCGAAATCAAGTTGGATGGTGCCGCCCTCTTCAGACTTGGCATTCTTATAGAACAAACCTGCACGCTTAAGAGCCTCTGTGTTGACCCAAAAACTATGAGCATCCACACGCGTAAAAGCCACGGGAATATTTTTAAAAACTGTGTCTAGGTTTTGCCGAGTAGGCAGAAAGCCATCAGCGAAATTATTTTCGTCCCAGCCCCAGCCCAAAAGCCATTCCTGCGACATTTGATACTTTTCGATTTTTAATTTTTGAAGATCTTCGAGGGATTTTACAGTTTGAAGCTGGAGCCTTTCTTGAAAAGCTCCAGTTCCTTGCCAATGGACATGACTGTCGAATGCATTAGAGATGCGAAACTGCATCTCTATTAGTTAAAACGACCACGTCCTGTTTGCACGCCGGTGCCGGTCGTAGTTGTATTGAGATTCGGATCAGTAAAAGTGCTTGTACCTGGATAAGGTAAGATATTACCAGTTGGGTAACCGACTCCACCGTATCCGCCGTAACCGTAACCACTCGCTGAACCTGCGCCACTTAAGATACTCTGAATCTGATATTGAATCTGAGTGATCTGTGAGCTGAGTCGGCCCGTGAGCTGTAAGCGCGCGCTATAATCTTGCACTTGCGCTTGAGCCATTGCTGCTTGTTGCATCAAGACCTGATTGTAACCGCCGTATGTGCCCATGTATCCGCCTTGTGCTGGCATTCCGCCATAACCACCCGGGAATCCTAAGCCGCCTTGGTAGCCGCCCTGATAACCACCCGGGAATCCGCCACCTGCTGGCATTGGATACGCGCTATATGTTGGCGAGAATGGAGTCATACCACCCTGAAATTGTCCACCCATTGGAACATATGGAATATTTGTATTCGTACTGTACACACCCGTGATCGGACCACCCGCCATTGGATACGGACTTGCCGGATAACCTTGGAATCCGCCGCCTGCAGGATATGGATAAGAATTAAATGTTGGAGCGAATTGACCACCGTATCCACCTGGGAAACCGCCTTGGTATCCGCCTTGGTAAACACCAGCGATGCCGATACCAATGGCTCCCTGAAATTGTCCACCCTGCATATTCATTCCCGGATAACCCATGTAACCTTGGTATCCGCCGTTAGCATACGGAACTCCGTAACCACCGCCCGGATAACCACCTGGATAACCTGTGCAACCCCAAGGGCCGCAACCGCCATTCATGATTCCGCCGCCGCCATTTGGTCCCCAACCTTGAGGATATCCGAATGCACCGCCGCCGTATTGTCCGCCGCCAGGCCATCCGCCCATACCGCCAACACCACCGAAGCCGCCGCAACCATTACCACCAATACCGCCACCGAAAGTAGCCCCGTAAATTCCGTTCATTGCCATCGGAAGCGCAAGACCGAATGCCGAGTAAGGAGACAATCCCCAACCTTGCGGCACTGATGTCGGCCAACCAAGTTCAGCATTTTTATCAGAAGCATACTGAGCGGCTTTTCTCTGTGAATTACCGTAAGATTTCAAACCAAAGTATGAACCTGCAGCAATACCTAAGCTACCAACGAGAGAAATAATTCTGTCTGTTGATGAAACACGCTGACCGCCACGGCAATTACCTGTTGGGCAATAATCTGCTTGAGTGCGATCGTCATCTTCATCTTCTTCGTAATCGCCATCGCGAATTTCTTTTTTGATTTCTCTGTTACGTGCATTACGAGATTTTTTAAGCGCTGCCGCTTCATCTTTAAATGCTTTTGCATCATCAAGAGCATTTTTACGTTTCAGCTCAAGATCTTCAAGTTCAGACAATTTACCTGAAATTTCATAAACTGCATTTTTGCAATTTTCTACTGAATCTTGTTTTGAACGACTGCCTTTAATTAAGTCGGCTCGGTAGTCACCTTTAATGTAAGCCGTATCTTCACATACTTGCTTATCAATACGACCGATAACATTTTGTGACTCTGCTACTTTACTAGCCCATGAAGCTTGCCAGTTATCACTTGCAGGAGCTGTTGCAGCCGCAGTTTCGTCAGCAGCTAAAGTTCCGCTGCCATCTACACCGCGAGCACAGTATGTTGAGGCCCAATCACCCGGCACACCATTAGTAATCTCAGGAGAATCAACTAGTGAATTACCGTTACAAGCCTTAGCTAAATTTGTATTTGAACCGTCAAGAGGCTGAGCCGCTCCATAACCCACGTGCTGTAAAATACCTGTTTGCAAATTAGGCTTGAAAACAGTTTTGATCGCGAGAACACCTTTATCAGTCACTTTCTTCAAAGCATCGATTTCTTTTTTAAGTTCACGTGCTTCTTTTTCAGCATCTTTTTGTTTCTTCTTCACTTCATCGATTTCGTCGTCCATATCTTGGATTTCTTTTGGAATACGACGTCCACCGCTGCTGTTATCAGCAACACAGCCTTGTGCTCCACCGTATACACCTGAACCCCAGGGTTGGTATCCAGCCGACATTTGAGCTCCCGCAAAATATTGTTGCGCGAAAGCGGGCATCGAAAAAGAAAGGCTTAAAACAACTGCCACTAATAAACGACTGAGAAACATTTTTCTCTCCTCTTAAAAATCCAAGTAGTTTCAAATAAAACTACTCCAGTCACCAATTCGACATAACTGAGTCTCAACTTGAAACTTTTTTTGAGTCCAGACAGTTGTCTAGCTCTAAAAATTTTAGATAACTCTACTTCTAATCTTACATTATTCTTCTAGAGATGAAACACACGATTCTCGTAGTTGATGACGAACCAGACAATGTTGATGCTTTAGAGCGACTTTTTCGACGAAAGTACAATGTCTTGAAAGCCCTCAGTGCCGACGAAGGTCTAGCTCTCGTCAAAGAAAACAAAGTCTCGCTTATAATTTCAGACCAGCGCATGCCGAAAAAGACCGGCGTAGAATTTTTAAAAGACTCGCAAAAGTACGCTCCAGAAGCTGTTCGCATGCTACTGACGGGCTATACAGATATTGAATCTGTCATCGACGCCATCAATTCCGGTGAAGTTTATCGTTACATCACGAAGCCTTGGGACCCAGTTGATTTAGCTAACACAGTTGATAAAGGAATCGAGCGCTACGAACTCTCGGCAGAACTTAAAGAGAAGAACGCTGCTTTGAGTGCAGCCCTTGCTGAACTCCGCACTCTCGATGAAGCGAAAAGTAATTTTATGATTTTGATTAATCATGAGCTGAAAACTCCTTTGACGATAATTTTAAGTTTCCTCGAACTTTTAAAAGAAACCTCTCTCGATGCGGAGCAGAGCAAATTCATCGATCGTATCTGGAGTAGCAGCGGCAAACTTAAGAAAATCATCGATGATGTATTAACTTTTGTTTCAGCCGAGACTGGACTTTTGAAAATCTCGAAGAAGAAAGTTTCTACCAGCCGTATGATTAGTGATTTGGCGCAGAAACATAAGCCGGCTACTGAAGCTAAGAAACAGCGCGTGCTTTTACCTAAGAATGATTTTGAAATTAAAGCCGATCAGAAAATTGTCTCTGATGCTGTTGAGCGTTTGATTGAAAATGCTATTCGTTTTGGGACGGCTGATTCGACTATAGAGATTGAGACTAGCGAGGCCAGCGATGGCCGTATTGAGATTGCCGTGACCAACGAGGGCAAAGCTATTCCTCCGAAGACTTTAGAGAAGATTATGAAACCGTTCACATTAGACGAAGATGTTTTAAAGCACTCTGAAGGACTTGGTTTAGGATTAAGTCTGACTCAGGCTCTTTTGAAAACTCATGATTCTAAGCTTCAGCTAGAATGTCCGAAAGGCAAAGTTAAGGCTTCGTTTTTGATTTAGAACCACACCGGACGGACATGACCGGTGGGTCGGACAATAATAGCGATCAAAGCTAAACTAATGCAATACACCTCGGCCCCACTCTTGCTTCACATCGACGTATGAAAAAACTTATCATGCTTTCCTTTACGCTTTTTATGTTCAATCCATATACGGGCTTCTTCAACGTCCACAACGCCCATGCTGAATCCATTCCTACGCAACTCTACCTAGCGGTCGGGCAAGCTAAAGACTTTTCCGCCGGGCCCAGCGACAAAGTTCGGATAGAAAAACGAGCCGTGCTCACTGCCATTGATCTCGGTAAAAAAATTCGCGTACTGGCTAAAAAAGAAGGTGAATCCACTTTACTCATTGGACAAAAAAACTACACCGTCACGGTCGTGAGTCAGCTGAGCTCTAAATTTAAACCTGAGTTCGAAAAATTAATTAAAAAGATGCTGGGACCGAATATCCAATCCCATCTTCACCCACTCACTATCGGCGGCCACATTTATCGTGCCGAAGACTGGCAAGCCCTCGCTAATTTGGCAGAATCAAAAAACGTTATGTTACAAATGAAAGCTGAAGTTGATAGCGACGTAATTGAGAAAATTGAAAACGAAGTAAAAAGTAAACTCGATCAGCAGAGCCTGCCCTATCCACAATTTCAACTCAATTTCGGTGCACGTGCGACTTATGCTAAAAAATACGAAAGCTTACGCGACTCACTTGAAAAGGTTTTCACACCTTACGGAATCAAACTTCAATTTATCGGCTCACAATTAAAAATTGAACCTTTGGTACGAATACAAATTGTCGTGGCAGAAGTGAGTCGCCTGTTACAAAATAAAATGGGAGTCTCATGGCCCTCATCACTTTCGGCGCAGATCAGCCCGAAGCTTAAAGGACCAAGTTCAATCGAAGTCACTCTACAAGCCATTGAAGATGAAGGGCTCGGTCAAATTCTCGCTTCGCCCACTCTGCTCGCCAAAAGCGGTGGCCAGGCTGAATTTTTAGCTGGCGGAGAAATTCCAATTCGTCTGAGCAATAACAAACGCCTCGAAGTCACCTGGAAGCGTCACGGAATTTTTCTACAGATGAAACCGCAAGCCGATCTATCCAATCAAATTAAAATGGATTTAACTGTCGAAGTTTCAATGCTTGATGGAGCATCAAGTATCGACGGCCTACCGGCGATTAAGACAAATAAAATATCCAGCCAGTTTGATTTAGCGAAAGCAGAGACAATTGTTCTTAGCGGCTTAGTCCGCAACGATTGGTCGCGCTCATCAACTGGGCTGCCAGGATTAAAAAATCTTCCGGTACTAGGTGCGCTTTTTTCAAGTCGATCTTTTTTAGAATCGCGAACTGAACTTGTCATTTTTGTCACCCCGCAGGTGATTCAGCAATGATCGAGTCTCTACTCTGCGACCCATCTTTAACTGAAATCATCTTTCAGTCGTCAAAAAATATTTGGCTAGAGAAAGACGGGCGCCTAACTCCCTCTGAAGTGCAATTTTCAAGTGAACTTGAATATCATAATTTCTTACAGAATTTGATTCTCGAAGCTCGCCTACGACCCGATTTAGAAACCCCATTTGCCGACGGGACCTGGCGGGACTTTCGTGTTCATTTAATTCAAGCCCCATTGAGTCCGCAAGGGCCAGTTTTAACTTTACGCAAACGGGCTCCCTGCAGCTGGACACTGGAGCATTTAAAAAATAGTGGTTGGGCGCCTGAATCTGCCATTCAAATCTTAGAAAAAATGATTCGCGATAAAAAATCACTCTTAATTGTCGGCGCCACCGGTACAGGTAAAACCTCAGTGCTCAATGCCTGCCTTAAAACACTCCCCGCTCACGAAAGAGTCTTGGTCATCGAAGACACCGACGAAATCTATCTCCCAAATAATATCTCAGTCAAACTTCTCACTCGCACAACTGAAGGCACTGATCTCCCCAGCTACACGCAGACGGATTTAGTAAAACAGTCTCTGCGTATGAGACCTGATCGAATTATTATGGGTGAAGTGCGCGGCGGCGAAGCCAAAGATCTGCTCTTGGCTTTCTCGACAGGTCATACTGGCGGCCTGGCCACTCTTCATGCTGAAACTGAACGGCAAGCCTTAATGAGACTCGAGATGCTGGTGCAAATGGGGGCTCCGCAGTGGTCGCTCCACACGATTAGAACTTTAATTCAAACTAGTTTTTCGGCTGTGATAGTCGTTGAGAGAAAGAATGAAAAAAGAAAATTAGCCTCGATAGCGAAGATCGTGGCTTTAGAAGAAACCGGCTTTTGCTTAGAAAAAATATTCTAAGCAGCTCTTATGCGATAATATTAAGATTGCCACCAATAACAGGCATGTCGTCGTCGATGCCTTCGCGAATTTTCGCAGTCATTGGATTGAGATCAGACTCTTCATCGTGAAAGCTTTCAACGATTTGATCAAATTCTTGATTTTCTTCAATCGTCGGCGCGGCGGCTCTCTTCACAAAGAAGTCGTTCGCCATTCTTTCAACAATTTGAGCTTTTGGGTCTACAGATTTTAAGGCTGGTGTTCTCATCTCTTGGAATTCCTTTAGTTCATCAGAAGCTTTAGCCATTCCATCAAATGCTGGTTTTGCCAAAGCAGATACGCCAACAGGGCGCCCGAAACTTGGTGTGCCTGAACGAGCAACACCGCTGTTTCGCATATCACTAGTGAAACGAGGAGAGCTTGGTAAAATGCGACTGATTTTTTCCATGGTTTGTCACCTCCGTGTGACGATAAGCGTGCAAATCATTTGCTGCTTATTGCAGAGGGAGAAAAACTTCTCCTCTGCTCACTAATACTTCGGATGGGTTGCAGAATAACTTTTCTGACAATCGTCTAATTCTGAGACAAACTAGACTTTGGGCGATGTTTGCTCTTCATCAACTCGTTATTATAAAGATGCCAAGCCACTGATGGATATTTATAACCGTCCAAGAAAAAACTTTCGCTATAGGGAAGCGACGTCCATTTACTATTAGCCAAAGAAAAAATTTCTGCTGGCATATGCGGGCGCAACAGCAAGGCTCGTTGATTCTCTTCAAGATAGAGGTGCTCATCTCCGTACTGCATGATGGCTCGGCCTGGCAAAGACGTATTAAATACATCACGTCCAACAAAAGGAACCAACGTCTCTTCAAAATTCAAAAGTCCTAATACTGTGGAAGGTAAATCAATTTGTGACATGAGTTTGCCATACATCTGCGGCTTTAAGCCCGGCGCAATAATAAATGCCGGAATATGAAACTTGTAAACCGGAAAGTACTTTTCGCCATAAACTCGTGTATTGTGATCGGCAACGACCATAAATAGGCTTTTGTTGAAATAGGCCTCGCGCGAAGCCAAATCAAAGAATAAACCGATAGCATAGTCAGCGTAGTGAATCGCATTTTCAGGAGTCGCTTTAGCATAGCGAGCATCGAGCTGAACTCGGCTAGCGTCATAATCGTAGGGCGTATGGTTTGACGTAGTCAAAACAACTAAGAATGTGGGTTTAGTTTGATTTTTTAAAAATGCATGAGCTTTAATGAGTAGATCATCATCATGAACACCCCACACACCTTGCTTAAGTCCCTTTGATAAATCTTTTTGATCGTAAACTTTTTCAAAACCATTCCCTAAGAAGAAAGCTTTCATATCATCAAAATTGCTATCACCTGGATACATAAAAACAGTTTGAAAACCCTTCTCTTTAAGCAATGTCGCCATCGTAAAAAAATCTCGATTGGCTTTAGCCAGTTTCACAACCGAAAAACTTGGTGTAGGAGGTAACCCAGTTAATAAGGCCTCGAGACCACGAGACGTACGAGTGCCCGTGGCATATAGCTGAGAAAAAAGCGCTCCTTTTCTCGACCACTTGTCAAAGTTCGGCGTGAGCTTAAGGTGACCGACAGAACCGGTATACTCTGCACCGAAACTCTCCTCAAGAATCCAAACCACATTCTCAATTTTTTTACCGACAGCGTTCGTGTGCGGGATTTTGTAAAAAACCTCGTCAATCTTAGGACTAACGAATACTTTTCTTTCAGTAGCACCCTGGTCGCGGTAGCGTCCCATAAGTGTTTTAATATCTGCACTCGGATAAATCGACATAGGATTTTTTTCATCTTTAGAGCGCATCATTGCATACACTAAGGTGTAAGTAGAATTTAATCCTAGCTGATTGAGCCAAAATTCGCTTGAGAAGCTGGCTGTGCTGACGTTTGCCGGACGATGACCAAAACTTGAACGTGCTCCTACCACAGAGAAAAGCAAAATAAAAATTAATGACCCATAAAATCCCAAACGACGGGGCTGAGATTCAAACGCAACGGGTAAAAGGCGCGTCGAGAGAAGTCTTGATAAGAAATAGATAATAACCACAGCTGCGATAAAGTGCCAGTAATAGGCCTCTATAAGCATTCTGAGCACCTCTTGTGGACGATTGGCAAACTCGAATACCTGACGATCTAAACGACTTCCATACTCACTGTAAAAATTGAAGGTGCCGATCTCATTAAACGCTGTCAGCAAGAACATGAAAATAATTGAGTAGCGAAAAAATGGTTTGAAAGCCCTACCTGAGAGACTCCAAAGTATAAAAAGCAGGCTAATAGAAAAACAGAAAACGATAAGATCAAACCGAAGTCCGTATATAAACGCCCAATACCATTCAGGGCTATTAAAAACTGAGGTCCGCGACCATAGACTCAAAGCGACTCGAAAGACAGAAAGCATGAGAAGCCATGAAAATAGAACTCTGAAGAATAATTTTAGATTTTGCATATTGATCTAAGATCAATATGTTGGTGCTCATTGGCAAAACGGAATAATATGCAAATTAAGCTTATTATTCCCTATAAGAGCAATAGGCAATATTACTTAACGGGCTCAATATGAGTTAAATTTGTCGCCATATCTGGTTGAGTCGGCGACAGAATTCGCCCTAAAAAATAGGCGGCAAATTCTGATCGTCCATGCAAATTTGATTTTTCATAAATTGAGCTGGTTTGCTGATTCACAGTTTTCACAGATGCATCGCGATGCTCAGCAATTTCTTTAGCTGAATGTCCCTTTAAAAGCAGTAAAGCAACTTCTCTTTCAGATTTTGATAAATTCCAAGCCTCGAACTGAGAGTTGATATGGTCGGCAAATGTTTTTGCTACATTCTGAGTTTTTTCTTGAAAGGCCATTAAACCAATACGTGCTGTATTCAGATCAGCCCTAACTTGAGTATTCTCAGCTCGAACGAAATTGTAGCGACTTACAACCCCCCAAAATCCTGTGAAGGCGACGAAAAGAATCATACCTTCAAGAATAATATGAGAGGGCGGAGCCTGTTCACTAAGATCCTCTAATAGATCGACAGTCACCAGCCCAACTAAAATCATAAACCAGAAAATACCGAATATTTTTTCATTTCTTGTCATGGTCACTTCTCAATCAAACGGATACCGAGCTCGATCAGCTGGTCGCGCGCCACTGTGCTCGGGCAATCCGCCATTAAGTCTGAAGCCTTCGCAGTTTTAGGGAAGGCAATAACATCGCGAATCGCATCTGTTCCGCACAAGATCATAACTAAACGGTCAACACCCCAAGCAATACCACCATGAGGAGGTGTGCCGTACTGAAGAGCTTCTAAGAAGAAACCAAATTTCAATTTGGTTTCTTCTTCGCTCATACCGAGTGCATCGAACATTGATTTTTGAATGTCTTGACGGTGAATACGAATACTTCCGCCCGCCACTTCATAGCCGTTACAAACTAAGTCGTAAGCCTTCGCTTTCAGCTGCCCGTAAGCCGCCTCATTACGATCTACCATCGTTTGAAGATCTTCATCTTTCGGAGCCGTAAACGGATGGTGACAAGCCACCCAGCGCTTCGCTTCAGGTGAATACTCAAGAAGTGGGAAGTCAGTGACCCATAAGAATCGATCTTTAGATTTATCGATCGCGCCCAGCTCTTCTGCTAAGTGAGAACGTAAAGTTGTCAGAGCCGCACATGTAACGCTGAAATCATCGGCCACGATAAACACAGTACCGTTGTCAGATTCTCCACCACTTGCTTTATAGATGTCTTTTAATTCGGCTTCAGAGAAGAATTTAGAAACTGGTGACGTGATCGCACCCTTATTGTCGATCTTGATGTACACAAGACCTTTAGCGCCCATTTGTTTGGCTTTATCAGTGAGCTTATCAAATTGACTGCGCGTAAATGCACCAGTGCCGGGCACGAAGAGACCCTTGATGGCTCCACCGCGTGCGCCCACATCTGAGAACACTTTGAATGATGAAGTTTTCAAACGCTCAGTGAGATCTTTAAGCTCCCAAGTGATACGAAGATCTGGCTTATCTGAGCCGAAGCGGTTCATAGCTTCAGTGTAAGTGATTTGCGGAACCTTACCGATATCCACGTTCTTTACGCTCTTCCAGATTTCGCGTGTTACGTGCTCGGCCATGCCCATCACGTCTTCACGATCAACGAAGGACATTTCTAAGTCGATCTGTGTGAACTCAGGTTGGCGATCTGCACGTAAATCTTCATCTCTGAAGCAACGAGCGATCTGGAAGTATTTATCCATTCCTGAAATCATTAAAAGCTGCTTCAAAGTCTGCGGACTTTGCGGAAGCGCGTAGAACGTACCCGGATTCACTCGTGAAGGGACAAGATAATCACGCGCTCCTTCAGGAGTGCTTTTGTATAAAATTGGAGTTTCAATTTCTAAGAAACCTTTTGCTGAAAGCGCATTACGAACTGCAAGTACGATCTCGTGACGCTTTTTCAAATGCTCTTGTAAACGCACCGAGCGCAAATCTAAGTAGCGGTATTTTAAACGTAAAACTTCTGAAACTTTCTCATCACCGGGCTGAAACGGAAGAGTCTTCGCTTCAGATAAAATTTCGCAGCGGTCACATGCCACTTCAACTGTGCCCGTCGGAAGATTTTTATTTTCCATTCCTTGGGGGCGCTTTTGAACAGTGCCATGAATCGCGATAACAAAATCACCGCGAATATCTTTTGCCATTGCATTGCCCGCTTCTGACGGATTGAGCATCAACTGCACAAGGCCCGAGCGATCACGCAAATCGACAAAGATTAAGCCACCGTGATCACGACGCGTATCAGCCCATCCCATTAAAACTACTTTTTGACCCACGTGTGTATCGCGTAATTCGCCACACATATGTGTACGTTTGAGTTGACTGACAAAACTTTGTGCCATTTAAACGCCTCGCTTATAAAGGACTAATTTCGCATGTCTGCCTCGACAGATCAAGATGGTGGTGCTATGGTTTTTGTCTATGCCTAAAGTTACCGTACAAAAAACCATCTCAAATAGCCCAAAAGATGCCTTTACCAAAGTCTCAGACATGCTAGCGAAGAACGAAGACCTTAAGAAGCTAGACCCTAGCTACCAGTGTCAGTTCAATGAGAGCACGTTAACAGGCGAAGCCAAGGGTAAACTTTTTACGGCTAATCTCAAAATAGCACCAGCAGCGACGGGCTCGACAGTTGAAATCACTGTGGACCTTCCGTTCACATTGGCTTTAGCCAAAGGCATGGTGCAAAAGACTCTCGAGAAGAAACTCAACGAAGTTTTTGCGTAAGTCTGCTTAGGAAGATCGGCCATGGCCAAGAAGAAGCCTGAAAAAAAAAGAACGGCTAAAAAGCCTAAAACTAGTGGCGCTGATGCCAAATCAGCGAAAGCCAGCCCATCTAAATCCAAAATAAAAATTCCGGCCCCAACAATTCTTGAAGCTGAAGTCTTAGAGCCTGAAATTATCGAGGGCGAATTTGTTCCACCTGTTGATGACGGTGTTCTAGCCGATATTGATGTCACGAACGGTTTAATTTCTGAAGATCTTTTAAAGCCCGCCACAAAACTTAAAAAGGCGATTGGTAAGAAAACAAAAACAGATTTAGCCTCTGATGATGGCCCCGGCTTAGTACCGGCCGATCCACTAGCTCGATATATGGCTGAACTTCGCAAATACCCCCTTCTCACAAAAGAAGAGGAGCATGATTTAGCCGTTCGCTATCGTGAACACGGTGATCGCGAAGCAGCCCAAAAACTTGTCACTTCAAATTTACGTTTCGTTGTGAAAGTGGCTTCTGAATATACAAAGTTCGGAGCTCGCCTTATTGATTTAATTCAAGAAGGTAACGTGGGGCTTATGCAAGCGGTGAAAGAGTTCAATCCGTACAAAGGTGCACGTTTGATCACCTATGCGGTTTGGTGGATTCGTGGGCAGATTCAAGAGCACCTCATGCGTCACTACTCAATGGTTCGCATTGGCACTACAGCTACACAGCGAAAATTATTTTATGAACTTCAACGTCAGCGCGATCAACTGGAGCGCATGGGCTTCGAGGCCGGTATCGCACAGCTCAGTGGCCGCCTTGGGATTCCAGAGGCAGAAGTGAAAGCTATGGGTGAGCGCGTTTTGAAACGCGATCTGAGCTTAAGCACACCAACCAGCGATGACAGCAATTCGACCCTGATTGATATGCAGGCTGATGCTTCTGAGGTCATGCCCGACGATGCCGTTGGACATGCTGAGGAGTTGAGTATTTTACGCGAGCAACTCGATATTATTCGTCCACATTTAAATGATCGAGAACTTTTTGTTTTAGAAAATCGCTTGTTGTCGGACGAACCTATGACCCTACAAGAAATCGGCGACAAGTATAAAATGACCCGCGAAGCCGCCCGCCAACTTGAAGGGCGAGTGATGGATAAACTTCGTAAGCAAATGGTCAGCGCGGAAGAGTGAGCTTAGACAACCGTATTCAGCAAAATAGGCCTTAGCTGCCTGTATTTTCTTTTTTAAATCTAAATTAATGGATAGCGGAGTCTATTTTGCTGAATACGGTTGCTTCGTCTTGGGAGCAATACCGCCGCGTGAAATAGATAATTGTGGTCACAAAAGCGCGAGACAAGCTCGCGCTTAAACCGCTTCAGCTTCAGTCTCTTCAAAATGTTGAGACAACTTCGCACGTAAACGTGTAATCGCCTGCGCATGTAATTGCGATACGCGGCTCTCAGTTACGCGCAAGATTTTACCGATGTCTTTGAGGTTGAGGTCTTCGTAATAATATAAAGAGAGCACAAGACGCTGACGCTCTGGCAATTCTTCAATGGCTTTTGTTACTACGGCTTTCACCGACTTAACATTGAGCTGATTGAAGGGATTGTTGAGCTTACAGCTTTCAAGAAGATTTAAAATCGACATTTTATCTACGCTTGAGAAGGTGTTCGCTTCATCAATTGAAAGAACACTCACGGGGCGCACTTGGTTCACAAGGTCATAGAACTCGTCCATAGAAACGCCCAGGCGAGCTGATACTTCTTCATCAGTGGCAGCACGGCCTAATTCGCTTTCTAGTTGAACCATTGTTTTATCTAATAATTTGGCTTTATCACGAACAGAGCGCGGAACCCAATCTTGTGCACGCAATTCATCAAGAATCGCACCACGCACACGGAACTCAGCATAAGTCTTAAATTTATTATCACGTTTTGGATCGTATTTTTCGATGGCATCCATAAGGCCGATCACACCACTTGAGATCAAGTCATCAAGTTCGATATGAGATGGCAAGCGCACCGCGATTTTTTGCGCGATGAATTTGATTAATGGCGCGTACTCCATAATCAACTTGTCTTTTTGTGCGGGCGTTAGTTTTGTAGGCTCTTCTTTATATTTATTAAGAAGAACGCTAGCCTTTGCAGCCGTAGCAGTTTTACTCATATCCCCGTACCCCTATCCCTATACAAAAAGTGTAGCAAACCGAAACACTCCATAACAGTCCTGACTTGCGATTCGCTTAAGAAGCGACCCCTGCGAGCTGCTCCCAGAAAAACTGCATGCCACCTTTAAGGTTCGACACCCCATTGAAAACACTCAATTTTTCAGCCAGCTTGCGAATGGCCTGGGCCGAAGATGCATTCGGCATTTCACGTAAGATCAATTGTTGCGACTTTGTTGCCTTTCGCAGGTCTGCATCCGCAGGAATGAATCCCTTGTAATCTAGACTTACGTTAAGGAACTTCTGACTCACATCGCTGAGACGTTTAAATAGGGCTAGGCCTTCTTTTTCGTCGTTGCAAAGGTTCGCCACAATCGAGAATTTTCTCTCTTGATACTTCTTATTCATCACCTTGATGAGCGCATAGGCATCAGCCAAGCTTGATGGATCAGGTGTTAAAACCACAACCACTTCATGCGCGGCTGAGTTTAAATAAAGAACATTGTCATCGATGCCCGAAGCCGTATCAATCAGCATATAATCGTAAGGTGTCGGCAATTGACTGATTTGATCCAGCAGCATTTTCTTCTGAATCAATGAAGTATTTTGTAAGCCGTAAATTCCACTCCCACCAGGTATTAATGAAATGTTCTCAGCCACATCGATGATAATTTCATCGATGCCACGTGAGCCACTCAGCACTTGCTCAACTGAGCCGGTTGAGCGAACGCCGAACATAATGTCCACATTGGCTAAGCCTAAATCACCATCAAGGATCAGAATTTTTTTGTTCTTCTGCGCGAGAGCTAATGACAGATTTGTCACCAGTGTGGATTTACCCACTCCGCCCTTACCAGATGTAATGCTGATGGTTTTCGTTAATACGTTAGCTACCGAGTTAGAGTCAAAACTCGCGCTCATGATTGACCTCTTTCTTTTAGTGTCTTCGAGAGGTTAAAAATCATATCAACCACTCTTTCTTTAGATGCAAATTCAAAATCTTCTGGAATATGTGAACCGATACCAAATGAATGAAGCGGAACATCGTAACGTTTCTGGAAGTTGTAAATAAGGCCCTGCTGAACGGCCTCATCAAGTCGTGTGAAGATAACATCCTGGAAACCTAGAATTTTAAAACGATCAGCAATTTCGAATGCGTCGGCATCACGTGCTAAAGCCGACTGCACATAGTGAAGCGCTACTTTATCATTCGTGATTGGCATCATGGCGCGCAAGCGATCAAGATCAGCACCGCTTTTTAAATTCGTACCTGCCGTATCAAAGAAAATATAATCCATGTTCTTGAGGAGTGGCTCGTACTCACGCCAGTCAGAAGCCTGCTTCATAACGCCGAACGGGATATTTAAAATCTGACAGTAAGTTTTAAGCTGCTCTTTCGCGCCCACTTTGAAAATATCACCAGTGAATACAGCTACTTTTTTCTTTTCTTTAAGAACCAAGTGGCTCGCCATTTTAACAACTGTCGAAGTTTTACCTTGGCCAGTAGCACCGAAGAAGACGTGGAAGCGACCCTGCATAGGTTTTTCGTTCACAATAATCTGATCGAGCATATAACGAATCACCCAGCCTTCTACGAAAGCACGTTTCTTTTTGTGCTCTGGTGGAAGTGTATCGTTCGCATATCTTAGGATGTCGCAGATGTGATTGATCGCAAGACCCGACTCCTCAAGCTTCTTAAACATAGGGCTGAGCTCAAACGGAATTCCTTCTTCAGCACCCGGGTGCATAGAGATAAAATTCTGTGGAACCTTCTGAAAGCGCTCAACCATAGCCTTTAAATTGTCGATTTCATTTTTAAGCGCCATGACTTGAACTGAATCAGATGAAGACTGTCTTCTTGCCGGAGCTGGAGCATTCTGCTCAGCCGCATAAGCTGCTGCTTGGGCCGAGGCCTTCTGGGCTGCCGCATTCTGCGCAGCCATATGAGCTGCCTCATTAGCTTGAGCATTTTGCGTTGCTTGTCTTAAAGCCGCTGTTGTTGCAGCTGCCTGACGAGCGGCATTGGGAGAATAAGTCGACTGAGTTGCTGGAGCCGCCTGCATTTCTTCTTCATCGATATCTACATAACGAGCTTGCGTAATGCCTGCGCGCTTCTGAGGCTTGGGTGCTGGACTCTGTTGTTGATCAGAAGCGTACATCTCCATGCCTCCTGAATGACCAGCAGCATCTGAAAGGGTCGAAGCATCAATAAATTTTCTCTGTCTTTTAGCTGTTGAATTCACAAAACTCTCACGAGTCTTAAGATTCATTTTGCGCTCAGCTAATTTTTTAGCGTGGAGCTGTGTCTCTGAGACTGCCGCCGTCACTTCAACACTTGATTCGCCCATCAAACCGAATTTTTTTACATTCTCTTTTGCCGAGAGAATAATGGCATCGGGTCCGAGCTCGAGCTTAACGAGCTCTATTGCTTCTTTAATAGTTCTAGCTTCAAATTTTCTAACCTGCATTTGCCATCACCTCGACTTGACCAACCGAGCTGATAGAGGCTTCGGCTGAGATTTCACTATGCGACAGAACGATCAACTGCGGGATAAACCGCGAAGTTAATTTGAAAATATGTCTGCGAGCTGTTGGGCTCGTAAGTAAAATTGGCTGCCCTGCGATTTCAGGGTGACGCTCAATTGTGTTCGCTATGTTGGTGATCATAGTATTCGCTGATTGCGGATCCATAACCAACTGCACGCCTTGCTCAGTCTGTAAGAGTGAGTTTGAAACGATTTCTTCTAAACGACGACCCATTGTGATCACCTGGATAGAGCCATCATCTGTTACATACTTACGCGTGATACCGCGAGCTAAGGCCTTACGAACTGACTCCGTCAGTATCTCAGGGTCTTTGCTACGATGAGCTTCGTCTGAAAGAGTTTCGAACACTGTACGTAAATCACGAATAGAAACCTGTTCGCGAAGTAAGTTCTGAAGAACTTTAACCACAGAGCCCAAAGGTAAAAGCGCCGGAATAAGCTCTTCCACCACTTTCGGATAAGTCTTCTTGAGGTTCTCAACAAGGCTATCCACTTCTTGACGGCCAAGAAGTTCATGCGCGTGAGTGCGAACAATTTCAGTAATATGAGTGGCCATAACAGTGGGAAGATCAACCACAGTGTAACCTGCGATTTCAGCTTCTTCTTTCTGCATTTTACCGATCCAAAGAGCATCAAGTCCGAATGCCGGCTCTTTTGTTTTAATACCTTCAACATGCGAAGTTACATTGCCCGGATCCATTGCAAGCATGCAGTCTGGGCGAAGAGTTCCACCAGCGACTTTATTGCCTTTGATAAGAAGACGATACTCACCCGGATTGAGCTGTAGATTGTCACGAATATGAATGCTCGGAACAATAATACCTAAATCTAAAGCAAACTGCTTGCGAATGGACACGATTCTCTCTAATAAGTCACCAGATTGATTCGACTCAACAATATTAATAAGAGCGTAGCCCACCTCTAGCTCTACAAGATCGAGCGGTAGAAGATTTTCAATCACTTCTTTTTTAGGTTTTGTGGCTTCATCTTGCTGGCTCTTCGCTTCAATTGATTTCTTCTCATCGTCGTTTTTAGAAATCACCCAGCCAATTGAAATCATAACAGCCGACATAATAAAGAACGGAAGACCCGGCAGATTCGGAATCATCCCCAGCAAACCGATAATCACGCCCGTGATAATTACAGCGCGCGGCTTAAGGAATAACTGATCACTTACATCTTGGCCGATGTCATTTTCAGAACCAGCTCGAGTGACAACCATACCGGCAGCAACTGAAATAATAAGTGCTGGTATTTGCGTCACAAGACCGTCACCGATTGTTAACATCGTATAATATTGAGCAGCAGTTGAAAGATCGAGACCCCGTTGAATCACACCAATCAAGAGACCACCGACGACGTTGACTAATGTAATAATAATACCGGCGATAGCATCACCACGCACGAATTTACTAGAACCGTCCATCGCTCCGTAGAAGTCGGCTTCACGTTCGATTTCTTTTCTGCGACGACGAGCTTCTTTTTCATTGATCAAGCCGGCATTTAAATCTGCATCGATCGACATTTGTTTACCAGGCATTGCATCTAACGTGAAACGTGCTGCTACTTCCGCCACGCGGCCAGCACCTTTTGTTACCACGATAAAGTTAATAACAACGAGAATTACGAAGACAATAAAACCGATCACATAGTTGTTACCAACAACATAGCTACCGAAAGCCGATACGACCTGGCCTGCCGCTTGGTGACCATTATGACCTTCAGTCAAAATAATACGAGTCGTAGCTACGTTTAATGCGAGTCGAAAAAGCGTCGTAATTAACAACAAACTTGGGAAAATACTGAAATCGAGGGGCTTCGTTGTATATAAAGCTACGAGTAGAATTAAAAGAGAAATGGCGATAGAAAGTGTAAGAGAGATATCGATCATAAACGCTGGTAGTGGTACCAACATCACTGCCATGATAGCAATCAAGCCACCAGCCATCATTAAATCTGTATTTTTTGACAATCTTTCAAATCGTTTTAAAAACTGATAAATCTGTTCCATTTTTTAAAACCTCTTCTTTTTCAATCGGTAGATGTATGACAAGACTTCCGCAACAGCTGTGTAAAGCTCGCGCGGAATGGCTTGACCGATTTTAATGGTTTTGTAAATCGTACGAGCGAGCGGTTTATTTTCCATAATAGGAATTTTATGTTCACGCGCCACTTCTTTGATTTTCTCAGCAATTTCGCCAGCGCCCTTCGCAATAATTTGCGGGGCGGCCATATTCGCCGAGTATCGAATTGCCACTGCAATGTGGGTTGGATTCGTGATGATAACATCGGCTTTCTTTACGTCATCCATCATACGGCGCTGAGACATCTCGCGCTGTAATTTACGAATTCGGGCCCGAATCATCGGGTCACCTTCTCGAGATTTAATTTCTTCTTTAACTTCTTGTTTCGTCATGCGCATTTGCTTCTCTAATTCCCACCACTGAAAGAAGTAGTCGGCGCCGGCCAAAATACCCATAAAAGCAATCACACCGCCGAAAAGCTTTAACGATATCGTGCCTAAGTAGGTCATGAGTTGCTCAATATTAAAATGCATGAGGTGAGGAAGCTGGTGAACTTCAGACTTAAGAACCAAATAAACAATCGTTGAAACAATACAAACTTTAATAACCGATTTCGCACCCTCGACAAGTGAACGTAAGCTTGCGATCTTGAAGAAACCTTGAACTGGATTTAAACGAGTTAAATCAAATTTTAAAGCTTCTTCACTTGATACAAAACCAACCTGTACAACTGAACCCGCTACACCGATCAACCAAAGAACAGAACCGAGAGGGATAATAATAAGAGCAGCCTTAGTGGCAGCAAATTTAATTGCTGCAAACCAGTCCTCCTGCCGAGCTGACATAATAACGAAGTCAGTGAACGAACGCGTAAACACTTCATGCAATTGAATTAAGAAAAAGCGTGAAAGTGCCCAGATAGCAATCATGCTGGCCAGCAAAATAAATACTGAACCAATCTCTTTGCTCTGAGCTATTTGACCTCGACGACGAAAGTCCTCACGCCGCTGAGGCGTTGGGTCTTCGGTCTTTTCTTGATCATTACCTTCAGCCATTTCTTATCCTTAAAAAGTTTTCAGTAAATCGAAAACTCGACTGGTTGTAGTGTTTAAAATCGGCGCAAATTCACTTAATAAAAGAGGCATTGTCATAAACATGACAGCTAAACCAGCAAGTGTCGTAATTGGTAGGCTCGTCATCAGAATGTTGATTTGCGGCACAGCACGACCAACAAGAGCCATAGCTAAATTCATCATCAAGATTGAAACCATAATAGGCGCACTGATTTGCACAGCCATTAACATTGAGTTCGATACAAGTTCGGTCACACCTGGCAAACCTTGAAAAGAAATGCCAGAAGCACCGATTGAGACGATATCGTATGTCATTACTATTCCGTTAATAAGAAGGTGATGACCGTTAATCGCTAAAAAGAAGAGCGTAGCAAGAATCGAGTAGAACTGATCAAACGGGCTGACCGTTTCATCCATCATCGGGTTATAAAGCTGAGCTGATGAAATACCAATACTGATACTCATAATTTGGCCGGCCATCATAATTGTCGAGAAGAACAAACGCGTGAGATAACCAAAAACTAATCCAACGAAGATCTCTTTCATTGCGTAAGGCACTATAGCGAATGAATCAAAATCAACATTGAGTTTCTGCCATCCCACAGTCGGAAAAATAATAATTGCTAAAGATAAAGCCAGAAGAACCTTCACTTGATTAGGAACAGTGCTCGTACCGAAAACAGGCATCGTCACAATAAAAGCCGACGTGCGCATAAGTACTAGCGCAAAACCTAAGATTTCAGTTGGAGAGAAATTGTACACTGACTCCAAAAAAATGACCCCTTTAACCGCGAACCATAGTTGCGATATTCTCAAACAGTTCAATTGTGTAATGAGACATCACGTCCAACATCCACGGACCTGCTAAAATAATAACTAGAAAAATAACAACCATTTTCGGAATAAATGTGAGAGTCGCTTCGTTAATTTGCGTAACTGCCTGAAAAATACTCACAACTAAACCGACAACGAGAGCAGAAATAAGAAGAGGCGCCGCAAGCATTGCTGCCGTAGTAATTGCGCCCTGACCTAATTTTAAAACTAGTTCTTCAGTCATTTGTTATCCAAAACTCTTAACGAGTGATCCGATAATTAATCCCCAACCATCCACTAATACGAAAAGCATAATTTTAAACGGAAGTGAAATAATCACTGGCGGTAACATCATCATACCCATAGCCATTAAGACACTCGCGGCCACCATATCGATGACTAGAAATGGTAAATAAATAATAAAACCAATTTGAAAAGCCGTCTTAAGTTCAGAAATAATAAAGGCCGGGATCAGAACATGTGTAGGCACTTCAGCGCGAGTTCTAGGCTTATCCATTTTAGAAAGGCTAACAAAAAGCTCGAGGTCTTGGTCACGAGTTTGGTTAAACATAAAGCCACGAATTGGGGCTAATGCTTTATCAATGGCCTCTTCTTGTTTAATCGTATTATTTAAAAATGGCTGAACCGCTTCATTATTAATTTGATTTAAAAACGGCGACATTACGAAAAGAGTAATAAAAAGTGAAAGACCAATTAATAATTGGTTCGGCGGCATATTTTGGGTGCCTAAAGCCTGACGTACGAATGATAAAACGATCACAATACGCGTGAAGCTGGTCATCATAATCACAATAGCTGGGGCCAACGTGAGAATTGTCAGCATTAAAATAATCTTAATATTTGTGACTAATTCTTTCGGATCATTAACCGTTTTGTAACCCAGGTTAACCGTCGGCATAGTCATCTGTGCATGAGCAAAAGATGACGCTAGCAAGACTCCGAAGAAGCCTAAAATGAGGTATAAAGAAGACTTATTCTTCAAAGTGGCCTCATGTCTTTAATTTTAGTTGAAACACGGTCACGAACGAATGACCAAGCTGACTCATCGCTCTCTTTACTTTCTTTTTTATCTAATTCTGCTGCGAAATTTTGTGGCACCTCAGTTGGAATCTCTTCGTCTTCCATCAAAGACAGAGTCTTAATATGAGTGATATTGCTATCAGTTACGCCAATTAGGATATTTTCTCCAGCTACGCGAATAATAGCTAAGCTCTTGCGTGGGCCGAGAAAATGCTGGTTTAAAATTTTAATTTTATTGTTATCGCTATTAATGGCTGTCTTTTTTTGCCACCACTTAGCCGCCTGGTACAACCCAGCCGCAACAATACCAATAATAGCAAAGCTGACGAACAGTCTTGACCAAGGACTTTTGCCTTCAGATTTCTGACTCGCAGCCTTTGTAAGAACTGGAATCTCGCTTTCTTTGAGATTCTTTGTATCTTTCGGATTGATGAGTGTCGTCGCTGTTGCAGTTGGAGCTGTGCTGGCCTCAACTGTTAAAGCCACTGGCTCTGGAGTGTTTGTTTCAGCTACCGCTTGTGCTTCAGCGACAGCCTGTTCGATCATTTTTGCAGCGGCAGTCTCTTCTAAACCAATAGGTTTAAAGTCTTCTGAATTAACAGCATCTGAATTCGCCCAAGCTAATTGACTGACTAGAATTGTTATTACGATAAACAGAGATTTCAAGATGCCCCCAAATGACAAAAGAGTTACACGCCTAACTGTTCTACTCGTTCGGTCGGAGAGATAATGTCTGTTAAACGCACGCCAAACTTTTCGTTCACTACCACCGCTTCACCGCGGGCGACGAGTTTGCCATTAACTAAGACTTCCATGGGTTCTCCGGCTAGCTTGCTCAACTCGATAACGCTGCCTTGACCCAAATTCAGTAGCTCGCTGACGACCATTCGTGTACGGCCTAATTCCACCGTAACTTTTAGCGGAATATCCATAATGAGATTGAGATTCCGGTCGTGTTGAGCGTCTTCAGCACTCACCGCAGCAGCTGCTGCTGCAGGTGCGCTAACGTCCTTCAACTCTGGCGGAGCCGCCTCGTTTATATTCTTTGCTGCTTCATCTGACATAACACTGTCCTCACTTTGTTGTGGCTCTAGTTACTTGCACTGCAACTGAACCATGATGGATACCGTAATAACTCTTAAATTTCTTTACTCCCTCGACTTGCACATCGAGTTCGCCAGTAGAATCTTGATCTAATGAAATTACATCGCCGATCTTCATGTTCATAAGATCTGACAAATCGATTTCGGTTGTACCTAAATCAACTTTTACATCCACCTCAGTGCCTAAAAGCTGATCTTGAAGAACCGATGTCCAAAGTTTTTTATCTGTTTGATCTGATTCAACTTGGAAGCCCGTAGAAAGCTTTTGTTTTATCGGTTCGATTGTCGCGTAAGGAATCACAAGAGTAATAATCCCGTTTGCATTTTCTAGTTCAACGTCAAATGTAGACGCGATCACGATATCTGTTGGCGGAACGATACCAACAAACTGTGGGTTGATTTCTGTTCTTACGAATGAGCAGTCAATTTTTTCAACTGAAGCCCAAGCTTCTTCTAAGTCACCGATCGCCAAGTTTACAACTTTACGAATGATCTGAAGTTCGATGGCGGTAAAATCTTTACCGTCTTTATTGTAAGGGCGGTCAAAGCCACCGAAGAAGTTATCGACTAAAGCGTAAGCTAATTTACTTTCGATAACTAAAAGAGCCGAACCACGAAGAGCATTAAAACGCAGAACACTCATACAAGTGGGCATTGGTTGAGTATTGATAAACTCACCAAATTTCAAGAAATCTGTACTGGCTAAGTTCAATGTTGCAATTTTACGAAGAGCACTCGAGAGAGAAACACGAAACGAACGCATGAATTTTTCATAAATAACTTCAAGTTGCGGTAAACGACCGCGAATAATTCTATCTTGCGAGGTTAAATCATAGACGACGACAACCCGGTCGTCTTTCGGACCAGAACCGCCACCACCACCGCCACCACCTGCTTCATCGCCACTGGCGATTTCACCTTCAGATACGGCGGCTAAGAGGGCATCAACTTCGTTCTGTGATAATACCTGACTCATTCAAACCTCAATTAATTGTAAATAAATTCAGTAAAGTACACGCGAGACACTTGGCCTTTTGTTAAGAACAAATTGACCTGATCGCGAATCTCTTCACGTAATACGTCTTTGCCTTCTTTAGTCGCAACTTGAGCATAAGTTTTGCTCGATACGATAAATAGAATGATGTCGCGAATTTTAGGGCGAAGCTTGTCGATTTCTTTACTCACATCATCGTTTGAAACTTCAAGTTCCATATTGATCTTAACGATGCGCTGACCGCGTGAACCGGCTAGGTTCACAATAAATGTTTCAAGTGGAATCAACTTGCCGATAAATTCAGGGTTGGCTTTGGCCTCATCAGCCGCTGCTTTTTCGCCCTGAACAACATGATCGATTGTCGGCTGGTGAGCTTCTTTTTGCTTACCTAAATAAATCATGGCGCCAACGCCCGCTACTACGAGCATATTGAATATTGCGAGACCGATAAAAAGAATTGGCTTTCCACCACTTGAGCTTGGCGCGGGTGCCGCTGCCGGTGCTGCTTCTTGTGCTTTTTGCTCAGCCACTAGGTCCTCCTTGACCGTACATTTCCTTGACGAGACAAAAGTTAAACCTGTCCCCCATAAAATATTAAAGCAACTGGGATGCCAAAAAAATTGATGGCCCGAAAGGCGAGTCTGGCTTTTCTCGCGACTGCAAAAACATTGAGTTTTTTTAAATGTGAACTGAGCGAGCAAGATCTTTGTGCAAGTCTAGTGGCTCGGTTTGACGTCAAAACAGCTCTCTAATTTTTGACAGGACTTGAAATAAGCGACTGGGGGAAGGCCCAGTCGTTTATTTCAAGTCCTGTCAAGGTGGGGTCTAGTCGAGGTGGATAAATCCGGAAGACCTTTAAGCCGTCGGCATGCGACTGCTCAACTATGCGTTCTCAATAGTTCGTTTAATTTCCGCATGAATCTCGCGATTCCCCGCAATAAGTGACGGCATCTCAGAACGGTAGTGGCCTCCCTGATAATTCGTCACAACGCCACCCGCTTCTCGAACAAAAAGACATCCGGCTGAAGTGTCCCAAGGCTGAAGACGACTCTCCCAATATCCATCGAAAACACCTTCGGCCACTAAACATAAATCGTAAGCGGCCGAGCCTGCACGACGAATTCCTCGTGCTCGACCCACCAAGTGAGAGAAAATCTTAATTTGTTTCTCAAGAGCCGCTTTATCATAAGAAGAAAAACCGGTGGCTAAAAGGGCTTTCTCAACAGTTGAACGCTGACTAATTTTCATCGGCTTGCCGTTGACGAACGCTCCACCACCTTCGCGAGCCGTATAGACTTTATTTAAAAAAGGAACATGAATAGCGCCGGCAACTGTTTCGCCTTCCCATTCAAAACCAATGCTTACGCAATATATAGGCAACTGGTGAATGTAATTGGTTGTGCCATCTAAAGGGTCAATGCACCAGCGACCTGGCTTAACCAGCTTCTTTTGCTGGCTCGGGTCTTTAAAAGCCGCCTCTTCACCTAATATATCAAAATCCGGATACTCCCGACGTAAGTATTGGGTAATGGCTTTTTCACTTTCAATGTCAGCTTCACTGACCAGGCCCGCTAATTCTTTTTCATTGATATCAGAAATGCGACCAAAGTAGTCCTGCAGGATTTTCTGACCAATATCACAGGCTTGCACCGCGGTTTTTAAAATTTTATCAAGCTCTGCAGAGTTAGGTTTCGTCATAAGCCAGTAATATCGCGCACCCCGTTGAGATACAAGGCCTTGGTGCAATTGACCCCCCACTCCGAACCTAATATCATTAGAGAATGGATTTCTGAGGGGGAATACTATGTCTAAACCTGGTGGCTCAAAAGCCGACACAGCCGTAAAATTAGTTCTTATATTTTTCATTTCGCTTTTATCTTTCACAGTGGGCACACTTGTTGGCGGGCAATTTGAAAAGAGCAAATCATATCAAATGACGCTTGAAACAGAAGGTGGAGCGGAAGCCGCTGAAGTTGCAGCAAATGAACATGCTGAAAATGCAGCCTCACCCATTTCTGAAGAAGACATCGAAGGCCTCGAAGATTTCGTTAAAAATGGCGAAAAAGAAGGTGGCGCTCGTGATGTTGCAAGTGCTGAAGGCGAACACGCTGAAGAAGCGCCAGCACACGGTGCAAAAGCTGAACATGGTGCTGCTGCTGAACACGGAGCCAAAGCAGAAAAAGGCCACGAAGCTGCTGCTCCGGCCCATGCAAAAAAAGAAGATGGCTACACTCATGCAAGCCAAATTCGCCCCGCTGTTGAGTCAGCAACTAAATCTGCAGCTGCAACCCTCAAGGGTTCAACTGCCCCTACTGCAAAAACGGCTGAAGCTCCTGCGAAAGCAGCTGAGCGCTTAGCAATGGACAAAGCTCCTACTGCTGATGTGAAGAAAGCTCCTCGTCAACCGTCAGGTGCCCTCCCTGCTGTTGCAACATCAGTTGTTGGTAAGTACACAGTTCAAGTGGCTTCATACGCAACTGAAGGCGAAGCTCGCAGCCACGCCACTCGTCTTCACGATAAAGGCTTCAACGCGTTTTATATACCGGCCGATGTATCTGGTAAAACTTGGTATCGCGTGAGCATTGGTCGCTTTGACGACCAAAAAACAGCAATGGCTCATCGCAAAGAAGTGCTTGATGCTCAAGCGGCAACTTCTGCTATCGTTCAGAAAATCTTAAAATAAATCTTGTTCAAAAGTTTAGAAACTAAAAGCGCACTATACGGTGCGCTTTTTTGTGAAGAATTCATCATAATTCATAATCAGGTTGAGTCTCCTCCCTCTCCTTACTATTATTTTTTTAATGATGCTCAATGCGACTCCACAAGCTGATTCTACTGCTATACACACTCCACTCGAGGAACGTTTCTACGCCGCCTCTAAAGCTCTTACGATATTGATAGACAAGCTGACGGAGATGAACGCGGCGCCCATTACAATTCCACTTCAATACTTCAAGGTGCTTGATCAAGAAAATCAAGAAAGGGTGACCCTCACTGTGGAGACAATATTAACTACTACTTTCGAATTGATTCGCGAAGGCTATTCGCCACTCAATACCAAACTTCTTGTAACCCGATTTATGAACAATATGGGACTCAGTGCTCTCAGTGATGTTTTTCTCACTTATAAAGATGGCGATCTTATCGATATGTATAACAATCAAAACCAAATGATTTTTGCCAGCCTCAATCTTTTTGCTCTCTCGGCTTACAATATTGAAGAGCTTCTGTGTCGTCCGTGGACAGAACTTTGGCATCGTGATTCACATATAATACAGCAACTTATGGAGAAGACTCTCGACGTACTTTTCTCAGATGAAAAGAAAACTATGTACATGTCTATTCCCGTTCACCAGGTTGTGGAACTCACCTCAGCAAAAAAGAACACGGCATGGGTTCACTGTAAGATTTTTTCTCCAATTATGAGCTCAGAAGGCCGCACCGCTGGGTTTCTCGCTATCAATGAATTGCGCTCAAAAGTGTGGAGCGCTTCAAACAGAATCATTCAAGATTAGGCATAAAAAAGCCAAGCTGGTGAGCTTGGCTTTTTTCAGTTTCATTTGTTGGTATGTAATTACCAGCTGGCTTTAGTTACGCCCGGAATTAAACCGCGAAGCGCTAGTTCACGGAACTTCATACGAGAAAGACCGAACTTACGAAGGTTACCACGAGGGCGACCTGTTAAATAACAACGAGTGATAACACGGTTCATGCTTGTGTTACGTGGAAGTTTTTGAAGTTTAAGAGCTGCGAGTTCGCGCTCTTCATCGCTCAATTTCATATTCACTGCTTTTTCGCGCAACTCAGTACGGTGAGCGAGATAGCGGGTTGCTTTTTCACGACGACGATTATTCTTATTAATTGAACTCAGTTTTGCCATTCTTTTTATACTCCAATGAAACGAAGATAGTTTTTCTTCGATATAGACCTAAAAATCAAGCTTTTTATGGGGTTAAGGCGCATTACAAGTTGAAGCAATTACCAATTTCAAGTAATTCAATCCCCCTGATGTCATCACTTCTCGACGAATTAAACCCACCTCAACGCCAAGCTGCTGAGACCTTAAACGGCCCTCTGCTCGTTTTGGCAGGTGCTGGGTCAGGCAAGACAAGGGTGCTAACCTATCGAATTGCCAACCTTATTCTCGAAGGCGAGGCCACTCCCAATGAGATTTTGGCCGTTACTTTCACGAATAAAGCCGCCAAAGAGATGCTTCATCGAATCATGGGGGTTCTGAAGCGGATGTCGGTCCCGGTTTATGCCGATTTGTGGGTTTCGACCTTCCACTCCACTTGCGCCCGCATTTTAAGAGATGAGATCTTCAGGCTCGGATATCAGCCTTTTTTCGTGATTTATGATGATAGCGATCAGCTTTCGGTCTTAAAAAGAATCGTCGAAGAGATGAATCTCAACGACAAAATCTACCCACCGAAAATGTTTAAGGCCCAAATCAGCAACTGCAAAATGCTGGGAATTAAACCGAATGAAGTGAGCAAAAAATCTTTCATGACCATGGATAACACGGCCATCGAAGTTTACCAACATTATGAAAATGAACTTCAGCGCGCGAATGCTTTAGATTTTGATGATTTACTTTTAAAAACGTACGAATTATTTCAGAAATTTCCGGATGTGCTGGCCTCTTATCAACAGCGCTTTCGCTATATTCTGGTGGATGAGTATCAAGATACCAACCACATCCAATACCTATTGATTAAAATGCTCGCCAGCAAACATCGCAATCTTTGCGTTGTGGGTGATGAAGATCAGTCTATTTACAGCTGGCGCGGAGCGGACATCTCTAACATTCTGAATTTTGAAAAAGACTTTCCTGAAGCGGTGGTCGTAAAGCTCGAAGAGAACTACCGCTCGACGAAAAACATCGTTGAAGCCGCTTCACATGTGATTCGTAAAAATACTCAGCGCAAAGATAAAACTCTTTTCACCAATAACCCAGTAGGCTCGCAAATTCTCGTTCAAAGCGAAGGCAATGAATACGACGAGGGCCGTTTTGTCGCTCGTAAAATTGAAGAATTATTTTTACCCCGAACCTATTCATATAATGATTTCGCTATTTTCTATCGCACCAACGCCCAATCTCGCGTGATGGAAGAGCAATTGCGCTCCTATTCTATCCCGTATCGTTTAGTGGGAGCTGTACGCTTCTATGATCGCGCCGAGATTAAGGATATTATCTGCTATCTACGTTTGCTGCTGAATCCATCTGATGACGTGGCTTTTGCTCGTATTATTAACGTACCCACTCGTGGTATCGGCAAAACAACGGTTGATTTAATTTTAAGTTTATCAGCACAACGCAAAATTACAGCCCTCGATGCGGCCCGTGAAGTGGCCTTGCAACGCATGGTTCACGCTGGAGCCTGCAATAAAATCAATCAGTTTTTAAATTTGTTTGAGTCGCTTCGAGAAGAGGCTCAGAAATCAAAAGTTTCAGATTTGTACTTAGCGATTTTAGATAAAACTGGCTACGCTCAGCGCCTTAAAGAAGAGAACACTCCTGAATCCCTCAACCGCATCGATAACTTAGAAGAATTGCAAAATGCCATTCAACAATTTGAAAAAGAACGCGGTGACGAAGCCAGCCTCACGACTTTTCTCGAGCAATTGGCACTTGTAACTGATCAAGATCGCATGAAAGAAGACCAAGAAGCCGTCACAATGATGACACTGCATCTTTCAAAAGGTCTCGAATATAAAAATGTGTTCGTTGTAGGTATGGAGGATGGTTTATTCCCAAGCTCACGCTCGGTAGATGAAAATGATCCAACTGCGGTCGAAGAAGAACGTCGCCTCTGTTATGTAGGAATGACCCGCGCACGTGAAAACTTATTCTTAACCTATGCCCGTCAACGTCGTGTATGGGGGCAAGAAGAACATCGCCCTCCGAGCCGCTTCTTAAAAGAGATTCCAGCCAAGTACATTACAACGAGCTTAGATTTAAATCGTCCGAAGTTCTTAGATAAATATGTGAATCAGTTCGGCATGGCGAGCGATGACGATATGGCTCAACATGCCGCTCAAGAATCTGCATTCGGCAAACACAAAACTTCAGGCTCACGCTTCGTGCGTCGTCGCCCGGCGGCCGACGTTCAGCAGGCGCCGAACTACGAAGATTTTGGTGATGATGCTTTTGATTCCAGCGGATCTTCTGGTGATAGTCTTAAAAAAGGCGATCGCGTTCGCCACCCTATTTTTGGCGTGGGATCAATTTATCAGGTTGAAGGCGATGGCGATCAACAAAAAGTCAGCGTTGTATTTAAAGATAATGCCGTTAAGAAATTTATGACTAAACACGCCCGTCTCGAGCGCGTTTAAGAAAGCGCCAGCTGAAAGCTAGCACTCTAATTATTAAGACTTAGTGTAGGTGCTGAAGACGTAGCAACTGAAGGCACCAATGTCGATGTCTTCACTTCTGGAGTTTTAACTTCTGGTTTTTTCTCTTCAACTTTAGTTTGATCTGCCGGAGCAACTGGTGCTACCGAAAGTTCTGGTACTGCAATCGGAGCAATTTCAATCGGCTTCATGTTTAAAGCAGTACCCGCCACTGAATCGAGCTTCTCTTTTAAGATCGTGATCACTTCAGACTCAGGAATAGTCTTAGCCTCTTCAAATGCAAGTTTAGCTTGCTCCTCAGAAACGCGTCCACCAGTGAGTTTATCAATCGATATAGCTTTCTCTGGATCAGCTGATACGGCTCCACCAGAAGTTGCAAACTGAATTGCATCTTTTGCTTCTTTAGCGCGAAGAGCTTCTTTAACGAAGTCAGGAGTTCCTACTGTTGATGTACGATCTGCAATCATTTTCAATACTGATTTATCAAAATCAACACGTGCATCACCAAAGATTTCACCTGAGTGTTGTTCGATAACATAAGACTGCTTTGATGCACCTTTAACTTCGATTGAAACTTTAGTTAAAATATTACCACGAGCCAATTGACGCTCTTGAATATTTTTAAGAGCGGCCTTGAGTTTATGTTTGTTCTTTTTATTCTCAGGCTTGTCGATTTCTTCTTCTAATTTCTTATCAACAGCTTCAAGGCGGGCTGATTTTTCGATTTTAACTGTAATGTCTGACATAGATTCTACATTCGATTGACCAAGTTCAATCGACTGAAGTTTCAAATCTTTGATATCAAGATCTTTAACCTCAAAGCCTGGGCCCTTAACAGTTGCAGTCAGTTTTTCGCAATCCTTAACTACAGTCACTACATCTGAGGACATAGAAAAAGAGTCTGTTTTCTGAGCTGATATAATTGTGAAATTACCTGGATTTAAAAGACTCTCTTTAGTTGCATCTGCCAATTCAAACTTAGTTAAGTAAGTACGAATCGCATAATCCGCTTCGATATTTGAATTCGTTGATACCGCAGCTATAGTCTTTGCGTTCTCAATATTCGACTCATAACCACGCTCGCACTTAGCTTTAAGAATCGCGTCTTTAGCAGTGCGTGGTCCACCCTTTTCGCAGGCGGTGATCATTGTGGCAGAAACCACTAAAAAGGCGAACGGCAGAATATGTTGAACAGCTGTCTTTTTCATCTGAGCTCCTCGCAAGCGAGTTAAAAGCAAAGTAATCCGAGTCATAAATGAGCAATTCTGATGCCTTACAGGCTCTAATATAGTGAGGCTCTAATATAAGGTCTGTCCAAAATGACAAAAAAGTGCCGTTTTAGGGCTTTGTAAAAGCAAATATGTCAGCCAACAAATGATTAGCTTAATCGTCGTCTTGAGCACCGTAAACCGCCTTGAAATGCACAAGATGGTGGTCACTAAAAAACCAACGAAAATTATCATGAACATACGGCTTTCCAGGATATGCCCCTTGAGAATAAAGCCAAAATGAACTCATTGATTCGATTAAATCTGCGACAAAGAAATTATCCACATGATTAATTTCAGTCGTAACTGAAGGGTCTAAGAGAACATGGTCATAAGGCTTCGGTTTTTTAATATTGGTATTCGTATAAGTTTTTGCATCTACGTTGAGACTGACAAATGGCGTATCTAATAAAACAGTGCTCAGCTCCATTGAATGCTCAATATTCATGTCCCCGATAATAATAAAATCTCTTTCGTTACTGATTTTTTTAGCCTCGTCAATCCAGCTGTAGATGCCGCGCAATTCTTTAAGACGACGGTCACGATCTCTTGGAGCAGGTCCTGGGTGCAAGTGCACATTAATCAATACAAAATCGAATTTCTCATCAAGAGTCTGAAAAGCAAAAGAATAAGGAACGCGATCAAAAGTTGGATTCGCAGCTAACTTTACATCTAAAAAACCAGAAATATTTTGTAACGGCTCGGCTGGTTTTACTTTGTCGGCTCGATAGAAAACGACCCACCACTCCGTATTGCTACCATTGCTTTTATTTTTCTTTGACGTACCGGTATCCTCTTCTGAGAGCCAGAAATCGGTATATCCAACGGCAGCCATTGCGCCGAAGAAAGAGGAACTCGCTGTATCTGCACGATAAGGAGTGCCGTCTAAGAAAAAAGGCTTGCGATCGCTAAAGTCTGTAAACGTCGTTGTTAATTTATTTAAGTCAGGCGGAGCAATCAGCTCCTGCACTACGATTAAGTCACAGTTCTGATTTTTAATATAATTCGCAAGCGCTACGCTATCTCGTGAATTTGATAACCCCAAAAATTGAATATTAAACGAACAGATCTGCAGCTCTTTTGGGAGCAAAGGATCAGCAGTGACAGAATTGAGCGCTGCTGAAGGCTCTTGCGAGAAGCCAACTGTAAATAATAAGAAAAGAAGTAGGTGTGCCTTCACTATATTATAGTGAGAGCAAGTCGTGTGCCCAAGAAATGTGTGTTTCTAAGGACTTAAATTAACTCGGTGATGAGTTTCTAAATGTATACGAAGGGCCAACACCAGCCTGCTGAGTTGGATAAATCACCAGCTCTTGAATATTCACATGGCCAGGACGCTCTACACACCATGCGATGGTCTCAGCAATATCTTCAGCTTTTAAGGCATTTACGCCTTGGTAAACTTTTTTGGCTTTTTCTTTGTCTTGCAAGCGCACATCACTAAATTCAGTTTCGACCATTCCGGGCTCGATATTCGTCACGCGGATAGGTGTTCCCAGTAGATCCATACGAAGAGACTCAGAGATTCCGCGCACCGCAAATTTAGTGGCGCTGTAGACGGCTCCACCTGGATAAGTCCAGCGACCGGCCACCGAACCTAAATTCACAATATGTCCTGATTTGTTTTTGATCATATGAGGCAATACCAAGCGAGTCATATAAAGAAGGCCTTTGATATTGGTGTCGATCATTTGCTCCCAGTCTTCAATGGCGCCGTCTTGTAAAGGCTGAACGCCTTTCGCTAAACCTGAGTTATTAACTAATAGAGAGAGAGAAATATCTTGGATTTTCGGCAACAGTGTTGCCTCACAGGCTTTGTAATCTTGAATATCAAAGACAAGCACCTCAACTTTTACGCCGTGACTTTTTTCTAATTGCTTTTTGAGTTCATCGAGTCGCTCTTGACGGCGGCCAGTGATCAATAAGTTCATCCCTTTTTGCGCGAAAACCGTTGCGGTGGCGTGGCCTATACCGCTACTTGCGCCCGTAATTAAAGCCCATTTATTTTTGAGATCTGTAGCCATTTTGGCCTCCGATTCGAGCGGAAAAAGTGACAAATTTGCGCCCTAGTAACAATTAAGGGCGCAGTAAGCTCATGAATCTATAAGGTATTACACCATGAAACAATGACTTAGATAATTTTTACGTGGCCCAAATCTTGGATATCAAAAGGATGTCTTAATGATTTTAAACAGGAGATCTGTATGAAGAAATCTATCTATCTACTCGCTTTGCTAGCTATGAGCATTGCTTTCGTTGGCTGCGATAAAGGTAAGAAGAGCGGTAACGGTCAAGTTTACGCTTATGCGCCGAACAACTGTTACGGTGGCAACAATGGCTATAATGGTGGTTACGGTTACAACAACCAATATAACCAATTCAACCAGTATAATAATGGTTACCAATACAACCAACGTTATCAGTGGAATAACGGTCAGTGTATTGATGTACAAGATGGCGGCGCTGTGAACCAGAGTCTTTGTCAAAACGTAAACTACAGCGGCAACCAAAGCTGTACTTATTATGGACAAGGTAACGGAATTTATACTGGTAATGTTTCTGGTGCTTATAACGCTTGCTCAATCTACAACACAGCTTATGAACAGTTCTACCCAGTTTACTATCCGAACTTAGGTACAACAGTTTGCGCCGGTTACTCTGCCTATAGCACATTCTACCAATACGGAATGCCGAACTATTACTCTGGTTACAACAATGTATATCACGGTTGTACAATGGGTTACGCAACTCCTGGTTGCAAATGTAAGACATTCGGCGGAACACTGGGCTGGATGTCAGCTGGCGTAACAATGGGTGTTTGTTACTAGTACGCAAAGTAAGGCTCATTCACTAAGATGAGCCTTACAATTTACCTGAAGCAGACAAGGCGCGTTAATAATCTCAGCTCCTAGTTTTCACTGCGGCTTAAATGGGTCTTTTATAGACATCCTAAGTTGATAAACGATATAAAAAACCATGTCGCAAAACAACTTTGAAAACACAATAAATCCCCTGAAATTCTCTTCACTTAACACTTCAAAAGCAAAGCCTGCCATTGCTTTCGATAAGATCGATCAAAATGAGTTTTTGACCACTCTTAAAGAAGCTGTTGTTATCGCTAAAGCGAATATTGAAAAGATCCGCCAAGATCAATCGCCTGCAACTTTTGCCAATACGATTATGGCGCTCGAATCAGCCAGTGAAGATGTTGATTTCGTATCTGGTATTTTCTTTAACCAGCTTTCAGCCAATACAAACGAGTTTCTGCAAGCCTTAGCAAAAGAGTTCGCTCCTATTCTTTCTGAATTCGCTAGCGATGTTTCGCTCGATCAGAAAATATTTGCTCGTGTGCAAGCTGTGCACAAAAATTACTTCGTTACAGAGAAAAATAATCACGAAGCTCTCACCACTCCTCTCAATGGTCAGCCTCCTCTGAATAATGAGAAGCTTAAAATTCTTGAGAAGTACTACATTGATTTTGTTCGCAACGGAGCCCTTCTTGATGAAGGCAAAAAAAATCAACTGCGCCAAATTGATGTGGAGCTTTCAAAACTCGGCCCTCAGTTCTCAGAAAATGTTTTAAAAGCGACAAATGAGTTTCAAATGGTTCTCACTGACGAGAAAGAACTTGATGGTTTACCACCATCGGCTCGCGAGGCTGCAGCTCAGGCTGCGAAAGAGAAAAACCTGACGGGTTGGCTCTTCACCCTTCATGCTCCGAGCTATTTGCCATTTATGACCTACTCAACGAACCGTGCGGCTCGCGAGAAATTGTGGCGCGCCTTCGGCTCGCGAGCTTTCAATGATAAGTTCGACAACCAAGAGACTTTAAAGAAAATCGTTCAGCTTCGTCATGAGCGGGCTCAACTTCTTGGCTATAAAACTCATGCGCATTTCACTCTTGAGCGCCGTATGGCCGAGACTCCAGAAAAAGTATTTCAATTTTTAGATCAGATGAAAGCCCCAGCAGTTAAGAAGGGCAAAAAAGATATGGACGAAGTTCAAGCCTTCGCTCGCGAAATGGGTCTTACTACGGCTTTGATGCCATGGGACTTTGCCTTCTACTCTGAGAAGCTCAAAGAAAACCTCTTCAAATTTAGCAGCGAAGACTTACGCCCTTACTTTCAATTAGAGAAAGTGATCGACGGAGTTTTTGAGCACGCTCGCCGCCTTTACGGCTTAGAGTTTAAAAAAGCGAGTGGAATGTATCCGGTTTATCATCCGGATGTTCAAGCCTTTGAGGTTTATGACCAGCATGATAAATCATTTGTTGGTCTCTTCTATGCGGATTTCTTTCCTCGTGAAAGTAAAACTGGCGGAGCTTGGATGACCAACTACCTTGAGCAAGGTTTGTTCAAAGGCGATGTTCGCCGTCCGCATGTGGCCATCGTTTGCAACTTTACAAAACCGACGGCCACTCAGCCGTCACTTCTCACCCATGACGAAGTTCTCACTTTATTCCATGAATTTGGTCACGCTTTACACAGCCTTCTCTCGAAAGTTGAACACCGCACTCTCTCGGGCACCAATGTATATTGGGATTTCGTAGAACTTCCATCACAAGTGATGGAGAACTGGGCTTATGAAAAAGAAAGCTTAGATCTATTTGCCCATCACTATCAAACGGGCGAAACGATTCCGAAAGAGCTGGCGCAAAAAGTAAAAGACAGTGCCATTTTCTTATCTGGCTATATGGCCGTTCGTCAGTTGACGTTCGGTTATCTCGATATGGCTTGGCACTCAACGGACCCGGCTAAAATTAAAGACGTGGCTTCATTTGAAGAAGAATACACTCGTGAGCTTCGGGTGCTACCGAAAATTGAAGGCACTAACAGCTCTTGCAGCTTTTCGCATATTTTTGCAGGCGGCTACTCGGCCGGTTATTACAGCTACAAGTGGGCTGAAGTTTTAGATGCCGATACTTTTGATTTATTCTCGCAAAAAGGCCTTTTCGATAAAGATTCGGCCATGAGCTTTAAAGAAAATATTCTATCTAAAGGCGGAACGGACCACCCGATGGCTCTTTACAAAAAATTCCGCGGACGCGAACCCGACCCAACAGCTCTGTTACGCCGTGAAGGACTGATCTAAAATATGAAAAGCAACAAGAAGGGCCCCTCACTCGCGAATATCAAAACTGTTGTTATTGTTTACCGACCAGAATCCCCGGCTGCTTTAAAATTTTCAAGTGATGTAACAACTTGGCTGCAGAAAAATAAACTCACCGTCTGGAGCCATCCAGATCAGAAAATTCCCGAAGTTCCTAAACTGAAGATGTCACAGTTGGCAAAAGTGGATCTTGTTGTCGTTCTCGGCGGGGACGGCACTTATCTTCAAGCGGTTCAGATGCTTGGCCAACATAATGCTCCTATATTGGGAGCGAATATGGGTTCACTTGGATTCTTAACGGATATCCGTAAAGAAGATATCTTTCTCGCCCTTGATTTAACTTTAAAAAACCAAATGGAACTTCGCCCACGGGCCATGATTGATGTAAAAATCAAGCGTGCTGGTAAAATCGTCATTGAATCGCGAGCCCTCAATGACGTGGTCATTGAGCGTGGACCGTTCAGTCACTTGATTAATCTTTCAATCTTCTCGCAAAATCACTTAGTGAATGAAGTGAAGGCCGATGGTCTGGTGATTTCAACACCAACTGGTTCTACGGCCTATAACTTAGCGGCTGGCGGCCCTATTCTTCACCCAGAAGTGAAATCGGTTGTTGTTACACCGATCTGCCCACACGCTCTGACAAATCGTCCGATTATCTTTCCGGATGATCAGACTTTGACTTTTAAAATCTCGAATAAGAAACAAAGAGCCTTTTTAGCTGTCGATGGCCGCAATGCGGGCGATCTGCGGGCCAATGATGAAGTGATGATTTCGCGCTCTCAGTGTGACCGTTGGATGATCAAGAAGCCGAGCGTGAATTACTTTGATCTCTTACGTGAAAAATTAAAGTTTGGGGAAAGATAAAAGGGGTTACTGTGTTAACGGAACTGAAAGTTGCAAATTTTGCGATTATCGATCGTGTAGATGTGTTTTTCAAAAAAGGTTTTAATGTTCTCAGCGGTGAAACCGGCTCAGGCAAATCTTTACTCTTAAAAAGCTTAGCCCTTTTGATGGGCGATAAATCAACAGCTGAAACAATCAAAACCGGTTGCGATCAGGCTACGGTTGAAGGTCTTTTCGATATTTCAGATCGCGAAGATATTAAAACTCGCGTGGCTGATCTTGGCATTGAACATGATGACACTCTCGTCGTGCGCCGAATTCTTTCTAAAGACGGCAAGAACCGCGTTTATATCAATGGCAGCCTCTCAACGCTTCAGCAATTGCGTGAAATCGTGTCTCCCCTTGTTGAGATCACTGGGCACAATATCCCGCTGATTGAAATGACAGGCCAGCACGAGAACCGCAATCTTCAATCAAAAGCTTATCACCTTGAAATGCTCGATCAGTATTTGGGCACGACGACGCTTCGTAATGAAGTACAGAAACAGTTCGAGCAACTGTCACAATTGCGTAATGAACTTGAAGATCTTCAGCAAAATGCGAAACAAAAAACTCAGCGCCTCGACTTTCTTGTGTTTCAACGCGATGAAATCGAAGGCCTGAGCCTTAAAATTGGTGAAGAGACCGAGCTTGAGAATCAAATGCTCCGCCTTAAGAGCAGTGAAAAACTCTCTGACTTCGTCAGCCAAGCCGAAGAAGCGCTTTATAGCCAAGAAGATTCGGCCCTCGTTCGAATCCACCGCATTCTCTCTAAAGGTACAGAGTTAGCTCAGAAAGATCCTTCTCTACAGGCGAAGCTCGAACCTTTGACGACTGCGAAAACTCTGATTGAAGAAGTGGTTTACGAACTTCGTGATTACGGACAACAACTGCAGTCAAATCCAGAAGCCCTACAAGAAATGGAAGAGCGCATGAGCCGCCTTCGTCGTATTCAAAAAAAATATGGTACATCGGTGGAGCAAATCCTCGCCGAGCTTAAAAATATCACCGACGAAATCTCTGGCTTAGAAGGCTCGGAGTCACGCCTTGAATCTTTGCAGGCTGAAATTTCTAAAATCGAAAAAACCGTCGGTAAAAAAGCCGAGCAGCTTCACGAGAAGCGCCAAAAAGGTGCTAAAACTTTTGAAGACAGCGTTCAAAAAGAACTAGAAGACTTGAACATGAAAGGTCTTCTCTTCTTGATTTCAATTGGACAGCTACCGGCCGTCACGACCAGTGGTATTTCAGAAATCGAATTTATGATTCAGCCTTCTAAAAAAGACGAGCCTCGCGCCCTCGCGAAATTCGCCAGCGGTGGTGAGCTCAGTCGCGTTCTCCTCTCATTAAAACGAGTGGTCGGCACTTCAGAATACCCACGCACGTACCTCTTCGATGAAGTGGATGCAGGCGTCAGCGGCATGACCGCTGAAAAAGTGGGCAAGAAACTCAAATCCATCGCTAAAGGCCAACAAGTGATTTGCATTACACATCTGCCGCAAGTGGCGGCTTTCGCAGACTCACATCATTTAATTAACAAAGTTCAATCTTCTAAAGGTGTTAAAACCGAAGTCATTGAACTCGACCGTGAAAGCCAAGTGAAAGAGATCGCCCGCATGTTATCGGGCGAGAAAATCACCAAAGCCTCACTCGACCATGCGAAGGAATTGCTCAGCTCACCAAGATGACTACACTACTAATTATCGCCTGCTGCCTTGTTGTGAATGCGCTTTTATCTGCTTTAGAGATGGCTTTCGTCTCTGTGGGCAAACCTGAGCTTCGTCAAAAATCACGCACGGGCGATAAGAAAGCTTTCGAGCTTCTTCGCCTCCGCGAAAACCCAGAACGCACGCTTTCGGTTCTTCAAATCGGTATTACCCTTGTCGGAGCCGTCTCGGCCGCTGTTGGTGGCGCCGGTGCTGATGATTGGATTTCTCCATGGTTTCAAAAGCAGTTTGAACTCTCCGAACACATGAGCGCCGCTATCGCTATTGTGATCGTAGTGCTTCCCCTTACGTACTTCAGCGTCGTCTTGGGTGAATTAGTACCGAAGACATTTGCGCTCCGCCAGCCGCTTCGAGTGAGCTTAAACGGTCTCCCGTTCTTACGTCTTGGCGAAATCTTTCTCTCTCCATTAGTCAGCTTACTAGAGAGCTCAACGAAGCTCGCGCTTATGCTCTTTGCACGAGTGACTCCCGCTCAGCAAACCCCACAGAACGTTGAGAGCCAAAACTTGGATCTTGGCGGCTTATCAATGAGCCATAAGCAGCTGGTGTTTAACCTTGTGAATATTGAAACAAAACGTGCCATTGACGTACTTGTCCCGTGGGATGACGTTGAAAAGATCGCTTTTGAGAGTAAAACCGCAGACGTAATTGCTACCATGGTTCGCTGCCGTCATACGCGCATTCCGGTACTCAGCGATTTGACCATTAAAGGCGTTATTCACTCGAAGGAATTTTTATCTTATCTCGCCGCTGCCGATGAAAACTGGCAAAAGATTGTACGTCCTCCGCTGATGATTTCTCCGAACCTTCCTTTGCTTTCTTTACTGCGCATTATGCAATCCACAAAGACCCATATGGCCATTGTACAGAACCAAGAAGCCGCACCCATTGGAATCGTAACTCTCGAAGATATCCTCGAAGAGGTGATTGGCGAAATTTATGACGAAGATGAAGATGGCCGCTTAAAGAAAATTATGGCTCAGAGAATTCAAGAGCTTCAGATTAAAAACCGACCTAAAGTTTAAGCGACCTTTGCGCCGATAGTAACAGTAACTCCTAGGGCTAAAGCCACTTTACACAGAAAATCTAAACTGACTTCAGTGACTAATCCAGACTCCATTCTTGCTATTGCAGGCTGTTGGCTCGCCACCATTTTAGCCAAGAGGGCTTGTGAAATACCTTGCTTTTCTCGTACAGCTCGAAGTTTTTCAATTATTCTCTTCTTTTGCGTTATAATCTGCATTTCAAAATCGGTTAAGCCTAATGCTCGACCCATATCATAAGCATTCTTATATACGTATAATTTTTGCCGAATTTTTTTTCCCATGCTCACAACCTTTGAATACGTGCTAAAATTAAATTTCTCGTCTTAATATCTATCTTTTCAGTTTTCTTCAAGCACGCATGAAGCACATAAATATTTCCGCGCTTGATAAGATAAAATACTCTAAACTCCCCTGACCTACCACTTAAACGAAGCTCATGAAGGCCTTTAGACAGTGAATATAAAGGCCGCGATATTGGCATCCCAAGAGTTTTTCCGCTCAATAACTCCTCAAGCAGTGAATATGAATGGTACAAAAATTCACTTGGCGCTTTTTTAATTTCTCGATGAACCTGACTTACAAAGATCAGGATCATAACGAATCCATTATATAACGAATTTGGTATATTTTGCAAGACATGCAATAACCTATTGCAAACGTGCCAATACAATCAGATCTAATAGAATTGATTTCAGATAGACGGGCCGTCCATTCGATCTTTTTTTAAACCGGACAGCGACCTAAATCATTAAAGCTTTGACTGTTTCATTTTGAACTTCGACGATAAACTCGCTTTCGGCGCTGGCCTCATACTGCTTCAGCCATTCAAAACGAACTTTTTTGTTCTTAGTTTTAAAAAGGTTCATAAGATGCAGAACAAGGTTATCTTCGCCAATGTAAGCACAGGCGCGAAGCGGTTTGTAGCTGATGCGAAAAGTTTGCAGAGGTAGTTTTTGATCGGCAGCAATTTCAAAAATGCCCTTCTTCCACGGAATAGCCTCATCAAGCGTCGTCGTGCCCGAGGGAAACACAGCTAAATGCCGTGCACCCTGACTGAGAAGCTCGCCAATTTTCCCACGAACTTTTTGTCGGTGTTCCTTTGAGCTTCGATCAACAAATAAAGTTCCTATTCTACGAGCGGCTGCGCCAATAACAGGCCAGCTAGCCACTTCTTTCTTCGATAAGAAAACCACCTGCGGATGAACAGACATTAAGACAATAATGTCGACATAGCTGATATGATTGCCGATTAATATAACCGAATTATTCTTAGGTGCCTCGCCTACCACTTCAACTTTAAAGCCGAGCAGATCAATAATCTCATCGGCCCACTCTTTTTTAAGAGCTAAAATGGAAACACCAGGAGCATACGAACGAAAAATGTAGCCTAGAGTCTTCGTAAAAATTTTCTTGGTTTGATATGCAGATTTGATGTTCTTCTTAATCATAATCCATTCAATCCTACAAATTCGCCGCCCTTGCTAGTTAAACAGTAAAGGTGCGGCTCTTGGTCATTATACCAGGTACCTAGGTTTACAATGCGAGTGAGATGATTGTTAGATTGTAAAGTGAGGTCGAAATCCATTTTGGTATGTATATGACCTGTAATGAAAAAGTCTTCAGAAGCCAAAAACTTCTGGGCATGAGTCTTCACTAATTCTTTCAAGCGAGCTGCATGCTCAGGTGTACCCACAGAATGGTGATGGGCGGCCCGGCTTTTATTCGACATGTTCTCGCCGAATCGACCCACTCTATCACCGGGTAAACGCGGGGCCAGCCACTCGACAAAATCCGTACGCAAAACCCAGCGTAAGAAACGATAGCCGTAATCACTCGGATCCATCTGGTCGCCATGCTCCATACGAACAATATGCGGCCCCAGCTTCATAATGATGGGCCCTTTGTGAACATGAAAACCGAGCTGCTCTTTGAAGTATTGCTCAAGGAAAAGATCGTGATTGCCTTCGAAATAATGAATTTCTACGCCAGCTTGTTTGAGACGTAAAAGTTCGGTGTTGAGAGGCAACCAACGCTCGATGAAATAAGAGTAATTCGACAACCACATGTCGAAAATATCACCGAGTAAAAATATATGGCTTAAATGTTGAGAGCCCTGCTTCTGCTTCAGAAACTTTAAAAGTTTTTGAAAGTGCAGATCATCAGGGCTTCGAAAGTGGGTATCAGATAAAAAGTAGGCTTTAAGTTCGCTCACGAACCGATATTACACCGGTCCGAGATCGCTGTCTCTTTCAACTTGGCGGCGGAGGTAAGCTGGAACATCGAGGTTGTCAGAGTCAAATGGTGACTTAACAACTTCTTCAGCCATGCGACGTGCATTTTGTAATGAATCGGCCGGCTCTTCCATTTGCATAGAAAGTTGCTGTGGTTCACTCGGCATAGCACCTTGTTGTTCGCGGTAAGCACGTGCTTTTGCGATGAGTAAATCACGAGGTAAAGACTTATCAACTGGCGCTGCATTCGGGTTCGACTTCATAGGTTGAAGCGGTTGAGCTGATGGCGCGCTCACGTTGTGGTGAGTAGGAGCCATTTGCGTCGGCATTTCTTGTTGTTGCGAAGCCGGTGCTGAATGCTGTTGGTGCATTGATTGATGTTGTTGTGGCTGACCCATGCTTTGGTTCATCATCGGCTGAGCCTTTAAGCCTTGAGCTTCGATAAACTGCCTAAACATCTCAGCTTGTTGAGCCATATCTGGTGCGCCCATATTTTGTGTAGGCGCAGAAGGTAGGCTCATTGATGGCATAGATGAGTGCATCTGTGCTTGTGCCATTGATTGCATTCTATTGAGCTGATCAGAAACCATGTCGCGGCTCTCATTGATAAAGCCAGTTGCGATCACTGTCACATGAACTTCTTCAGAAATATCAGGATTAATTACAGCACCGAAGATCACTTCTGCATCTTCATGAGCCGCTTCAGTGATAAGAGTCGAAGCTTCATTCACTTCCCAAAGAGTGAGATCTGGCCCACCAGTGACATTAATGATAATGCCAGTTGCACCTTCAATTGAAATATTCTCAAGAAGAGGTGAAGAGATGGCTTGCGAAGCCGCTTCTACTGCGCGGTTGTCACCTTTTGCTACGCCTGTACCCATAATCGCCATACCTTTGTTGGCCATCACAGTACGAATATCTGCGAAATCAAGGTTAATCAAACCACGAATGTTGATCAAATCAGAAATACCTTTTACGGCTTGAAGAAGAACTTCATCCGCTCTTTTGAAGGTCTCAAGAAGTGGAGTTTTTTCGCTAGAAACAGAAAGCAATTTTTGGTTTGGGATCACGATCAATGTATCAACATTTTCGCGAAGCTCAGTCACACCAAGATCAGCATGCTTTTTACGCTTTTTACCTTCGAAGATAAAGGGACGAGTCACAACACCGATTGTAAGAGCGCCGAGTTCTTTAGCGATTTTCGCTACGATTGGAGCACCGCCAGTACCCGTACCGCCGCCCATGCCTCCAGTAACGAAAACCATATCTGCGCCTTCGAGCTTCTCAACGATGTCGTTGTAAGACTCGATAGCTGCGCGCTTACCGATTTCTGGATTGGCTCCGGCGCCGAGACCCTTTGTGAGTTCGCGACCTAATTGAATTTTAGTTTGAGCTTTGTTGTACTCAAGTGCTTGTCTGTCGGTATTCGCAACTACGAATTCTACACCAGAGAGGCCACCCTCGATCATCGTTTGGACAGCGTTACCGCCACCACCACCGACACCGATAACTTTAATATTGGCTCCGAGACTTTGTGCTTCTTCTAGTTCAAACATTATATCCTCCCCAAAAATCCTTTAATTACACGACCCATTTCGTTCACTTTAGATGAAATAATGTCTGCCTCAGGCTCAACATATTTCGGTTTTTCTATATCAAATCCGTACATGAGCAATCCGACTACTGTTGCAAACGAAGCGCTACGCACCACATCTGTTAAGCCTCCGGTTTTATTCGGCACGCCGAGACGGGCTGGCATATCGAATACAAAATCACCCATTTCAATAAAGCCAGCAAGTTCACTGGCTCCACCACTCAAAACAATTCCAGAACCTAATTTTCCGGCATAACCGCGATCTGTGATTTCTTTTTGAATTAATTTAAGAGTTTCTTCGGCTCGCGCTTCAATCACACGGCAAAGGCTCGAGCGAGAAACAGAGCGTGGCTGACGACCACCAACAGTTTCAACTTCGATTGATTCATCATTGGTAATAAGCGCTGGCAAAGCCGAACCGTATTTACGCTTCAGATCATCAGCATTCACTTGAGTTGTACGTAAACCCATTGCTACGTCATGAGTGAAATTCAAACCACCAACCGGAATCGTCGCTGTATGAACAACGCTGCCTCTTTGGTAAGTGATTAAATCTGTAGTTCCGCCGCCGATATCGACAACGCAAACACCAAGATTTTTTTCGTCTTTGCTGAGCACTGCAATTGAAGTTGCAAGTTGCTGAAGCACAAGACCAGCCACTTCTAGGCCCGAGCGCTCACAAACTTTTAAAACGTTTTGAATGATAGTTTTGCTGCCAGTTACGATATGAACATTGCACTCAAGTCTTACACCCGACATTCCAAGTGGATCAGTGATCCCTTCTTGGCCATCAATTTTGAAATCTTTTGGTAAAACGTGAAGGACTTGTTTATCAGAAGGAATCGCAACAGCTTTTGCTACTTCGATCACTCGGTTCACATCTTCTTGTGAAACTTCTGAGTTACGAACCGCCACCATGCCTGATGAATCGAAAGATTGAATATGGCTTCCACCGAGACTCACCCAAACTCTTCGTGCCTCAAGGCCCGACATGAGCTCGGCTTCCTCTCGAGCTTTGCGAACAGCGTCTGTTGTTGAATCGATGTTGACGACCATTCCGTGGCGCATGCCTGGGTTGGCTGCAGAACCTACTCCCACGATTTCGAGGCCGTGTGGGCCGACTGTCGATATCACAAACGAAACTTTCGTCGTGCCGATATCGAGGCCACAAATTAGGTGCTTACTTTTGTTGTAGAGTGACATCCGAGTCCTCAAGTGTTGCTTCGTCATAGATCTCGTCCAATGAAATCTATATAAAAGCCTAGGGCTCGTTACGCAGCTTGACAACAACTTTCTT
>CAYHVK010000015.1:0-74207 GCA_964360255.1 uncultured Pseudobdellovibrionaceae bacterium | reverse complement strand
GTCAGCCTGATATCTTGCTTCTCGATGAACCAACGAACCATTTAGATATTCATACCATCCGCTGGCTTGAAGATTTCTTAATGAATTTTCAAAACACTGTGATCGTGATTTCCCATGACCGGCATTTTTTAAATAAAGTCTGCACTCATATCGCAGATATTGATTTCTCGAAGGTGACAACTTTCACCGGCAATTATGATTTCTGGCGCCAGGCGAGCGAACTCAACCAGCGCCTGATGTCGGATCAGAATAAAAAGAGCTCAGATAAAGCTGAAGAGTTAAAAAGCTTTATTGCTCGTTTTAGCGCCAATGCCTCTAAGTCTCGTCAAGCCTCAAGCCGTATGAAGCAGCTTGAAAAATTAGAATTTGTCGATATGCCGAAATCCTCTCGTAAACAGCCTTATGTGCAGTTCGATATGGCTCGTGAATTGGGTCAAGATGTTCTTGTGGTCGATAAGATTTGTAAGTCAGTGAATGGCGAAGTGGTTTTAAAAGATATCAGTTTTACTTCACGCCATGGCGAGAAGATCGCTTTAGTCGGTCGCAATGACGTCGCGAAAACTTTGCTTATGGATATCTTAGCTGGCGAAGTAAAACCTGATTCGGGTTCATTCAAGTGGGGTATTACGACAACGGTCAGTTATTTTCCAACGGACAATTCAAAGTACTTTGCGGGGAATGAAGACTCTCTTGTGGACTGGCTTCGTCAGTACTCTCATGACAAAGACGAATCTTTCTTGCGTGGATTCTTGGGTAAAATGCTTTTTAGCGGTCATGAGGCGCTAAAGAAGCCAGGAGTTTTATCTGGCGGAGAAAAAGTGCGCTGCATGCTTTCTAAAATGATGCTTTCAGGAGCGAATGTGCTCATGCTCGATGGTCCGACCAGTCACTTGGATTTAGAAAGTATCACTGCGGTAAATGAAGGAATGGCGCGCTTTAAGGGTAACATAATATTTACGTCCCACGATCACGAGATGATTCAAACCGTCGCCAATCGAATTATCGAAATCGATCAGAAAATTGTTTACGATAACAATATCACTTACGACGAGTATCTTGCGAATCTTAAGAAGCACTAGTGACTAGCGGCGCTGAGTTTTTCGCGCCGCTAATTTCTTGGTCGACTTCTTTTTTGATTTTAATTTAATTCTGGATTTCATTTTTTTTGCAGATTTACGAACTGATTTCTTTGATATCTTTTTAGGCGGTGCTTTAGATTTCTTAGAGATCGGCTTAGGCTTGGTTCTTTTTGCTTTAAGCTGCAAGGCTAGAGAATTCTTAGCCACGACCTCTTCCATCATTTGTTTAAAGGATTGTTTTAAATTCTCAATTTCTTGTTGAAAGCGTTGCTCTTGAGATCTGAGGGCGGCTTCGATGATGTAATCACTAGGTGGCTGCGACGGGGGAGTCAGTGTCAGCGCACGCTCGAGAGTTTGCACATGAGCTTCGAGTTCTTTGATCTTCGATTGGGTTGAAGACTGAACGTAATCTAATCGACTCGACATATCTGTAGGGCCAATCGCTTCTGGATTCACTTTTTTAAGCTCCAGCATCCATTTTAAAGCCTGGTAAATGTGGGGCGGTGCCTCGGTTTTATTCCAGCGTGTCCAAGCTGATGGATCCACCAATAGTAATTGGCAGATTTTTCTTTGGCTGAGACCGAGAGCTTCACGAATTTCGGTGAGGCTTCCGATCTCATGTTTGATGCGATCTTTTTCGAGCAGATATTTGTCACGGGAAGTGCGGACTAAAATCTCACCTTTTTCGTCGGTATTTCGCTCTGGATTTTGTGCTGACTTCGAGACTATTTTCGCTGAGCTTTCTTTTGCTGCTGAAACCTTCGTAGATCGCATCTGACGTCCTTCATTTTTGCACGTTGTGAAATACGCATTTAATATAGATATTCCACCACGATTTATGTTGTGAATCACAACGTTTTTTAATTATTTCGGGGCAATTGTGGCTTTTAATTATAAGTCACAGTATTAAATGCTTGTAATTACTAAGTATTAATATATGATAGATTTGAAGCTGAAAAGAGGCTCTTGATAAAAATCGATGCAGCTACTTTATACAGCGCAGTATTTTACAGCGAAAGATGAACATCACAAATGAAACAGAATGAAAAACGCACTCAAGCCCGCTACGCCCTCAATAAAAATAAATATTTACTGCCCGATGAGCTTGAACATTTAGAAAAACTTTTAAGTACACATCTTGATACAGACACGCGCAATTGCCTAGCTCTGCTTCTCGCTTTAAAAACCGGTGGCCGGGCCCAAGAGATTTTGAATCTGCGAAAATCCAGCCTGAATGCCTACGAAGAATCGGTTTTAATCGAAGGTCTGAAAGGAAGTAATGATCGAGAGATTCCTATTCAACCAGCGCTTTTTAAAAAACTGATGGCTTATGCAAAGACAGTCGAAGGCGAGGTTCTGTTTCCGATTACTTATAATAGATTTCGTCAGATCTGGGACTTGTATCGGCCAGCGCCTAAGAAGCTTCATGCTCTCAGACATACATTTGCTATTCAGCTTTATAAAAAAACGAAAGACATTCGACTTGTGCAAGTGGCTCTTGGTCATCGCAATGTGATGAATACCATGATTTATGCAGATTACGTCTATTCACAGACTGAACTCCGCAAGCTTATTCTTTGATTTTCTAACTTATTTGGTTGCAACTTTGTTTTTTTTATCTGAGCCTCTTAGATATAACAGAAAAAAAGGGAGGCTCTTTGGAAATGCTTGAGCAGATCACAGGTGATTTTGTTGGACTCGTATGGGGGGTTCCATTAGTCCTATTGCTAGTAGGATCGGGCATTTTGTTCACCTTCTACTTTGGCTTTCCGCAGCTGCGCTTTTTTAGGCACGCTATTGATATTACTTTCGGCCGATATGATAACCCAAAAGATCAAGGTGAGATTTCGCATTTTCAAGCTCTTTGCTCAGCTTTATCTGCAACTATAGGTCTCGGAAATATCGCGGGCGTTGCCGTCGCAATTTCGCTAGGTGGCCCGGGGGCTGTATTCTGGTTATGGGTTGCAGGATTTATTGGAATGTGCACGAAGTTCGTCGAAGTGACACTTTCTCTTCAGTATCGTGAAGTGAATGAAAAGGGCGTCGTACACGGCGGCCCGATGTTTGTGATTAAAAATGCATTACCTAAGAGCTTTTACTGGGTGGGCTGGGTGTATGCATTTTTTGTGATTCTCTCGTCTTTCGGGGCGGGCAATATGTTTCAGTCGAATCAGATGGCTTCAGTTATTCGCGCCTCAACTGGTTTGCCTGAATGGGGTTCGGGTCTTATTTTTTGCGTAGGCGCCTTTCTAGTTCTTATTGGCGGAATTAAACGAATTGGTCAGGTCACCGAAAAAATGGTACCTGCCATGGTCGGACTTTATCTATTCGGTGCTATCTGGATCATTATAGCTGACTTCAGAATGATTCCAGATATGTTTGCTCAGATTTTTCATGGTGCATTTTTTGGGACTGCAGCCGTCGGCGGCTTTGCCGGAGTGGCGGTTAAAGAAGTCATTATTATGGGTATTCGACGAGCCACTTTTTCAAACGAAGCCGGAATGGGCTCGGCTGCCATGGCCCACTCGGCGGCCAAGTCGACACCGATTCAAGAAGGTATTGTCGCTTTACTTGAGCCGTTTGTTGATACTATCGTTGTTTGCACAATAACGGCGGTGGCCTTACTTCTGACCGGAGTTTGGTCTGCTGAAGGTATTGGCGTGGGCTCTGAGATGACGGCTTACGCTTTCGAATCAGTCATGGGGCCAGCAGGCCGATGGATTGTGACAACAACTGTGACTCTCTTTGCCTTCTCAACCATTATCTCGTGGTCTTATTACGGCGAGCAGGGTGTTACTTTCATCTTTGGCGAAAAATGGATTCCAGCTTATCGGTACGTTTTTATCGCCTTTATTTTTGTAGGCGCAGTGACTCATATGAATATCGTCTTGAATCTTTCAGACGCTGTTTATGGACTACTGGCACTTCCAAACATGCTGGCTTGTTACTTGTTATTGCCTAAAGTGAAAAAGCTTATGACAGAATACGCAGCGAAGCTGAAGAGCGGAGAAATCAAGCGCTATAGATAAGATACTTTGGTGGACCCTAGCGGGATCGAACCGCTGACCTCTAACATGCCATGCTAGCGCTCTCCCAGCTGAGCTAAGGGCCCTCAAAATCTAGGAGGGCTTAAGCTAAAGCGTTTTTTGCTCAGTTTCAAGCAAATAAAATGTTGAAATACCGTGGGCTTACAGGTTTTAATGCTCCCTCTGCATGAGTTTTCTCTAAAAGGGGTTCGAGGATGAGATTTTCACTGTTGTTGCTCGCATTATTTGTTGTTCAAATTCAAACTTCAACCGTATTTGCAAAAGACTTATCAAGTCGCTTAGGTATTGGCTATTCAGACCAGTTCTCTGAATCTCTGCCAGGGATGTCTATTCGCTATTGGCCAGAAGGTAAATTGGGTTTCGGCGCGGCCTTGGGCGTAGACACTGAAGACGACAATTCGCGTTTTGGGTTTATGGCGCGTCTTTACCGCACGGTTTTCACTGAAGAAAATATGAATTTCTATATGGGAACGGGCGCCGGCATTATTAGCGTTGAGAAGCTCAATTCAACAACATCAAAATACGAAACTGAATCTGGCTTTGAAATGGGCGGTTTTTTTGGAGGAGAATTTTTCTTCGCGGGTCTTGAAAATCTGGGTTTTGCATTTGAAGCGGGCGTGAGCGTGACATCCATCGATAGTGAAGTTCGTTTTAGAACTTTTGGTGATTCGCCCATTCGCGCCGGCATTACTTTTTACTTTTAAAGAACATATATATCTGGTCGTCCGATTTTCGGACGCAAAAGAAAGGTGGCACTCATGAAAATTCACTCAAGCGAAAATGCTCCGGCAGCGATTGGCCCTTACTCTCAAGCGGTTGAAGCGAATGGTTTCTTATTTTGCTCAGGGCAAATCGCTTTAGATCCTAAAACTGCGGCGGTTGTAGCGGGTGGGGTGAAAGAGCAAATTCAGCAGGTGATGAAAAACGTCGCGGCGGTTCTTCATGGAGCAGATTTGCAATTCTCTAATGTGGTAAAAACAACAATTTTTCTCACCGACATGAACGACTTTGCGACGGTCAACGAAGTTTATGGCTCGTTTTTTAAAACAAATCCACCAGCACGCTCAACAGTGGCTGTTGCCGGTTTGCCGAAAGGCGTGAAGGTCGAAGTTGAAGTGATCGCTTGTCGTTAATTCGTAAGCAGTTAATTCTCAGTTTCGCTGTCATCGCTCTTTTAGTTTCGGGCCTTGCTTGGCTTTACTGGCTCGAAGCGCAGAAAATTTTAGCCCAAGAAGTAACAGCGTGGACCCTTGATCAAAAAGGGGATTGCGCTGTTGTACTTACGGGTTCACCAGGTCGCGTGCGTGAAGGTTTTGATTTACTCGCGCAAGGGCGCATTCGAAAATTGATTATTTCAGGAGTTTATCCGCACGCTGAGCTTCGTGATATTTTCTCACAACTCCCTTATTACGGTCCCATCAGTGAGCAAGATATAGTTTTAGAAAAGCGCTCAATGACGACTTACGGTAATGCTCAGCAGTCCCAGCCTTTGATCGAGGCGCTCCAGTGCAAAGATATTATTCTCGTTACATCAAGACTTCATATGTTGCGCTCACTCAATCTTTTTCGCTCGGTTCTGCCGGTTGGATATGAAATTAAGCCACGAGCGGTGATTGCCGGCCGAGTCGACCCAGACTTTTTTGATCTCATATTAGAAGTTACAAAGTCACTTTTCTACCGCCTATGGGCTTACTAAAGGCTAGAAATTTATCTCTTAAATCACTTCAAGTTTCGTTTTTAAGGCCTCATATTTTCCGTTGTTCGAGCCGATAAAAACTCATGCGGTACATCGGACAAGTTGGTCATAACGTCTTAAGCATTTTTGAGTACACCTTTCGTGTATTTTTAATGATTTATCTTTCATTCCGTACAACTCTATTTCACGCGCAGCAGGGCACACGCACAATTGTGAATGTTGTGGCCTCACAAGTTTATTTCACCGGGTATCAAGCGTTGCCGTTAGTTATAACCCTCGCTGTGGCCACGGGCTGCATTGTGATTATGCAAGCGTCATCGCAGTACAATCTTTTGGGTGGCTCGAACATGCTCGGGCAATTGATGTTGATCGTTGTCGTGCGTGAAGTCGGGCCTTTGCTCACAGCTTTGATTGTTATTGCACGCTCGGGTACGGCGGTGGCATCAGAACTTGGCAACATGAAAGCCAATCGCGAAATTGAAGCTCTTGAAGTGATGGGCATCAACCCGCTCAGCTTTATTGTTTTTCCGCGTCTTGTGGGCGGAATTCTCAGTGTATTCTGCCTCGCACTTTATTTTATTTTTAGTGCTATTTTCGGCGGTTTTTTAGCCGCCCGTATATTTCAAAAAGTGGCTTTTAATCATTACCTAGATTCAATCATCCAAGCCTTTACAATGGCCGACATCTGGCTTTTTGCTTTAAAAGTATTCTTCAGCGGAGCCATCATTTTCACGGTTTGTTGCTACCAAGGTCTTCTTGTGACCGCCGGTCCGCATGAAGTCCCGCAAGTGACAACGAAAGCTGTTGTGAACAGCATTATTTATGTTGTGGGCTTTAATATGATTGTGACGATTCTTTTCTATCTCACAAGGCTCGGGTTTTTATGAGCTCGATCCATTCATTAGCCTTGAAAAATGTGACTCTCACGGTTGGTAGTGGAGTTGAGATTATTAAAGATACGACTCTTGAGCTGCCGACCAATAAAGTGGTTTGGATTCGCGGTATCAGCGGGAGCGGCAAATCGACGCTTTTAAAAATGCTTTGCGGTTTAGTTATGCCCCAGATTGGTGAGTACAATATTAATGGCACTAATATGGCACAATCTTCGTTTGAAGAGTTTCTGCCTCTGCGCTGTAAAATGGGTTACAGCTTCGACTTCGGTGGGCTTTTAAATAACCGCACTATTGTGCAAAATTTAGCGTTGCCACTCATGTATCACGAGAGCTTATCGCCTTCACAAGCCGAGAAAGAACTTAAAAACTTAATTGCCGATTTTCAGCTCGATTCATTTCGCGAAATGCGTCCCTCAAATGTCGTGGGAGGCGTTCGTAAGGCGACTTGTGTGGCCCGCGCTTTTGTTTTGAATCCTGAAATGGTTCTGCTTGATGATCCGACAACGGGCTTGAGAAACGAAGTTAAAGTGGCGCTAAAGAAAAACATCCAAGACCGTTTAGCGTCGGGCTTACTCAAACATGTGTTTATCGTGACTGAAGATTTTAATTTTATCGAAGGTCTTTATAATCACGTTATTTCTATTGAAGAAAAAATGCTGAGTTCTTATTCAACTCCAGAGCGGAAGGTCAATAATGCGAGCTAAGTTTAGTCATTTTGAGATGGTTGCCGGACTTTTTGTCGTGGTCTCATTTATTTGTGCTCTTGCTTTTCTAACGGTGACAACAATTAAAAAAGGTTGGCTCGCCAAGAAAGTAACATACTCTACTCAAGTGGCTAGCGCCGATGGCCTTTTTGAAGGTGTGCCGGTTAAGATTTCAGGTCTCAGAGCTGGTGAAGTCACAGATGTTGAATTAATTTCGGCTTCTGAAGTTATTGTACGCTTTGAAGTGCTAGATAAAATGACTCCTTACATTCGCAAAGACAGCGTGGTTCAAATTGTGCGTCCATTTGTTATCGGTGACAAAGCTATTGAAATTTCAGTGGGTTCTGATGATGAGCCGCTAGCTGATCCGAAAGAGCCTCTCGTTTCGATAGCTTCATTTGATATGATGGATTTGATCAGTGGCCGTAAGCTGGGCCCATTCTTAGGCAATCTTGAAGGCTTGATGGTGAATTTATCAACCTTAGCTAAAGCTTTTGCTGACCCGAAACGTACAGAGACTTTGATTCGTATGTTTGACCGTGTTGACCCTATGCTCGTGAATATAAATAAGATGTCTATTGAAGTGACGAAACTGACGAAAGATCTCAATGGAGTGATTCCTGAAATGCGGGAGTATTCTCCGGCTTTAGGTAAAAATATGGCACAGTTAGTGACTGATTTGAATACGCTCACTCGTAATTTGTCTCCCACAATGGAAGCTATTGGCCCCGAGCTTCCGCAAGCTTCTAAGCGGGCATTAGAGGCGCTGAACGAAATGGTTGTCACTCTGAAGGCGATTCAAAAATCTTTCTTATTGAGCGGTAATGTGAAAGAAGTGAAAGCCGAAGAAAAAGCGCGCACTCCGGCGGCGGGGGATTGAAGAAAGGACTCACCCTCGGCTCAGTTGAAGAAAAGGCCCGCGTTCCGGCATCGACTGAAGAAAAGTCTCCCGTTCCATCCCCAAATCAAGAGAAATAAAGTGTTATTCAGGCTGTAGTCAGCGTAGAGAAGCGGTTCTCTAGGCTGGTTGTCAGCACAGAGAAGCAGTTGTCTAAATAGGCATCTAAACAGCCATCTAAATGGCCATAAAATCAACTGCGCCAAGCTGCTGCCACTCAGGAGAAATAAGCTCCAGCTGCTAATAATAATGTGATGATGATGATGATGATGATGATGATGATGATGATGCATGCGAATGTATTTGAAATAACGCAAGTAATTCAGTGCTATACATAAATAATAATTGACTCATTTATCCTCTACAAATACATTGCCCCATTATGCAAGAAATGCTTCTACCAAAAAAAGAACTTCGTACTTTTAAGCGTTACACCCATGGCGGTGAGAGTCTTAAAAAACGGCGTAAAATCAAGCGACCGCTTTTGCCAGGTTGTACGACTCATGTTGTGCTCAAATCATCAAGGGCTAAGGGTGGGCTGAGTTTTTATCGCCATAAAAGAATGATTCACTTATTGCTTAAAGAGCGAGCCAAGAAATCATTTGTAGAAATTCAAGATTATGTAAATATGGGGAATCACTTACATCTTAAAGTTCGCTTTAAAAACCCTGAAGGTTTCAGAGCATTTCTTCGTACTTTCACGGGCTTGTTGGCGCGCAAACTCACCAATGCCCATCGCGGCAGCGGTCTTAAGCATAAATTTTGGGATGGCCTTGCCTACACGCGCGTTTTACTTACACGCTTTGAAGAGTTGGGTTTAAAAATTTATTTCTCTGGTAATCAAATCGAGCGAGATCTCGGCTATAAAGAGCGAATCGAATATTTGCATCAGTGGAATAAGTATCTTTACAAACTTAAAAGCACTCGAGCTTCGCCGATCGCATCGCCACGGTTTTAGTGATAAATCTTGCTTGCGGCGAGTTGAAATTCACCTGATATCTAGTGAAGTTAATTATTGATGAGATGAGCCCTGTACAAATTTAAGTGCAGGGCCTAGGCTATTCCTATGTTAGCCCTGCAAATATTTAAGCGATATTTCTTTTCAAAAAGAGCCGGAGCTTTAGTGCGCTCGCTGGCCCGCCTGTGTCTGGTGGGCAATACTCTCGGCGTAGCAGCTTTAGTTCTCGTTCTCTCAGTTATGAATGGCTTTAATAAATCGCAAAGTGATCGCTTATTAAGTATCGAGCCTCATTTAATTATCAAAGGCATCCGCGCCGAGCCAAGTCTTAATGAGCTTTTAGAAAGTAAAGCTTCAAATCTTTCGGGAGAAGATGTAGTTGAAGTTTCGCCATTCGATCAACAAGACGTTATTTTACGCACAATAGACGGAGCGTTCTCTGGCGGAGTGGCAAAAGGCTTAATGCCAGGTCCGCTCACTCAGCTTATGGGACGAGCGGGTTCGGGTCTTTCGTTGCGCCAGCATGACGATCAGAGGATGTCTGAAGCCTCAACTGTTGAAAAACTGGGCGCTCACGAAATTTTAATCGGAGCTGAACTCGCCGCGAGCTTAGGTGTTTTTGAAGGTGATGAACTGACTTTGATCGCGCCAGAAGGTTTGCTGCTTCCTTCAGGAGAGATCCCACCTTTTGAAAAGGTGAGAGTGCAGGCCGTTCTATCAACGGGCATTCCGTTAGTGGATTCGCAATTTATTTATTATGATCGCACTCAAGCCTTAGGTGGCCTCAGAAAAGCCGCTTCAATTGAAACGGGCATTGAAGTTCGTCTCAGCGATCCGGGGCTTGAATCAAAATGGGCGACAACTTTAAGAGAAAATAATTTTCAACTTGAAACTTGGTCTGAAAGAAACTCGGCTCTTTTCTTCGCTCTTAAAATGGAAAAATATGCTATGGGGGCCTTCTTAACTCTGACTTTACTGATCACCAGCTTCTCGCTGGTCACGGTTTTGATTATGCTGATCACGCAGAAGAGAAAAGAAATTGGACTTTTAATGGCCCTTGGTTTATCGAAAAGGCGAGCGCTCTTTTTATTTCAGAGCATTGGTTTTGCTTTATCTGCTTCAGGGATGCTGATCGGCCTTATTATTGGTTTAATTCTTTCATCACTTCTGCAGTTTATTAAAATTCCACTTTTGCCAGATATTTACACAGATCCAACGCTTCCAGCGCTGATTAATCCACTTCAGATTTTCTATATTTTTGTTGGCTTACTAGCTTTAGCTTTCTTGGCCTCGTGGCTACCAGTGCGCGGAAGTCTAGAGATGACTCCGTCGCAGGCTTTGCGTTCTAAAAACTAAACCGGTACATTAAAATCACGAAGAACATTGTTCAAAGATGTTTTCAAATCCGTCGATTCTTTTCTCTGCCCAATAATCAAAGCACAAGGCACGCCATAAGATCCGGCGGCGAATTCTTTTTGCACGGTACCAGGAATCACCACTGAGTTGCGCGGTACACGGCCTTTAACAGCAGGGCCCTCTTTTTGTGTCACATCAATGATGCGAGTGCTGGCAGTGAGAGTGACCCCTGCGCCAATGACCGCTCCTGCTTCAACGACAACGCCTTCAACAACGATACAGCGACTGCCCAAGAAAACATTGTCTTCAATAATAACTGGTGATGCTTGTAGAGGCTCGAGAACTCCCCCTAAACCAACGCCGCCAGAGATATGAACATTCTTGCCAACTTGGGCACACGAACCAACTGTAGCCCATGTATCAACCATTGAGCCTTCACCAACATAGGCTCCGATATTGACGTAAGACGGCATAAGGACTGCGCCCGGAGCAATAAAAGCTCCCCGACGAACCATGGCTAATGGGACAGCACGAACGCCTTCACTTCCTTGCCACTTTTTAACTGGAATTTTATCAAAAAAATTAAAATCGCCAGCTTCAAGTAAAGACATTTTTTGAGTGCGAAAATAAAGCAAAATAGCTTTTTTAACCCATTCATTGACTGAGTTATCGTTCGGATTGATAACGCGAAGTTCACCACGATCGAGACCAGCAATGGTCTCTTCAATAGCTTTGATTTGTGTTGAGTTGAACTCGGCTTTTTTATTAACAACATCGTCGTAGGTTTTTTCAATCACATTTTTCATCAGCTGACCTCGGTTACTGTTTTTGCTTGAGCATCTCGTAAATGGCAGGAACATGTTTGTCTTTAATTTCTGTGAAATCCATACCGCGTAAAAGCTCATAAGTTAAGGTCGGAATTGATCTTTCAACGGCGCCGTAAGTACCAAGTGAACCAGGTGTCGGGTAACCAATCTGATTTTTTATTACATAGCCCGTCAATTGCGACAAAGTCTGACACTCTTTTGTGCAAAGGCTCTCATTATCAAGGAGCATAGGGTTCATAAATGAATGGAGACTGAGAATGAATTGCGGTTTCTCTGTTTCAATAAACTGAGCCAGAGCCTTATTCTCGGGCTCGCTTAAAGGACTCGGGCCGGGATGATACTTTTCTTCGGCGACTCGGGCCGTCCAGTCACGGGTTGGAAGGTTGCGGTTTAAATCGACGTCGCGGGCGTTCTTTCGGGTTCCTCTCAGAACCCCATCCACGTTGAAGGATGGAACCACTGTGATTTGAAGCTTAAAGGCGTAGTTTTCGTGAAATCTTTCTAACAAACCTTCGGCAGCGACCACACCCTCAGGCTCATTGCCGTGAACTCCGCCCAGAATCAAAACTCTAAGACCTTCGTGACCGAAGCGGTGACCCCAAATAGGTAAGCCAGAATGAGAATGTCCAAAAATAAAAGTTTTCATTTCGCGAGTTCTCCAATACATTAGCCGGCATAATATGGATTCTAAGTCACAAGTGGTAGTAAAAAAATTTGGCGGCACTTCAGTGGGCTCAATCGAGCGTATTGAAGCGGTAGCGGCGCGAGTTATCGAAGATATAAAAGCTGGTCAGAAAGCAGTTGTGGTCGCCTCAGCTATGTCGGGTGAAACCAATCGTCTCGTGGCTTTAGCGAATCAGGTTGACCCTTATTATCGCGGCCCAGCCTACGATATGCTAGTGGCTTCAGGCGAGCAGGTTTCTATCGCACTTTTAGCAATGGCCTTTGAAAAGCGTGGTTATAAGGCAGAGCCCTTGCTCGCTCATCAGACGGGAATTCAAACTGACGAACTCTTCTCGAAAGCTCGTATTCAAAATATTAATGTAAAGCGCATAAACGACCTTTTGGCTAAAAATGTGATCCCTATTGTGGCTGGCTTTCAAGGTGTGACGGCCGAAGATCGTATTACAACTCTAGGTCGTGGCGGATCAGATACAACTGGCGTCGCCATTGCTGCAGCTCTGGGCGCAAGCGAGTGCGAAATCTACACCGATGTGCCGGCCGTTTTTTCGGCTGACCCACGACTTGTTAAACGGGCCCGTGAGATTCCTATTATAACTTTTGAAGAAATGATGGAGATGGCCTCGGTCGGCTCTAAAGTTTTACATTTTAGATCGGTCGAAATCGCTGCCAAGTACGGCGTGCGTATTCACTTGCGTTCAACTTTCGAGGCCCGCGAAGGCACTTGGATTGTAGGAGAAAATCAAATGTTAGAAAATCCTGTTGTGACATCTGTAACTCATGACCCGCAAACTGTAGTTATCAGCATGAAGCAAGTTCCGCTGGGCTCGGCTTTCTTAACAGGGCTCTTCGATCACTTAGCTGAGAAGGGTATTGTCATCGACATTATCACTCAGTCTAAAAACAAAGACGATCAGCAGCTGGCGTTCTCTTTACCAGATGAAGATCTTCCGCAGGCTGAGCTGATCTTAAAGAAGTATCTCTCAGGTTCTGAGAAGGTCGAAATTATTAAAGATATGGCTAAGCTCTCTGTGGTTGGCGTGGGCATGAAGAATCATCCGGGTGTTGCATCACGTTTCTTTAAAGCGATGAACGCAGCCCAGGCTGAGATTCATTTGGTTACGACATCCGACATTAAAATTAGCGCTGTGATTCCTAAAAAAGACTTGGCTAAGGCCGCTGAGGCTCTTCATACTGAATACGGTCTAGATAGCCCGACGACAGTTTAACTGCTTAAGTGATCGGATGCGGAAATGTTTCGATATCAAAATGATGTTCTGTCAGTGGTACAAGGCCCGCAATCCGTAGCGGTAGCTGACTTAGTTGGACAAGATCCAGCTTACATCTACGATCTCGATGGTATTATCGAGCGCTATCAGTTTGTCGCTCAGTCTTTCGAGAATAAGGCCTCTGTGCATTTCGCCATGAAGGCTAATAACAATCCGAAAATTTTAAAAGCGCTGGCCAAAGCGGGCTGCGGCGTCGATGTGGTTTCTGGCGGCGAGTTGAAGCGGGCCCTTGAATGCGGTTTTGCTGCGAACAAGATTGTTTTCTCTGGCGTTGGTAAAACTGAAAAAGAAATCGAGCAGGCTTTAAAGGCGGGCGTATTTCAAATTAACTTAGAGAGCAGTCCCGAGCTTCAGCGCGTAATTCAGCTGACACTGAAATTAAAGCCGTCCACAAAACCGCGCCTTGCCATTCGTGTAAACCCAGACGTGAATCCTGAGACTCATCCCAATATTAAAACCGGTTTTCGCGACAATAAGTTCGGCCTCGACTTTGAAGAAATTCCTGAACTGCTTAAAATCTTTGAGCAAAATAAAAGTTTAGTCTCACTTGTTGGTCTCACTTTGCACATTGGCTCACAAATTCGTGAGGCGAGTCCGTTCTTTGAAGCTATTGATAAAACTCTCAAGCTCTATAAAGAAATCGAGAAGAAAGGCTTCTTCCTTGAGACTTTTGATGTGGGTGGTGGTTTCGGTATAGACTACAGTCAACCTGGTCTCGACGGAAAGCCTAAACTTGTGCAAACTTTCATGGCCGAAGAAAAGGCTTATGAAGAGTACACCGCCCATATTATGAAAAAGCTGAAGAGCGAGGTGAAGCAGATTCTCACTGAGCCCGGCCGTTTTATCGTGGGTCATTTCGGTGTTCTTGTGAGTGAAATTCAATACATCAAGCGCACGCCCTATAAAAGTTTTGCTATTTTAAATTCGGGTATGAATCATCTTATGCGGCCTGCACTTTACGAAGCTTACCATCATATATCGCCGCTCAATTGGTCGCCAACATCGGCGCAAGAAAAGTTTGATATTGTAGGGCCTATTTGCGAGTCCACCGACGTATTTGGTTTTGATCGCTATTTACCAAAAGATATTAAGCAGGGCGATCATCTCGCTATTTTCGATGCGGGCGCTTATGGCGCCGTTATGGCCAATGATTATAATCTTCACGCACTCCCAGTCGAAACTGTGGTTTCTAAAGGAAAAGTCATATGAAAAAGTTTTGGCAGTATTTTATCCGTGGCGTATTAACGCTCCTGCCGGCTGGTCTTACAGTTTATGTTTTAATTTTATTCTTAAAGTGGTCTGAGTCCACATTCGCCAGTACCTTTACATGGGCGCTCGGCGAAGCTTATATCCCAGGTATGGGTTTGCTTTTTGGTGTGATCGTCATTGTGCTTCTCGGCTTTCTTATTTCGCACGAAACAATGGGGAGCGTATTCTCCTTTATCGAGGTGCCATTTAAAAACGTTCCTATTGTTAAAAGTATTTATTCGGCAATTAAAAACTTAGCTGATTACTTCTCTCCAGACGGAGATCACACTTCGCGCCAGGTGGTGATTGTTCGCGTGCCGAGCTTAAATGTGCAAATGGTTGGGTTTCTCACTCGCTCAGATTTAAGAGCGCTCCCGCACGATGATGATAAAACAGACCGCGTGGCCGTTTACTTTCCGATGAGTTATCAGATCGGTGGTTACACCGCATTTGTACCGCGCACTTGGGTGACAAAAATTGATATGCCAGTCGAAGTGGCAATGCGTTCAGCCCTCACAGCCTGGATGCCCAGCCGCGAAGACTAAAAAGGTGCCCGGTTAGTTTTCGGTGCTGCGCTGCCGCACCGAAAACTAACCGGGCACCTTTTATATCTCTACGTGTTCGATTTCTCTGAATGAAGTTTCGCCAATAAGTCTGCGGGCTAATTTTTCAAATGTAGAATTGGTGTCGGTGGCAAGAATCTGCAAGCCGCCGCCAGTGGTTCTGTGAGAGCGCTGTAATTTTCCGGCATTAAAATCTTGCGAAAGTTTTTCGGCCATAGTTTCAGCCGAATCAATCAAGTGAATATTGGGGCCTGTGACTTTTTGAATGGCTTTTTTCAAAAACGGGTAGTGAGTGCAACCCAAAACTAAAGTGTCGATTCCGGTAGCCACTAATGGATTCACATATCGATACACAACTAAATTTGTGATCGGATCATCATCCCAGCCCTCTTCAACTAATGGCACTAGCAGCGGCGCCGCCTGCTGAGTGATAACAATCTCAGAATTAATTTTGTGAAGCTCGCCCACGTAAGCTTTTTGATCAACCGTGGCTCGAGTGGCAATGACTCCCACTTTTTTATTCGCCGTCATTGCTGCGGCTTTCGCGGCGCCCGGCTCGATCACATTATAAACGGGCAGCGCGCCGAAGTCAGAAGTGTCCACTTGGCTTAAAACACTCGATGCCGAATTGCAGGCGACGATAACGGCTTTCACTTCGCGCGCTTTTAAAAAATGAATATTTCTCTCAGTGTATTTCGCAATTGTGGGAGCGGATTTATTTCCGTAAGGGATGCGAGCTGTGTCGCCGAGGTAAATAAAGCTTTCACCAGGAAAAGAAGCTTGCAGATATCTAAGAACTATTAATCCGCCGAGACCTGAATCGAATATTCCGATGGGAGCGTCCACGAACCGTTCACCCGCTTTTTAAAAAGTAAAGGCCGGTCATCTCATCCTAAAATGCCGGCCTTACAGCAACTGATATAAAATAAAGAAAATTCTCTCAACAACAAGAGGACTAACAATGAGATTAAGAATGAACCGACACTGGGTCAAAATGATTTGGGCGTAAAATTAAAATCTAGACCTAGCGAACGCCGTGCGCCCGTGACTCAGAAAGGCCCATTGGAGACATCTCTAAGAAAAAGGCTTTATCGCGGATTTCAACTACGCTTGTAGCGTTAATGTAACTCATGCCCGAGCGTAATCCGCCGGCCATTTCAGCGACCACATCTGATACGCGGCCTTTGATTGGGACCAGCGTCATCTCGCCTTCAGGAGCCATTCCTTCAGGAACGCCGCCGCGCCAAGAAACCTGAGCGGCTTTTGAAGCCATTCCGCGGTATTCTTTCTTGCCGTGTCTGATCGGGCCTGGAGTTTCTAAAGTTCCTGATAAAATACTTCCAAACATCACTGTATCTGCGCCTGCTGCCAGGGCTTTTACAACGTCACCAGAAGTTTTAATGCCGCCATCGGCGATTAAAGGAATGCCCATTTCAGTTGTCACTTCAGCACAGAGAGCCACGGCTGTTAATTGAGGGACTCCGCAGCCGGTGATGATTCGGGTTGTACACATTGAGCCGGGGCCGATACCAACCTTGATAGCATCTGCTCCTGCTTCGATAAGGTCACGAGCCGCTTGTGGAGAGGCAATATTACCAGCGATCACTTCAACTTGCGGGTAAGTGTCTTTAAGCCACTTTAACGTTTCGAGCATAGAAACTGAGTGACCGTGGGCGATGTCGATAGTGATCACATTTACGCCGCTATCTACTAGGGCCTTGGCGCGATCTTTAAAGTCTTGGTTCACACCAATAGAAGCAATAATAACGCGAGCCCCTGATTCTTTAATTTTCTCAACTTGTGAAACTTGATCGCTGATCGACATAAAACGGTGGAGAATTCCCACTCCGCCTTGTTGATCCATGGCGATGGCCATTTCATGCTCAGTGACCGTATCCATGTTAGCGCTGATAAAAGGAAGCTTGATGTTAATATTCTTCGTCAGACGAGTTGTTAAATCTGGATCACGACGCGAGCGGACATCAGACTTTTGCGGAAAGCAAAGAACGTCATCATAAGTGAGTGCGCGACCACGGGTCTTAATTTGTTTCCAGTTGAATAGTAATTCCATTCTTAGCCTCCGCCAGAGATTGATTTATCGAAGCTGTCTTGTTTTAGCTGATAAATGTAAAACAGTAAAATATTGATATAGATTCCGAGCATTTCAAACGGAATATAGAGTAGAAAAGCCACAATTGGCTGGGTCATTAGTGAATATTCTTCTCTGAGACGGGTTCTGTAGGACTCAATTTTGAAAAGGGCTAAGAAAACTAGCAGTACCGGCGCGGTCACTCCGGTCATAAGTTTAAAAGAATGCTTGAGGGCATCCCGGCGTCCTCTTTGGTACTCTGGGTCGATTAAAGTCACATAAGGCACGAAAGTATAACGAACATAGTAGAAAAAAACTGGTAAGAGACAGATCGCCAGTATCGCCATTTCTGCCGGTGACTGCATAAAATTCGCGGTCTCCATAAAAGCTGGTGGAGCAGGGTCATGGCGATGCTTCATCATAATAAGCAGGCCGCCGACGATAAGTCCGCCGATCAAATAGAGCAGACATTTGCCAATAACACGCATGCTTTCTAAAAAATACGGACCCGTCTGGCGCTGAGCAAAGTGCCAGAAAGCCTCTTTACGGCCGATAGGGTCATGCTGTAACCGAAGCGGCATAAGGAGTTGGTAAAAGACTAAAGTAAGAAGGGACGACATCACTTGGCCGAATTTAGCCATCATGTTGAGGCTCGTTGTGCCGCTCGTCAATTTGTCGGTGTAGAGAAAGTAATGCTGAAAGCCTTCTGCCATGAATGAAAACAGCAAAATGACCACTAGGTTATCTTTGATGAATTTGAGGTAGTTATTATTTGTAGGGGTAAAAGCTTTGAAACTTTCGAGCCAGCCAGAAATCATTTTGTTCATAGGACATATAAAGCACCAATTTTGTTGTCATTTGTCCATGCGATTCTTATATTGATTCTTCGTTTTTGTCGCAAATGCCCCGGTGGCGAAATTGGTAGACGCACAGGATTTAAAATCCTGAGCTTCGTGCAAACGGGCGTGCCGGTTCAAGTCCGGCCCGGGGCACCATTCCTTTATTTAATTGTTAGTAAAGTTTTAACTCCGTCGGCAAGCTGGGTGCCGCCAGTAACATAGCCGATCGTATCCTTGTGATTTTTCACGTAGTCGACCACAGCTTGATTGTCTTTTAATACGGTTGGCGTGCGCATGCCGGAAAAAATCAGAATGCTGCGTTTTTGTTGCAATTCACGTTCACTTTTTTGCAAGAACTTTTCATTAAATTCAGTGCGTGCACTCTGTTCTATCTCCTGATCAAGGAGTCGGAACTGTCGCGATTTGGTAAGTCCCAAATAAAGATCGCGAATTTCTTTTTCGGTTAAGGTTTGGTTGGATATATTGGAGATGATCAAAATTTCAGCGGACGACGCGCTACTGGCGAATGAACCAAATAAAATGATAGTCATGAAAGCTGTAAGTAATTTAACCATAATACTCCATTTATTGAGATAGACTCTCGATTTTTACCAACTATCCAATTTTAAAACACGAGATCAAGTCCGAAAGCATAAGACCGCGCAGAACCAGAACCATTCATAATAAATCCTCCGACGCTTTCTGACTTTTCCCACATGAACTCAGTTTTTAAAACAACCGTAGAGCTCAAATTGTAGTTGAGGCCCGTTGTATGCGAAGTCATAAGTTCATTGGAGCTGGTTCCTGAGCCAGGCTGAACAAAGCGAAAAGCGCCTCTTGAATAAGTATAGTGGGGCAACCAGTCATTAATATGGTAACCGATGGTTTCATAATGCCCCCATCCGTTGCAGGCAGCCCAATCTGCTTCACCGCAATTGAGGCTAATATACTCAGCATAAGCCATCAGTTTACCATTATCGTAATGAGCACTAACGCTACCGATGGTTGACGTGCCGGTCGAGGTTGGTGTTGGAGGAGTTCCCGGTGTGTATGAGATCAATCGGTAACTGCCGGCTAACACTTGAATCTGCCAGTCTTCGCTTTCAAGCTTGAGCCGTGCCCCTCGCAAATCTTTAATCTCGTAAAAAAAGTTTGGGGAATTGTACTCATTTGAACCACTGTTGCCACCAAACAACAATAAACTCAGATTATTTTCACCTATGGGCATGGAATATTGGGCCGAGAGTCCTTCATAAGATTTAAAATCAACTATAAAATGATATGGCAAAGGAACTCGTCGCCACGGGTATGTCAATCCGACATCGACATATTCGCCCACGATCGAGCCGGGAAATAGCTGTCGGCCGAATCTAAAATTCCAATTTTCAAATGGAGAGTAATCGAAAAATATCCAGTCGAACTCAGAGGTCCAAGTGGTACTGCTGTAATAGACTCTTCGTGTTGCTACAATTTGACCCACCACTGCCATTTCTTTCGACAGCTCAGAGCGTAGATTCAAGCCGACTCGAGTATTAGAGTTGAAATCAAGGTCATCATTCGCGCTGTTGAGATCGTAGATATCGGTTAGTGACTGGCGACCATAGAAGCTCGCAAAACCATTTAAATCTATGTTGTTGAGGGCCGCGTGCCCGGTTACGGAAGATACCAGTGCGCACACAAAAATAAATTTTCGGCCGGATCTGCAATATAGATGAAAAAAACTGTGTATCATTATGCGCCTCTTCTTTATAAATAGAAAAAATTTATGATAGGCCACACGTGATCTTGAAGCAAGCTTATCATGCGAATCAATAAATATGTTCGTGCTGTCAAATGAGCTTGTTAAGTGAATGAGCTTATGTGTCGAAGCTTTAAACGCCTTAACCGCATTTATTGTCAATTTTTGGGTTCTGATACCCCTATATCGCATTCATTTTATTTAAGCTGGCTCATTATTTGAAGGTGTATATCAAAGGACTCTACAAGGAGTAATTTTGTTTCAAATATTAAGTCTTTTTATGTGTGTATGGATCAGCACATCTTTTGCTGTGGCGGCGCCGAACGAAGGTCATGTGGCCTATTACTTTCACTCTCATAAGGCTTACGCTTATGTGAAGCCGGTAGAGACATATAGTGATGGTCGAGTTTTATTTAAAACTTTATCACTGGGCTCAGGGCCTTATTTAATTGATGGACACAGTTATTGGGTGGGGCATAAAAGCGGGTTTATTTATGAAGTCGCAGATGTTGCATGGCCTCATATAAGTGAAGCTGTATGTTTGAAAGGGGCACATGCTCCACTTCAAGTGCCAGGCTATGACAATATTCAATTTAAGGCTGGGCAAAAATTAAAGGTGCTGAAGAAATTTGATGGCGATCTTGTTATGGTCGTGCCGACTCAGTTCTTCCAGCGTATGGTGCGTCCCATTTTCAAGATCGATCACTTTGAAGAGTGTAAATAGGTTGGTTTAAGGATTTAAACCGTCTTTTGCTAATTTAAGCTGCTTTTTATCGTTGATGAGCCAAACGTCAAAATGGTTTTCATCAAGCGGAATAACTAAAAGGAGCTCAAAACCTCGCTCATCTGCAAAACATCCGCGCTCACAATAAGAAGCATAATCAGCGAGGCGAATAGTGGCTGCTTCTTTACTGTAGTTATAAGTTTCATTATCAACGCCAGTGGGCTCGCCAATAAAAGAATCCGTATCCATATGCTGGCTTGCATTTAGCGGCGCGAGAAAGCCCATTTTATAATTGAGCGTTGTTGATCTTGGCGTCCAGCCGAGCGAGCGTAAATCGCTCGTGTATCTGCCATATTCAGCTTGGATCGCTTTCAAGGTCTTATAGCCACTTTCTAATGCCGATTTTGCTGTGGCGCGAAGGCGGGCCACTTTTGCTTCTTGAGCGATTTCTTTCGCCGGTCGATAACCCTCGTCGGCTTGGGACGTAGGTTCTACTTCAGTGGTTTTGGTTTCTAGCTCGTGTAGGGGCTCTTGAGGGGTGGGTGAATTTGCAATTTTATGTCCGCGCATAAAGATATAATTAGCAGCGAGAAGAATGGCGATAATTAAGGTGAAGCGTTTCACTTTGTACCTTTAACTACTGAACGGAGACGACCGCGTACTCACGAACAGAGTTGTTGATTTCAACATCCGCAAAATCTCCAGCTTTGAGGCCGATTAAGGCTCCGCCTAATACAGATTGAGGAGTGATCACTTGAATGGGCTTACCTTCGAATTTCAGGCTCACCCCGCCACCTTTAGGCATTAAGAAAACAAAACTATTTTTATTATTTAGTTCGATTTCAATCAGGGCGGTGGCGCTGATTGGATCTGTTTTTGCAAATTCGCGGATACTAGTGGTTTTAAAAAGCGCTAAGACCTCATCGATTTCACCGGCGCGCTTGGCTTGTGCGCCAGCTAAATATGAGGCTTCAATGGCTCGTGTGTCATATTCGTTTTCTGGTTTATTCTCTTCGTGAGTCGCGGCTTCGTAGGTGGCTTGAGCCGCCGCTTTGAGGGCCATGAGTTCACTCTCAAGGAATTCGATAAAGGCGAGCACAAGTTTCTGTTTATTCATATATAGAAGTATAAAGGAGTTTATATAAAAAGTCAGATGTTCATTATTGCCACGATCAACTGCTTGAGCCGCACGTTTTGAGTCCGTTTCTACCTCAAAACCTGGCAAAAAAACTTGGCATCGCCTTGCAGTAGATACACTCAGTCTATTAACTAAGGAGACCAATAATGGATCAAAAGAACCCTCAATCAACAACTGATAGAAGCCAACAGCAGCCTATTTCTCAAAAAAAAGCTAAGCCCATGGCTAATGAAACTAGCATGATGTCAGGTCGGGGTGCCGATGCATCAGACGCCCCAGAATTGATTCAAGAAGTAGTTCAGTACTTAGAGGATCACTGGGGTCTTCGTCGTATTGAAAAAGCAGCGGCAGCCCTCGGAATCGGCAGCACCATAAATTTTAACAAAATCGCTGAAATGGCTCCTAGCTGGGATGCGATTAAGCGTAAAGTGACAGCTAAGCCAGCGCAGACAGCTGCATTGATTGTAGCAGGGGTCGGCCTAGTACTTATCGCCCGCCAGCTTATGTCTGAGGATATGCGATCACCTGTGGACGAAAAATTACATCACTAAAAAAAGGGTCTAAAAAGGTCAAAAAGAGCCTTAAACCCCTGCGTTATCGTAGGGATGGGCTCTTTTTATATCTAAAATGCCCAAAGGCCCTGCCAGGTAAGGTTTCTAAGCAGAAATTGCAAAAAAAACTTAACTATCTTTTTTAAAACTTCTTATGTACAAGATTCTCACGTTAAACGCTTTTGAAGAGTCTCGCGGGCATTCCGCCCTTAGTATCCTCTCAATGGCTCCATGCCTTTAGGAGGTATTATGGGTAACAAGTTATATGTAGGAAACCTTTCTTATTCCGCTTCGGAAGAGAATCTAACAAACACATTTTCTGAGTGTGGTTCAGTAGCTTCAGTAAAAATTATTACTGATCGCGAAACTGGCCGCTCAAAAGGTTTCGGTTTTGTTGAAATGTCTTCAGACGAAGAAGCACAAGCTGTAATCAGCCGTTTCAACGGTACTGAATACGAAGGTCGCAAAATGAACATCAGCGAAGCAAAGCCGATGGAAAAACGTGACAATCGCGGCGGTGGCGGCGGTGGTCGTGGTGGCTTCTCGCAAAATCGCGGCGGTGGCGGCGGTGGCGGTCGTTGGTAGTCTCTACCAGCAATCTTGCTACAGCTAAGTCATTAGCTAAAAAGCCAACCTTCGGGTTGGCTTTTTTTATGCCTTTTTTAAGTTTTTAAAATTAGATATTTTTAGTTTATTTAGGCTCAGAGGCTCTAAGATTTCTTATCTGTAGCTTTAGAGGGAGCAGCTTCGCCCTTGGCTTTAAAGCACGATTTATAAAGTTTCGCCGAGCGCGAGATTTCAAAAGTTCCAATAGCTAAATTATCCTTGTTAGAATTCACTTTAACTTTAGAATCTTTATGAGTTAGCGCTTCTTTTAAATCTTTAATGGCATTTGCATGAAGCGGAGACACATTCTTAAGCTCTTTATTATCTAAAAGCTTCTGATCGTGAGTGTTGAGAGCCGTATTGTAATCACTCACTGTTGCTGTTGGCTCTTTAATAACGGCTAAATCCTCGACTACATCGCGTTCGAGAGAATCGTTGCCGACATGCAGGTTCAAGCTGACGTTGCTGATCTTTTCATCATCTGACAAGTAGTGAGCTTCATCGAAACCTTCACACTCAACGACAGTTTTGGCTTCGCCGCATTTAGCTGAAATGCCGGTGTAGGTGCAGCGACGAGTTGTCTCTTGTGCGCTAAAGGCTGTTATAGAAGTTGCTACAATAACAAGTGCAGAAATCGTTTTGGTGATCATATTGAAACCTCTGGGTTTGATAACTTAATGAATTGCAGGGCCCGTGCCGCCGTAGAACGAATATCCGCTTAGTGGCCGCTGGTCACCGTATAAGTTTTAATCAGGCCGCTATTTTTTAATTTACAAGAGTTAGGAATTTAGACAGTTCGAGTTTTCTCGCAGCAGTGTTGCGATATCACAAAAGTCTCTTTTTGAGACAGGCGACTCTAAATAAATGTCGAGATAGGTCACCCTCAGGTACACTAAATTAAGGCAATCTTAGTTGTCGCTGGACGTTTATGCTTTTAGGTCTTCCGAAAAATAAAACCCTGGTTTTTAGTGTGCTGTTGGCGCTAGGCATTCTTTTGGGAGCATTTCAAAATTGCGCACCAGGCTTTAGCAGTGCTGATCTTCAGTCTACAGCTCCTGATATTTTAGATAATAGTGGCAATAATCCACCAACAGGAATTATTAAAAAATCCTATATTTATGTAGGTGGCAGCTCGTCCATTAAAGCTTTAATCCTGGATCACAAAACAGATCAGATAACGAACGTTATCAGTTATCCTCTTAGCAGCGGTCAGTCGCCCGGATGGTTTGATTATGATAAAATTTCTCGAACCCTTTTTGTGGCGGATGCCAGTGGGCCAAATCTAAACGTACTTCATCTAACAGAAGCCAGCGGCAATTTGACCTTACAAAAAACTCTGCCATTTATTTCGCAAGCGGTTCATATTCAGGCGCTTCGTAATAACAGCGATTTTTCTATTTTAGCAGCCAGCTACAATCAAGGTCAGTACGCTTCTTATAAGGTCGATTTCTTAGGTGAGGCGGCCACAGAACAGCAGGTTTTCACTTATGCTTCGGGGGCTCATTCCCACTCGAGCTCATTTGATAAAGGTCGTAATCTTGTTTTTGTTGCCAATAAAGATGAGCACCGAATCGTGATTTACTCTCGCGACATAGACGGTCAGCTGACTCATGTGGGCGCCACTTTAGTCGGTGATCCGCGCATGGTAGTTTATGATGAAATTTTCGATAAAGTTTATTTAACCACCGAGGCCAATACGGGGCACAGTTCAGTTGTTATTTATAATATTCAAGAAAATGCTGGGGTCTATTCTTTGATTGAGGCTCAGGCGTTTGAAATGGGCCTGAGGGGTAGCGATTTAAAAATCGACCATAAGCATGGCTATGTGGCGGCGACCGTTCGTGAGGCCGGCAAAGAGGGTATATGGGCTCTTCCTGTGACTTCAGCAGGCCTCTTCGATATGGCTCGCATGAACAAATTTATTCCTGTGGCCTCTAAAGAGGCTCGCTCATTAGCTATCACGACTGACGGTCAATATTACGTTGTGACTTGCAATAGTGGGCAGAACACTTCGGATTTATTGATTTATAAGATTTCATACGATTCAAGTACGAATATTTCAGCATCGGATTTGATTCAAGAAATAGATCTTGGTGCGGGCGGCTTTCAATCTCATTACGTTTTATCGGTTGAGTGAGAAAGCCGATGTAGCCTTACTGTAAGAGATTGGGCCTATAGTAAGGCTTCTGAAGTCTATTCTAATTCATTCAATATCTTAAGAGTTCGTCAGCTGAGCAGATGATTCGTTGGCGTTAAGGGGAGCTGTCATTTGTGCCTGAGCAGATTTAGCGTGAGCCGCTTTGACCGCTGAGATTACGATAAATTGTAAGATCCCGAAAAAGATAACAAGAATATAGCCGATAAATGCATAGCCTACGCCGCAAGCCATGCCAGTTAAAACCGCGTAGAAAAGACTCATGCTCATAATTTTAGAATCAACTTTGATTTTGAAACGCACGAGAGCAATGGCCGCGGCAATTGCAAAGGCACGGGCAATATTATTGTTCACAAGCAAAAGCATTCCTGTCATCCCAAAACAGATGAAGAGTACGTTGGAAGAGTTGATGATAACATCTGAAGGCGACAAACGTGAATTATTAGGGCCAATTTTATCATTTGGCGTCGAGTTGCTCGCCCATACCGTCAAACAAAGTAAAACCATACCAAGAGCAGCAGAATTGGCTAAGGCTTCGACAGAAGCTAATACGCTAACGGTCTCCACTTGATTCATCATCATATGAGAGGCCATTCCACCTACACCGGCTGGATTCATCGTAACTCTCCTTGAATAAGATTTGAAATCGCATAGCAATATTTAGAAAAGCTTTGGAACACAAGATTGTGTGTATTCATGTAATTTTGCAGCCAAAGTGGCAAAATACCAATGTGCTTCACTTCTACCAATGAGTAATCGCCAGACTCGAGTTTCTTAGACATCACGTGAGCATCAGGCCACCAAGTCATTGATTTTAACCGAAGAGCTAAATTGGGGTCGATATTTTTAAGCGGCTGAAATTTAATCTGGTCATCAATTGTAATGCGTAAATTATCTTGCTCGTAAGCGTAACGACGATAAACAATTTTGCAAGTTGGCGATTGCGGCAGAGTTTCAAAAACATCATTAATTTTTTTAACAGTTTTAATTTTATTTGTACGAGCGATGCGCCCACCATTTTTTAAATTCACGAATTCATCGTTATCGATTTTAATTCGTACTTTATCGCAGATATCAACGCTCTTAGTTTTTAACTCTAAGTACATGGGCGCTGATGCATCGGGCCAGTGTCCGTTTGGGCCATATTTTCTACCGCGAAGTTTGAAGCGATACGAGGCGCGCTGAAAGTGATCTGTGAAAGAGCGAAGCTCTTGGCTGTCAAAGTAAGTGCTTTCAATAAGAGAGTAAACAGTTGTGTCGTCAGGGTAGCATGGGACCATATGGTGTTTATTTGCAGTTTTTATAAAGTCATCACGAAGAGAATTAGGAAGTAGAAGTTTCTCTTCAATACGGCTGAATCTTTCTTCAGCGACTTCAGATTGTCTTTCTGGCGCGCATAGATTTAATATTGAATTTGAATCCATAAGGCTCCTTATCTGGTATAGCGCGCCACATTATATTATTTGACCCTACCTCACCAGAAGATAATTAACGCATGTAGTTATTACAAAAGACGAATGATAACAACTACTTAGTTAAGTAGCTGTGCTTATACTAGGCAGTATTTGAAGTTATGCCGCAAAAGCAAAAGGCGATTCCCCCGAATCGCCTCTAAGCCTTTAAATTTGTTTTAGATTTTATAATTAAGGACGACGAGGGCGGCCATCATCGCTATGTCGGCCGCGATCATCCCCGGGGCGACCCGGCCTGCTTGGACGACCTGGGCGATCTGGACGATCCGGTCGCTCGGGGCGTGTCTCGCCAGGGCCTGATGGTGGCTGAGCCGGTCGGCAATTACGAATATCGTGGCGCTCGGTGCGACGAATATTTCTTACCTCACGTGGATCGGCTCGGCACATTCCTTTGTAAGTGTAGATCTTCTCAGAATCTGTGCGGCTGCCTTTGAAGCGAGCCACAGACTTATTTGTCGCTGGCTGAACAACATCGACGATAATATCGCGAGTTGTGTATTCGAGGTAATAAGACACTGGCATTTCAGCGCTCAAGCCGATGGAGCGCTCCTGACAAGTGATTTGACCATCGGCGCTGCAAGAGCAGTCTTCGTAATAAACTGTATCCGTACAGCTTTCGTAAGCATCAGTTGTCGATGAGCGTGAAATATCCATCACGACATCGGCCGCAAGATCATAGGGCTGACCTGTTAAAGCGGAAGGCACTAGCATTTTACCGCCATTTTTTGGCAGCGGAATGCTCTTAGGGATTTTAAATTTAACGGCGAGTAAATCTTTAACTTTGATATCGATATCTTTGTCTTCGATTTCAATTTTTGCATTGTACTGGCCGGCCGCAAGAGACTTGAAGGCTTCTTTACCCTTCTTCACGCGCTTAGCTTGGTCTTTTGCATTTGAACTATAATTGAAGACTAAATTTTCACTGGCGGTCAAAACACCCGAGACATCGTATTCGCAGGCCATCATGTTCAGCGCTAACAAACCTAATACGTACAACTTTATATTTTTCATTTATTGCTCCCTAGTTTTTAACCCGGTGTCACATTGACCGGATCTAATTGAGTTCAGCAATAACGAGACCAAGTGAAGTGGTGTCAGTAGACTATGAGCTACATGAGAGCGTTGAGCAGCCTGCTTTATCTAGCGCCCAATCGGGACGCATTCGTAAAAATATTTCAGCGCCAGCGTGGTGCACATATGGCTCCTGCAAAACTTTTGAAAAGTGTTCGAGTAGAGACGTATTATTATTTTCTATACCATCGATAATTTCTTGTAAGATAAAGTTTCTCGGAACGTAAATCGGATTCGCCGATGACATTTTGATTTTTCTCTCGGTGGATGAAAGTGGCGAAGCCAAAGTGCGAGCGTTGTACTCAGTCAGCCAAACTGACCAAAGATTTTTAGTTTCTGTAGATATAGATTTTTGATAAAATACAGACTGCAAATTCTCAATGGTCGTCTCAGCAGTGTCGGTGAGTAAGCGATAGAAGTGAGTAAAATCGGCTTGGCTTTCGAGCATGAGCTTTTCTAAATCGTTCAGCCATTTTAAATCTTCGACACTTTTCTTGAGTCCTAGGCCCAGCTTATTGCCCATCACTTCTAAATGTTCATTTTGAAAATTAATTTCAAACTGTTCGATAGAGCTTTGAAACTTTTCGATTTGATCTGGCACTAAGACCAAGAAAGCTTCGGCGAGGCGAGCGAGGTTCCACTGGGCTATTTTAGGCTGCCGCCCATAGCAATATCGTCGACCAGGCAAATCGGTGGTATTTGGCGTGAACATCGGATCGTAATTATCGAGAAAACCATAAGGGCCATAATCTATAGTAAGTCCTAATATCGACATATTGTCGGTGTTCATGACTCCGTGGACAAAGCCGACGCGCATCCAGTGAGCCATCAGGGAGGCCGTCCGATTTGCGACGGCATCGAAAAGTAAATGAACGCGGTTCGGGTCTTTGAGAGAAATCGTCTTATAATAATGTTCGATAACGTAATCGATGAGCTTTTGTAAATTTTCGTTTTCGCCACGAGCAGCTAAAATTTCAAAATTACCGAAACGAATAAAACTGGGTGCGACGCGAGCGACGATGGCACCAGGCTCTTCTTTAGCATGGCCGTCATAAAACATATCGCGCAGCACTTGATCGCCGGTCAGGCTTAAACTGAGGGCGCGGGTTGTGGGTACGCCGAGAAAATGTAAGGCTTCGCTGGCGATATACTCTCTGAGCGATGAACGTAAGACGGCACGGCCGTCGGCGCGACGGGAGTAGGCGGTGCGGCCAGCTCCCTTAAGCTGAAGATCATAGCGTTCACCTGATGACGCTTCAGTGAGTTCACCTAAGGTGATCGCGCGGCCGTCACCCAGTTGATCAGCCCAGTGACCGAACTGATGGCCGCCATAGCAAGCGGCATAAGGCTTCATAGAGAGAGTGACAAGGTTGCCGGTGAGTAAGGCGGCGGTCTCACCTTGCGTTTCTGGCTGATCAAGGTTGAAACGTTTTGCAAGATCATGGGACCAAGCTAGGATTTTAGGATTTTTAACTGGAGTCGGCTTTGCGAGAGCATACAAAACTTGAGGTGTAGATCTTGAAGATAGATCATTTGTGGTGTCACCAGCAAAAGTACTCGTGAAATAATTCTGAAACTGTAAATCTGTTAGCGAGCTCATTGGCACCGTTTTAACGGATTTCAAATGAGCCCACAAGTCAGAGGCCGTTAATTTACTTCTTAGTTTTCGCAGTCGGCTTTTGCGATTCTGCAAGAAGTTGATGGCACATATCAGCGCGTATCGGATTAATGGGTAGGTGCTGGCCCGAAAGTGGCAGCACGCTCTCAGAAACTGTTTTAGTAATGTTGGCTGGCTGAGCTGAGCGCTGAATGACGGTCAGCGTTTCAACGCTGCTAGCCTGAATGAGTTTTTGAATTTGCTCAAGGCGATTTTTAACAATGGCCGATTTCGTGGATTCGAGCTCTACTTTGAGTTTTGCTTCTAGCTCAAGAAGAATAGGTGAGTTGTAAGTTGCGTCTGCTTCTAGTCCACCAATGGCATCGGCCATTGCAGTTGCGTTCTCTGTAGCTTTAATAGCATTAGCTGTTGCGAGCAGGGCGGCTTTATTGAATGCAAAGTACTCGATGACATCGTTAAATGGATTGTTGATCTTCTTCGCAAGACCTTCTTGTACGGCTAATGCTACAAGATCGCTTTGCAGGGCCAGGTTGCGATCTGACATATTGGCCGTGTTCATCGCGTCTTCCATAAGAAGAAGTTTTAAGTAAGGTTTGCTAAACACCACAAGTGGGAAAGCTTCAGTGTTCAAAATATCAACAACACGAAGAGCCGTAGAAGTGTGCGTGCTGCCGGCTTCAGCTGAAGTGTCGGTGCCTTCTACACGTTTTTTATAACGCTCCACTTGTTTTTCTATCATATTGACTGCAGCTTTAAGTTTTTTGCGATTTTTCGGATCTGGAAGATAAGCAAAAAGCTTCGCCATTGATTCGGCCATAATAAGACGACCACCATGAGCGATGGCGTAACGATCGCAGCTGTCTTCTTGTGCGCGAGATACAGCCATTAAGGCTTGGTTGATGTGAAAAGCAAGTTGAGCCGGATTGATTTCTATTTCTGAATTGATGAGTCTGGATTTAAGAAGGCTCAAGAAGAAGTTAATCGATTCTGGTTTTCCGTTTTGTGAAACTAAAGCACCAACTAGAAGTGCAATATACTCCTGTACAAGTGCAGATCTAACTTCTGGCTTGGTATTAAGTAGTGCCACCACGCCTTCATTAACCGCATTGGCAAATTTATTTATTTTGGCCTGCCCTTTAAATGCTGGTGTTGGCGGCGTAATAGCATGAGTTTTATTATGGCCGCAGGTTTGTGCGCCAGAACAAGGAAGATCTTGCATTTTTATAGCTGCAGATTGGCCCTGAGGCATAATCCCATTCTGGAATACGCTCGGGATGTAAGTGCCGATAATAACGTTCGCCATCATGTCATGCATCATTCCGACAACAGAATGAAGAGACCAAATATGACCGAGTTCGTGATCCATAATTTTTTTAAGTTCAGCATCAGTTCGTCCAACAACAAGTGGAACATGAATGACAACAATGATGCGCTCGTTATTGCCGCTCACCGTGAAGGCGTTCTGGTTCGGATCATTAGAGGTATAAACTTCCATATTTTTGATAGCTAAACTTGAGAAGCCGGTATCTTTAGCTGAAGCAATAACCATGTTTAAAATATCAGTGTATTTAGGGTCAGCAGCTGGATCGCTACTCAGCTGAAACATGGTCGCCATGGCGTGACGTGAGAAAGCTTCGATCTGCTCGTTGTGAAGCTTTTTTATTCGATCGAAAATGCCTTCACCATTAGATGAGTGCGGAAGCAGCTCATTAAATCCATAGAAGAAATACTTAAAAGCTGTATCTGCAGGCTTGTTGATAAGCGGCCATTGAACTGCTTTTCTGAAAAGATGGCGAGTCAGAGTGTCATCCATGTAATAGCTGTAAACATTTCGAGCGTTAAAAGGGAGGCCTTGCTCGGCTAAAGCTACTTGTGCTGTTTTAAATTTTGGTGCCGACTGAGGTGCAGGATTTTTTTGCTGAGCTTGCGGATTTCCGTAAGTCACTGATAAACGATATCGAGGCGCTGCTATTAATGAAAACGAGGCTGTAAAAATGCAGATGGATACTAAACTTTTAAAGGCAGTTGAAAACTTCATTGCAGCTCCGTTCTTTCGTGGGGAATGCGAATAATACAGATTGTGCAATTGAAATGCCAGCAGGGATGAAAAACCTACATGAGTAGAGATCTTATGCTGTCGACTTTTTCGACACTTTATTCTTCGAGATAGTCCAAATCTTTACTAAAAGTTTCTGGCATAAAATGAAGAGCGGTCAATGCGATAAAAAGAACGACTCCTCCGACGATTAAAGCGCTCATACGAAGACCTGTGTGGGGAGCTAGGCCCTGAAAAGCCAGGGTAATTGGCACAACCCCGCCGCGGACAAAATTGGGCACGCTCGTTGTGACTGTCGAGCGCAAATTTGTACCAAATTGCTCTGCCGCTACAGTCACGAAAATGGCCCAGTAACCCACTGAGAAGCCCACAAGACCACAGAGAATATAAAATTCCGTGGCTGAAATTCCTACGGCAAAATAATAAACTAGGCTCAAGAAGCCCGTGAGAAGTAAAAATCCTAAAACAACAAAACGGCGTGTGCGAAAGTACTGACTGAGAAGGCCACTGGTGAGATCCCCAGCCGCCAATCCTAGATAGCCCCACATAATCGAAGATCCGGCCGCTATAGGCGCCGTCACACCGAGATCTTTTGCGAGCTCAGGTGAGAAAGTCATAAGAATTCCCACAGCGTACCAGACAGGTAATCCAATTAAAATGCATTGAGCATATTTAATAAATCGGGCGGGCGGATAGAAAAGCATTTTGAGATCACCTTTCTTGCAGTCGATTTTTTTAGTGTCATGAAATAGACCTGACTCTGACATTGAAACTCGAAGAGCTAAAAGGGCGAGACCCATCACGCCGCCGATAATGTAAGCTGTTTGCCACGTAAAGGTATCGCCGATCACGGCGGCCACAACGGCTCCGAGAATACCGACCGACGCTACTATGGTCGTGCCGTAACCACGCTTTTCTTTGGTAAGAGTTTCGCTGACCAGAGTAATAGCGGCACCGAGTTCTCCGGCAAGACCGATGCCGGCGATAAATCGAAGCGCGGCATATGTTTCTATATCCGTGACAAAAGCGTTAAGAATATTAGCGACTGAATAAAGCAAAATAGACCCGAACAAAACGGCAATGCGTCCTTTTTTATCACCAATCACGCCCCATAAAATTCCACCGAGTAACATTCCAAACATTTGCGCATTGATAAGAAGTACGCCTTTTTCTAATAACTCAGAATCTGGTACGCCGATGCCTTTTAAGCTCGCCACGCGTACAATTCCGAAAAGGAGAAGATCATAAATATCAACAAAGTAGCCAAGAGCCGCTACGATGACATTAGCGTTTAATACGTTCTCAGAAAGAGCTGATGCTCCAGGTGATTTGTTTTTCATTAGTACCTCTTAGTATATTTATGCTCACACTTATTGCGGAGTGACAAGTTTAGATTGATCTTGCTCGAGATAAAGGGGTGGGCCATAGCTCTAAGTGGGGAATATTAGGGGGTCTTAAGATGAATCTTTATAAAAAAATAGCCATTCTGTTTGTTTTTTTAATCAGCACACAATCACAAGCTTTCGATAATGTAGCTGATAGCGAAGTTCTGCTGAATTTAAAAAAGTCTGAATCGGTGCAAAGCTTGCCTCTTCAACTTCATATTGTTTCTTGGAATATTGAAAAAGCTAAAAAGAAAGAAAAATGGCGGCAAGATTTTATCGATTTAACAAGCGGCAGTGATCTTGTGCTTCTGCAAGAAGGTATGTCAGACAACTATTTGCCATCTGTTCTTATTGAATCTGAGCAAACCGATTGGTGGATGGCTCAGTCATGGCGAGATAAGAAAGGCTATTCAACCGGTGTAATCACGGGTTCAGTCGGTCAAAGTATTTCTCAGCATTTTTTGCGGAGTCCAGATGCCGAGCCAATTGCGAATACTCCAAAAATGAGTTTAGTCCAAACGTATAGGCTTGAAAACGGCGAAATCCTGCTCTTGATTAACGTTCACGGGATCAATTTTGTTTTAACTCCCTCTTTTAAAAAACAAATGAATGAAATTTTAAAAGTGATCGATGCCGGTTTAGTGATGAATCCGAATATGAAGATTGTTTTTGCCGGTGATTTTAACACCTGGAACGTAGATCGCATGCGATTTATAGCTGAAGAGCTAAATAAAAGAAGTTTTGCCCATGTTGTCTTTGAGCAAGATCAGCGCCGAATGAAGTTAGATCATGTATTTGTTAAAGGGTGCTCAATTGAAACAGCAGTGCTACATTCAAAAATCAAAACCTCAGATCATTTCCCGGTTTCGGTGGATTTGGACTGTGCTAAAGAGACTGGGATCGGCTGGGCTGTCGATGCGTCGCATCAGTATTAAGAATTATCAATTTGATTCCTTAGCTTGAACCGCTAGGCTGCTCTGATGTCTACGAGTAAGGGCCGAGTCCAACTGTTTTTCGTCTGTATATTTCTAGTTGTAGCACTTCTAGTGCTGCAAAGAGATCCGGCGGATGCTGAGCTATCGTCTCATTCAGGAACAGTTAAAATTATCAATATTGATAAAGATAATGAAGATCTTCATATCGATAAAAAAGAACACTACATCTTAATTAAAAGTGCTGAAGTTGAGTTTATCGATAAAATCTTAAAAAGCGTCTTTAAATAAAAGAGTTAGCCCCAGTTTTTTGCCCAACTTGACAGTTCTAATAACCACCCCAAATTTATGTATGTGAAGGATATGTAAGATCGCGACTTACGCACTTTCAAGAGTTTTTTGATAACCATCAGGAGGTTCATGTGAAGTATTTAAGTTTATGGCCTAGCGAAAGAAATGTAAGAGCTAATAACTCACTCGATTTCTTTAGACAGTTCGATAATCTATTTGAGGATTTTGAAGGTGTGGGCCGCAATATGTCTCGAGAGTTAAGCTCTTTTTATCCCGCTCTTGATATTGAGGAGTCTGATAAAGATTATCAAATCAGCCTTGATATCCCAGGCATAAAAAAAGAAGACGTTAAAATTGAACTCAAAGATCGTAGCATTGTTATCAGCGGCGAGAGAAAGCGTGAAGAAAAAACGTCGACCAGTGGGGTGAATCGCTTAGAGCGCACGCATGGCCAGTTTACTCGCACTCTTCAATTGCCACATAATGTGGATGTCACAAAGATTGATGCTAACTATGAAAATGGAGTTTTAAAATTAATGATCCCAAAATCTGAAGACGCAAAACCTCGTCTTATAGATATTAAATAGCGGTCCGATTCAACCCGAGGTCGATCGACCTCTTCTAACACCCAAGCTTCTTATATGAAGCTGTCTTTTGCTCCCTCGAGGCCCGAAGGGCCCGAGGGAGTCTTATTGAGAGCTATATTTTTACTTGCGATTATTGGGAAGTGTTCTACCATAATGGTGTGAGCGAAAAATTTGTTGGCGTTGTAAAATGGTATAATGAACAAAAGGGCTTCGGGTTCATCGAGCAATCGAGTGGTCGCGATCTCTTTGTTCATTACAAAGAAGTTCGTGGCAAGTTGAATCAGGGCGACAAGGTTGAGTATGTTCTCGGCGAAGCCAAGCAGGGCCCATGCGCTTGTAAAGTGAAAATTCTAGAGTCTACGGTGCCTGCAGCAGATAAAAAATCTGAGTAAATATCTACTTATTGTTGCAAGAGACTGCGCACATAAGGGCGAATTCCGTTAAAGAAGAATTCCACGGCATTCATCATCAAGATTAGGCCCATGAGACGGTAAAATACTTTCTGACCGCTTTCGCCTATAATTGAAGTGATTTTTTTAGAGCTTACAAGAACAAAAAAGGTGGCGACTGAAACTAGGAAAGCTGAAAAAATAAGTGAGCTTTTCTGCCAGATTTCATCAGCTTCTTGAATCATAACGGTCAAAACTGTAATTGTGCCTGGGCCACAAATCAGCGGAATCGCAAGCGGAGTGATGGCTTTTGTTCGAATGTCTTGGAGGCTGAATTTTTCACTGGCCGTTACCGATTTAGTTCTTGAGTCTTTACCTTGAAGCATATCAAAGCCAGTGATGAAAAAAAGCACTCCGCCTACAACACGAAGGCCATCGACAGATACATTAAAGAATGAAAAAAGAAATTTACCAGTTAGGGCAAAGAACATCATGGCCGTAAAAGCGGCAAGGGCGGCCCTGAGGGCTATATCGCGCGCCAGCTGTTTGTTTACATCATCCACCATGCCCATATAGAACGGCATTGCGCCGAGTGGATTCACAATAGTGAATAGACTGGTAAAAGCATACAAGAAGTAGGTGATAAACTCTTTCACTATTAACGATGGTAGGGATTGAGCGTGGTAAGGGTCAAGTAGAAGTTTTAAGCTTCGTGTCGATTTGTCGCATTTCTTTCTCTAAGAAATAAGCTGCATTCTTTGTTGAGCGACGGGTCTGAGTGATAAGATTTTTCGCCGCCAAGTACTGTCTATTCATAATCAAATAATGAACATAAGTTCTTACGTATTGGGGTTGAGAAACCTTGTCCTTATTGTGTTTGAGCAAAAAGGCGAAATGAACTTGAGCCTCTTTAAAGCGTGATAGTTCACTGAGAGACACCGCCATTTTATAGCGGGCTTCAAGATCTTTTCCTTTATTTTTAAAGTAGAGAGAGTAAATTCTCAAAGCTTCAACATACTGCTTTCTTTGCACATGCTCTTTACCAAGTTCAATAGCTGACTTTTCATTGGATGGATCTTTTAAATAGCTCTGCCAAAGAGCGACTTTACGGCATTCCCATTTATTGCGATCACCACAGATTTGTGCCACTTGATAAAGTTCGTCAGAAGTGGCCGAATTCATAATTTGTTTAGCTTTAAGAGGAATGATGGCTATTGAATGCTGGTTCCACTGCATCATGTGCAAGAGGGCTGCGAACATAAAGAAGCCTATGAAGTATATATACTTCGCAGTTTTATCTTTTTCGCGATCTGAAATTCGTGTCTCAAGATGGTACATTGTATCCTTCTGATAAAACCTCGATCCGACGAAGGTAGAGGTGCTTTTTAGTAATGCAAAATACATACACGATGCTTGTGTGTTTCAGTGAATTTGACGGGACGAAAAATCACAGTATTTTAGACAGTGTTCAATGCTTCGACGCAGCATATTTTTCGAGAGAAAAGTGTCTCAAAAAAAATCAGAATCAGGTAAGAATTGTGAATGGAAATTAAAATTAAAAAAGTTCTGTTCGGCGAACAAAAGTTTGGTGCTAAGTCGGTTGGATTTATCGAACTCAATCATGCCCCGGCCTTGAATGCTCTTGATACTGAAATGCTGGCCGATATCGAAAAACGTTTATTGGTTTGGCAGAATGATCCGGCAATAGCGCTAGTGGTATTTCATAGCGAAAATCCAAAAGCTTTCTGCGCGGGCGGCGACGTTAAAAAATTGGTGATCGAAACTCGTGAAAAAGGTTTAAAGATCGCAGAAGATTTTTTCACCCAAGAGTATTTTACGGACTGTTTGGTTCATGGCTTTAAGAAGCCTATTCTAGCTTGGCTCGATGGCATCACGATGGGTGGCGGCGTGGGCCTCACTCAAGGAGCCTCTCATCGCGTAGTGACTGAGAAAACCCTGCTTTCAATGCCTGAAGTTTTTATTGGACTCTTTCCGGATGTGGGGGCGACGGGATTCTTGCCTCAACTGAAAGATGGATTTGGCTATTTCATCGGTCTTAGCGGAGCCCGTTTAAGTGGACAGCTGGGTTATGAGACAGGCTGGCAGAATTATTTTTTGAAGAGCGATAAGAAAAGAAAAGTTTTTTCTGATCTACTCAGAATCGACTGGCGGGATTCGAGCGAAGAAAATAGAGAAATTTTAAATCAATACTTAACTCATATGATGAGTTTAGAGGCTGAGACAGAAGAGAAATCTGACGGAAGGCCTCGCTATTCAGAAGGTGATCAGAAGCTGCTCAGTCACTGGCAGAAAATTAGCAGTGAGTTTAAAAAGGCTTTAGCAGATAAGAATTTCGCTGGGCTCGTTGAATGCATAAATAAAACCGAAGGTGTTGACGGTCGCGCACGCTCTATTTTATCCCAGGCTCTTTTTTATGAAATGGCACAAAAGGCCAGCGGCCAGTCGTGGGAGAAAGTTTTAGCTCTTGAGTGGGTGGCGTCCGTTGAGATGTCAAAAAGCTCCAGCTTTCCTGAAGGTGTAAGAGCCGTTCTCTTAGATAAAGATCAAAAGCCGAAGTGGCCCATGCTGACGGCTGACGAAGCATTAGCTGAAGCTCGAAAAATACTCTCGAGTCCGGTTGATAATTTATTGGTGCGCAGATTTGAAGCGCGAAAGTAATTCAGCTTCAGTGATTTTTGATTGTTCGCCCGTATCTAGATTTTTAAAGCCCAATTGCTGAGACTCTAATTCTTGATCTCCGATAATGACGGCAAATTGCGAATTCACTCGGGTGGCTTTTTTCATGCGGTTACTCATATTGCCGGCGTATGCCGCTTCAACAGGAATGCCCAAGGCTCGCATTTGATGAGCTAAAAGAATGGCGTACTTCTCAGCTTTTTCACCCAAAGGAATCAGTGCGATCGGGCGAGGCTTTGCGCTCGCTTTTTGCGTTAATAAGCAAAGGCGCTCAATGCCGGCCGCCCATCCCACTCCAAAAGTAGCATCGCCGCCCATCATTTCAACCAGGTCATCATAGCGACCGCCAGAGAGAACAGCATCCTGGGCACCTAAGGCTGTGGTTTTAAATTCAAAAACCAAGTGATTGTAGTAATCGAGGCCACGAACAAGTTTTGGATTCAAATTGTACTTGATGCCTAAATTATCCAGGCCATTTCTAATTTCAGCGAATTTAGATTTTGAAATATCATTGAGTGAATCTTCAAATTTCGGAGCGGTTTGGCTGATCTCAATATCTTTTTTATCTTTTGAGTCGAGAATTCTGAGAGGGTTCAGCTGAAGTCGACGCTTTGAATCTTCGCTGAGATCGTTTTCGTATTTCGTGAAAAACTCAACGAGGCGAGTGCGAAAAGCTTGGCGGCTTTCTTTGTCTCCAATAGAGTTAATTTCTAAATAGGTGAGATTTAAAATATCCAATTCTTGAAGGAGAATATTCGCATAGCTGATGACTTCAATATCAGACTGCGTGTTTTCTACACCCAGTAGTTCAATTCCCAATTGATGAAATTGTCTGAAGCGACCTTTTTGCGGACGCTCATAGCGAAACATCGGGCCTTGATAGAAAAATTTAAGCGGCAATGAGCGTTTGAGCTCATTTGAGATAAATGAGCGCACAACACCAGCCGTCCCTTCGGGACGTAGGCTGAGTTGATCACCACCCTTATCAGTGAATGTGTACATTTCTTTGGTCACTACATCTGACGTGTCGCCGAGAGTGCGGCTGAAGACGCTTGAAAATTCAAAAATTGGAGTTTGTATTTCATCGAAACCGAAACGCGTACCGATGGCTCGCGCGACATCGATCACAAGTTGATGTTTCTTCGCATCTTCAAATAGTAAATCATGGGTGCCGCGTACTGGTTGCAAAGATACCTGCTTCTTGGTTGATGAAATGTCCCGCTTCTAAAAATGACTAAATCAATGACACCTGTCAAACAATACACAGTTCTTGAGAGATCGTTGAAGGTGCATAAAATTCATATTTACCCTTAGTTTCAATAGTTTACAAGCGGTCCTTAATGGTCAGCTTATTGAACTATAGAAAGTGTGGAGGCTGCCTGTGAAAACAAATAACTTCAAAAACCTATTAAAGGTGACGCTGTCGGCGCTGATGCTGCTGACAAATGCGGCTTTTAAAAAAGGTGATGCCATCCAGCTCGGTCGAAATCTTAACGGCCGCTCAAGTCTCAATTTTAAAAGCTCAGCCAACAATGTTTCTCAAGTCATTAAGGCCGGCACTATTGCTAGCGTTATGGATTATCGCCGTCTTCAGAGCGGTAACTATGGTGTGCAGGTTCGCTTAGATGGCCTTGAATATAAAGATAAGCCTGAAAGTGAAAGAACGGTTTGGATCTACGACTGGAAAGACCGCGCTGACGACGTGAAGGGTTGTGATGACCCCGCATGTATTCAAGAATCTAAATCTATGGAGTCGGCTGGTTGGGCCAAGGCTATTCAAGATCAGCCAGCAACTGTAGCTGCTCCAGAACCAGTTGTGCCCCAAGCTATTACTAAACTGAGCGCAGGTTGGGGTGGAGCAGCTATTCAAACTCCGGCGCCAAGACCTCCTGTTCAAATTATTATCAAAGAAAAATCCTCTACCGCGGCTGTCGACTCATGCAATGGTTGGGGGTGTAGCGGGAGCACATCGACGACTCCACAAATTCAAATTCAAGAAATGGTAGCATCGCTTCCCACGTCTCGCCCAGAGGGTGAAGAGCTCGAAGAAGATGAAGCCATCCCTGAAGATGAAGCTCCATCTGAAAATAGATTGGCTGGTGCGTCTGGACTTTCATTCACTGGCGGTAAACTTTTACCCAAAGCTTGTCATAAATGGATCGACAACCAGGGTAATATTGGCCCTATGGGTGAAGAGTTGATTCGTCTTATGTTGCGCTCAAAATACAGTGTAGACATGTATGAGCGTGCCAGCGGCATCACAAAATCAAAGAGTGTTTTCTTGCGCGATAATGTTATGGGTGGAATTTGTCCGAATTATTCTAAGCTTAATGATCCGCAAAAAATGACAGCTATGGTTTATATGTTTGCTGCTTTGGCCTTTAAAGAAGGAAGCTGTAGCACAGTGAATGATCACATGGCTTTGCAGCGCGCCTATGGAGCTTACTCGGCTGAGAAAAGCGAAGCTGTGCGCTGGAAACGTGGGTCTGACTGTCGTGGTGACATTAGAAGCACAGCCGTTCAAAATTCGTGCGCCGTTGATACAATCGGCTCTTTCGGCAACCAAGGTCTACTCGATGGCAATACTCTAACTCGCAATCAGTACTTTCAGCCACTTCAAGAGTGGAATAGAGTGAAGAAGGTCTGGAGCAAGCGGCATAAAAAATATTTTTATTCTTACCCGATTTCTCACTACGTACAAAGGATTCAACAATGCGGAGTTTAATCACAAACATACTTTTCATATTTTCAAGTTTAGTTTTGTCGATCTCGGCATCAGCTGCAACTGAGATAAAAGTACCAGATAACTTTGAGGCCTTTAATGGGCTTTATAAATTGCAAAAGGCTAAAGGTCCACGCAAAGAGTACTGCTCAAAAGTAGCTCCGGTTTATTTTAGCAGTGTTGAATTTGAAGGAAAGATTATTACCATTGCCAATGTGACTTCTAGAATTTTAGTTCCGATAGCGAATATGAATAAGAAGTTCGTTGAAGCGGATGGTTGCGAGACTTTGCAAAGCGTTCGTTTGCTTGAGATGTCAGATAAAAGTTCAATTGCGATTAACGAAACTTTGAAAGAGACCTGCTCAAAGACTGGCGAGTTAAATACTGAGCGTATTTTAGAATTCAATTCACGCACAAAACGACTCAGTTTTCTTATGACCGAAAATGGTAAGAACGCGATTCTCTGCCAATGGCTTAAAAGGTGATATGGATAAAAGCCGTATATATTCAATATTAATTCTTGCTCTAGTGTTTTTAACTGCGGGTTGCGATAAAGCTTGTAAGTCGACTATCCAAGATTTTGCCACTATTCAAAATACAACTGGAATGCAGCTTGGTCTTAACGTCTGCAAGGGCAGTAGTTATGGCGAGGTTCAAGCAATAGTATCGGCCAGCGGAACTCATCAAGAAGTTAGCCTGGGTTCCCGTAAAGGGACTAAAATTCAAGGCGGCATGGAAGCTATGAAATCTTGTTCTGCTTCTGAATCAAAAATGGAGATGGAGATATCTTTATCTCCCGCAAGCTTTGGTCAAGTTAGGCTTTGTTATGATGAAGTTTCAAAATTGTATGTTGTAATCAAAAATTACCAATCTTGTCCTTCTGGATATCTGGAGCAAGTCTCTACGGGGCCCTGTGATACCTTCTGAAGCAGAACTGTTAGCCTCAATTATTATAAGCGAAATCTAAGCGACGCTTCAAAGCTTCTGGCAATTGTGGAAGCTTCGAGCGCGGAATAAAAAACGTGGTCAGACGATAGAAGTCTGTGAAAATTCGGTGTTGTTCTGTGGACTGCTTTAAATATTCAGAACCTGAAGAGCCGCCCGTACCGACACGTCGACCGAGCATACGTTGCGCCATAAGGGCATGGCGATAGCGCCATTGAGTGAGTGTCGCATCAAGATCAAGGACAGAAGTTAAAAGTCGAAAAGGCAGCTGAAATACAGGTTCGTCGCGATAGAGCTGAATAAGTAGAGAGGCGAGAGCGGCTTTATGTGACATGCGCCAATCGCCGGCTGCTTTTTGCTTATTAAACTCGTCTTCATCAAAAAGACTCTTAAAGCTGTCTTGCATACGATTCATCATGTTTCTATTGGCTTGCTTCTCGTTTTCTGACAGGAATTTATTTTCATTGAGCATTTTCATTTCAAAGTCGAATGAATCTGAGACCGCTGATTTATAAAGAGCCCAGAAATCAAAATCTGTAGTTTGTAAAAATGGCGTGCGCTCAAGCCAAGACTGAAGACTTTCAAAAAGTGATGGAGCCGTCTCGGCCTCTTGCACGAGTTTCGCTTGATGAGGTCTGAGCTGCGAATGATAAGGTAAGTCGTTGTAAGTCATACGTTGCTCGGCTTTTAGGCCCAAGCGATTTTCAAAAAGTCGAAATTGATAACTTTGAAAGCCAGAGGCTGGGTAAAGTAAGTCACGAAACTCTAAAAAATCGAGGGGCGTCATAGTTTCTAAAATATCAACTTGGTTCACAAGAGCTTTTAAAATCTCGACCATGCGCTGAAGGCGAGCCACTAATTGGCCCATTTCTCGCTCTTCAACTTTATTCTGTGAGAAGATTTTGATCACCGAGTTGAGCTCGAAAAGTAATTGCTTGAACCAAACTTCGTAACTATGGTGAACAGTGATAAAAAGCATTTCATCGTGGGCCGGACGTCCGGCTTCATCACTACGAAGATTATGACACGAGAGAAGTTGATCTAGCTTTAAATACTCTGAATACTCAATTTTATCTTTCATGGGAACCTCTTCGATCAGTTCTTTTGGCTCAACTTCTTAACAGAAGCAATAAAATCTTGGATATGATGAGGCTGAATATCGTAAGAGATCATTAAACGGGCCTCCCAGGTCTTTTCATTCCAAATATAGAAGAAATATTTTTCACGCAGAGCGGACGTCCACTCCTTTGGAAAACGAATAAAGACACTGTTCGCTTGTACTTTTTGCGTCACTTGAAGACCTGGTATGTCACGGAGTCCAGCCTCAAGTTCAATCGCCATTTTGTGGCAGTGGCGGGTGATTTTCTTCCAGAGCGGTGTTTTGTTTGCATCCTTGCGGCCAGTATCGTCATTGCCAACTGCTCCAGATGAAAGAAGTGTTTTAAATTGGGCTGCAACGAAACGATGCTTAGAGGGCAGCTGCATAAACTGCTTGCGGATGTATTTCATGTCTTGCGCTAGTTTTTTATTAAAAACTAGAACCGCTTCACCGAAAAGAAGGCCATTTTTAGTGCCGCCAAATGAAACTGCATCGACACCTGATTTTTCTGCAAGATCAATGAGCTCGCAACCTAAATATTGCGCGGCTTGTACTAAGCGTGAACCATCAATATGCAAGTAAAGATTTTGCGCTTGAGTAAACTCGCGAATTTTTTTAAGTTCATCGAGCGAATAGCAGGTGCCATATTCAGTGGGCTGAGTGATCGAAACAGCTTTCACTTGCGAATGGTGCTGATCTCCCATACGTACTAACTGGCTTTGAATTTGCTCGGGCGTTATTTTGCCATCTTGAGATGGCAGTGTAATCAGCTTGCAGCCGAGATGTTTCTCGGGCGCTCCGCACTCATCTTGATGGAGGTGAGCGGTTTCGGCGCAGATCACACTCTGAAAACTTTTAACTAAACTTGATAGGGCGACTACATTGGCGGCGGTGCCGTTAAAAACGAAAAACGTTTCAGTTGAGGGCCCAAAAACAGTTTTGAAAAGTTCAAAAACTTCTTGAGTAAGATCATCGGTGCCATAGCTCGGAGCATGCTCTTGGTTGACCGCTGCGAGACTCGCCATAATTTCAGGATGCACACCGGAATGGTTATCGCTACCCAAGCTGATCATAAATGCTCTCGGTAAATGAATGAGCTAAACTTGCCGCGAGTTTGACAGTGACATCTGAAGAATCGAGAATAGGAACAACTTCGTAGAGCCCTAAGCCTTTTACATCTTTAGAAAGCAACAAGTTGTAAAAGGGTTGGAATTGCTCGAGAGTCATACCAAAAGGCCAATTGTTGCTAGTGCCAACGGCCCATATAGAGCCAAAGGCATCTAAATCAATGCTCACCCAAACCGGCCTTTTTTTGCTCAGAGCTTTTTTTAGCGCACTCATGGCTTTTACATTTTCATCATTAAAAAATAATTGTGCCTTTTTTGAGCGAGCCCAGTCTACGTAAGTTTTGCTATTGCATAATTTCTGCAGACCAACTTCGATAAAGTCAAATTGACCACCAAATTCTGAAAGCAAGCGATAAAATGGTGTTCCGCTATTAAGGCCTTTATCAGTTGGTCGACAGTCAGAGTGGGCGTCAAAGTTGACGATAAGGGGTTTCGTTTTTTTGCTAGCAAAAGCTTGAAGAAAAGCGGCGCCATCCGCGTAAGCGTAATCATGGCTGCCACCTAAGGTCAGTAAGCGATTCTGATCTTTAAAAAGATGATAAGCCGTAGTCTTCGCTTTTTCATGGCGAGATTTTAAATCACCATCAATTTTCAAATTCCCTAGGTCAAATAAAAAATTATTCTTCTTTTCTAGCTGCTGGCGAGTGTCGTAGGGAGTCGTTTTGTAAAAATATTGGCGAATTTTGTCGGGAGCTTCTTTTGAGCCGAGGCGGCCGCCATTCAGCTGAGTGCCCTCGTCGTCCCCATAGCCGATGACAATTAAAGATTTTTTCAGATTTTGGCCCTCACCAGAGCGAAAAAAGTGACCATAACGAGGGTCATTCTGATTTGAAGACTTGAAAAACAAAGAAGAATCGATTGAAATGTAGGACATAAAGCTCCGGAGAAAAAGTGGCACACATACAAATCCAACAAATCATCTCGGCTAAGCCATTTAACGTCTATCAATATCTTACTGCTCCACAAAATTTGAAAGATCAATTGCGGGGCCTGATTGATGTAGAGCTTATGAATCCGGTGGTTGAAGTACAGCCCGGCGCTGAGTTTTTATTTCGTATGAAGCGTTACGGGGTCGAGCAAGCCATCCGTTTTGGAATTGAAAAATATGTCACCGGCAACTCGTTCACTTACCATCAAGTTAATGGACTCTTTGCGTCGTGGCGTCACACGATTAAGTTCGAGCCGAAAGAACCTAACTCAACACTTGTTACCGATCTTGTGGAATATGAAGTTCCATTTGGATTAGTGGGGCGTCTTGTTGATGATTTTTTAGCACAAAAAGAAATTAAAAAAATATTGAAGCATCGACTGCATAATGCAAGTCTGCATCTAAAGGAGCTTTAAACAATGGAAAATCTATTATCGCAGCAGGGAATGTATTATCTAGTGAAGTGGGTCCATTTTTTGTCCGGAGTCACTTGGATTGGCCATCTTTATTACTTTAATTTTGTTCAGGGAGCATTCTTCGCAGAAATCGAAGCGGGCACCAAAAACGTAGCCATTCAGAAGCTTGTGCCAAAAGCTCTTTGGTGGTTTCGTTGGGGCGCTATGTTTACGCTGATCTCAGGCTTAATCATGTTAATGATGATGGGTCATATGGGCGGCTTCGTTGAAGCTTATACTCAGCCTTGGGGTGTTAAAATCTTAGTTGGTGCGCTTCTTGGTATATTGATGTTCTTAAACGTATGGCTTATTATTTGGCCCAACCAGAAAGTTGTTATTGCTTCAGCGAACCAAGTCATTGGTGGTGGACAAGCTTTGCCGGCGGCAGCAGCTTCGGCGGCTCGCGCAGGTTTAGCTTCGCGCACGAATGTACTTTTCTCAATCCCTATGCTTTTCTTCATGGGCGCGGCTCGTAACGTCCCTCATGTGTTTGCAGATCCAACTTCAGCGCAATGGACTTTTTGGATTCCAACTTTAGTTCTTATTTTAGCTTTAGAGGGCAATGCTCTTAAAGGCAAAATGGGGCCAATGGCTACAGTTAAGGGTGTTATTACTTCTGGCTTTGGTTTGACGGTTGTTCTCTACGGAATGTTCTTAGCATTAACTTAAAGTTAGGCTACCTCGTGAAAAGTTTTAAATCTCTCACTCTAATTTTAGCCACTAGCGTATTGCTAGTGGCTGTAGGTTGCACAAAAAAAACGGTAGAGACTAGTTTTGGCGACAAAAGCTTGTCTGATACTTCAGCTGTGAATGGCGATGCTCCAGTCGCTAATCCGGCAATTGAGCGCGGTAAAAAAGTCTACATGGCCAACTGCATTGCCTGCCATAATATAAATCCAAAGCAAGATGGAGGCATTGGCCCAGCCAATTGGGGCTCGAGCAAAGAACTTCTTCATGCGAAGGTTTTAACCAATACTTATCCTGCTGGCTACGCGCCGAAGCGTCCATCGAAAGCCATGGCCCCGCTGCCGCATCTTGAAAAAGATATTGATGATCTTGCAGCCTTTCTCAACGCACAATAAGGCATTAGCACCTTAGATGATATTTTTCTTTTTAAGGGCGTCTTGAAGAGACTTCATAACATCGAGTGAAAGCACACCCATTTTTTCGATTAAAATCCGGCGAAGTGCTTCTTTCGGATCGATCTTGTCATACTGAAGGTATTGATCAAAGGCATTAGCTACAGCTACGATCTGGGCGGCTTCATGCTGTTCTTTTTCTTTTTTGCTATCGGGGCCTTGGCCATCAATGCGCTCTTCGTGTTGTCCAACAATAGTCGCAATAAGTGGATCATAAAAAGCGAATTCACGAAGTTTTTCGGCACCCCGATCAGAGTGACGATCGTAAATAGTTTTTTGTGACTCGGGCAAGTCGGTTGGCGGTTTTGAGAGATTGATATTGTCATGGTGGTGCTCTAGATCATGAAGCAAAGCTCCCATAATTAAATGGGGCATTTGCATCGGATTGGCCTCAGCAAAACCTGTTTCCTCAGCAATCGCAATAGCTAGCGCGGCCACATTCACTTCATGATGAGCAATATTAAACTCATGATTGTTGATCGAAAGCAAAGTGAGGAGGGCAGAGTCTTCAGCCAAGAAAGCCTTAAACCGAAGGGCATTTTCATAAAGTACTTTATAAAACGCTTGGTTTGACACATCTTCAGCTAAATCTTCTACAGAAGCTTGAATAGCTCCTTGAATAATTTGAGCCCGAATTTCTAGGGGAGCATTCACGGCTGATGAATAGGCTTTCTCCATATTTTGCGTCATATACTTGGAATAAGATATTTCTTGCTCAACAGGGATATACATAAGGGATAATTTTTTGCTTTTTAAGCGCTCAAGTCGCTGATTTTCAAAGCTGTCACCTTGGCGACAAAAGAGAATATACTTACCTGCCACGCGAACGTAGGCATCAAACTTAATGGGTTGGTCGCCGCGGAGAGTGCTCACGCGGATTGGGAGATATTTAGACATATATTCAGCTGCCCCTGTGCAAAACATTATACTTAAGGCTGCAGGGCTTTCAATAGCCTTTTCTGGGGCCTCAATTGAGTTCTTGAAGGCTTGATAGGGCTAGTTCTAAAAGCCAATTGTCCTTTTCTGATCTGGTTTTACTGTCTTTTTCTGAGAGAGCTTCAGTAAATCGTTTCAAAATCGGCCTGAGCTCACTTATTTTTTTATTTGCGGCCACGATCAAAGCATTTTTTTTAAGTCCATAAGCTCCTCGACGTAGAAGTGGAGTGTCTTTCAGAGAGAATTCAAGGGTTTTATCTTCGCTTTCTAGAATCCACTTTAATTCTTTGATCAAGTCATTGCGAGAAGCTTCTGGGTTGATTTCGTTTTGCATGGTCGACTTTCCGAAGGCCTTTTCATTCCATGGACAGATCGTTTGACATAGATCACAGCCAAACATCCAGTCCCCTATCTGCTTTTTAAGTTCAGGCGGTGGGGGAGTCTTGGTTTCTATATTGAGATATGAAATGCAAAGCCTCGCATCTAGTTTTCGCGGCTCGATAATGGCCTGAGTGGGACAGATATCAATACAGCGAGTGCAAGTGCCGCAGCGGTCAGGGTGAATAGTCCCTATTTGATCGGGCACAAGACTAGTGAGAATTTCGCCGATAAAAAATAACGAGCCGGCTTTCGGGTCGATAAGGCAAGTGTTCTTACCCACCCAGCCCAGACCAGCCCGTGCGGCGAGGTCTCTTTCGAGTACCGGTGCTGAGTCAGTTGAAGCCTTAAAAACTTCTCCCGGAAATTCTTCTGAAAGCTTCGTGCAGACATCATCGAGTTTTTTTTGCAGCCAGATATGATAGTCTTCGCCCCGCGCATATAAAGCGATTCTTGAGCTTTTAAGAGGGTGTTTGGCATTGGGCTTGGGGTGGGGGAAATAATCAAACGCCACTGCAATGGCTGACTTGGCTTGCGGTAAAATCTGGGTGGGCTCAGCCTTTATCGGGCTGTGGCGTTTTAAGTATTCCATTTGCCCCTGAAGGCCTTGCTCAATCCATGACTCGTAGAGATCAAAAGAAAAAGGACGCTCAAGGCGGGCCCAGCCATGCCTTGTAAGGCCCGACTGATTGAGAATGGATGAAACTTGTTCTTGCTGTTCATGGGTCACAGACAGATCCATCTCATGATTCCCTTGCTCTCGACAAGCGAAGAAGCTTATCTTTTACAAGATGAAGTTGAATCCAGAATTATTAAAATCTCAGAAGTCTTGGCCTGCGGTCATGTACGTTTGCCAAGAGCTGCAATCACGAGGTCATCTCGCCTATTTAGCCGGCGGAGCCGTTCGTGATGCCTTGCTTGGCAAACGTCCGAAAGATTTTGATATCGCAACGAGTGCTAGGCCTCATGAAGTGGAGCAGATTTTTCAGAACACTGTGGCTGTTGGCAAAGCTTTCGGAGTGATTGTCGTCATCGTTGATGGACCCAATGACGCTCGAGTGTCTTTAGAGGTGACTACATTTCGCTCGGATGGAGATTACAAAGATGGCCGTCGACCAGATTCTATTGAATATAGCACGCCTGAGAAAGATTCGGAGCGCCGTGATTTCACCATCAATGCACTTTTCTATGATACGAAAACTGAGAAGGTGATCGACTTTCAAGAGGGCCTACAAGATTTACTCACGCACACCATTCGTGCAGTAGGTGATCCGGTATTGCGTTTCGGTGAAGACAAGCTTCGCATGTTACGGGCTGTGCGCTTTGCTGGTCAGCTGGGTTTTAAGATTGAAGACACCACATTGGCGGCGGTGAAGAAGCTCCATCATGAAATCAACGTCGTTTCGCCTGAGCGGGTGACGGATGAACTGTCTAAAATTTGGCAATCTCAGGACGCTCTTTATAGTTTTATGCTCATTCAGCAAACAGGTTTGGCTCATCATATATTTCGCGGCTTTAGCTTCTTAAAATCAGAGAAATGGTTGAAGTTTTATCAGCTCGGTCTTGATCAAATTGCCCGTGATGCTGAATTCGGATGGCGCTGGTTGGCTTTTTGTGAAATGGCGACGCGCGTGAAAGAAAAGTCCGCTTGGTCTGCAGGTGCAGCCGAAATACTTAAAGTATTTTCTAATTTTAAGCTTTCCCGTGATCTTTTAGCTTCAATTGATTTTAGCCTTCGCAATTACTCTGACTTTGAAAAGCGCGACACTGAAGCTTTATTGCTCTTAGATCATCGTAATGGTCCTGCTTTACTGCAAGTGGCGAGTCTTGAGCGCAAATTGTTAGGGCAGGTTGAGTACTACGAAAACTTTGTTAATAGATATCGTGAACTCAGTGGCACCAATGGTTTTTTACAGACAGCGTTTTTAAATGGCCGGGATATTGAAACTCTGGGCGTTGGCAAAGGCCCAATAGTGGGAGAGCTACTTAAGGGCGTCTATAAAGCTCAGCTTGAAGGTGTGGTCGCAGATCGCGAAGCGGCGCTTGAGTGGGTGCGGGCCGAGCTTCATAGGCATGCTTTATAAAAGCAAAAGGGCCAACAGAGAGGCCCTTTTAACTCGATCTAAATTTAATTTTCGATTAGCCTACGGCTTAAACCAGCAAAGAGGTCTAACTCCAGCTGCATCGCCATTCGCTGTAGAGCATGTACCTTGCTTATAATCAGTGTCAGAAAGCTCAGCATCAACTGCTTTATTGCATAATCCACCTGAGAAATAAGTGTCTAAGCGGCATTGTGTTGCCGGGTGACGGTCGTCAGTCTTTGTAACAACTTTTGTATCTGGAGTAGAGAAATCCGGAACTACTGTGTCGCCACGTAGATCTTGGAATAACAATGCTACAGATAAACCAGCCATTGCAGTTCTTAAGCAATCCACTTGCTCAGTCGACTTAGTGTAAAGAGACTCACACTTCTGAGTCACCATTGCTGGCACAGACGCGGCATTCTTTTGCATCCACTCTTGTGAATCAGTTAATGCATAGTAAAGGTGTAAACACTGAAGGCCTGCGAAATAATCTGACTGACCTTCGTTAGAAGCCCATTTAGACCATGGATTCGCAACTTTCGGAGCGCCCGCAATGTGGTGACCTACTTCGTGACATGCAACAAGAGCCATTGCATCAGATGTAATGGCTGGGTGACGAGCTAAACCACCAAACATTTGGATTTGGTAAGTCTGACCGATACGTTGTGCGTAAGCATTCACAGTACCGTCTTCCCAGTTACGTACGAGTTCAAACTTGCCGCCTTTTTTAGCGATGATCGGCGTGTAGATACTTTCGATCCTGTCCATAACACCGTTAAAAGCAGCTTCGTCAATACCACCAGCCGTGAAACCAACTGGGATATTCATTGTATTTTCTTCGACAAAACCTTCACAGAGCTCAGTGTGGTCGTGTGTGAACGACGCCTGGCTGAGAGAGAGTGCTGTCACCGCTGTCCATGCGAGGACTTTAAAAGTCATTTGCGAATCCTTTCGCTAAAATTATTGAATTTTGAATACCTAAGTCTGGTCCAAAAAAATCCGGGTGAAAAGTCCAGTTTTTCTTGACAATGAAACTCTCAATTCAAATTTAAAAGATTTGAGCGTTTTGCAATAAAGATATATTTGGGGAGACATAATTTTAAATTATCGGGCAGTGCCGTTTTTAATCTGATCGAATGTTCGATGATCAGCTTTTCTTTGGGGCGTCGACCAATCGAATGAAGGAGGACTTGCTAATTTATTTTTCAGAGCTTGGCGAATTAAATTTATATAGTAAGGGGTCATGACGGCTTTGAGAGGGAGATCGGTGTTTTTATTCATCACCGAATGCTCTTGCGCCATCCAGCCAGAAATATATTTATCGCAACCACCACCACGAAAAAGTCCTAATGTTCCTGGAGGATAAACTCCTGTTGGTGTACCCAATGTACCGTCAGGCTTCACAATTTTCACATAACTAGGAATCAGACGAACCCACGGGATTCTTTGCACAAGATAAGTGCGAGCCTGTTGCTCTGAAGAAAAGCGCAATTTAGAAAAATCCTGGTAAATGACGTTCACAGAGTTTTGACGTTGGCCACTGCTACACTTATACGCTCCGAAACCGCTATCGATGCCGTCGTAGCTGTACTCATCATCGAAGCCAATTTGATGAAGAAACTCATGGAGGGCGTTTTTATAATAAGCATCGCCACCCACGACCGAAACATCGGTGCTGCCTTTGCCACCACTGGCAAGATGAGTAAAAGCCACAAAGCCATCTAGGTTGTTTTGATTTTTAAATTTCAGAAATTCTTCTTCTTTATTACAAGCGAGAAGTCGGCTATTCGGAGGATTATAACAAGGAATGGAGTTGTCGGTAACTGCGTATGTCTTTAAAACGAAGGAGTTGTTTAATTGCGGGACTGACGCCATCTCTTTTTGAAACTTTAAGACAGCTTGTTTTGACTTCAGTGTATAGGCAACACCGAGAGTGAAAACTCTCTGGGCAGTCTGCGCCTGTGCGGTCCTAGCGAAGCTCAGAAGGGCTATGAGAAGCAAACAATTAGATGTGATTCTAAGTAAAGACATACTCTTTGTATTGCGAGGGGCATGCCAGATTTGTGAAATTTCAAGAGTGTTTCAGTTTGAGACTATTTGTCTTTTTTGGTGGGCTCTCCACCGCGAACGCCAGTGTGATTCTTCCAGTTGTACTGGGCGCCTTCGTGATATCTTTTATTCCAGTCATCCCATTTCTTTTGGCCAAGGTCATGGCGAACATTGCCTTTGTTATCAAAAATTTGAGGGCTTTTACCGAATAAAAAATCGAGGATCTTACTCATAATTGGTGCTCCATCTAGAGAGCCAAGTATCTCGTAAGAATTTTGATGAGTCAAATACGTCGACAGCAGTGGCTGACTGACTTGATGGACTTAAGATTCTTTTTTGAAAGTCGGATTTACGCAAGCATCCATGATGGCGTCCATTTCGTCGTCTGTTGGTAGACGGCCTTTAACTCTCTCGTAAGCATCCATTTCTGCGAGACCGCATTTCATGCTGTTATCGCGAATGTAATCTGCTTTAGAAGCTTTCTTAGCGGGCTTTACTGAAGCCACTTCATAAGCCATGGCGTTTGTACCTAATACCAATGCTAGAACTACTAATACCTTTTTCATGTGTCCTCCTCATATCCTGCCTTTATATAGAGCAAGGGGTGGACCACGGTTTTTAGAGGCGACAGAGTCACATAAGCCATTAAAAACACATACTATTTTCGATTTTTAAACTACTTAAATTAGCTCCCTATGCCATTTCGATCTGCCGAAAAAGGCGCAATTCTGTCTGATCACTGCCTAAAGGTTCGACATTACCTATTGGCGTATTAGAGATGGCTAGAGTAGTAAATAAACATGTTTCTAGAGACTCAGTTAGGTTCGCAGCTCCCAGGTCTTTATGGCCAGCTTCTGCCAGCTTCATTTTTAAAGCTCAATGCCGTTGAGAAGAAAGCCAGTTGCTCGAACTGCTACATGTGCCGGCCCGCCAGCAAAAATAATCCAGTGAAAAAACCTTTCGAAGCCTCAACGAAATGCTGCACCTATTATCCGTTTGTTCCCAATTATCTAGTGGGAGGCATGCTCGCCGAAAATGGCGAAGCCGCGAAACACATGCGCACATTAATACGCGATCGTCAGTGGATTTTGCCTATCGGCGTAGTGGCTCCGCCTAGTTATCAAGTGAAGTTTCAAGATAAACATATGGATGATTTCGGCCGCGATGCCGACCTTATGTGTCCGTTCTACAAAACCCAAAGCGGGCAGTGTGGAATTTGGCAGTGGCGAGACTCTCAGTGTTCGACTTATTTTTGTACTTATGACAACGAAAAAACTGGGCCACAGTTCTGGCTTAGCGTTCAGCAATTTTTGTACGATATTGAAATGCTCATTTCGCAAGAGTGTATGCTACAGAAAGGCTTTTCTACAAAAGAGATTGAAGAGAATTTAAACTGGGTGCTTTTTGAGCAAGGCTCACAAGAGGTTAAGCCCTACATCATGTCCAGCATGGATTGGAGTCAGTTTTGGCAGCATCATTATGAAGAAATCGAAGCTTACTTTATCGCCTGCTATAAATTAGTTCTTGAACATAGAGTGAAATTCAAAAACGATATAGATGAACTTCACGAAAAATACTCTTTTACGCGGACCAGATAATGAGCGCTATTTTACAAAGACAACAAAATCTCGTCGAAGAGTTTCAAAAACTCACCGACTGGGAGGCTCGTTATAAGCTGATTATTGAAAAGGGTAAGAAACTCGCGGTATTTCCTGAAAATGAAAAATCTGAAGACTTAAAAGTTAAAGGTTGCCAATCGCAAGTTTGGCTCAAGGCCGACCTTGTTGACGGCCATATTCAGTTTAAGGGCGATAGCGATGCGATGATTGTTAAAGGCTTAATCGCTCTTTTACTTGAAGTGTACTCGGGCGGCACGCCAGATGAAATCCTATCAAATCCTCCAGACTTTATAAAAAAAATGGGACTCGACGCTTATCTCTCTCCTTCGCGAGCCAATGGACTTTTCTCGATGGCCAAGCAGATTCAATTTTATGCTCTGGCTTTCAAGAGTCTGCTTGCGAGTCGTCAATGAGCCAGCGCCATATAATAGAAATATTAAAAATAGTTATCGCCGGCACTATCATCACGTGGCTCTTGATGAGCGGCAAGATCGACCTCTATGCGATTCGTTATGTTCTCACTCCAAAATCTATACTTATTTGTTGGGGAGCTTTATTTATCAGCTTCTTTCTCGTATCTGTGCGCTGGCAGACCCTCATTGCTTCACAAGGCATATATGTCAGCACCAAAGATTCGATAAAGCTTTCGCTTATTGGATCTTTTTTTAGTTTTGTTCTCCCTGGCGGAGTCAGCGGAGACGCTGTTAAAGCCTATTATGTCTCAAAAAACGAAACCAATAATCAAAACAGCAAGCAATGGAGTTCATGGGTCTCTGTTATAGTCGATCGCTATATCGGAATTACCACTCTTTGCGGAATTGCATTTCTCGTAACTCTTTTCGATTATGAACGCCTCAAAGTCGGTGGTATTTTATCAAGTCTTCAAACTTTTCTAGGTCTAATCTTAATTGTCTTAATTATTTTGGGTTATTTAATTTTTTCTAAAAAACGCTATTCGCAAATGGGGCGTTTATTTCGTCGCCTTGATATTAAATTTGGCGAAAAAGCAGTGAGATTTTTTGATGCTCTTCACGGTTATGGACATCCAGGCGTTTTAGCGAAGACTTCATTTCTTAGTGTTATGGGTCACGTGGTGGTTATTTGTATTTTTGCTCATTTGGGCGAAAAAATGGGTGAAGCCATTCCCATCGAAGCTTATTACTACTGTGTACCGATTGCTATGATGCTATCTTCTGTACCAATCGCCCCTGGCGGCATCGGAGTGGGGCAGGCCGCTTATTATTTTGTTTTCAATGTTTATCTCGGACATGTCTCAGATATTGGCCCAACACTCGTGACCATCTATCAATTGATCATTTTTAGTTACAGCTTAGCGGGTGCTTTTTTCTACTTACAACTGAAGAAAACTACAAATCTCAGTTTGGAACAGAAATAATAATTTTTCTGTCAAATCTGAAGAACTATCAAATTTACTGACGTTCTTGGTGGGAATTCATTTTCTGAGAATGTGTGTTTTGTGCAACTTTCCTCGAACAGGGAGCCATATCTGTTCACAAGTTTATCATTTCGCTTTACATAAACCCATGGCCTATCTTTTGCTCTCTATAGCTTAACTGACCAGTAGGGTGGCCAAGTGGGGGAACCAATGAAAACTAAAATCTTCTTAGGACGTATTTTTTTGTCCTTATTTTTTACAACAGCCGTGGGCTGCTCGGACGTGCAGTTTGCGCCCTTGCCCGGAGCTCCAATAGTTTATAATTCAGGAGCTGAACTCACTGACGAATTCTTGCAAGGCTATCTTGGTAAAAAGTTAGACATTTTATTTATAGTTGATAACTCAGGCTCAATGGCCGAAGAGCAGATGAAACTGGGCGTTCGCATTCAGAGCTTCCTCAGCACGCTCTACGATATTGACTGGCAGATCGGGGTGACGACGACCGACGTCAGCGATGGCCCTTACGGCATCAAAGGAAGTCTTCTCAATATAGCCGGACAGCAAAGCTATATATTGAATGCGAAAACTCCAGATTATCAGAATGCCTTTCAGGCGACAGTGGTCCGCAGTGAGACAAATAATTGCGGCAACTCTTGTCCTTCTGGTGATGAGCAAGCTCTAATGGCCGCAATGATGGCTATCGAAAAACGCAACACAGATAATAAAGGCTTTTTTCGTAATGGTGCCGACCTCGGAATTCTAGTTCTCTCTGATGAAGATGAAAAAAGTGAGGGCACCGCCGCCGATGCGGCAAGGCCCGCCGATGTACTTAAACTTATCAATAGCGTATGGCAGGATTCAAAAAGTCTCTTCACTTACGGCATGATTATTCGTCCTGATGACAAAGCCTGTATGGATGCTAATAATGGCCAAGGTCATTACGGCACATTTGTGGCGGAGCTTTCACGCCTTACGCATGGTTTAGTCGGAAGTATCTGCGATAATGATTATGCTCCGACACTTGGTCTTCTCGGCGACAATGCTCGCAAGCTCACTGAATATGTCGAGCTGCGTACGTACCCAGATCCGTCGACAATCCTCATTGAATATTCTGTGCCCCATGTTTCTACTTATAGACTTGAAGGCCGCCGAATCTATTTCGACATGCCTCCAGAAAAGGGTACGAAAATTACCGTGAGTTACAAAGTTATGTAAACTGCCTCAGGTACTAAGCGAGCGTCGTATAGACCTTTTGTGAATCATCGCAGTCTTCAAAATCAGCGATCATGTCTTCAACTTCTTTGCGGGCCTCACCGGTCAATTCTGCGAAGTTTTTCGCGCGATAAATACGCTCCGCTGCTTTTACATTCCAGCCGCGTTCAGCTAGAGCTCCGCGAATAGCATCTAAGTCGGTGAGTCCGCCGATAAAAGCGTAAGTTCCATCATCATTTTTTTCGACTTCGTTGGCGCCGGCTTCAATAGCGTCTTCTTCAGGGTCACCAATTTCGGCTTTTTCAGCGACGACGACGCTCACGCGATCAAACATCCAACCCACGCTGCCAGTTTCACCCATATTGCCATCATGGCGCCTGAAGATATTGCGGATTTCACTGACCGTGCGGTTTTTATTATCCGTCTGACATTCAACAATAACACCGATTCCATGAGGCCCTACGCCTTCGTAGACAAGCTCTTCGATAACGCTGCCATCATCGAGCTGCCCCGAGCCTTTTTTCACAGCGCGCTCAATAGTGTCTTTAGGAACGCTCGCGCCGCGAGCTGCGATGATAGCCAATTTGAGACGAGAATTGGCCTCAGGATCAGGCCCACCAAGTTTTGCCGCGACCGAAATTTCGCGTGCCATTTTGGTAAAGATTTTCCCTTTTTGAGCCGCCTTTTCTTGCATTCCAGCGACTTTCCAGCCTTTTCCCATAGTGAGACCTCAAATTAACAATTCGTTAAAAGTTAGACAATTCATGCTAAAATATTTGTATGAAGACAAAAAAGCAACCTTCAGAAGCAACAATTATGGTCAAAAGAATCGACTTTCTAGTTTTTGCCTGCTTTGGCATGGCCTCTGGATTAGTTTTGGTTTTTTTAAGTTACGTATTACTGATAAGCAACAGTTAGCATTACACGCTCAAGCGCTTTCGCTCATACTCAAATTTCTGTGGCGGAATACTGATTCTTTTGCGTTTCAAAAACCCGAACTTCTTTGAGGTAGGGGCCCAGCTTCGTTTTTAGAAGACCAGAATAAAAATAAGCCGAAATCTGCTCTCCTGTAGGAGACAGAAAATGACGGTTTAATTTTGTTTTATGAAGTGGTTCTAGCAACAAAGCCTGTGTCTTGCTTTTAAGCTCGCTCGAAAAACGCTGTAAAGACGTTAGATAGGGGTGTGTGGACCAATTTTTAAAGGCCAAAGCCACGCCAATTTTCATATCATGGCCATGAGTTGCAGCATCATCCGTCGGCAAATCATGCACAACATTCATATTGAATTGGTTATGAATTTCGAGATCATTATTTTGCACTTTTAGTTTTAAAGCATTTTCGAATTCAAGCTCGAAGCTAGCAAGTTGTAGATCGGGGCGTCGATTCATTACGCAATATTCTTTAAATGCAGTACTGATCTGAGTTTGAAAGGTGAGCGTGAGCTCATCGAGAGAATTAAATAGAATCTGGCCTACTTTTACATTCGCTTTTTTGATAATTTCATTGAAGTCTTTTACGGACAAAACCATTTGCGAAGCTGTTATGCTATCTGTGGTTATTTCAACACGCACCTGAATGAGTGTTGCAGAGACATTCGCAGCGCTCAGCTGGTTCAGCTCGAGAAACCGAGCTAAGTCTTGATTCACTTGAATAAGGTATTTCCACGATCTGGAAATCGAATAACGTAACATAAGAATTGTTTCTATATTTTTTCACAGATCTGAACAAGTGAAACTAAGAAGATATGAAAATAAGGTAGGTTAGAACGAGCTCTTTGTAAAGAAAGCGGGGTTGCGGTGAGTTTTGGACACTCACCGCTCTCGCCCGACAGGCATTTAAGCTGCTTTTTTGCGCATGAATAATGCGTACTTCCTATCGAAGTCTGATGGTCTTTCGCCTTTTTTGTTTACAAGACCTTCTTTGTACCAAACAAAATGCTCTTCACAGAAAGCGAGTTTTGATTGGCCTTTATTGCAGCCTTCAGCTAAGCAGCGATCGGGCATTGCCGTTACATTGCCGCCACCAGCGTTTTGTTCTTTCTTAGACATAGATAACTCCTCTTTAATAAGTCCTATACTAGACAAAGATCTTATCGGCAGAGGATGAGCCCTCCATAAGTCGAGGCTTTAAATAATGGAGTTATTCAGACGCTATGCGTAAATTTGAGAGATCTAGCTGATTTAACGCATTTAGCTGCCAGCCGGTAAACTCAGGCTTACTCATGGATACAAAATACATCTCACCCAGGGGGATCAGGCGATTCTCGCTGAAAATACCTTTCAAAGCATCTCGGCAGTAATTTTTTTGCTGGAGCTGTGAAAGACGAGGATTGTTTAATCTGGCCAAGCTTTTTATCAAAGCTGCATTTTTGATTTTCAAATAATTTTCAGGATGATGAGCTTCAAAAGATTCAAGTGCGGATAAACAAGAGGCTGAATCTACAGGTACGCCTCGGCGATAAATATCTGGCGGCTGAGTTTTAAGACGATTTGTCAGCTCAGTATTTTCAGATGGATTCAAATGAATGTTCAGATTTAAATTTTTCTTCCACTGGTTTTGAAACCATTCAATAGCACGTTGTATATCTTCGCCGCCTTGAATGCTGTAGTAGAGCTGAATAGGTTTCTTTAAAATTTCAGGCGAAACAATCTTTAAAAGCTCTTTCGCCTTTTTTAAATCAAATTGATAGCAGATCGCCTCGCCCGAATAATAATGCTTCAGCAGCGAGAAGCAACCCGGTTGACCACGAGCTTGTAGTATTCGCTGAAGCTCTGGGTAATTTGCAGATAGCGCAAGGGCTTCGCGCAAGTGAGGCTGATCTATTAAGATGCCGGCGAAACCTAAATGATCCATTCGCAATTGAGGCTGCACGTAGATTTCTTTTTCAAGATCCTCTGATTTTAAAGCCACGTTGTATTGATCTTGTGGTAGACGGCGAAGAAAATTAAGCACGCCTGTGCGGTACATATTAAAGGCTGTTGAATCATTGTTCACAATGAGAGCTTTTACGATGGGACGCGTAGCATGTCCTTTTTCATAATACTGATTGGATGCTAGTTGCACATACTTTAGGTTTTCTTTTTTTTGAAATTTATAAGGCCCACTCGCATAATCTCGAGCCAGAACATCAGATGTTACCTCTTCAGCAGGCCGTGGAGCGAATACGGGCGAAGAAAGACGACTTAAAAAATCAGCATCGGGGCGATCGAAAGTAAAAACAATAACATCTTTTTTCTGCGGGTGAGGGGAGACCCCCAAATCACTTTTTTTCTTTTTACCATCAAGTATAGCTTTGGCATTTTTTAACAAAAGTAATTCAGCCTTAGCTTTCGCAGTGGTATCTTTATCAAAGGCCGAGCGAAAAGGCTGAATGTAATCACGTAAAGTGATTTTTTGCCCGTTTGAATATTTGCGATTCATGTTCATCTGGCAGTGCAGCTCACGTAAAGTGATGTAGCTGCATTTTTTTGCGTTTTCGTTGACGAGTTTCGTGCCGTCATAATGAAAAAAACTGCGATAGAGATTATAATGAATAAAAGAATTCCATGAGCCATTTGACCGTAAAGGGTCGAGGGTCACCGGGTCGCTGAGAATATGAAAACGAAAAGAAGGCTCTTCAGCTTGTAGCGGCAGAAGCCAAAAAGAAACCAGCAAAATCAAACTTAAAAAATGCACTACTTGGCACCTGAATTAGCAAACGTCTGCGGAAAGACCTCTTTCAGGCTGCGCATCCAGAGAGGCTCGAAAGATTCATGATCATAAAAAAGCTCGAAGCGGCTGAGACGGAGCTCGCGAATAAATTGAGACTTCTGTTGAGGAAGTATTTTTTCAGAGCGATCAAGCAGGGCATTCACTGTGGCCTCATGAGTTGATCGAGTGAGCTCTTCAGACCATTTCGGCATAAGAAAACGATTCAAAACTTCTTGGGCTACTTTTTTATGAGGAGAATCTTTTGTCACACCCATAACGCTGACCCAAAGATTGGCTTTTTCAATGGGCAAATCGAATCTAAAATTTTTATTCTTAGCTAAGAACGCCGCCGCTTTACCATTTGTACTTTGTGCCGCCACATTAGATCCCGTTATAAGTGCCCCATCTAAATCTTGGCTGAAGCTTGGGAATTCTGCAGAAATAGATTTTAAATCTTTAAGCAGAGATTCTTCATTACCTGTTGCCGCCCAATTTTTAATAATAGGCTTCATTTTGGTTGCATAGGCATAGCTTTCTACTGAAGAAGGAAGAAGAGTCGTCTGCTTGCTAATTTGAAAGATCGAGCCGATATTTTCTATCTTCTCTTTATTGTAAACAAAACCATTAACGCCCCAATAAAGCGGCACAAGGTATTGAGAGTTTGGATCAAAGTTTAAATTCTGAAAATCGATAGAAATATTTTGCATATTTTTAATGCGATCACGATCAAGCTCATAAAATACATTTTCAACTAGAAATGAATCCGCTAAAAAACTATTGAACTGAATAATGTCATACGAACTCGAATGAGTAAGCATCTCTTGTAAAAAAGCCTGTGGGGTCGAAACCGACTTCACTTTGAGAATAAAGCCTTCTTCGGCAGCAAATTTCTGTAAAAACTGAACATCAAACATCTGAGACTGCGTTAAAACGTTCAACTCTCCCTTAGCCCAATTTTCGGGACGCAAACGGTAGTCTTGATAAAATCCCCACCACAGTCCCCAAAAGAATGACAGAAAGATAGTGATAAAGGCGATTTTCTTAAAACGTTTTTTCATAACCCTAAAAGCATAAAAACAAAAAAGAAGGCTGTCACGCCTTCTCAGTTGTTTCTTATTTTAGAAGAGATCTTAAATATTATTGACCATAAGCAACAGGGTCATAGTCTACATTCACTACGGCATCTTTTGGCGGAATATAAGAGGAGCCGCTGAACTTAATACTGTTTGAAGCCGCGATATACTCCCAGCCCCCATCACCCAGTGGGTTTGTTGACTTTTTAGGAACATCAACCCCGTTTACGCTCACGACGATTGAGGCTTCAATTGGAATACGTGAAAGGTAGAACTGAGTGGCTAACGATAAGATGCCATCAGCAATTTTCTCAAGATCAGTGGCGAAGTTACCACAGAGACTTGTTGAGAGGCCATCTGTAAGACCAGCTAAACTCGTATATTGCGTACCTAACGAACGACCACCGAACGAAGTGTTCAATTGATTCAAACAAGTCGTATCCATAATCGTAATTGCGTTAGCACTGTAACGACGGAGCGGACCGGTTGAGTTAGTTAGATTATCTAAAAAATTCACATAACTTTGCACAGTGCTACCAGAAAAACCCGGAGCTGCTGTTGAGGAATCGACTTCATCACTCACGAAGATCACAGCGAAGAAGCTGTCATCACGTAGAAAGTTATATTGAGTATTAATACTGTGGGTAAGAGCCGTGTGCATACTTTGCATCCCACGCTCGTTGCCATTGCCCCAGATACCTACAGTGGCGTTATGTGAGAACACGTTTTCAATAAAGCCAGCGCCTGGCACTGTTGGCGTCAAAATTTTATACCCTGATGCTGAATAACCTGAAACGTTGTTGCAACTGAGGTCTAAAACACGATCGCGGAATTCAGCGCAAACTGGCTTGTTCAAGTAACCCGGAAGTGCACGATAAGCATCTGTAGTTGTGAAAGCCATTTTATAATCTAAGTTCTTAGATACGAAACCTGAGATAAAACTTGAGAAATTATTAGTTAGGTTTGTTTGTGATGACTCCATTGAGCCGGAATTATCGATAACCCATAAGATATCCACCTTAGAGTTAACAGTACCTGATGTTTGCTGAAAGCTATCTGAGTCGGCAAGCAATGAGAATGATGAACTGCCATCACTACAGTTAGCTAGAAATAAAGTGGACAGCCAAATAATAGGAAGTAATTTGGTTGTACGCATAAATGCTCCTTGAGGTTAATAACCTCTTTAAAACCCGTTATAAAAGACGTGTGCTTAGGTTTTTTTGGATAGGAGCTTACATACAACAAACGAACAGCTAGACCTTAGTCTTTACCTTTAACTATTCGGTGGACTGGACCAAAGCTTGAGCTCATCTCATTTCGAGAATGCGCCTGTAACTAGCAGTAAAAACACAGAATTTAGTATGAGTTAAACTGAGACGCATGAAGCCTAGAATTTTGTTCAGATTTTAGGCGCAAATAAAATGTATCTCATTATAGTACGCAAAAAAAATAGACACAAAACTCTGAATTTAGGTAACCTGAATATACGGAACCCGTCTATGGGTCAGAGAGGAGGTGGTGTAATGGCTAGTAGTAACTTATCCATTTCCACGGAGGTGCGTGCCTCGTAAGTGGTGCGCATCAAACGTGAAGGGCATCACCTCAAAGCTTTAAGAATAAGCTTAAAAACTTTGGTGACCCCTGGGAGGGCTGTGCAAACAGCCCTTTTTTCTTAGGTACGGACTTGGTATCTAGATTTCCAATCTCTTAAATCGCAGAATGAGAATCAACCTTCTTTTCTTAGTATCGGCAGGAGCCATATGTAACGTAGGTCGTATTTTCGTATGGCGCATGCGTAATCGATTGGTCATAAAAAGCAACGTATCAGCTCCAGCTTCACGCTGAATTCGATTTTCATCCCAGTAGAATGTTTTATCGCCAATCAGATTGGCCACCACAGTCATATATTCTCCATCTATGTGAGGGTAGGTGGCGAGCTTAAAATTATCTAAAAGAGTTTGATTATCTTCAGCTGTGCGAATTTCATATGTATCGAGATAAACATTTTCGCTTGTTAGCGACTTCTCTACTTTTTCTTTGGTCCAGTCGACGAGAGCTTGAATTTTAGCGAACGGTTTAACATTTATATTTTTCTCCAGCTGCTTTTTTTCTGTGTAAACCTCAAGGGCCCGAGCTTCATTAACCTCACCATGAATAGCATAAATGTAACTCAGTGAAATCTCGCTACCCGTAACAACAAAAACCCAACCTTTTGGAAGGTCTTTATAGATATCTTCAATTTCAGCCTCAGTGAGACTAGGTCTTTTGATGATTGAATAACCCTTTTTACGATTATTAAGATCAGCCTTGAGGGTTTCTATAACACCATCTGAAGACGAGACGGCAGATAGGCTCGGGTAAACCTCAAGAAAGCCATCACAAGCCCACACGGGCTCCAGCTGCATGAACTGCATAAGCCCTAAGCAGATAACAATATTTGCCAGCAAAGCTTGTGTAGAAGCCCTGTAGGTTTGAGATAAAGAAAGACTCATAACTATAGGGATCTAATAGCAATCTAGAGGCCTTATTTATAGATCAGCCTAGACTCTGTGTAACATAATATAACTTATCAGAGAACTATGTATACGAGACCTCAGAGCTTAATTTACTAGATCCCACTGCACTAATAACAAAATTGCTACTGATCAGCGACGGCTTGATTCTCTATGTACACATCCCAAGGATCATGGCGCCAATCTGCGGTGGCTCGCCATATTTTTTTACCTAATTTTGGATGCTCACGCTCAAAAGTTCTAACGGCATGATCGACCGGTAAAAAACAGGGATTAAAATTATCAGGAGCGCCACCACCTGCCGCTATGGCTAAAGCTAATCCCGGACCACAAGAGATACCAAAGATGCCTGCATATCCTATGAAATAAAGCGTCCCATCAACCATGTAGCCCATGCCTGCCAGCGGATAACTCACTCCATAGGCTACGTAATTGGTCATAACTAAAGGCCATTCAGGATAAGACGAATACCATTTTTTAATTTCTACTTTTCTTCTAGCTGAATCGCCGCTCATTTCATTTTTTGATACCGAACTGCAACCCACAGACAAAATTAAAATTAATAAACTTAAAATTCTAAAACACTTAAATTTCTTCATGAGAAAACGCTACCAAGGAGCCAAATACACTATCAACGGATAAAAACCGTTACTGCGTAGTGTCCTGGAAACGCCTTAAGTTTTTCTCACTATGGGCCGATGTGTTAATGTGAAATCGTCTTGGTTAGAACTTCTCGAGAATAAAGATTTTGAAACTTTCCAGGGTTTGCCTTGGCTCTTTGACGCCGCAAAAGCACACAAAATTCAGTGGCAAGGAAAACTTAATTACTATAATTCGCTTCTTGATCAAAAAATTCAGTTTCTACCAATTCAAATTAACAATACAGCAGATGAAATAACAAAAATTCGTTTAACAACCCTCTATAAAGGCCTTGTTAAACAAAAGTCTTTAGTCGAAGCCTTGTTACCCGAGCTTAAAACTCAGCAGGATGCTTTGCTCGAGGCTATACAAGATCGAATTCCGTCATCACAGTTTATTGGTAAATACATAAACAATATTTTCAGAGACTGGGCTTGGGGTGAAAAAGAAATCGAAGCGGCCGTAAAACACTGGCTGCCATTATTTCCAAAAACCGAGGGTCTTAAATTTATTTTTTTAGGAGCCGGCTCTTGTCGTTTGCCTTTAGAAATTCACAAAAAATTAAAGCCGGAATTCTCGATCGCAACAGATATCAACCCCCTCCTTCTCACCGTTGCCGATAAATTAATTAAAGGTGAAAAAATTGAGCTCGTAGAATTCCCGCAACCTGTGATCGAAGCTAAAAATGTCGCTATTGAACACACTCTTCAGAACTCTTTAGATAAAACTGATAATTTTCATCTTGTTTATGCTGACGCCATTAATTCTCCGTTCAAAGAAAAAGCCTTTGATGTGGTGGCGACACCCTGGTTGATTGATATTTTGCCGATTTCATTTCAAGAAACAGCTATTCGCATAAATAACAGTTTAAAAGATGGCGGTTTTTGGCTTAATTCTGGGCCGCTTTCTTATTCTGCTTACGAAAAAGAAGAATCTATTACTCCTGATGAGCTCGCTTCACGACTTGAAAAAGCCGGTTTTTCTCTCGAAGAATTGATCAGCGAGAGCCTTCCTTACTTGCAATCAAAATATTCCGCGCAAAAACGCGAAGAGACCGTGATCAGTTTTCGCGCGAAAAAGAAAACTCATGAAAAAAGACCGAAAAAATATTCATTTTTGCCAGAATATTTAACAGATATTACAAAGCCTATTACCGCTACACCTGAATTAGGGCGAATTTATGCCCAATCTGAAGGAGACATGCAGCTTCTCACTCTTATCGATAACAAGAGGTCTATCAATGATTTAGCTGATCTCATAGCTAAACAATCCAATGTGAATCAGCAGGAAATTGTAAATAGTTTGATCGCTTATTTCGTGACCCTGTTCGAGCGATCGAAAACTAAATAGCCACTGTCCAGATTCTACACAACCAATTGAAGCTTATTCGCCTGTTCACGGCATAAACAATGCACTGTTATTAAATTAGAAATATCGGTGAGTGTCTCAAAATAAGAATCACTCAATATTCGCGAGTATAAACCGATAAATACTTTGGTCGGGCATGGGGGATAAGTTATGAAAAAGGCTTCAATAATTGCAATATTGTTTTTGGGAGTCATCGCTCTTCCCGCCTCTGCGCAAGTTATGCCTGAGCCCAATGCCCCTGTATCGGCGGCACGCGCAAGAGCCGCACTTATTTATCAAAGATTGACAGGAATCAAAGCTCCCATCGATTCACCTATTTTAAAGGCAATGGAAGCAGATGTAGCCGCTGGTAATTCGATGGCCGCAGCAGCGAAAGCAACAGATGATCCGGAATTCTATAATAATACTGTAAAACACTTTGCAGCGAAAATGTCGACACGTGATGAATCGATCAGTGCGGGTCTTAATGATTTTGTGGCAACAGTGATCGGTATTGTTCGTGATGATCGCCCGGCAAAAGACTTTTTAACTGGCAACTATCTATATGTACCAACGGTGGCTGCGCAAACCCAACCCGGCTTCAGAAGAAATACAAACGTTGATAATGATTATGGCATTGATACTCCCGCAACTCTAGATTTCAATATGCTTCGCTCAAATCGTGTTTTCGATGAACTTAATAGAGTGAGAGCTGATCTTTTCACTGGCCTTGAATATCGCGCAGGTCAACCTATCGCTGTTCTTCAAGCTAACAGAAATAATGGCGCCGTAACCAGACAACCCGTGATTCGCAACAACCCAGATGCCGCAGGTCTATTAACTACACGTTCATTTGCTAACTCTCATGCCATCGCCGGTACAAACCGTCGTATGGTGCAATTCGCTTTTAGACAGTTTCTCTGTATTGATATCGCTCAGTGGGCGGATGCTTCGGCACCGGATTCACGCATCGGTCGTGACGTTCCACGCGATCCTGGCGGCGATCCGAACTTTTTCTTAAGAACTTGCAAAGCTTGTCACTCAGTTATGGATGGTTTCCGCGGCGCTTTCGCCACTCTCGACGTAAAAGATGGCGACTTCTTTGTGAAACAATATCTATTTAACGATCAACAGAACCGTGAAGTTGTAAATGCGTCTTCGCCGGTGGCTTCTAAATACGCTCGTGGCTCGGGCGCTTTCCCGGCTGGCTATGCCACTATCGATAACAGCTGGCAGAACTATGCCACTCAAGGAACAAATGCTGAATTTTTCGGCTGGCGCGGTACAAACATCACTTCAGGTACTGGAGCCAATTCCTTCGGCACTTTACTTGCTAATTCACAGGCTTTCTCACGTTGCATGGTACAGAGAGTGTACCGCTCAGTTTGCCGTCGTGACATCGCTTCATCCGAAGCTGATTTTTTAGGCGCTATGACATCGACTTTCGAGCGTGATTATAACATGAAAAGATTATTCCAACGTGTAGTGACTAGCCCGGCTTGCATCGGCCAGTAACAGGCAAAGAAAAAAACGGAGTTCGTATGGAAGAAAATAGTAAAACAAATTACAGCAGAGCAAAAAAAGCAGCGATTATTTTTTCGCTCGGTTTTTCAATTGTAACTCTCGGGTTCGGTTGCGGTATGGGTTTCGATTCAGGCAGCTGGATGGGAGAATTGGGTATTAAAAACCTGTCTTCAACAATCGTTCCTACTTTAGGTGATGAACCGATAGTCGACGTAAAACCAAACGCGAAAACTGTTTCAGTTATTAACTACGATACAGTTCTTGAATCAATGGTGGCACAAACAGGACAAAATCCATCGCAACAAACCATTGATCGCTTTCGTGAGCGCATTGGTATGTATTCAGAAACCGGAGCTGTAACAACAGTTAACAGCTCAGCCCTATTAGCCATGACAACTGTTGCGGGTGAGCTCTGCAATGATCTACTCAATACAGAGTACGCCGCTGGTCGCATGCCTGCTAGCAATCGATTCTTTCCGATGGTGGGAAATCCCAATGGAGCCGCATCGGCAGAGTTAAGCGCCACTGTACGCACTGATATTATTCGCCGTATGGCTCGCTCATTCTGGCAACGCAACGAAGATACAGAAGAACTCGCGGCCATTTCTGCAGGGGTTGCAGAAGCGATGGCGGCAGAGCCGAATATGAACGCACGTAAAGCCAGTCTTTATATGTGTACAGCGATGCTTTCAAGCGTAGCTGGTATTGAAATCTAATTTTTAGAATTGGAATTTTGGGGGAAGTATGAAGAAGCAACAAATCAAGGAACTTGAAGCCAGGGCTGCAGCGGTCGAAGAAAAAGTGATCGCTCACCTGAAGAAAAGTCCTGACCATAAAAGGCCGACAACACGCCGTGATTTTTTAAGAATTGGCGCCATCAACTGCCTCACTTATGTAGCAGCTCCTTCTCTTATTACAACACTTGGTAAAATGGGTATTGCTGAAGCGGCAGAATGTGCGGCCGCAGCGAATCCAAATTTATCAGCCATGATTACGATCAACCTTTCGGGTGGCTGGTCACTTGCTGGCAACTGGGTGCCTTACACTCGCCAAGGCCAACCTTTATCTAATTATCGCGCTCTCGGCGTTACTACACCGGCCCTCCCAAGCGGTATCGTATCAGCCTTTGCCAATGGCGCCCGTTTCTATGACACCAGCAATTCAGTGGGATTTTTAGCCGGCATTAAAAATATCGGCGGCTCGGCAGATGCCCTTGCAAAAGGCGTATTCGTTGGTGTTCCGGCATTCAGCATGGATGACTCTGATGTGAACCGTATGGATGCCAGCGGTCTGACTGCACGCGCTGGCTTAGCAGGTACGATTTTGCCACCACTTGGTACAAGCGGCACCCGTGTTGGTGTTTCTAACTACGCGGCACTTGGTATCAACCCTCCACCGCCACTTCGAGTGCAAAACTTAAATAGTATTTTCAGCGCTGTTTCCTTTCAAGGGACATCACTTGCCACATTCAACGCCACCCAACAACAAAGTATTCTCAAGCTCATTAAAAATATGAGCGAAAAACAAGCACGCTCAATTGCCAGCCTCAGCGGGGGTCAACAATTCAGTGACCTTGTCGAATGCGCAACCGGACAGAATCTTTCGAATAATGTGACAAACATAGGTAATACGCTTAACTATCAAATGAATCCGGCCCTCTCAGCTATCTGGGGCACAGACCAACAAAAAGGTTCAGTGGTTTATAACGTCCTTCAAGGTTACTCGGGCTCTGGCGGTATCGAGATGGGCGGCTATGACTATCACGATAACTTAAATGAGCAGAACAACGAATACCAAACTCGAACTTTCGCGGTGATTCGTGCGGCTCAAGATTTAAAAAACTTCCAAGCTGGCCAAGTTGTAGGACGAATCCTCGCTTCGGCTCAAGCGCTTAATAAAAAAGTATTTATCGTTCTTACATCAGACGGTTCTGTTTCGTCGAACGATTCAAATAAATTATTCGATAAAATGCCAAACGAAATCACCATTCCAAATGATGCTCGCGCCTGGAACGGCGATTCGGGAGATCGTGGCTGCTTAGGTTTTATCGCCTACGATCCAACTCGTACGACTTCTGCTAATGGCCAACAAATTGGTGGATTCGCAGCTGGCGGCACAGTGGACCGCACCTACTTAACAGGCGCCGATGCAGAGAATGCCTCCCTCGCTATTTTTGCGAACTGGGCAAAATTCAGTGGTGATACAAACTTGTACTCGAAAGCGCTACCAGACAACACTCGTCTATCACCACAAGTGTTAAACGAAGTTATCAAGATAGGTTAAACTAGATGCAGGAGCAGGACGTGACCGTGAAGGCCAGATCTAATTTACTCATTGGAATGCTATTATTGATTCCACTACTTTATAACAATTGCGCGCCTTCGCACAACGAAGGCAGCTTCAATGGTATTTTGAGCTTAAGTTCTAAGTGTGACAAAGATTTAAAACTGGCTTTCAAATCTTACCACGATGTTCTTCGTCAAAAATGCAGTGCCTGTCACATCACTGGCGGTATTGGTAACGGCCCATTTGCCGATGCGGATTTCGATAAAGCTTTTACAATTTTTAAACTTAAAACAGAAACCAAAATTCACACCTATGGTACTGATCCGAACCACAAACCACCTAATACAGGCACACAAAATATTGCGCTCTTGGATCAGCCGCGCCAAACTTGGAACGCAGCTTTAGCGAATTACAATACTTGTTTAGATGAAGCTCCAGGTCCTATTACGCCGCCCGGTCAACCGCCTCCTCCAACAACTATTCCTGAGCCGACAATTAAAACAATTAATAAAAATGTCAGCCTTGTACCTGGTACTCCGCAGACAATCACCTGGCAGATGAATTCTGAATTGGCTAATCCGGCTCTTGGTTTTGCGGGCTCTACAGTGGCGATTACAATTGAAGGCTTCGCTGGTTCGCCGACTCCTTATATTGTTCTCAGCAGTCCCATCGTTCGCGGTGGTACAACTCAGTCGCTCTATACAAAAAATTTAGGTGTGTTCTTAAATAGTATGTTTGTTCCGGCTCCATCGGGCGCTACATTCCAAACTGGCGAAAGATATATTCCGGCCAATGCAGCTCGCACATTTATGGAAAGTGGCGGAGCCATGATCGTAACTGTAGCCAGTTTAAATAATATTCCGGTGGCTTTAGGTTTTGAGAAATACGAAGCCGCCATGCTAGATGGCTTCTCGATTGTGTTTGACCCACCTACATTTAACAATCTTGTGAGTACAAACGCCGCCGTACCAGCTGTGAAAAGAGTCTTTGCCACTCGCTGTATTGGTTGCCATGGAGCGAATAACCCAGCGGCTGGAATCAATATCACAAACTATAATAGCCTTCGTAACGGCGGCTACGTGGTTCCGTTTAAACCAGATGAGAGTCTACTTTACTTGAGCATCTCAAGTGGCAGCATGCCTCCTGCCGGATCTCTTTCGGCCACCGAGCGCGACTCTGTTCGATTCTGGATTATGGACGGATCTCCTCAGTAAAAGCGCGAGCCTGTCAGGCGCGCGCTCGTGAGTAAATCCTTCAGGTGGGTTGCGGCCTGTCACCGAATATGCGATAACTCTCGCCATGCAAACCAAGTCGGCCAGTGCGGCCCCAAATACCTTTATTAAAGATTTTGCCCCCCTTTACGAGGGTCGCTGTAAAACGTGCTACATGCGCGAAGAAAAATGTATTTGCGAATTAATACCAAAAATTCAAAATCTGATTCCCCTCACCGTGATTATGCATTTCAAAGAGTCTTATAAAACGACAAACACAGCTCGATTAGCGAGTCTTTGCCTACAAAATAGCGAAATCGTTCTGCGCGGACTCCCTCAACGTCCTGTCCAGTTCGACTCAATACTTAAACCAGATGAAGAGATTTTATTCTTAACCCTCAATGAACGCTGCGAAACCTTAACTTCAGAACTTATTCAAAAGATCGAAAAACCGATTCGCCTTATTGTACCTGACGGAACATGGGCCCAAGCCGCTCGTATTGGCAAAAGAGAACCTGCACTCACCATCGCAAGATGGGTCCAGTTGCCTCCTGGCCCGCCTTCACGCTACCGCCTGCGCCATGAGCACCACGAAGAAGGCCTCTCAACTCTTGAAGCTATTGCCCGCACTTACGGCATTATTGAAAACAAAGAGATTCAGTCTCAACTTGAGACAGTCTTTGAGGCAATGGTTGAAAGAACTTTAGAAACTCGACCAAAGAACCGCACGGAAATTCAAGCTAAATACCGATAATAGGTCATGGTGTGGCTTCTGAAATTTCCTCTGCAATTTATGAGCTTTGTTAAGCGATTAACGAGGTCTGCGCCACTTTCATTTCAAAGTAATAGCATTCAGAAAATTGCCCATAACCACAACCTCGCTCAACGTCAAAATTCACGTATTTCTTATGCGCACATCGGAGCTGTTGGCGACCTTCCGCAAGTTTATTTCAACGGCGACGAGATGAACGTAGGCAACATATCATCAGGCGGAGTTTTAATCATCGATGATGCCAGTCAACTGGGCTCAACTGTGGGTGAGACCATTCATCTTGAGCTTCGCTGGGTCGATTACACCGCTAAAATCAAATCGCGAATTGTAGGCGCTAACCTTCAGCGGCGCCATATTCAATTTACAGACTTTAATATGACTGCCACTTCACGTATCAACCGTGCAGTGGAATACGGATTACCCGGAGCTAAATTCTACCAAGCCCATCAAGTGACGATCAATCCTCAACTTTCAAGCATTGACGCTTTAGAGGTTTGGCTCGATCAAGTTGGCAATAGCATTGTATTTCCGAAACCAGATAAGCAGCCCCACTTAGCTGAGTTTACTTACAATAATAAAAAATTCTTTTTTAGTGCCCACCAATGGCCTATAGACGGCCAAACCAGTCGCCTGCTCACACCAGAAGAAATTAGTGAAGTTCTTATTCTACTGGCGAACTTCAAAAATCCAAGTCCACGCATTCGTTATTTAATTGAGAAACTGAATTTCTTGCATCTGCGGCCCCAAGGTTCAAAAAAAATAAAAACGGGAACCTAAATGAATGGCCTAGAGCAGTTTAAACCTCAGCTTAAAACAGGCCGCATCAGTCCCTCGGGGAAAAGTATTATCTATGAAACCGATAGCCCCGCCGATCAAATTATTCTTCCTATCGAAACCCTCGATTTTTTAACTCAGTGTAATGGCCAACTCAGCATCACTGAAATTATTGAAAATATCTACCGCAAAAAAAACACCATTCAATTTAAATTGATTTATCAAACGTTAGCCTCACTCAAAGAAAAAGGTTTTCTTGAAAATGGCATCGAGCTCAACCAAATTGAAAGCCTGCATTTTGAAAAAGAAAATCAACAATTCATGAGCTTCACTCCGCTCTGGAATTTTTATTTAGGAAGAAGAATCGTCAATGATTCCACCCACCCTATTCTATTCTACTTCTTCTCTTTACTTGTCTGCGTAGGTGCTATTCTCAGCCTTCAAAGCTTTTCTCAATCTTGGTTTGAATTTAGCTTTCTTAAAATTGATAACTCTTATGCCATCGGCTTTGTTTATATATTTATCTGCTCCTCACTTCTATTATCTGCAAAAAATATTATGAAGTGTGTTCTTTTGCTTTTTTTAACGGGACGAGCTTACAACCTCAGCATTACTTTTAACGGCTTCTCCATCTATCTCAAAAGCAGCTCAGACTCTCTTTTTTTAGTTCACAACCGACTTTTCATTGCTCTCTTTCATAGCGCCAACTTCTTATCTTATTTTGCCATTTTGAACTTATTCTCTCTGTTGAGCCTGCCCCATTTTGAAAATGCCTACAGCGTCGCTCTCGTTCTTTTGCTCTTCGACTCGAACCCTTACCAGCCTAGTGAAGTTTCAAATTTACTCAGATCTTTAATTAAAAATGATACTCTTAATAGAATGTTCAGCTATCTTGAGTACAAATCACTTCTTGCGCTGATTACGCCTTACGACAGCCGGAAAAATAAAAAACTTTTGAGAAGCTTTACTTACTATGCTTTTGCCTGGTCGACTGTGAGCTTTATGCTATTGACTCAGTCTTTAGGACTCCATGTCTCAGGCATGCTCGATGCCATTCGAGCTATTGATGAAGTGAGCGAGATCAAAGAATGGATGGCTGGGCTTTTAGGCTTATCTGTTCTTGTAAGCTTTACCCTCATCGTGGGTTACAACTTCTACAAACTCATAAAACTCCATTTCAATCCACTCACTCGTCTTTCTCGCAACTGGTCAGAGATGACCCGAAAAGACATTCGCATTACGAAAAAAGATAAAGACGTGATTGTTCAGGTGCTTCAAGAGTTTTCTCTTTTTTCTCATTTCAGTACTGAGCTTCTCAATCAAATCGTTCAAGAAAGTCATCTTAAAGAAATGAAAAAAGACTCTATCATTTTGGCCCCAGGCGAGAAATGCCAAGCTTTGCAAATTCTTATCACGGGTCTTGCAGCTGTTGATGGCAAACCTATTGCCGCCCCTGCAATTTTTGGAGAAGTTTCTTTTCTAGATACACCTATTCAAACTCAAAAGATTACGGCTTCGAAACAAAGTTATATTCTGACCATTCCCACTCAATTTATCTTTCAACTTCAGGCCAATGATATGCATTCTCGCGAAATTGAATCTTTCAAAAATTCAATTTTTGTAACTCAATATTTTGCTAATGCTCCTCTTTTCAGAGACCTGACTGATGATGTAAGCCGACTCTTTATTAATAAAGGAAAAATCGAAAACTTTAAAAAGGACAATGTTCTATTTAAGCAAGGTGACCTGGCAGATGGCTTTTATTTGCTACTCAAGGGTTCCGTTGAAGTCATAGTCCACAATCGTCCTATTACACAGATCCACGAGGGTGGCTTCTTTGGTGAGATCTCAATGATTGCCGACATTCCTCGCACCGCGACTATTTACGCCACCCAAGACTGTAAGACCCTGCGTATAACACGTGAGGCATTCTGGGAAATTCTCGCCAAAGATCTCAACATGGCTATGTTTATTGAATCTGTCGGCGAAATGCGCGTTCAAGAAGACGTCGAACTCTTACGCACAGCATAGTGTGCGGAGTCAGCGTCAGCTCTCTAAGACTCCGCACATTGACTAGACCTCTAAATCTGTCAGAATAATCCCATGTCTGTAATTCGCCTAATTTGCTTTATTTTATCATGTTCATTTGCCGGAGCTTCTCTCGCAGCAGAAGCGGCAACGACAGTGGCCCCACAAGCACCTGAGACGGTTACGACTCCGCTCACTGAACCCACGCCACTTTCGGCTCTTTGCAAAACACGCCTTTCTAGCTTGATTGGTCCATTTGATAAAACACAAATTGAACCTTTATGTGCTGAAGTCAAAACCCTCGACACATGCAAAAGCTTTAAGGGCGAACCTATTTTTCATTATGAAAAAGTCGGCACGGGCACGCCCAACAGCTCCCATCCAGCACCAAAAAAAGTTCTCGTGTTTTCACTCATTCACGGTGATGAATTCGGCGCTGGCAGTGTCGCCCGGGCCTGGATGTTCCGCTTAAGAACCATCGACCCACGCAATACATGGCGTATGATTCCTCTCGTAAATCCTGACGGACTCACCCTTAAAACTCGTACTAATGCTCGCAAAGTTGATCTCAATCGCAACTTCCCCTCAAATGATTGGGAGGAAAACGCACTCGCCTACTGGAAAAAAGATCAAAAATCTGACCCTCGTCGCTATCCGGGTCCGAGCGCATCAAGCGAACCAGA
>CAYHVK010000014.1:0-77851 GCA_964360255.1 uncultured Pseudobdellovibrionaceae bacterium | reverse complement strand
CCAGCTGATATAACAAAGTTTTATCGTGAATTTGCTAAGTCAAATCACCCCGATACATTGCCGCAATCGATTAGCGAAGAGTATCGTAAGGTGAACCATGAGCTTTTCGCTTGGGTGACAAGTGCCCATGATATTTTAAGCAACGACGAGAAAAAGAAAACTTTCTTTGATACAATTAAGCAAAAAGAAGCCGAAAGGCAGCTGTTGGCAGAAGACTATGTCACGGAAGCCCGCGCGATGATGAACCGGGGTAAATTCTCTGAGGCCTTATCTAAAATATCAGAAGCTAAAGCAATGTATTCATCTGAAATGATAGAGCTCAATTATCTTTGGGCTAAATTTAAAACACCAGGCAAGATGACTCCAGAAGCGATGAACCAAGCTGATCTTTATCTAAAAGGTTTAAGTAGTGAAACGAAAAAAGGCGCTTTATATTTCTTCGTTAAAGGTCTTTTCTTCGCAGCTGTCGGGCAAAATGTCGAAGCCGCAGACTACTACGGCCGAGCGCTGAAGATTGATGCCGAGTTCGCAGAGGCTCGTCGTGAATATGTTTCAGTTAAGGGTACGAAGAAGTCGGCTACAGAAGAGCTACTTCATGGCGATATCACTGCCGTATTCAATAATGTTTTTAAGCGCAAAAAATCAGGTTAAGTCTGGTTTTTACCGCGCAATTTTCTAACAGTCTGATTCACAATGGATTCGAGCACGCGCAATTCTTTATTTGAGGGCAGGCGGCTGAGTAAAAGTCGTTTTAAAACCGTGTAGGCGCTCGTATCGCGCTTCTCAATCTCAAACCCAACCGTTGTCAGCCAATCTTTCAAGGACTTTTCAGGAAAGAAAAATCCTTTTTCAGCAGTATCGGTGTCAGTGGTGGTGGAGTGGGTCTTAATGCGAGATCTCTTGGCTTGATCATATATAAAGAGAGCCATTAAAACAGCATGAGAGAGATTGAGACTTCTGAACTCGCCGTAAGCGGGCAAAGTTAAAATATGATTGGCATATTCAAGATCTTGATCTGAAAGGCCATCATCTTCAGTGCCGAAAATTAAATAGATGTCCTTAAATCCTTGTGATTCTGTTTCATCAACAATAGATGAAACCATCTCTGAGAAATTTTTTTGCTCCATCTGCTTTTTATCTTTACCGCAAAAGGCGAGGCGAACACCTTCAGGCTCTTTAACAAAGAACTCATCCCAAGTTTTATAAAGCTCAGCTTCCATCAGGTGGGCTTGGGCACCGGCAGCTCCTTTGCGAGCTTCATGATCGAGCTCGCAGAGAGAATCGATAATAATCAGGCGCTGAGATCCTATATTGGCCATGACGCGAGAAACTGAGCCCACATTAAAAGAATATTTAGGTCGAACTAAAACAACATTTAAATTCATAAATAAGGATTCTGATTGGACAGATAATTTTGAATGTAATCGTTGATGCCTTTTTCGAGCTGATACTTGGGTTCGCTCAGGCCTTGATTCCAGAGATTTGTCATTTTAGCTTCAGTGAAATACTGATACTGATTGCGAATATCAGCAGGAACATCAATCCAATCAATATTGAGAGGCGTGCTGAGCTCCATAAATACCGAACGGGCGAGATCGAGCCAAGTGCGGGCGCAACCGGCTCCGAGATTGTAAATGCCTGATTTGAATTGGCCGGTATTTTTATCTAGGGATTGAAAAATCTCAAACATCCAACGCGTAATGTCTTTCACGTACACGAAATCACGAAGCTGCTCGCCATCGCGGTAATCTTTGTTGTGAGACCTAAAGAGTTTTAAACTGCCGCTTTTTTTAATTTGATGAAAAGCTTTGAAGACCACGCTGGCCATATCGTCTTTATGATACTCGTTGGGCCCGTATACATTGAAGTAACGAAAGCCAAACCATTGCGGTGGAGTTTTCTCTTGCTTAAGAGCCCAGCAGTCAAATTCCCATTTCGATCGGCCATAAAGATTCAGTGGTTTGTAATCATAAGGCGGAGTGCGATCATCAAAGCCTAAGCGGCCATCGCCGTAAACAGCTCCGCTGCTCGCATAGAAAAAAGGAATCTTATATTGAGTGGCAGCTTCAAAGAGTGTGCGCGTATAGAGGGTGTTATTCTGGTAAAGATAGTCCCAGTTCTTTTCTGTTGTCGATGAGCAGGCGCCGATATGAAAAATCGATTTAACTTTACTCATGTTTGACTCTTGACGAATCCAAACAAGAAGTTCTTTTTCTGATAAAAACCGTTCAAATTTTTTATTCTTTAAAGGGGCCGAGCGTTCATGAAGCGGAACAGAATCTGTGCACAGAATATTTGTAATTCCATGGTCGTTGAGTTCGCGCACAAAAGCGCTACCAATAAAGCCGTTGGCGCCAGTAACTATATGCATATTATGGTTCTAAATGCTTTCTTTATGACCGTCAATGAGTCGCAGGCAGGTGCGAACCAGCTGTTGGGCTTTTGCCGACATATGAGTACTTGAATCGATAGTGGCTTGGGTTTGATTTGCGATCAGACCGTCAATTGTCATTTGAATGGTCTTTTTAGCACGCGGATCACGACGTGTTTTCATAATGGCATCTACAACATGAAGGAGGCCATTGCCAGTCATACGGTTAGATGGATTTGCGGCATGAGCCACTTGAGTGAGAGCATCAAAGAAGTCGTCGCCACCGTCTTGTTGATGAACTTTCTTCAGCATTTTAGAATAGTAATACTGAAAATTACGGACTGCTCTCTTGCGGGTTCGGTTCAATTTTCGATCGTTGGGTTTAGCTTCCGCTGAAAGTGCTTTATGGAAGAATTCGGTATAAGAAAGAGCTTCTTCGCCTGTGAGAACAGCGTTCTTCATGAAGGCCGGCAAGTCTCTAAGCATTTTACGCATATTTAAAATTGCTGGGCGATTCACGCCGTCCGGCACTTTTTTCTGGCGCTTAGATTTGAGACGCTCAAGTTTGAGGTAGGCCTTGTAAGTCGCCTTAACGAGACTTCGATCTTTTGCCATTAAGCCGGTTCGTTGTTTCGAGTTGTAACCCATTTGTTTGAGAAACAGGCTTTGAATATTATCAGCGTAAATTTGATCAAAGAGTTTTAGAGCCTCATGATTTTCAAACTGGTGAATGGGTTTCTTATTTTTAGTTTCTAAGTAGTCCACTAGCTGAGTGAAAACTTGAACAATCTGGCGTGATTTCGCTTTTTGTTCATTGAGATTTGTTGAAAAGCGTTCAACATCATCATAGCGATATTCATCGTGGCGAAGACCAAACTGGCGAATGCTGCCATAGTCGATGATACCAGCATTGGCGAGAACATTGTCCCCATCCCAATCGAGCCAAGCGAAAATGTAGTCGCGCTCGAGCTGAGCGGTGAAAGCTCCAAAACTTTTTACGATTTCATTTAAGAAATACTGATATTTTTTCTTCGATTGAAAGTTGAACGACCATTCTTTATTTTGCAACTGACGTTGAATTAAATAGTCTGTGGCGCGTGCTAAAGCATCATGGTTCTCTTGTTTTAAATGAATAAATAGGTGGGCAGGACGTATAAGGTTTTCACCAGCGCGCACACCTATACCGTTGCCATCACCATGATCAATAACAAGAAGCATGCGCTCGGTTTTAACGCCATTTTTGTGAAATGATTCGGCCATAATAGAAGCGCCTAAAAGTTCATCGATATCGGCAAGCCCACAACCATAACCATGAGTGGTAGAGCCTGAGCGAAGTGGCTTGCCGGCTTCAACGGCGCCCGGTGACAGCGATGTCACACCCGTGCCACGGCTTGAAATGTCCCACACAATGCCCTTATTTTTTACAACACCATTCCATATACTGCGTCCATCACCAGAAGTGCGGCCCTTTTTATCAGCATGCTGAAGTTGCAAGTAACGAGTGGCCATAAACTTGTTCTTTTTTACTAAAGAAGGGTGATAACGAATGGAGTTTTTCTCGTCGAACTCGTTAATGATTCTTAGATTAAATGTTTCAAGTAGTTTATTTTCTAGGGCTGGAGTCAGGTTGTGTCCGTGAGATTTCGGAATCAATCCCATCTCTTTAGCTAAATCATAATTGAAATAAACGACTTTTCCGTAGTGAAGGCGGCGAGCTGGATAAAGAATATAGCCTTCAGGAACACACTCTTGCCATGGATGTGAGCCATCGATCTGGTCAAAAGTCGTGTAATCAAATTGTGAAATTCGAGTGTTTGGCCGAAGTGATGCAATAGAAGATGTGCTCTTACGAGCGCGTATTTGACCCATCTATGTATCATATCGGTATTACTTAAATTAACTTTATAGGGGCAAAGCCGCCGCCGGGTGTATTAAAGTTAGTAACCTGTCCTTGATACACACGAGCGATGCCAAGATGAATCTGATCTTCATAGGCGTAAAAGCGCAGATCAAATTTGAATCCATTATTTTCACCAGCTGGACGAAACTCTTGTGCTAAATACAGCGGAGAGTCTTTTGCGAAAAGCTTTTCAAATGTTTTATGGCTGATCGACGAACCTTTGTAGGTGGCTTTCGCTCCGTAAAGGGCGCGTGGTTTAAAGAATAATCCTTTGCGCTTCGTCCAGAGTTCAGTGGCATCGGTTTTTTCATCCAGGAGAAAAGTCGGGATCAAAGTATCACTGAGATTTTTTTCAGCGAAATGAATCAAGCGCTCTTTGTGAGCTAAAAGTAAATATTCTTTTGGATGCGGAGATATGCAAATTTTTCCGTCAAGAAGAGTTCGGCGCAGGTGAGCCGAGCGGCCTTCGCTTAAAGTGAAGTCACAGTAGCGGTTGTATATGAAATCTATAGCGCCATTGAGCGGAACATCTTTGTAATCGAAGATTTCAGCGCTGTAGCCATTAGCTTTAAATAGATCGCGATACATTAAGAATTCTAAGAACATTTTTTGCTTATCAAGATCTTCATCGATGATGGCTATATTTTTGGCTTTTCTACCCAGCGTGAGCTGACTCTCATTTTCGACGGCCTTCAAAAAAAGATCGAGAGGATCGGTCTTATCTTCTAAAAATGAAGTTCTGGTAGCGCGATAAACCAAGTCTGAAAAAAGAAAAGCACTGGCATTGGTGTTGATTTCAATTAGTGAGAGCACTTTGCTAATGGGCTCATAATGAAAATCGTAAGCCATAAGAATGGAATTATTTTTCGTCTTAGCTTCTAAAATTTCAACAGCGAGTGCATCACCTTGGCGCTTATATTCTTCAATTAACCAGCTGAGATAGCCAGGAGATTTGGCATAAGCATAAAGGTCACGAACGGTGCTTTGAACTTTCGCATAAACCGAAGTGGGAAGCTCAATGGTATGGTTAGAAATTATAGGGCCCACACTTTCGCGCAGGCCTTGTGGGCCACCTTTGAATTCAGCGGCCGATGGATACTTTGAATTTAATTTTTCAATGTAGTGGTTGAGCAAATTATTTTACAGATTACTTAACAGATACGTGTTTAGTTCCTGGCTTCCAGCCCGCTCCGCAAAGTTCGCCAGATTTAAGCGCCTGCAGAACACGTAAAATTTCACCGCTATCGCGGCCCACGTTCAAGTTGTGAATGCCCATGTACTGAACAATACCTTCTTGATCGATAATAAACGTGCCGCGAGTGGCAATACCTTTATCTTGTAAAAGAACGCCGTAGTCGCGGGCGATTTGTTTTGTCACATCGCCAATAAGTGGATAACCAAGTTCACCAAGATCGTCTTTAATCCAGCGTTTGTGTGAGTGAACGGAATCAATTGAGCAGCCGAGAACTTCAGCTCCAGCTGTGCGGAACTCAGCAATTGAATCTCTGAACTGGGTAATTTCAGTTGGGCAGACGAATGTGAAATCCAAAGGATAAAAGAAAAGGACGACAAATTTGCCGCGGTAATCAGAAAGACGAACCTCTTTAAAATCTCCGCCGTCGACAACTGCTTGGGCCGTAAATTGCGGTGCTGGTTGACCTATCATAGGCATAAAAACTCCCTTGTTAACGCCATTCGTTATTGAAGTGATATTTTTATCAGAGTAATTTATGACTCACAAAAGAATTCGGGAGGGCTCATATGAAAATCATCACCTGGAATGTCAACGGCATCCGAGCCGTTGCTAAAAAAGGTTTCTTAGAATTTATTGCCGCTGAAAAGCCCGATATTTTATGTCTACAAGAGTCAAAAGCCCATAAAGACCAAGTTCCACCAGAAATCGTCAATGTATCTGGTTACAAAAGTTATTGGTCATCAGCAAAAAAGTCCGGTTACTCAGGCACAGTGACATATGTACGCGAAGGAGCTGGCCTTGACGCTATTGAAGTGCAAACCGGTATTGGCATTGATCGCTATGACAGTGAGGGCCGCTTCGTTGTCACTGATCACAAAGATTTCTTACTTTATAATGTTTATTTTCCAAACGGCGGATCAGGGGATGTTCGTCATCAGTTCAAGCAAGAGTTTTTGCAAGAGTTCACACAGCACCTAATGGATAAAATTAAATCCGGCCGCGAAATTATTCTCGTTGGTGATTACAACGTGGCCTATCTCGATATCGATGTTTATGATCCTGTGGGTCTCTCAACCGAGAGCGGATTTTTACCAGTGGAACGGGCTTGGTTTGAAAGTTTTTTAAAATCCGGATTTGTTGATCTTTTCAGAAAGTTTCGTCCCACTGAAAAACACCGTTACACATGGTGGAGTTATTTTCAAAAAGCCCGCATGGGTAATCGCGGGTGGAGAATTGATTACATTTGTACAACGCCAAAGCTGGCAGAAGTTTTTAGAGACTGTGATCAACTCGAAGACCAAGATGGCTCAGATCACTGCCCAGTTGTTGCGTTATAAAAAAAATGGCTGAAAATAAATCTTCAGCCATTTTTAATTCTAGATATTTTAAATCTAAAAACTTCTGTCTTATTTCTTAGTGCAATCGCCAACGATCTTAGCTGAAATGCTTTGACCTTGGTTCACACCATTCGCATCGATAACGAACTTGAGTTGAGTTGCAGATGTCTTTTCAAATGACATTGCTGTTTTTACGTCAATGTTCTGTGCCGGTATAGAGACTTTAATATCAAAACCAAGTACTGAAGCTGAACAGCTCATTACAGCTTTTGCCGTAACACCGTTTTGGTTAATATCTTCAGTGCTGTTTTTGCAAGGCATTGGATCAGAAGTCTGACTGCCGGCGCCGCTCATAGTAAGACCAGCATCGCTCACGGCGAAAGAAACCGGAGCTTCTAGAGACTGAGAACCTTCGGGGCTCGTCGTTGAGATTTTGCAATTATATTCTCCGGCGAAATCTGGCATTGCTAAAGCGGCAGATGCAGAAATAGTGAGAACAGTAGCTAGGATAGCTTTTTTCAACATGGGGACTCCTTTAAGAGTTTTTTTACTGTTTTGTTTTTTAGTTCGTCCCGTATGTCTGGAAGATTTATGCCGGTCTCAATTGCCATAAAGCGCAGGTCACTCAACTTTCTTTGTAAGAGGTTCAATGTGGTGACAATTTAATAGGCGGTGAACCGACCTTCTTCCGACTATCGCCCAGTAGGCTATGCTCCTAACAGCTGATAGCCTTTTAGAGTGAACTTAAAAGTTTTAATCTCGCGTTTTATCATTTCGCTTTTTATTTCTGGTGCGGCATTTTCAGCTCGTGCCCTTTGTGTGAGTACTTACGAAGCCAACTTACGAGAAGGCCCAGGGCCGAAATATAAAGTCACATGGACAGTTTCTAAGTACACACCCCTCATCGCGATCAGTTCAAAGAATGGTTGGATCGAAGTGGAAGACCAAGATGGCAAAAAACATTGGCTCTACGGACAGAACGCCACCGACAGATATAATTGTCTTTCGATAAAAACTTGGACGGCCAAGTTACGCGAGCAAGGGAGCAATACAGCTCCGTTAGCTGATATTCGCCAGGTTGATAAGTACACGCCCTTCAAGAGACTGGATCGCATTGAAGAATGGTATCAAGTCGAAGCCCCTTGGGGTGGAGAGTACTGGGTTCATGAATCGACAATTTGGCGTCCTTTAAAAGTCTCAACAATTTCGTATTGAGCCGGGCTCTTTTGTAGGTCGAGGCTACCCAAGGTATCCCTTGTTCTGACCAGAAATCGCCTACTTAGAGGTCGAGTTTCACTCCAAATCGAATATAACGTGTTTTGAGCCTATTTTTATTCTTGCCTAACAGGGTGCAAGGTGTGTAAATAATTCAGTTCCATTTTGGAACTGTTTACAACGCCAAAGCACAGGAGGGGACCGGCAATGGCACAAGTAACTAAAGCTCTTTTGGAAAAATGCAAAAGATCGTTGCTAGAAGCAAAGACAGAAATACTGAACCGCGTTAGAGATGTCCGAAAGGATTTGGGATCTTCTGAGGACGGTAAATCAGGTGATGAAGGTGACCAAACAACTAAAGCTCTAGCAGAAAGCGAAGTGCTCACTCTTAATGAGCGTCTTCGTAGCCAACTTGTTGAAATCGAAATGGCATTAGTCAGAATCGATCAAGGCACTTACGGTATCTGTGAAGAAACTGAAGAGCCGATCGAAGCCGATCGTCTTTTAGCGATTCCATGGACACGACTTTCAATCGAAGGCGCAGAAATGCGCGAATCAATGAACCGCAGATACGCGAGATAAAAGGTACCTGCTTCCCGTTGGGGAATTCCGGACAATATTTTTGATATTGAAAAGCGCACTCACAAGGTGCGCTTTTTTGTTTTCTGTCTATTTAAGAGAAATAATTTAGACTTTAATTAGCCAGGTGAGCATGGCGACGGCGATTGAAGTGGTGCTGACCATTAAGACGCCTAAGCGAGTCACTATTCGTAATTCAAATTCTTTGAATTGTACTTGAGTCAGTTGTTGCGACTGAGTGATACGATTCTCAAGTTGATTGAATCGATTGTCGATTCTCTCTTGATAGACTGCAAAATCACTTTTAGTCACTAAATCACCTTCGATTGCATCGAGCACCATTTGGACTTGAGCTTCAGCTTGGTTTCTTTCAAAACCTGCGGCTTCTAGATCTTTAATATACCTCATTGGGTTAGACATCGCTAGGAAGGAATATATGCGAGCTCAGTGTCCGCCGAGTTTAAATGTCGAACCGGTCCGTATTTAAGGCGGACAGTTCTTGGGTGAGTTTTAGATCGCAGTGCAGAAGTTAAGCTAGTGGTTTGGGCAAGCTTCGCTTAAAGGTGCTTTTTCACGTCTTCAATTCGACCTTCTACAAATCGAATCATTTCGTTTCGGCCTGGGACAGCGCCGCTTTCACCATTAGAAATGAACTCTTGAAGTGCGGCCTCGTAATATGGAAGAGAATCTCTGTAGCGCTTCATATCGTAAAAGGTATTCGCAATATTAAGTTTGGGGGCCGGTCTGAGCGAACTATCAGTTTGTGATTTAAGCTCTAAGTCCAAGTAGAGATCTAAAGATTTCTGAAGATCGCCTGAATAATTATAATAGGCCGCCTCCTGAAATTGCTTTTCTTCAGGCGGATAAAAGTCATCAATCATTTTTTTAAGAACATCTTTGTAGCGTTTTCGAGACGTAGTCTCTTTCATCTGTTTACGAAGAAAGGCAATTAAGCTATCGCAAGCTCGCTCATTACCGCTTCGTTTAAAATACTTGTACATTGCGATTGGGTCATCGCCGAAGTCGCAGGTTTCGCCGTGGAAGCACTTACCAACAAACCCTTCAAAGTTGCTAATTGTGAGCTTAGTTTCAGTCCCACCCTTCTTTTCTTGGATTTGTTGTGCAGCAACCTCTTTAGATAAGGCGTTCTCTTTTGGTTTTTCAGTATGGAAAGTTGTGTTCGTTTCCAGAGGATCTTTAGCGACTTGATTTTGAATCGTATTCGAAGGTACTTGCTTAGTCGTTGCTGCGTCTAAAAAGGAACCTTGCCAAACGTAAATGAGGCCAACGACAACTGCGACTGTTATAATGACGTAAACGAATCTATTTTTGCTCATGATGCAAATTTATCGGCTATACTTATGCGGTCAACAAACAAATAATTTTATAACACCACATACTCAAGTCTAATGTGAGATTTGAAGCTTAGGGCCGCCATAGAAACCGCTTAACCACCGAGCCTGGAATCACCAAGAAACTCAGTCCAACAATTACGATGATAGTGGCGAAAAGAAGATGAGTGCTTAAAGCCTCGTCGTAAAAAATGGCTCCGAGAAATACAGCCACTACCGGATTCACGAGAGCATAAGTACTCACTAAGTGAGGTTGAACATTTCGGCTGAGCCAAGTGTACGCCGAGAATGCAATGAGGGAGCCGAAGGCGATTAAGTAAGCGAGCGCCCACCATGAAGTGCTGCTCACTTGTGACCAATCAATGGCCCATGGTTTTTCAAAAATAAGGCTGAATAAAGTAAGTCCCATAGCACCAGCAAACATTTGAAGGCCAGAGAAGCGGAGTCCGCTCTTAACTCTTGGCAATCGGCGGGGGATTAAGCTGCCGAAAGTCCACGACAAACATGAAACAGTAAGAAGTCCGAAACCCAGCCATGCTGAATTATCAAGTGAGCCCTCGGCACTTTCTTGTGCGATGATTCCGATACCAATAGCGCCCACGATGGCTCCGAAAAATTTCCAGAATGTGGGGCGAGCCCCGTTAAAGAAAAGCCAAGAAATTAAAAGCATCCATATCGGAGCTGTCCCGATGAAGACAGCGACAATTCCTGAAGGAATTGTTTTCTCAACAATGCAGACAAGGCCGTTGGCCGACATCATTAAAATGCCACTGACAATGCCGGTTTTAACTTCGTGGGAGTTGAGGGGCTTTTCTTTCGCCAAATAAGAAACCAAAAACATGGTAAGGCCAGCCACGATAAATCTCATGGCGCCTAATGAAAGGGGCGGAATTGTTTCGATGCCGAAGCGAATAGCTAAATAAGTAGAGCCCCAGATGACATAGACGGCGAAGAAGGCGGCAGCAATTTTCAGTTTCATTTATAAATTTCTACTTAACTTTTTCTAAAAATTTCTGTCTCTAAAAGACTACTTCGTCTCTTTCGCAATACTAATTTCGCTACCAATTTGCTCGGCGAGTGTAGCGCGAATGACATCAGCTGAAATCACTTTGCCTTTGCCAACGCCGGGACAATATTCGGCCACACCTTTGTTCCAAGCTTTTGCGCTCATCACTTCTGGCCAAAAAGGCCAAGTTCGGCATTGAGTCGGACGGCCTTCATAAATCGAGCAGCGATTTGATTTTAAGAAAATACAATCTGGATTTTTATCTGCTGGGTCTTTCAGTGCATAAGCGCCATCAACTTTCTGGCAATATTGCTCACGAAACTGCACTTCAGTAATTTTTAAAAGCTTAGCGGCGCGCTGACGATCTTCGATTGAGAAAAACACATAGCCATATTCACCGCGAGACGTGCAGCACTTACCAGAGCCTTGGCATTCAAACTGAACGCCTTCGCTCCACCACTCGGTTGGTGCACTACGCTTTGGCATTGAGGCCGCCATTCGTATGAGCTGTCCACCCGCAAAGTTTGAAAAGTAAACGAGCGCCGACATTGCCATCCCATTCACTGCCGCCTTCACCAGGTGCAACTTCGTTCAAATCGAAGCCTACAATTTTGCGTCCTGATTGACCGAGAACTTTGAATAAGTGCAAAGCTTGATCGTAACTGAGTCCGCCGGGTACTGGCGTCCCGGTACTTGGGCAGAACTCTGGGGATAAGCCATCAATATCGAATGAAACGTAAACATTTTTAGGTAAAGACTCGATCATGTTTTTGCAGATCTTATCCCATGATTCTCCTTCAAGGAGACGGGTTTTTAATTTCTCATCGAAGAAAGTTTGAATGCGGCCTTCTGACTCTTGAATAAAGTCGTATTCTTCTTTGCAGAAATCACGAATCGCCACTTGCACCAATTTCTTCGGTGGAGTTTTGAGCAACATAACATTTCTCATGATCGACGCGTGCGAGTGAACATAACCTTGATAAGCGTTACGTAAGTCCGCGTGAGCGTCAATGTGAAGGACGCCGAAGTCACCTTTCAGTGATTCGCTAATGGCTTGAATGCAGCCAAGCGGTGAAGAGTGATCGCCGCCAATAAGCCCTGGGATTTTTTTCTCTGCGAGAGTTTTAAGCGTGCGCTCATAAACGGTTTTCACCATTTTCTCGCAAGCCTCGTTAATGCGTTTAATTTTCGGCTTTACCGATTCTTTTGTTTCGCCGAACTCATCCCACTCTTCAAGAACTTCGTTAGCCACTTTTTTAAGAATGTCATTCTCATCACGAAGAGCCGTATCAAGCGGCTCGAGATGGTAGCCCACTTTATACATTTCACCGAGCTCAATATCGAAAAGATCAAGTTGCGGACTGGCTTCGAGGATCGCTTCTGGACCACGGCTAGTGCCGGCTCCGTAAGAGGTTGTTACTTCCCAAGGCACGGCTTGAATCACGATAAGTGAGTTTTTTCGTTCTGTGGGTAGGCCAAAAAGTCCAGTTTGTGTTTCGTTTGTCATAGACCATCGTTTTAATCGAGATGTAACAATGTCGCAAGCTCTTACAATTCAAAAGTTTCTCGAGGAGAATAGACTCTCGAGACACAGCGAGTACATCAGGAGAACATCATGTTTAGCGCTTTGAATAAATCCACCTATCTCATTGGTTTTTTTCTAATTTTAGCACTTCAGCCGAATCCCAGCTCGGCGCAAGCACTAAAGCCCTTGGGGAGTCCTACGGCCCCAGCCGGAGGTACATTTTACTTGCTGCTAAATGCAGAGCCATCGACACTCAATCCGTTTAGCGGGGCCACAGATGCTTATTCAAATGATGTACGTGGATACATTCACGAAAGCCTAATGAACCGTGACATTGAAACTTACGGTTGGGCCCCAGCACTAGCTGAGCGCTATGAAACATCTAAAGACGGTATGAGCTTTACATTTTACATGCGCAAAGACGCTGTGTTTGCCGATGGTAAACCGGTAACAGCTGATGATGTGAAATTTTCATACGATGCCATTTTTGACCCAGCTTACAAAGCAGCAGTTTTACAGCCCTACTATGAGAACTTCTCATCTGTAGAAGTGATCGATGCGAATACAGTTAAATTCAATGTGAAAAAGAAATACTTTAAAAATTTTGAAGTGGCTGCAGGTCTAACGGTACTACCGAAGCATGTTTACGGCGATAAAAGTAAGAAGATGAATAAAGAAGTTATGGGCTCGGGCCCGTACGTACTGGAGAAGTACGATCAGGGTCGCTCGATTATCCTCACAAAAAATCAGAAGTGGTGGGGGAGTAAAGTTCCTTACTATGCGGGCTATTATAAAGCTGAAAAAATCCACATGCGAATCATTCGCGAAGACAGCGTGGCTTTAGAAACTCTCAAGCGTGGAGAGCTAGATTACAAGGGCTTGAGCCCAGAAGATTACTTCTTGAAAACAAAAGGTGAGCCGTGGGGAACAAAAGTTCTTAAAAAACAATACGAGAACTCAGCACCGCGCTCGACACCATTCATTGGCTGGAACAACAAAAACATTATTTTTAAAGACCGTGAAGTACGTTTAGCGATGACACATCTTTATAACCGTGAAGAGATGGCCAAGAAATTTTTCTTCGGTGTTGCTAAGCCGGCAACAGGTCCGTGGTATCAGCAGAGTCCAACGGCCAATCCAAAAACAAAAGCTATTAGTTATGACCCTAAGAAAGCCAAAGAGATTTTAGCTAAAGCGGGCTGGTCAGATTCAGATAAGAACGGTGTTCTTGATAAAATAATCGATGGTAAGAAGAAAGAATTCCGCTTCACACTTTTAAACCCGAATAAAGACTATGAGAAGTACTTTACTGTTTATAAAGAAGAGCTGAAAAAAGCCGGTATCGATATGTCCATTTCAAATATCGACTGGAATGCCTTTCAGAAGAAAATGGATGAGAAAGAATTTGAAGCTCTTTTTTTAGTTTGGGGCGGAACTGTTGACGGTGACCCGAAACAGATCTGGCATTCAGCCAGCTCAGTTAAAGGTGGCTCAAACTTTATCAGTTACAAGAATGAAAAAGTAGATCAGCTGATCGACAAGGCTCGCGAAGAACTCAACGATAAAAAGCGTCGGCCAATGATGCAAGAGATTTACGATCTGGTAGCGCAAGACGTGCCTTATACATTCCTGATTAACACGACAGCTTCTTTTTACGGATACAACTCGCGAATGAAAATGGTGCAGCCAACTTACAAGTACGGCGTTGGTGTGGACACTTGGTGGATCAGCAACAAATAGAGAGCTATGTTTAAATACTTACTGAAACGTATTCTAATGATGATTCCGACTCTGCTCGGGATCACTATATTATCGTTCGCAGTGATTAATTTGGCTCCTGGTGGCCCTATCGAGCAGAAGATTCAGCAGATGCGCTTCGGCGGTGCTGGAGGCGAAAGCAGCAACACTCGTGGTGATGCCGGTGTATCTGAAGAAGTCATTGAGGCTTTGAGAAAACAATACGGTTTTGATAAGCCTTTGCACGTTCGTTACTTTATCTGGCTTAAAAATGTTGTGACTTTTAATTTCGGCGAGTCTTTCACTTACGAAGAGCCAGTGATTGATGTGATTGTTTCAAAATTCCCCGTTTCACTTCAGTTCGGTATTCTCTCGCTGCTTCTCACCTATATTATTTGTGTTCCTCTTGGTGTTATTAAGGCGACCAAAGACGGTGGGGCGTTTGATATCTCATCGAGCTTTGTTCTTTTCTTGATGTATTCAGTGCCAGCGCTCATGCTCGGCGTGCTCTTAATTGTATTCTTTGCCGGCGGTTCGTATTTCAATTGGTTTCCGCTGAGTGGTATTCAATCAGACAGCTACGAGTCTTTGACTTTTATGGGTAAATTTCTCGACCGGGCTCATCACTTTATTCTCCCGATGATTTGCTACATGGTGAACAGCTTTACGGTTCTCACCTTTATGATGAAGAACTCAATTCTTGATGAAGTGAAGCTCGATTACGTTCGCACGGCACGCGCCAAAGGCCTTAAAGAAAGCACAGTGATGTACAAACACGTTTTGAGAAACGCACTGATTCCAGTTGTGACTGGCGTGGGCAGTTTTCTTGGAGTGTTCTTGGCTGGCTCTCTCATTATCGAAACACTTTTCAATCTCGATGGAATTGGTCTCTTAGGTTATAAATCAACTCTGGCCCGCGATTACAATGTGATCATGGCTTTGATATTTATCTCGAGCTTAGTTTCTCTTTTGGGTCGTTTGATTTCAGATCTTCTCTACGTGGTTGTTGACCCAAGGATTGATTTCACATGATCAGTTGTTTTATCACCAACCCACTTACACTTAAGCGTTGGAATAGATTCTGCTCTATTAAACGCGCAGTGATGGCCGCTTGGTTGTTCGCTTTTCTTATTTTCTTAAGCATCACGGCCGAATTTTGGGCGAATAACAAACCACTGATCATGTCTTATCAAGGGCAAACTTACTTTCCATCCCTCAAGACTTATCACCCAACTGTTTTTGGCCAAGAAGATATTTTCGTCACCGACTATCGCGCCCTCAATCTTACTGAGAATGGTAATTGGGCGATTTGGCCCATCGTGAAATGGGATCCTTTTGAAAGTAATAATAAAGTTGAAGTTTACCCAGGCCCACCATCAAATGAAAACTGGTTCGGCACCGACGACCGTGGTCGCGATGTTCTCTCACGTTTACTTTACGGATTCCGTTACAGCTTTATTTTCTCAATTTTCGTTTGGCTGATCTCTTTCTTTATCGGAGTCGTCATCGGCGCGGTTATGGGTTTTGCCGGCGGCAAAGTGGATCTCTGGGGCCAGCGCTTAGTTGAAATTTTTGATTCGGTACCGACGCTTTTACTCCTCATTACGCTTATGACTATTTTTGGTGCGAATATGTGGTTATTAATTGTTTTCTCATCATTCTTTGGCTGGATGATGATTTCGATTTATATGCGCGCCGAGTTTTTACGGCTCAGAAATCGCGACTTCGTCGAGTCAGCAAAAGCATTGGGGGCCTCACGTGCGAGGCTCATCTTTAAACACATTTTACCCAATGCCATGGGCCCACTGATCACTTTTAGTCCGTTCGCTATAGCGGGAGGTATTGCATCTTTGGCGGCTCTTGATTATCTCGGTTTCGGTTTGCCGCCTCCAACACCAAGTTGGGGGGAGTTGCTCGGCCAGGCTCAAAAGAATTTCACAATTGCGTGGTGGCTTGCCGTGTATCCGTCTTTGGCACTTTTTGTATCACTCGTAGTTTTAAATTTAATCGGTGAGGGTGTTCGAGAAGCCTTTGACCCCAGAAAGTCTTAAGCCGCTCTTGAGGGCGCGACCGCTGCGGCTCGCTCTTGTTTGGAGCGCAAATTCCAGAAACTGAGAGCTAAGAGTCCATTCACAAAGAAATACATAAAGAGCGCGATGATAGACATGCCGTCACACTGCTGGCTTGATACGCAGGTTTTTGTCACAACAAAATACTTTGATGCAATTCCGAAGCAAAAGGGAATCGAAGACGCCCCCATATAACTTAAGAGCGGAATGATTATTTTGTATTTATAAGAAAGAGCGAAGAGTGCGATGAGAAAAAGAGTAGAAAGACCAAAGAACCCGAAGAAGAGCAGTTGAAGGTATTCTCCTAAAATTGCATCGGGCGCTATGTAGCTGTAATCCACTTTTACTCCGCGTCTTCTAAATAGGTATAACCTGACAGTCCCTCTTCGTAGTGCTTCATAAGCGTTTTCGCTTCAGAATGTGTCAGTGTTCCCTTAACGATACTCTGTTCAGATGCACGTCGCAAGCGTTCAACCATTTCAGGGCGATTGAAGTCGAGGTAGCTGAGAACTTCAGTGACTGAATCGCCCACCAGGGCGTGATCAATATGATAAGTTCCATTCTCGTTTATAGAAATGTGAACTGTATCTGTGTCGCCGAAAAGATTATGGAGGTCGCCCAAGATTTCTTGGTAGGCGCCCGCTAAAAAAGCGGCCATATAGTAAGGTTCATCAGGACGAATATCGTGCACTTCAAGATAGCCTTGAGATTTACCCGTATCCGGATCAATAAAGTTATCGATTTTACCGTCACTATCACAAGTGAGATCGGCAATTGTGGCGCGCTGATCGGGCTGTTCATTGAGGCGATGAATCGGCATCAATGGAAAGACCTGTTGAACGGCCCAAGAGTCGGGGAGAGATTGAAAAATTGAGAAGTTGCAGAAATAAGTATCAGAGAGATCTTTTTGAAGCGCCCAGTAAATGTCTTCAGCGTCCGGATTGTCTTTCGCTACTTTTGTCATTTTCGTTGCGCAGGCCCAGTAAATATCTTCAGCCTTTGCACGTTGCTCGAGGCTGAGTCCACCGAACGAGAAAAGTTGAAGAGCGTCATTTTTCTTCTCAACCAAGTCGTTGTAGAACTCATTGATGTTTTTTGAATTCACATTTTCGTGAATGTAGAGAAGATCTTTTACAATTAAAGAATCTTTCTTATCAACGGCAAACGGAATTTCATGTTTTTCAACCTCGTTGAGGCCAAGAACATCGAAAACCAAGAACGAGCTGTGAGCGACAATAGCGCGACCCGATTCAGAAATAATATTCGGGTGAGGAACATTCTTTTCATCGCAGATGGTTTGAAGAATTGAAACCACATCGTTGGCATATTCTTGCTCTGAGTAATTGGTTGAGCTGTGACTTTTGCCCGAACCATCATAATCGATACCGAGACCGCCGCCTACGTCCACATATTTTGGACTCGCGCCAAGAGCGTGGAACTCCGTGAAGAAACGAGCCGCTTCTTTAATCGAGCCTTTGATCGATTGAATGGATGGAACCTGCGAGCCGATATGGAAGTGAAGAAGCTCAAGGCAATCGAGCATATTCTCATCTTTAAGAACTTGAATGGCTTGCACGATTTCAGAAGGAGAGAGCCCGAACTTCGAGCGAGCGCCTGAAGATTCAATCCACTTGCCTTCGCCTTTTGTTGTCAGCTTCGCGCGCAGTCCGATTTTTGGTTTGATATTGAGTTTCTTAGATGAATTAATAATAATGCCGAGCTCGGCGAAGCGATCTACGACGATGAAGGTGCTGCGACCAAGTTTAGAAGATAAAAGAGCCGTTTCAACATACTCCACGTCTTTAAAGCCGTTGCACACCACGTAAGCATCAGGATTATCCATGTAAGCGAGAGCCACTAAAAGTTCGGGCTTTGAGCCGCATTCTAAACCAAGGCGGCACGCCCGACCGAATTCAACGATTTCTTCAAGTAAATGGCGCTGCTGGTTCACTTTAATTGGGTAAACGCCTGAATAAGTGCCTTTGTAGCCAGATTCACGAATAGCGTTGTTGAAACAACCTGAGATAAGTTCAATACGAGCTTGAAGAAGATTCGGAACGCGAATCAAAATCGGTGGGCGGATACCGCGCGCTCTTAAATCGCCAACGAGCTGGTGAAGATCTAAGCCGGGTTGGCCTTTGAAAGGTGTGATTTCAATATTCCCTTTTTGATTGATCTTAAAATAGCCTGAGCCCCAGTTGTTGATACCGTATAACTCTGCACTTTTTTCGACTGACCAACTCATTTTTACTCACTTTAGTGAAAGTGTTATTTCACAATAATATTTAAAATCTGCCCTGGTTTAAAAATAATCTTTGTTATTGCCATAGTTCCTATAGCATTCGCAACAGTATTTACCTTTAAGGCCATAGCCATAGCATCGTCTTGAGTCACAGTAAGCGGAATTTGAATGGTTCCGCGCATTTTTCCGTTCACTTGAACGCCCATCTCTGCTGTGTCGTCTACAACGAGCTTAGCATCGTAAGAAGGCCACTTTGCCATTGAAACAAAGCCTTGGCCACCCAGTCCGCTCCACACTTCTTCTGCAAAGAAAGGAGCAAATGGTTGCAAGAGTTGAGCTAATTTCAAAAGAACCGTCTTCGAGCGAACGTTCAGGCGGTAGGCCTCATTCACTAAGATCATCATTTGGCTGATGGCTGTATTGAAGTTCATAGCTTCAATGTCATCACCGACTTTTTTAATAGTCTTGTGAAGCACGCGCTCAAGCTCAGTAGGAATGGCTTGGTCATCAGCAATCACTTTGCCATTTTCATCAAAAGCCAAGCGCCAAACGCGATCTAAGAAGCGACGAACGCCCTCAATGCCTTTTGAATCCCAAGGTTTGTCTTTATCAAACGGACCTAAGAAGCAGATATATAAACGAGAAGCATCGACGCCATATTTTTCACGAACATCATCTGGGTTCACAACGTTACCGCGAGATTTCGACATTCTCTGGCCGTCAGGTCCCATAACAACGCCTTGGTGAGCTAACTTTTTGAACGGCTCAGGAGTCGAAACTAAACCACAGTCGAAAAGAACTTTATGCCAAAAGCGAGAGTAGAGAAGATGACCCACAGTGTGTTCAGAACCGCCCACGTAAAGGTCAACTGGCATCCAATACTTCTGAGCTTCAAAACTAAACGGAGCTTTAGAATTATGAGGATCTGTATAGCGCAAGAAGTACCAGCTTGAACCTGCAGAGCCCGGCATTGTATCGGTATCGCGACGACCTTTGGGGTGCTGAACCCATTCTGTGGCGCGAGCCAGTGGTGGTTCGCCTTTTTCTGAAGGTTGATAATCAGCCACTTGCGGAAGTGTTAACGGAAGTTCTTCTTCAGAAAGTCCAATAGGCTGACCAGCATTATTGTAAACAATTGGAATCGGCTCGCCCCAGTAGCGCTGACGGCTGAAGAGCCAATCGCGAAGTTTGTATTGAACGCGGCGAGTGCCGATTTTATCAGCTTCAACTTTAGCAATGGCTTTTTGAATGGCTTCAGTTTTCTTAAGGCCATTCAAGAAATCTGAATTCACCAGAGTGCCTTCGCCCTCAAATGGTAAAACAGTTTGCGCTTGGCCATCGCTGAGCACTTGTTCAATCGGAAGTTTAAACTTCGTCGCAAATTCAAAATCACGAGCATCATGGGCCGGAACAGCCATAATCGCGCCAGTTCCGTAATCCATAAGAACGTAGTCCGCAATCCAGATTGGGAGCTTTTTCTTGCTGAAAGGATTTATGGCATAGGCACCAGTGAAAACACCTGTTTTATCGACGGTCGCTTTACGCTCCATCTCACTCTTGCGAGATGCGGCTTCAGTGTACTCAGTGATCTCTTTAGATTGAGCGGCCGTCGTAATTGTTTTTACTAACGGATGCTCAGGCGCCAAAACCATAAATGTCGCACCGTAAATGGTGTCGGGGCGAGTGGTGAAGATTTCAAATTGCAGCGGTTGGTTGGCCTGGTCGGCTGGTTGATCTGTCGCCGGAGTGCCGGCCACAGAAAAACGAATATCAGCGCCTTCGCTTTTGCCAATCCAGTTGCGCTGAGCTTCTTTAGTGGCTTCAGGCCAGTCGATAAGATCAAGATCAGTTAAGAGGCGTTCGGCATAGGCTGTGATTTTCAGCATCCACTGGCGCATCTTCACTCTGAAGACGGGGTGGCCACCACGCTCAGATTTACCGTCTACAACTTCTTCGTTGGCCAAAACTGTGCGCAGTGCTGGGCACCAATTCACCGGCGCTTCTTTTTGATAAGCTAAGCCACGCTCGAAAAGTTTAAGAAAAATAAACTGTGTCCAGTGATAGTACTCAGGCTCGCAAGAAGAGATCTCGCGGCTCCAGTCAAAGCTATAACCAAAATTTTGTAACTGACGACGGAAATTTTCAATCGCTGTGTTAGTTGTGATCGCGGGGTGAATACCAGTTTGAATAGCATACTGCTCAGCCGGTAAACCGAAAGCATCGTAACCCATTGGGTGAAGAACATTGAAGCCTTGAGCGCGTTTGTAGCGCGACATAATATCGGTCGGAGTGTAAGAGGCCAAGTGCCCCACGTGCAGTCCAGCACCTGACGGATAAGGGAACATATCAAGGGCATAATACTTAGGGCGAGTCGTGTCGATTTGGCCTTCAAAACACTTCGCCTCAGCCCATTTGGCCTGCCAACGTTTTTCAATTTCAGAATGTATATATGACATAGGGTACTTTCTAGTCGAAGGTCACAGAATTAGCAATTTTTTCTAAAAGCTTTTTCATCAAAAAGATATCATTAATTCATGTCGAATAAAGCAGATAATATCAGAAGAAAAATTCTGGCCGTAGATGACGACCCAGAGAGCCTTCGCATGGTTAAAAAGGCCCTTGAATGGGATGGTTACCTTGTGGAAACCGCCAGCTCAGGCGAAGAGGCAATCACCAAAATAATGAAGTGGACACCTCACCTGGTTCTGCTCGACATCCAAATGCCAGGTTTGAACGGTATTCAGACGCTTCAGTTTTTACGCTCTAGTGCTGAATATGTTTCGACCCTCTTTTTATCTGCTCAATCGAACCCCGAAGACATTATGCAGGGGCTTGATGCGGGCGCTGATGATTATATTTGTAAGCCGTTTGTTCCGGTTGAACTTTTGGCTCGAATTCGCTGCCATCTTCGTATCAAAGATATTCGTGACGAGCTGACTCGTGCGAACAATCGTCTGAAGGAGCTGGTCGACACCGACGATCTCACGGGCCTTTTCAATATGCGCTCGCTCTATGAAAAGCTCGATTACGAACTCGATCGCGCCTCACGCTATAATAGATCCGTCGCCGTGATCATGATGGATATGGATTATTTTAAGTCGGTGAATGATGAAAATGACCATTTATTCGGTAGTTTCGTGCTGGCTCAAGTAGGTAAACTCATTCGCGATAATATGCGTAAAGTCGATTTCGCCGCTCGTTATGGGGGAGACGAATTCTTAATTGTTCTCACCGAAATTAACCCTGAAGGGGCCCTCGTCTTTGCTGAACGTTTGAAGAAACTCATCGAAGGATGGAGATTTAAAAACGATCAGCATGAGAAGAGATTGACGGCGAGTATCGGTTTAGCCATAACCCCTCCAGGCTCGAAAGATGTGGATGCGCGCTCGATTGTGCGCGCCGCTGACCGAGCGCTCTATAAAGCAAAAGAAAGTGGACGCAACCGGGTTGAAAATACTATGTATGTGGCGCCACTTGAGGCTCTGCCACCGGCAGATCCGATCGAGCTTCGGCGTAACAAAGGCAGTAAATGATTCATTCTGACCAACTTTCGCCAGCTGAGGTGCGAGCCCGTAAATGGGCCGCGATTCTTTCTGCTGTGGTTGGTACGCTCCTTTTGTTTGCAAAGTTCTGGGCCTACAATTTAACTCACTCGCAAGGCGTTTACTCAGATGCCATGGAGAGCATAGTGAATGTGGCCACCGGGCTTTTTTCGCTTTTTGTGATCTACTATTCGGCGCAACCAAAAGATCAAAATCATCCTTACGGTCACGGAAAAATCGAGTATTTTTCTGCGGCCTTCGAGGGCGGACTTATTTTTTTCGCCGCTACATTTATTTTATTTGAAGCTACTCAGGCCATTTACGAAGGTCGCCAGCTTCTTGAGCTTTCAACCGGTACAGTGATTTTAGCTTTAGCGGGAGTTAGCAATTGCATTCTCGGTCTTTTTTTAAAGCGCGTGGGTCAACGATATCGCTCTAATGCTCTCATCGCGAGCGGAGAGCATGTTCTCTCAGATTTTTGGACTTCTGCGGCTATTATCGTCGCCTTAATTTTAATTCAAATCACTGGTGAGCAGTGGATTGATATTGTGGCCGCTTATTTAGCCGGACTTTATCTTGCGTACACCGGCTTTCATGTGGTTCGCGAATCTATTTCGGGCTTAATGGATGAAGAAGATTTAACAGTTTTAAAAGAACTCGCAGATGTTTTTAATCGCCACATGGGTGACGGAATAATTCAGATTCACTATGTGCGAATCATTCGCTCGGGTTGGTATCATCATATCGATGCCCATTTAATTGTTCCTGAATTCTGGAGAATCGATGAGACTCACGAGCGCTTAGACCGCTTCGAGAACTCTTTTATTCAAGATTATTCTTATGGCGGAGACGCCAATTTTCATTTAGATCCGTGCCGCCGGGCTTATTGCGATACTTGTGATTTACCAAACTGCCCTGTTCGGCAAAAGCCTTTTGTAGCCAAGCGGGTGATCACAGTGGATGAACTGCGATCACCGATTGAGCCACGACCTCGTCAGAAGCCGCCGACGGCTCCGTCACCGCGTGAGTCATAAGCTGCGTTGATCATGTTATCTTTGTATTGAACGGCAAAACCTAATGCCATCCAAGACTCTTCAACTTCATGACCTTTTTTGCGAAGACCATCTAAAGTCTCAGGAGCAAATCGGTAATCACTATCGACAAATGTTTTATCTGGTAAAAATTGGTGATGCACGCGCGGCATTTGAATCGCGCGATCTAAATCTGTCTGAGTCGTAAGTGTACGATAAAGAATGTTGAGTACCGAAGTAATAATGCGCGGTCCACCTGGCGCGCCAAGAGCCATTACGATTTTACCGTTCTTCTCAACAAGTGTTGGGCTCATTGAGCTGAGTGGGCGTTTACCTGGCTGAACTTTATTGTTTGAGCCTTGAACAAGACCAAATTGATTCGCTTCGCCTGGTTTCGTTGTGAAATCGTCCATTTCGTTATTCATGGCAATGCCAAACTTATCAGTTACTACACCAGAGCCGTAATTCAGATTCAGTGTAATTGTCATGGCAACACCGCGGCCTTGAGCATCGAGAACTGAGATATGAGTGGTTTGTGCGCTTTCTTTTTGCCCAGTAGCACCGAAGTCGCTCTCTTTAAATGGCTCAAGCTTAACTGTCTTGTCGCCTTTGATCAGCGAAGCTTGCTCAGAAATAAAACTATCCGACATTAATTTATCAATCGGGTTCGTTACGAAATCCGGATCTCCAAGCAAGAGTCTTTGGCGAAACGAAGTTTTAGAAATTTCTGAGAAGTAATGAAGTTCATCAACACTGAGAGGTTTTTTTTCTCGCACTTTTAATTTTTCGATGAGGCTCAGTGAAGAGTAAAGAACGATTCCACCACTTGAAGGGGGAGGCATAAGGTAAATCTTATGGCCTTCATACTCTTTCACGAGGGGTTTACGCCATTCAGGTTTGTAGCTCGACAGGTCTTTAAGAGACATCACTCCGCCGCGAGCTTTGATGGTTGCTACAATATCTTGGGCTACCGGCCCTGTGTAGAAACCAGCGGTGTTGCGATTGCGTAACTGATGTAAAGCTTTCGCCAGATTTTTTTGTACAAGTTTGCGGCCTGGGACAATCGGCTTCTCATTCACTAAAAATGTTTTTTTCGCCGTTGGGTCGAAACGCTCCATACCATCGAGAGTGTCGTCATACCAGCCGCCTGTGACTCGAAACCCTTTTTCAGCGAGCTGAATAGCAGTACTAAAAAGCTGGCTCCAGTGAATTTTACCATATTTTTTATGAAGAGCCCATAAACCAGCAGGGTTACCCGGTACACCAACAGCAGTGCCGCCTTGGCTCGAAGATCTTTTCGGATCTAAATAGAATTTTTCATCAACAAGCGCAGGTGCTTTCTCACGGAAGTCTAAAACTTCAGGAGCACCATCCATTTTCACTAAAGCAAAACCGCCGCCACCGAGACTAGCAAAAGAAGGGTTCGTTACGCTCATAACCAAAGCAACGGTTACGGCCACATCCACAGGGTTACCGCCCATCTCGGCTATACGTTTACCCGCATCAACAGCGTAAGGGCAGGCGGCTGAAATTCCGATTTGTGAGCCTCGAAATGGCAAAGCCATCGCCGAATTGGCCAGAAAAATAGAAAAAACCGTCAGAAAGAAAAAATTTCGCATCACATACCCCCAGGGACTTATGTTATGAAGTCGGCATGGCTCGATCAAGAATTCAAATCGCAGATACAAAAAAAATTCCTAAGCCTCATGCCTGGATCGGGATGATGCAGACTGAATATCCTGATTGGGCGTACGATTTAGACAGAGCCCCTGAATTCAAGGGCCGTTGGCGCGAAGATGTTTTTAAAAATGACGCACAAACTCCTCTCGATGTAGAAATCGGTACCGGAAACGGATATTTTTTCTCTCATCGCGCGACGCAATTTCCGCAGAGAAATATTGTAGGTCTCGAAGTTAAATTTAAGCCTCTGGTTCAATCGATCCGCCGAGTTCGTCGCGAAGGAGCCGTCAACGCCCGCATCTGCCGATATAATGGCCGATTCATAGATGATTTGTTTGTTGAGGGTGAAGTGAATGACGTTTTCATTCATCACCCAGATCCGTGGACGCGTGCTAAGAAACACAAAAAGCGTCTGATCACAGCTGAATTTCTCAATAAGTTGTATGCTTTGCAGAAGCCAGGTTCGACTTTAGAATTTAAAACAGATTCAAAAGAATATTTTTTATGGACTGAGAAAGAATTCGCGCAGACGCCTTATAAATTAGAAAAGTACACTCTTGATCTACACAATTCTGAGTGGGCTCAAGAAAACTTCAAGACCCACTTCGAGAATTTATTTTCTAAAAAACAAGTTCTGATCAATTACGCTTTATTTCGTAAGATTTAAGTATTTCTAGCGAATTTCTATCTCCATCGTTGATTCATTCATAAAAGGAATTGAAGTTAAGACCTTTTCATTAGGGTCTTCCCAGCTTTTCTTTTCAATAAGATCAAGAGTTGGCACTCGATCTATCCAGCTTACGCTTATTCTAGAGTTGGCTAAAAAAGAACTCACATCAAAAGTCACAGTTATTGACTGACCTGGATTCAATATAAATACAGTTCGATCTGGTAGTTCTCTGATTTGATCACGAGAATAGGGCTCTAAAAAGCCCAGTCCACCTGGGGCCTGTCTCTGGCCAGCGGTCGTGCCTTCATGTACAGTCACAACCATGTTTTGTTTTTTGACTGAGAAGAAAGCGGGCACCTTAGTTCGGTTTGCTAATTTAATAGCCCCGAGGTGAAGTTTAATTGAGTCATATTCACGTTTGGCACTGGTTTTATAACTGATATTTTCAACGTAATCTCTGTAATCAAAAAATCTGAGAACAAAGAGTTTCGTAGTGTGTATGACTCCATTCTGATCATGAATTAAGAGGCGGCAGAATTGATCTTGCTGAATATTTTCTGTCTCTAGATTTTTCTCAATCAGTTGAAGAAGCTGATCTGCGTTGACAGCAGAGCTTTCAAAGCTAGAGCATTTAAGACGATAAATTTCTCCAGCGTTTTTTTTAGGTAAGAAGTGGTAACGTGCTCTTTGAATTGAAATCAGAGCAGTGTCTGGCCATTCGCTGTTTTCTTCTTTTTGTGTCTCATCTTGTAGTTTCACGAGCAAACTCTGATTCTCACCGAAAATTTTGAAGTGAATATCTTTACCGAAATCGTGAATAGATCCATTAGTATTCTGAGCCACAAAGTGAACTGAGCATTTAAAAGACTTTAGTTGATCTGTTGGAAGCAAAAGCATCTCTTCAGGTAAAAATCTATAAACTGAGTTGGCAGTTTTTAAAGTCATTCTGAAACTTTGTTTGTATACGGCATCTTTTTCGCCGGTACATAGAGTGGTCGCTGATAATATAGAGCCCGGATATTTCTTCGCATCAACAAACATCAGCTCGTCTGTAGTCGCGAGATCTAAAAGAACACTGTCGAGATCCATTCTCTTAATGTCTGCCGTCTTGCTCTCTTTGTCCGTCTGATTGTCGTACAATTTAAAGTAGGGGGGTTGTACTTCCCACGCTGTTACTACTTTTGTGCCACTAGAGCTCTCTCCGCAACCGCTGAGTCCTAAAGCTAGGATTAGAAATGCTCCATTAGTAAATATACTGTTTTTAATAGTCATGATGACCTCCGTGGCTTTTCGTGAAGCAATAGAAGTGCCGGACGATTTTTGTAATTTTTAGTGGTAGAGCGTCGGCTACCAATATCCTGTATCGATTTTAATATCGCCGAGAACTCGGCTCTGACATGAAAGGCGTTCGTCATCTTTCAGAGCGCTTTTAGAATTCGCCAGGCGCTCACGGTCAAGTTTCTCAAGGGCGTTGGGCTTTGAGAGATTTTCCGCTCCCTCAACAACCTGAACGCGGCACTTGGTGCAGATACCTTTACTGTAGCAAGAGCTCGCCACCGGGATATTCTGCTCGAGAAGAGCTTTCATTAAGTTTTCGCCCTCACGGACTTCAAAACTTTTATGAACTTTTTTAAAACTAACTATTGGCAATGACTGTTCCTTTTCAGAATTATGACTTTAATATAACGTGAACTGCGGGAAGAGGGATACGGCTTTGCCCATATGCGTTAGCAGGTCTAGGTCAAGAGATGAATGCCGTCGCGCTCTAGCTTTGGCAATAAAGGTATTCTCAGTTAGTATGGCCTCGCCTGTATCAAGGCTTATCTTTCAAGAGGTTATTTATGTCTGAAAAAATCGAAAATGTGGTGATCATTGGCTCGGGCCCTGCTGGTTTAACGGCCGCCATTTATGCGGCTCGCGCAAACTTAAGCCCTCTTATGATTGAAGGCGAAGAAGTGGGCGGTCAGCTCATGACAACAACTGAAGTTGAAAATTTCCCGGGTTTTGCTGAAGGTATTCAAGGTCCTGAACTTATGGATGTGACTCGCAGACAGGCGGCACGTTTTAAAACTCGTTTTATTTCTAAGAACGTAACAAAAGTTGATCTATCTGTTCGCCCCTTCAAAATCTGGATTGGTAGCGAACTTCACCAAGCGAAGACGATTATTTTATCTACAGGTGCAAGCGCTAAGTATTTAGGTCTACCTAATGAAAAGCGTTTATTAGGCCGCGGAGTTTCAGCGTGTGCCACTTGTGACGGCGCATTTTTCAAAAACCAACAGGTGGCGGTTATTGGTGGAGGCGACACAGCCATGGAAGAAGCGAACTTTCTCACCCGTTTTGCTGCAAAGGTCTGGGTGATTCATCGTCGTGATGAGTTTAGAGCTTCTAAAATTATGGCGGATCGCGTGCTCGCAAATCCTAAAATCGAAGTGATCTGGGATTCTGAGCTCAACGATGTTCTTGGTGAGCAAACTGTGAGCGGTATTAAAATTAAGAATTTAAAAACTAATGCAGTAACCGAAATGAAGATGGACGGTGTCTTCATCGCTATCGGACATCGTCCGAATACCGCATTCCTCGCCGATCAACTAAAGACAGATGAAACCGGCTATATCATTACTGAAGGTAAATCTACGTACACATCGATCCCAGGCGTATTCGCAGCAGGAGATGTGCAGGATAGTCATTATCGTCAGGCGATTACTGCAGCCGGAACCGGCTGCATGGCAGCGATGGATGCAGAGCGCTGGCTGGATGATAATCCCTAGGATCGCTTCGTATTCACCACCATCTACTTCGTTACTCGGTCGTTCGCTTGTGCGACGTGGCCTTGCCACGCCTCCGCGCTCACTTCCTCGCGCCTCGTAGCTGATGGCGACTCCGAACCTCTTTTTGATTTGTTTAGATCTTCAATAATTCAGCCTATGCTTTGTTTTTCCTTATGATTTGTAACTGTTTTGGCTTTGAAATTTTTTTCTGCTGAGCGGCTTATGTGCGCCATAAAAACATATGTTCTTTTTTTGTAAAACTGGACTTCTTATTTGAAGGTTCAGTTTGTAACGTTATGGCAGGAGTTGTTGATGTCGAAAGATCGGCCGAAGAAAAAAATTAATGCGCGGGACTTAGTTGAGAAAATCGAAATTCTTACTCGTAAGCGCATTATGGCCGAAGAAGTTGTTTCTCTTCAATCTTTGCATAATCTTAAGAAAAAGCCTGAAGTCACAACTATTCTCGTCGTTGAAGATGATGAGAGTATGCGCCGTGCTTTACGCCGTATATTTGAGAGCGAAGGATACAAAGTTATCGTCGCACAAGATGCCACTGAGCTTTCAGATGTGTTCGATGATTATTCAAATTCAATTCACTTAATTTTATTAGATGTAGGCTTGCCGTGGGTGAATGGCTTTGAACTCGCTGAAATGATGAAAGAGCATAAAGACATTAAAAAAATCCCCATCGTTTTCTTATCAGGACACTCAGATCAAGAAATGATTCGTCGTGGATTCTCAGTAGGCGCCGATGATTACATCACGAAGCCTTTTGAGCTTGAGACGGTCAAGCGCACCATTCGTACGCTTTTAGAGCTGCAGAGCTAGAGTCCAACAATTGATAATTTTACTTTCGGATTAAGCTGCTGAACCATGCGAAGAAGTTTGTCGGTGCTCACTTTATCAATACGATGGTGCAAAATTCGACTCATTTCTGGTTCGTCGGAGCCAAGCATTTTCGCTAAATCTTTTTGTTTAATTTTATGTATCTGCATGTAAGCCAAAAGCTGCTGACAAAGATCAAAACGAAAGCGCTCAATTGGTGTTGCATCGTCATTAAGATGAAGTGATCCCGATTCTTCGTTGTCTGCAATTTCCTTGAGGAACTCATCAATTTGATGTTGTGGAGGCCAAGTGTATTTTTTCATTAGTTTCTCCTGTAGCAATTAATTACGCCTAAGTAATCTTCATTTTCGTTGATCGTCCAAATCAACTTATAAAATTTATTCCGCAATTTAATTTTGTCTTCTTCATAGTATTCAAACCCTTCTGGTTTTATACTCGTGGGCTTATGTCTTCTGTTGTTAAGTGTAAAAACCAACTCGATAATCAGCTCGTCCGTTATGCTTTTGTGATGCTTAAGCTGGTAGTGCTGGTCGATCACAATTTTTGAAAATCTTCGTCCATTAACATACAAAATAACGTCATAGCTATTACGACCCATAAACATCCTATCAAAACTTGTAATATATTACAAGTTCATTTCTGACTTTATTGGGTCATTGCAAAGGAGCTGACAGTGTTCAGATTAAATTAAATCAACTTAGAGTGGCCGGATCGTACAGTTGTCCGGGGAGTTTAGTGATCTACGGCTTTGTTATTACATATTAGATCTGAGCGCTGCATGGTTATTATTCATTTGGTTGATGACTGTGAAATTGGTGGTTGATAGAAACTTAAAATATGAAAAAGTATGTTTTTTCTTCTGTTATGCTTCTGCTGGGAACTATTGCTATCTGGAAATATTTTGAACATGGTTCTGTCGAGGGCGTAATCGAAAAGAAACTTCCCAGTCTTTCAGATGACCAACTATTTAAGAAATTTGATGCGTCTTTTAAAACAATTTCTGATCGTGAGTTTTGGCTTTATAAATTTGATGAAGAATATCCCAGACTGTTCGAATTTGATGAAGTTGAACAACTTCCTGTGTTTCGGGATTGCCGACCCTTCCTTGTATATGAAGAGCTTTTTAGTGTCTGCCATCCCATGTTAAAAATTCCCCTACAAAATGGTTATGTTGGATATCTTGTACAACGTAAAAGTGACTTTAATTTTAAATATGAACTATTTGTTAAGCCCCCAGATTTGTCGGGCACACCCATTGATATAGCTTTTGAAGAACTTGACCTTGAGGGTGGCGATCAACAGTTTGCTGATTCTTTATGGAAGAAAGTAGCACTCATATCAGATGAGGATCAGGACGGCACTTATGAGATATTTACACGCAAAACCAGAAAAAACGAGACTGTTTTTGAAACCTTATCGATTCAAAATGACAGAATTTCTTTTATTGAAGATAAACGATCTAGCGTGGCTCGTCTATTCGATGGCCGTTAACCACTATTCCAAATAACACCTAGGTTACAGAACGCTCATTAAAAAAAATGAGCAACTCTGTGATCAATCGCCAAAGTTTCCAGCTTTGCAATCGTCGATACCGACGTATTCTTTTTTACCATCAGGTTTAAAGAGATATCCTCCGACACAAGCATAGCCATTGCCGATTCGAGCTACTTTGCAATCATCAATACCGACATACTCTTTAGATCCATCGGGCTTATGTAAGTAGCCGCTGACGCAGGCGTAGTCTCCGCCGAGGTTGCTTGTTTGACAGTCTGATGTGCCTACATAAGTTTTGTTGCCGTCTGGATTATAAAGATAACCACTCACACAAGCGAAGGAGCCTCTGATAGACGCGTTTTTGCAGTCATCGATTCCTACATATTCTTTGGTTTGATTTGGTTTATAAAGATAACCGCTCACGCAGACATAGCCGGCTCCGGCGTTAGCTGCTGATACACCAACTAAGATTGTGAAGAGTAATAATAATTGTTTCATGGATCCCCCAGTGCAGTTTGCTACCAAGGGTTTGCTTCTAGCGATTTCTGTGCCAGCTGAAAGTGGGCAAAAGTGCGTCCAGTGGATTTGCTAATAGGTATTAGATCAGCTTGTTATTTATTGGGTTTTGAGGCGTTCACATTCTTAGAAACTCGACTAAGGATAGGAATCACTAACCTTAATTTCACAAAGCTTTCCTCAGCACTTAGAATCAAAAGTATACCTTGGGGTTCATATGAAAATTTTCTTGTTGGTTTTTTTGTTTTGTTCAAACCTTTATGCTTCAGCGAACTTTCCTGAAGATGTGACGTATGAGCAGTCCTACATCGAATACGATAAGTCGACCGTACTTATGAAATTCGATCAGCTTTTCTCTAAAAATCACGAAACTATTAAACTTAAAGGTGATTACGCTCCTGCACATACTATCAATTGGGCTGACCGTGTTTATTTGAGTTCTAAGGGACGCGGTATGGTCATTCTTAAGGCAGCATTAGAAGTAAATCCAAAGCTTGAAGATCAGAAAATATACGCTGCAGGCGATGACTTCTTAGTTCATATCAAGAATCCAGATGGGAAAACTATGAATGCGCTTTATTTTAGCGGCTACTCTGAAAAAGCCGTGCGAAATACAATTGAAAAAGAAACTGCATTAGTACCAGGCGACAGAACGGGCAAATCACTTCGCGAATTTTTTAGCTTATCAGTTGCTCATGCTTCCAATATTACTGTTTGCTCAAATAACTTGGCGGCAAATGTAGCATTTGCTCAAAATGAGAATTCCCTCCCACTAACAGTTTTAAATAGTGTCATCGGTTGCCTGGGTGGTCTTGTTTCTGGCGCATGGAATGCCACAGGTGGTGCAGTTGTAACAGGTGCTAAAGGCGTGTTCAAAGCTGTTACCAGCCCAGTTCAAACTTTTAGAGACATAAAAAATAGTGTTTCACAAATGAAGCAATTCATTGCGAATTTTAGTACAGAGATGCAGAAAATCGGGACCAGCTTTGCCGGTTTACCGGCGGAAATTAAATCAAAAATAATTTGTGAGGCAGGATCCACGCTTGGAGTTGGCCTTATGGTTGGTATGCTTACCGGCGGTACAGGGGCAGCTTTAGCTCTTAAAGGTATTCACGGAGTTGTTAGTAAAGTGGCAAAACTCTTCCCCAATAATGCAAAACTCAAGTCTCTTGAGTTTGAGACATCATCAATGAAAAATGCTTCAATGGAGGCTCGAACGTTGATCTGGGGTGGAATGTCAGCCTGGATGAGACAGTACAATGAGGTCAATAAAGCTATAGATACCTCAATGATATACATGGGAGCTGGTCTTAAAGCTAAAGATGCAAAGTTAGGTCAAATAGGACTTGAGAGCTATCTCGAACTTCTTAAGCGTAAAGATGATATTTTCAAGAGCTTACCTGGCGATGCTACTGTTACGGCGGTTCGTACTGGTGGTCTTGCGGCTACAGGGTGTACATCCATCGCTTCGTTGAAAAAGCAGCTTGATCAAAAGATGACGACTCTAAAAATCTATATAGATAAACAAAGTGGTGCCGACTCAAGCCAGCAAAGCCAGGAATCAGCGCGATAGTTTGCTGACTTCAAAAATTAAATCGAAATACCCTTCGGTATCGCGCTCAGAAGCTTTTTCGTATAAGCATCTTGCGGATTTTTGTAGATCTCGTTGGCTTCGTTCATCTCTACAACTTTGCCTTTATTCATCACCGCGATTTCGTCTGAGATGTATTTAACAACAGCGAGATCGTGCGAGATGAAAATGTAAGTGAGGCCGAACTCTTCTTGTAGATCTAAAAGTAGATTCAAGATCTGAGCTTGTACCGATACGTCGAGAGCTGAAACCGATTCATCGCAAACAATAAATTCTGGCTCAACTGCAAGAGCGCGAGCAATACAAATGCGCTGACGTTGGCCACCAGAGAATTCGTGCGGGTAGCGATTGATCATTGAACCATCTAAGCCTACGCGCTCGAGTAAACGCATCGCTAGGCGCTGGCGTCCTTCTTTGTTTCCGCCTAAACCGTGGATGGTCATTGGCTCCATTAAAGCTGAACCAATAGTCATACGTGGATTGAGTGAAGCGTAAGGATCTTGAAAAATAATTTGAACTTTACGGCGAAGAGCCCGCATTTCATTTTTAGAAAGTTTCGTGATGTCGACGCCGTTATAGAAAATCTCGCCAGCAGTAGGCTCGATCAATCTCAAGAGCGTGCGACCCAGCGTCGTCTTGCCACAACCTGATTCCCCCACAAGACCCATTGTGCGGCCTTTGCGAACTTTTAATGAAACATCATCAACCGCGTGAACCCATGACTTCACATTGCCGAAAATACCTTTTTCAAGCGGGAAGTATTTTTTCACGTTTTTAATTTCAAGAAGAACCGGATTTTTATCAGTGCTCGAGCGCGCCACTTTTTCCATTTTGAGTTTTGACATGTCGTAGGCTTTTTCACGGCCATCTTCAGTCATAAAATCACTCACTGTTGGTAAGCGGAGCGGATTGTGCTCAAGGTTCGGGCGGCAAGCGATCAAACCTTTTGTATACGGATGTTTTGGCTTCAAGAAGATTTCTTCTTTCGTGCCTTTTTCAACGATGTTGCCTTTGTACATAACAACAACTTCATCAGCGATATCGCCGATCACACCCAAATCATGGGTAATAAAAAGCATGCTCATGCCGTATTTTTTCTGTAGTGAAGCGAGCAAATCGAGAATTTGTTTTTGGATTGTCACATCGAGAGCTGTCGTAGGCTCATCGGCAATAAGAAGATCTGGCTCACAAGCAATGGCCATAGCGATCATCACACGTTGGCGCTGACCACCTGACATCTCATGAGGGTAAGAGCGCATACGGCGAGCCGGATCTGGGATCCCCACTTGCTCCATCAATTCTAGAACACGCTTTTGTGCTTCTTCTTTGCTTAAGTTTTTATGAAGAATAAGAGTCTCAGCAATTTGGTCACCCACGGTGAAAACTGGGTTGAGGGAAGTCATTGGCTCTTGAAAGATCATTGTGATTTTATTGCCGCGGATGTCGCGCATAACGGCGTCACTAGCGGTAACAAGGTTTTTGCCTTCAAAGTTGATTTCGCCGCCCGCGATACGACCTGGAGGGCTAGCAATAAGGCGCATAATTGAGAGGGCCGTTACCGACTTACCCGAACCTGATTCGCCCACAAGGCCCACTGTTTTGCCTTTTGGAATATCAAAAGAAATGCCCTTAACGGCATTAACGACACCATCATCGGTGCGAAATTCGATCTTGAGATCTTTGATACTCACGAGTGCTTCGGTTTTTGCGGTTTCTGTAGCCATTTTGACCCCTCTTTTTGTGCCAAGTTCTATACTGCAATTTCTAAGCCTTGCCCTTTAACTTCGGATCGAGCGCTGAGCGCAATGCATCGTTAAACAAGTTAAAGGCGAGAACCAGTATAAACATAAAAATAGTGGCGGCAGCTAAGTTCCACCATACGCCGCGAATTAATTCCTGTTTTGCGTCGTTGATCATCATACCCCAAGAAGGGGTGCCGACTTCAACGCCGAGACCTAAATATGTAAGAATAACTTCGCTTTTGACCGCTCCCACAAAAGAAAGGCTGAAATTAATCAGCACTATCTGGAGCGTATTCGGCAAAATATGCAGAAAAATCTGACGAAAAGGCCCAGCGCCTAAAGCTACGGCGGATTGAACATACTCACGATCACGGTGACGCATAAATTCAGCGCGCATAAGGCGGCAAAGGCCAACCCAGCTGGTGAGGCCAATAGCGAGGCACATTGTATTCAGACCCGAGCCTAAAAGAAATGCGAGAGCTGAAAGCAAAAGAATATACGGAATTGTATCGATGGTTGAATAGAACCAGACGATGAGATCATCGATCACTCCGCCGCAGAAACCAGCAATGGCACCTAAAGTGGCGCCAATAAGAACTGATAAGCCTGCGCCAATAAGGCCGACCATAAGTGACGTTACAGTTCCGTGTGAAGCACGGGCGATGACGTCGCGGCCAAAAAGATCTGTGCCGAGCCAGTGATCTGACGAAGGTGGTAAAAAAGAATTCGCCACATCAGGGGCGGCATGATTCGGAAAGAGAATTCCGGCGGCACATAGTACAGCGATTAAAAAATACGCGGCGATGAAGAAGAAAGAAAGAAGCGCTATTTTATCCCGCTTAATTTTGCGAATGGCATCTTGCCAAAGAGATCGAGAAGGTTTCATCTGAGTTGCACCTTCGGATCTACAACCGCGTAAAGTAAATCAGAGATGAGCTGAAAGATCATGTAAAGACCAGCACCAATAAAAGTCATGGCCTTAACTACCGGGAAATCAGAATTCTGAATGGCCGAATAAATAAGTCCACCAAGACCCGGGATATCAAAGAATGATTCAAGAAGAAGTGAGCCAAGAATTAAAAGCGGCATTTCTAAAACCACGAGAGTAATAATCGGAATCAGCGCATTTCTTAAAACGTGTTTGAAAAGAATGCGAACGGTGCCGAGACCTTTCGCGCGAGCGGTGCGAACATAGTCTTGCAAAACTTCATCTAAGAAAACTGTACGATAGAAAAGAACATTGCCGCCGATTGAGAGAATAATAAAAATCAAAATCGGAAGGGCGACATACTCCCAGCGGCCTGTCCAAGAAGGATCCCACCCAGAGATAGGAAAGATCCCGGCTTTGTAAGCGAGCCAGTACTGCATGTAGAGAATGTAAACGAGAGAGCTCACACTCATGCCAGCGAGACAAATAATGAGGACGGCTTTATCTAGCATTCCGCCGCGGTAGTGAGCGAGTAAGAGAGCGATGCTCACGCTGATAATAATAATCAGCAAGAAAGCGGGGAGCGTCAGCGAAAGCGACGGACCCATACCATTCATAATCATGGTTGAAATCTCTTGATGAGTAGACCATGAGCGGCCGAAATCAAAAGTTACGATTTGTCTCAGATAATCAACATATTGTAGATGCAAAGGCTTATCGAGGCCCATTTCGATTTCAAGCGCGCGAATCTGAGCTTCGTTGCCGTATTTACCAGCGGCTTGAGCCGCCGGGTTACCACCAACAACGTGAAAGAGTAAAAACGTGATGAGGGTGATCCCGAAAAGAATCGGGATCAAATAAAGTACTCGTCTCACCAAATAACGAAACATCTAGAGATCCTTTTTCTTCTCAGCTCGCTTAGCTGTGTCGATGCGAATATATTTTACGAAATCGTGAGAGATCGGCGGAATTTTAAAATTGTGAACCCACTCATGATCTAAAGTGTAGGTGGTGCGGTGAGTGTTAAAGATCCAAGGCGCATCTTTCACGGCGAGATCGCGCATTTGTAAATAAACTTTTGTACGGGCTGGTCCCGGTGGCATGCCAAGCGCTTTATCATAAAGCTTATCGAACTCAGGGCTGTTGTAGTTCGCTGCGTTTGGTCCTGGGCTAATGCTTGAGCTGTGAAGAAGCTGAAAGAAGTTCTGAGCATCTGGATAGTCTCCGCTCCAAGCGATGCCCCAGAGTTGAGCTTTTTTCTTACGAAGCTTTTCGGTGAACTGCGGCCATGACGTCGTTACAACTTTAATTTTAATACCGATCGTCGCCATATGCTGAGTGAAGAGTTCAACAAACTGACGGCTCGTTGCTGAAGATGTATTTGAATACTCAATCTCAGGTAGACCTTTACCGTCCGGGTAACCTGCCAGCTTCATATACTCTTTTGCTTTTTCAAGATCGAATTTTTTATTTGGGTTTACATAATTCGGATCATAGCCATCAATGCCAGGTGCAATCGGCGACTGAGCTGAAATAGCGCGACGGTTGTAAAACTTGTCGATCATAGTTTCAGTATCAATAGCGTGACCCATAGCCAAACGTAAGTATCGATTCTTGCCTAGAATCGGATCTTCCATATTGAAAGCCGTGTAAGTGAGATCTGGCTCTTCAACGATATCGAGTTTGATATTCTTGCTCGTCATTTCTTCGGAAAGTTTTCCGTCTTTAATGGCCGTATCGTAATTGTCTTTCGGAATACCCGCGAAATCGATCTGGCCTTTCATAAAGTTGAGCCAACGAGTTTGATCTTCAACAATTTCTAAAATTACGAGTTTGTCTACGAACGGAAGTTTTTTACCAGCGTCGGCGAGAAAGCCTTTAGCTTGATCTTCAGGTGTGCCTTCGCTTGGGTAAAGTTCTTCGCGCCAGTTCGGATTGCGAACCATTTCAAGACGGTTGCCGCGAATCCAGCTCTTCATCATGAAGGGGCCAGTGCCCACCGGATTATTCGCATACTCTTTGCCATATTTATCAATGGCTTCAATAGCAGTAGGAGCCGTATATGGCATCGCTAAGACATAAACCAATTGGTAATACGGCTTAATCATTTTGATTTGTAAAGTGTGGGAATCGATAGCCGTAAAGCCTTCGATGGGAGTTTTATAATCGGCTTCACCTTTAGTGACTTTATCGCGCCATTCGTTAAGGCCTTTAATTTTGCCTTCGAAGATCCAGTAGCCGTCGCTGCCGTTGCGCGGATCAACTAAACGTTTCCATGCATAAATAAAATCCTCGGCTACAACTTCGCGGCCTTTGCCGTCTTTGAAAGCTTCGTTGTCATGAAAGAGAAGGCCTTTTTTAATTTTGATTGTAGCTGTGAGGCCATCTTTCGACATCACTGGCATTCCGTCAGCTAAAGCGGGAATTAATTCTAGAGGGCGCTTCAAGTAGTGATATGTGTAGAGCGGTTCGTAAATTTGTGAGCCCGCACGATTGGTATAAAGATCTCCGAGGGCAATTGAGTCGAGAGATTTAATTTCTGAACTCACTGACATTGTTAAGGTATTTTCACCATCAGTAGCTTTCTTGCTCGTGCATGCCGTTGTGAATACAGTCGCTGCTAAAAGCGCGAATAGAGTGAGATTTTTTACTTTAAAAATAGATCGCATTTCATCCCCCGATTGATATCTCAATTATGTTTGTGTCAGCGGCGAATAATTGTCAATTTCTCTTGTTATATCGTAGACATGCATTATATGAAGAAGCCTATGGCAAACACACGTGTGACTAAAGCAGAAGAATATATTGGAGAACTTTTCGCTCCTGAATCAGCAGGTGCCCGCGAGATACGTCAGACCCTCGTTGAAGACGGCAAAATTGGTATCAATGTATGTGCAGCTGAAGCAGGTGTTTTACGCTTTTTGATGGGAATGGTTCAGGCCAAGACCGTCGTTGAGATTGGTTTGCTTTACGGATATTCAACTTTATTTATGGCCGAGGCGCTCCCAGAAGGCGGCGTTATTCATTCTTTTGAGAAGAACCCTGAGAATTACGATAAAGCGAAGTCTTTACTTTCTAAAACCGAACAGTGGCCAAAAATCAAACTTCACTTGGGCGATGCTCAAGAAGAGCTTAAAAAGCTCGGCTCAATAGAAGCCGATGTGATTTTTATCGACGCTGATAAGCCAGGTTACGATGGCTACCTCAATTGGGCTTTCGAGCATGTGCGGGTGGGTGGTTTAATTATCGGTGATAACACTCTTCTATGGGGCGGAGTCTACGATGAGCCTCAGCAAGAGCTTTCAAAATCTGCAATCGCATCAATGAAGTCGTTTAATAAACGGCTGGCAGAGAACATCAATTACAATTCGATTTTATTACCCACGCGTGAAGGCCAAACCGTCGCGCAGAGAATTCGCTAGTTATTGAGTCAGCGGTGCCAGACGCACTTTCGTGCTATTGCCGTCTTTATAAAGATCAATGATCCAAGTTGAAGAGTAGCCGCCAAAATCGTGGGGAGACTTCACGTCGCCATATGGGTAAAGCGCTAAGCCATAGCGAGCTATAGGTTTTTTCTCGAAAGCTAAGACTTTATTCATTGTAGCTTGTACGGAAATCACTTTGATTGAGGGATAGACAAAGTTGAACCTTGAAAGAGTTTTCTGTGATTGGCTCGGGGCTGCGCGAAAATCTACAAATGCCAAGTCAGTCATAAAAGCGAGCGGTTGAGCCGCTAGGTCTGTGCAACTGAAATATGAAAGTTCAAATTCAAGAGTGAGAGATCGGTCGTCTTCTTGAACTTTTTTGGCTGAGATCATTTTTGTTACGTGAATAGCGCGAACACGCTGTCCATCCCTGCATGAAACAGCTGGATTCACTGGTGTGATAACAATATCCGCTTCGTCGTTAGTTGAAGCGAATAAAACTGTCGGTGTGAGAATGAGGCAAAATAAGATTTTTTTAAACATGGCGCTACCTTAGTCTTTTTTAGAGTCAGCTACAACCTGACCTTCTTGTTTTAGGGTGATTTGGCCATCGATTTCGCGAGTCAGAATTACGCGTCCCGTGAATCGCATTCCAGCTAATGGATGAATCCATACAAAAGGCTCATCCCAGCGACGTTGGCGCATCGGTGCATGGCCATATGGTAAGAATGAGAAATAGTATTTACGTTCGATCTTCTGATCAGCAGCGTCTTTATTCAGTTTAAATACTTTAATCTTGTTAAAGGTGGCACGTACGTGAAGATCTGTTTCATCTGTAATTGCGAGCTGAACTTTGGCTGGCCCTATGTAAACTGAAGTCCGTTGTGGGTCCATAACATAAGGAGTGCGAGCGAAATCTTCGCATTGAGTGTGACGAACAACAAATTCAAACGTCACTGATTCAGGAGTTTCTTCAACTCTTTCAATTTGGCTGAGCTCGCTCAGATGTGGGTAATCTCTCAAAAGGCAGTTCGCTGGCCAAATTGGTTTGATTGAAATGCGTGTTGTATCGGCTTTAGCGAAGACCGCTACCAGCTGAAGAAACAGAATGGCGATTAGAACTGGATTTCTCATTTATAGGCTCCCGAATTTCGGCATTAAAGGTTTAATAATAAATTTATTTTGAGTTGAATCGTCAGAGGTGCTGCTTTCATACTTCTGAATTAGGGTTTGTTCAAAGGCTAAAGTAGGATTCTCTACCCGAAGTGGAGCCGCTGAATTGTGCCTCACAACAGTAAATCCGGCGCGCTCAAGATGTTGAATGATGCCGTGATAACCTTCGAGATGACCGGCTCCAAATGAAAAGAAAGCACGACCTTTTTTAAGGTAAGGCTTCATAACTGGGATCCAGCTTTTATTTCTATACTGAAGTGAATAGTCTTCATCGGAGTCTTTTTTAAAGGCGGCGCCTGAGCGATAAGTGCTAATCATGGTGCTGAGTGGTTTTGTATTAATAAAAGCTTTTACTTCGGCAGCTACGGAATCGCTCGTCAAATATGTGCCGATATCGCACTCATCACTATCGTCCCGTTGACCCCTGCTGCGAGCATAGCGATCAGCCTCATCACGGACTCGGTCATTTTCAAGACCAAAAGTTTTTTTCTTATGAGCAACAGAAACTGCAGCTAATTCGTAATCAAGAAACGGAACTGGCTGTTTATATAAAATTTCTCCGTACCAAAGAAATTCGCAAGCGGCTTTTTGCCCAAGCACATTGGCAACATAAGGCGGGATACCGATATAGATGGCGCGACGTATTTGATCGGCAGTCAGGTCTGGCCCTTGATTTTTCACTTGGTATCGATAGCGAGCAAAAGTCGACTCGAACTTCTCTTTATTATACATAGACTGTGCCACCAAATAGCTGGCATGCATCGGCTGATAGACTTCGCTGATTTCTGAAAAATGATAATCTGTATTGCGGAAGGCATCCATAATATATGAAGGCAATTCACTTATACCAACGCCGATATGAATAGTCCCAAGCATATAAGAGGTTTTGCCCTCATTGCTAGTAATAGAATAGAAATAGGGATTCTGAAGAGTTCCGCTGTAACCAGAATCGCCTTTGCCTGAACTGCAAGCTGCGAGCGTCAGAGTCATGCTGAGGGCAATACCTAGGCTCAGTGCCTTAAACAGTCGCTTTAATTGAAAAATATTCTGCTGAGAGAGCATGGGCTTCCTTTAAAAATGAGTTCAGGTTGTGGCTGGAATCAATGCAAAGTGATGTCCAGTTTGCGAACTCATTAGTGTCAGGTGCATTGAAAGAAATTCTCGACTGTTAAATTTATAGACACTTTACGCGGTCGCCACGCGTGAAATCAGTAGGAGCGTCTATTGCTCTAATCCAGCGAAACTTAATAAGGTAGGTATAAATGAAGAAATTAAAGCTCTTTATCGTATTGGCATTGCTGCCGGCCTTATTAACTGCTTGTGGCAAATCAGATGAAAAAGACCAATACAGAAGTGGTCAGGCCAGTCTCGATCGCGCGGCTCAATTAAATCAAGAGATCAAAATCTTAGGTTTGCAGATGAACGCAGAACTTGAGTCAGCTGATGATGTGCAGTTAGCGGTGCTTCGTGAGAAGACGGTTGAGTATGCCGCTTCTCTACGTCATGCCATCGCCGTTGATGATGCCGATAAGAAAAACTCTATTTCTAATAGAGATGTTGTGAAGCGAGAAATCGCGAGCGCAGATAAACTTGTCGCAGCCATCGATGCCGAAATCGAAGCTCGCAAAAAAGGCAAAAAACAAAAGCCTATGAAACAAGAGCAGCCAAAAGAAACTATGGTTTAACAGGTCAGCTAGTTGAACTTCAAGTGATTAAAATACCGGATGCACTTCTGGATTTTATTAAAGTTTGGAGTTTTAACTGGCTGATGTTTTTTGTAATTCGCCCATTCGGGCACGGGCCATTTCGGGTCATGTAAATAGAAATAATAATTAAAAGCATTTCTCGGCAGAACGGCGGCTCCGTTATACAAAGATTTTTCTGCTGTCTCTAAAGCTGCTGCCCACAGTTTCGCGTCTTTCGGGCATAGAAAATCCAAATAGCGAGATTTTTTGTAAATATTAAGTGACGAAGCAAACTGATCGCGTTGATAGACCACGCTTTTTACGTTGTCTTGTCTCATGGCTGCGCGATTGGCTATGACATCGACGATTCCAGGTAGAATTTCATAATTTAATGTGGGGCACTCGGCCGCTAAAGTTTCAGCGTAAGCGAGGCGGGCGAGCAAAGCAGCGCCGTCGTCTTTTAAAAACTCACGATAGCCATCGTACTTTGCATTATTATTTTTATTCGCTTTTTGAATGCGAATGATAGTTTGAAGAGTCGCTTGATCGTTTACACAGGTCGGGAGCCCGGCGCCTGCAAGACTTGCTTGCGGCAGAACCAAAAGCGAGACTAAGGCGAACAGAGCCCGAAACTTCATTAGTGAGTGTCTCCACCATGAGAGCCGTCGTCATGACCACCGCTAGATGACCAAAGTGAGCGCCAGTCAGTGCGTGGAGTCTCTTGACCTTGAACTTGTGCAAGAGTTTGCGTTCCCACTTGAACCGTCTCAAGAGCCGTTTCGCTCAGAACTTTACCACAAGCTTCAACAATCGAAGGAGCATCAATGTGATGATATTTGTAAATATCATGGGGACGACCGCATTTCGAGTGTTTGCGAACAGCTAAAGACTCATGACGAACACCAACGATTGAACCAATATTATCCAGTAACCCTGGCTCACCATCATGCACGCTTACGATAGGCACGCGACGACCTGAGAGTGTTGCCACTTCTGGAGTCTGCAAGTGACCATTTAGAGTCGGTTGCAAAAAGAGAGTCGAGTTCACTTGTAAACCCTGGCGTAAATATTGGTAGTCATTTTCGTGACCTTGCTGACCCACTAAAAGATCTGAACTCGTGACCATAATTACGTTGGCATAAATTCCTTTTTTGAGAAGTTCTTGAGAAGCTTTGATGGCTTCTGTTCCAAGACTGCCCATTGCGAAAATTTGCACAACGTTATCGCCGGGTTCATAACCTGCGTATCCGCGATAATCGATGAGATAGTAAGCTCCACTTAAAACATCATTACGAAGTTGAGCCATAATTTCGGCATCAGCCATTGGCTCAATTGTTGATTCATCAACAGCCTCAGGTGCTGCGGGTACTGGTGCACCTGCCGGATGAAGTAATGCATCTTGAGTTTTAAAGCGACGTTGAGTGCGAAGGTTCTTGAGTAAATCTTTTTGATCCGCACCACGAGTCACACCGCGAATGAGAACGCCTGAGCGTCCTTCATTTTGGTGAAGCATGTGGCGTTTAACAGCATCACAGTAGATCCAATCCAGTTCTTGAATAAAGAATGGCTCCCAAGTGATTTGGTTCGGAATTTGAAAGTCAGATTTCCAGCCGTGCTGTGCACCTTCTGGTGAAAGCGTCACACCTGATGGTGTACCAACAAGAATGAAGCTCGATTTCCAGTAAAGATTATAGAAGTACTGATCATGGGCGCGTTTAATAAAGAAATCATAAACTGTCATAAGTGGAAGAATCGGAATGCCTAAAGTATCGCGCATGCGACCGAATGAACCTACGCAAGACATCGCATTTCCTTCAGCGATTTCAAAACGCAAGAAACGATCTGTCACCTCTTGGCCCGGAACCAAATCCACAGCTTTATCGTCACGTACATCAAGCTCGGCTTCGACATCTGGGGTCCAATCGGCGCTAAAAATCTTACCATCCATTGATGGGTTGAGATTTGTACTTGTTCCTACGTCAGGAGCCATTGAAATCATAAGCTCAGAAGAAAGCTTCCAAGTTTTTTCAAATTCTGTGAGACCTTTTTGTTTTGTGTCGGCTTTGGCTGTCGCAGAAGCATCAACAGAAGTGTTCGCAATACGAGTCATCTTAGAAGTGAGCTGACCGAGCATCCACTGCGTGTGAGGGTAATTGGCCATCTTCGTATTAATATCGAGAGTATCAGGGATTTCACCAGACTTCTCAATGTCGTTTAAGAATTTCGCTTTGTTTTTTTCTTTAAGAGCGTTTTGAGCTTTGATTTCTTCTAAAGCGAGGTTACCACGCTTCAAGCAGTATTCGCCTTCTTTTGTATTCGCAGGGAATCTTTCAAAAAGAGCTTCAGCTGAAATATGTTGTTTATCGCGAAGGCGGACCATCTCATCATCTTCTGGTAGCATCGAGTGATTGCCGGCCACTGCGGCCATCTCAAGGCCCCAGCCTTTCATTGTGTGTGCAATGATTAAGCTTGGACGATCCGGGTTCTCTTTGCTCTTGTTCAAAATTTCGACCATCAAATCAACATCGTGACCACCGAAGTCGCGAAGCATTTCATAGAGTTCAATGTCAGTGAGATCTTTAAGCCACTTCTCAGCGCCTTTAAGTTCGGCTCCATGAGTTTTTAAAATATGATCACGAACTTTTTTCGGATCTTTCACATTCAAGATCGCTTGAAGTTCATAATCATCGAGTTCGTCTTCAAACCATTTCTGGAATTTATCGCCGCCCGGACGAGCAAAGAGCTCTAAACGTTTGCGACCGTGCTTCGCTTCGAAAACTTCCCAGCCATTGGCTTTCATTGTGTCGTGAATACGCTGACCATCAGTGCCGCCATAAATTCTATGATTTGATAAGCGGTGACCATCTAAACTCTGGCGATTGTAATCGACGATCCAAGTGAGGTTACCAAGTTCGCGTTCAGCAAAATCTGGAATCGCTTCGAAGAGCGAACCTTCGCGGAATTCTGAGTCACCAAGAATACACCAGAAGTGAGCGTGCTCAGGAACTTCATAGCCATGCTTACGAGCATAGCGGTAAGCGAGAGCCATGTAGCCTGCGTTCACCGCCGGGATACCAACTGTTCCTGATGGATAGAAGTTGTGGTGATCAGGGTCGAAGGCTGAGTGATAAGATTGAAATACCGGTTCGCCATTTTGTGAGAAGGCGCGTAGACCGCGCATGGCTGTTTGGCCTTCTTCTAATGACATACGAGTGAGATCTGGTTTCAAAAATAAATCGAGCAAGAAATTGAAAGAGTGATCGGCTGGGCTGGCGTGCGGTTTATTGGCGATATGATCGAACGCCGATTTAACAACTAGGTGAAGAGCGCCAAGAATATGAATGCAGCTTGTACTACCTGAAGAGTGACCGCCCACTTTCGGATCGCCTTTTTCTTTATCGGGGCGATTGTTGGCCATGTAAATCATTTGGTTCGCTAAATAGTGAGCGCGCTTAATAATATTTTCGATTGTGCCACGATCATAAGATTGTTTTGGCGTGGTTTTGTTTTTCACAAGTATCTCCTTCGAAGAGCGACTTTAGGTCGATCTCGCAGTATAAAAGAGTTGCTTCGATTTTGGCAGTGCCCAGAGAGCTTGTTTTGACGGTAAACGTCATGTGGCTTTTAAGCTGCTTTTACGCTTCTAGGATAAAATCCCAGCGAATTTTAATTGTGCCGTCGGCTTCAACCATACCCTTCGGGGGATTCGGAAACGGTTCGGCGGCGCGAAATGCATCTACAGCTGCTTCATCTAGGTCGCTCACTCCACTTTCATTCACAACTTGAACTTTAAGTAATGAACCCGCTTTATCGAGAACAATCACCACTTGTGTAATGTGATCTTTTGTCGACGCAATGGTTCGGCCTTGCGCGAAGATTTTCTTCACGCGCTCGCGGATGCTCGGCTCCCAATACTGACGAAGCTGTGAGCGAATACGCTGATAATAAGTGTAATAAACAAATTCACGTGAGTTCAGCATGGTCTCAATGCCCACATGAGTTTTTTCTAAGTGATCATTGGTGGCGCTCGTTTCGCCGCCTTTGCCCTTCGGAATATCATCGAACTGCCGCTGATACGAAGGCTTAAACGTCGGCTTTAAATCTCCCAAAGTGGGGAGGCCGCCAGCTGAAGAAACTTTGCTACGTTGTTTTTGCTGTTGCTCTTTTGGAATTTCTGCCTGTTCTGTCTTCGGAGTCGGATTGCTTTTCGCGATTCCTTCGCCACTGCGATTTTTAAAGTCACCGTGATTCGCCGCACGAGTCTCTTTCACTACACGTTGTGTATGCCGGCTGAGGTACGCCTCTTTATCTGGCTCGTCTTCGTTGAGGCGTTTTTCATCTTGCTCAACGATTTGCTTTAGGGCTTTCGTCGAGTCTGTTCTATATTCAATTTCAACCGTTTCAGGAGTGTGAATAGCCTGTGGTGGCTTGGCAAACTGAACCACAGTGAGGACTGTAGCGTGTACAAAGAGCGAGATAACTACGAAAATCGCTATGCGATCTTTAAAATATCTCTTCAATTTGTTTTTAAATTCATTGTTCACAAGCGCCTCAAATACATTTCGGCGTTATGAATTTCTTTTTTAAGTTAATATTAGTCCAATTTTAGAATAAGCTATTTGAATGGAATTTGATGTTTGGGGACAGACTGATGTTGGCTTAAAACGAGACAACAATCAGGACTCGATTCTCGTCGACAAAAAGCATTCTCTCTTTATCGTCGCAGACGGAATGGGAGGGCATAGAGGCGGTGAAGTCGCTTCAGCACTAGCTATAGAAGCTATGCAAGAAGTCTTCGAAACTGAATTCTTATCAGGCGCAAAAATTAATCCCAAAGATTTGTTAAGAAAAGGTTACAGAGAAGCGACGCGAAGAATTTTTCATAAGTCGACCCGTGAGAACCCAGAACTCATGGGAATGGGCACGACCATGGTCGCGGCTTTCGTTTATGCTGGACGTTTGTATGTGGGTAACGTTGGGGATTCTCGGGCCTACTTGTACCGCGACGGAAATTTATGGCAGATCACTGACGATCACTCCCTGATCAATGAGCAAATTCGCGCTGGCGTACTTGACCCCAATCAACCTGAAGCAATGATAGGTCGCAACGTTATTACGCGTAGCGTTGGATTTGAAGATATGGTCGACGTAGATATCGTTGAAAGAGAAGTAAACCCTGGTGAGATTTACTTGCTCTGCTCAGATGGTCTTTCAGGCCTTATAACCAATGATAAAATATCTGAAATTATTAAGAAATATGATCCCTCTGAAGTCGTGGCCCAGGGCATAGTTGAGGCCAAAAAAGCAGGCGGGGATGACAATATATCTGTGATCGTTTTTCTGACGAAAAAATAGCATGACGCAGAGAATTATTTTAATGAGTTTTTTTATGATGACACCATATGTTGTGTCTTACATATTAGGGTACTGAAAATGGATAACAAGACGTTCACATTCCTAATAACGAGCAATCGCAAGGGCAACACTCGCTCTGTGACGATTTCAGCTTCATGGCTAAAAATGATGCTCGTCGGCGGAGTTATTGCGGCTGTGCTTTTAGCTGCCGGAAGTGTGGATTACGTAGGGTTGTTGCTTCGCGAAGGTGAGAACAAACGTCTTCGCTCTGAAAATGCCCAGCTCACTCGTCAGTTTCAAGTTGTTGAAAGTAAACTCAGCTCTCTTGAAGGGAGCCTTGAGCGCATCAAGAACCTCACAACTAAGATTCGTTTGATCACTAATATTGAAGATGAAGATCGGGCCCTCACTCTTTCAATCGGCCCGATGCCGCAGATTGAAGAGAGTACGCAGGCTTTCGAGCGCACACCAGCGAACGAGCGTGATCCAAGTTCAACTGAGATTTTAAAAGGTGATTCTGTATTTCAAGAGCGCGCTCCACTTGATCAAGCTCGTGGTGAACTGGCCGCTATCAGTGGTCGTAACTACGCTACTCTTTCTATTCGCATAGATAAATCAGTGAGCGAAGCCGGTCTTCGTGAGCAAGGTGTAATTAAACTTCAAGAGCTCTTGGCAGAACGTCAGAGTATTTTGAATCAAACGCCATCAATCAAACCGGCACGTGGTTGGATGACTTCACACTTCGGTTACCGTATCGATCCGTTCACTGGTAAACCAGAAATGCATTATGGTCGTGATTTCGCTGCCGCGCCAGGCACTCCAGTTGTTGCAACAGCAGATGGTGTTGTTTCTTACGTGGGTTACGAAGGCGGTTACGGTAAAATCGTTGCTGTCGATCACGGTTATGGCGTTCGCACTCGTTATGCCCACAACTCTCAGATTTATGTTCAGCTGGGCCAAAAAGTTAGCCGCCGTGATGTTATCGCAGCCGTAGGCTCAACGGGCCGCTCGTCAGGCCCTCACTGCCACTACGAAGTGCGTGTAAACGATATTCCAGTTGATCCGATCAACTATATTCTCGACGAATAGAGTCGAGCACTTCCCAAGTTAAAAAAAGAAGCTCAACATAGTTGAATTATGACTCAACGATTTATCTTATTTTTATCTGTTTTATTTATTCTACAAATTTCATCAGCCGCCGAACTTGATGTCTCGAAATATAAAGGCCAGGTGGTTTATTTAGATTTTTGGGCCTCTTGGTGCATTCCATGCAAAGAGTCTTTTCCTTGGCTGAATGATCTTCAGAAAAAATATCCGAAACTTAAAATTATTGGCGTGAATCTGGATAAAGATAAAACTGCGGCGGCTGAATTTTTAAAGTCTTATCCTGCAAAGTTTGAGATTTTCTATGATGCCGACGCGGATATGGCAAAAAAGTACAACGTTGCCGGAATGCCGTATTCGGTTCTTCTTAATAAAGATGGAACCGTTCACTCTTCTGAAATTGGATTTTCAAAAGAGCTGGCTGTAAAGCATATGAAAAATCTCGAGATTCTTATGGGAAGCGCAAAATGAAAATCTTATTTTTCGTCTCACTCTTATTTATATCTGGCTGTGCGAACCGCGGCGTGAAGCCATGGGACCGAGATCTTTTGGCAAAAAAAGAAATGCAATTCGGAGTTACAGTTTTGCAGGATGGTTTCGAAGACCATACTTTTTTCAGTAAGGAAGGCGCCAGTGGCGGTCGCAGCTTTTCGGCAGGAGGTTGCGGATGCAACTGAGCGAAAAGAAGCCACGTCGTATCGGTCAGTTCATCGCGCAGGCTTCATTAGCACTTGTGTGTGCCACCTCGACGGCGCACGCTCAAACTGAAAGCCAGGCCCCTTCCATTGAAGGCCAAGGTTTTTTCACGGAGAAAATAGCGAACGTAAAAAGCTGGGCGAAATGGTCCGGCGAATTTGGAATGCTTTATTATAGTGAATCTGATGGACGAGTTCAGGCTATAGAACCTGCGGCCACTTTATCTGCCGCATTTGATGGGGATCGAGTCTGGACGACTAAATTGGTTCTCGACAGCTTAACCGGCGCATCTCCCAATGGTGCTTTGAAAAGCAATCAGCCACAAACTTTTACGGGTCCCTCGGGTAAAGATACTTATACGGTTCAGCCCAATAAGCCCCCGCTTGATGATTCATTTAAAGACACTCGGGTGAATATTGCGACAAGCTGGTCACAGCCACTTTCTCGATTATTGAAAATGTCTGTGGGCCTCAATGTGTCTAACGAATACGATTATTTTTCTGCTGGTGTGAATACGTCTTTTACGCGTGAAACAGAAGATAAAAATAGATCGTACTCTTTAGGTCTGTCTTATACGAATGACCAAATTAAACCGGTGGGTGGTACACCTATTGGGCTCGCAACGATGGTAGCACCACCTGCGGCCCAACCAAAAAATGGCAGCACTGAAACTAAAAATACTTTAGATTTGCTGGCGGGTTTTTCACAGGTGATGTCTCGAACTTGGATTCTATTAACTAATCTTTCGTTCGGGCAATCTGATGGTTATATGACCGATCCCTATAAAGTCGTTACGATTTATGACAGCACAGCAGGTGCTACGTTAGGTGATCCGCAGTCTTATATTTATGAAAAGCGTCCCGATTCACGACTCAAGCAAAGTGTTTACGTGGCATCAAAGAATTATATCTCGTCTGGAGTGCTAACCAGCTCCTATCGATACACAACAGATGATTGGGATTTAAAATCACATACGGTTCAAGTGGGTTATAACTTTCCCATATCTGCAAAATGGCGTCTTGAGCCCAGCTTTAGATATTATATGCAATCCGCAGTGGATTTTTATGACTTCGCCATTGCAGATAATGAAGCGCTGCCGCGATATGCAACGGCTGATAACCGTTTAGGGGAAATGACGACTCTTGCACCTGCAGTTAAATTTATTCGTAAGCTTAAGAATGAGCGAGATCTCAGTCTACTTCTTCAATATTACCAGCAAACAGGGGATTCAAGCCCGAGTGAAGCTGTGGGTACGCAAGTGGGGCAAGATCTCTTCCCGGACGTGACAGCCTTCGCGGTTCAGGTTAATTACTCGTTCTAGATGTTCGATGAAAGCTATCGCTATTTAGACTACGGTGAATTTAAGGCACATTCATTTTATTGCATGGGTGGGCTCTGCGAAGTTTTGATCGAGACGAGTGATAAAGATCAATCTCTAAATATTTTCAAAGCTGTTTACAATGAGGCGAAGAGACTCGAGTCCAAATTCAGTCGCTACCGAACTGACAATATTGTTTATAAGATTAATAATTCAAACGGTAAGAAGGTTTCTCTAGATAAAGAGACGCGTAAGCTTCTTAAGTTTGCCGATTCACTTTTTTATGCCAGCTCAGGGCTTTTTGATATTACTTCAGGAATTTTACGTCGGGCTTGGATTTTCGATGGATCCTCGAATATCCCAAGCCGTGAGGCTGTTGAAAAGCTTCTGCCTTATATCGGATATCAGAAAATTCAAGTCGAAGGTGATCGTCTATCGATTCCCGTCGGCGCAGAAATCGATTTCGGTGGTATTGGTAAAGAGTATGCTGTCGATTCATGTGCTAGTATAGCCCACGAAGTAGGACGGGGGGTGGTCACTCTCGTCAATTTGGGCGGAGATATTGCGGTTACAGGTCCCAAAAAAAATGGTGATCCTTGGAAGATCAAAGTCGAAGACGCCCAAGAAGATCTAATTCTTTACAGTGGAGCGGTCGCGACTAGTGGTGATAAAAATAAATTTCTTCTTCATGAGGGTCGGCGTTTATCCCATATCTTGAACCCGAAAACAGGCTATCCAGTTGAAGGGGCTCCGCGTTCAGTAACTGTAGTGGCGAGCAACTGCACTGAGGCTGGTGCTCTCTCGACGATTGCGCTTTTACAAGGTTCTGGGGCTGAAGCTTTTCTATCTGAACAAGCCGAAATCTATCGAGTAGTTAAATAAAAAGTAACTCATGCGCTTAATAATTTATAGTTTATTAAGTAGTTCAGTTGTCGGGTAGCCATCGGCCGGTAAACCCAGCTTCATTTGCATATCTTTAGTTGCGGCTCGAGTGGCCGTGCCTAAGAAGCCATCGATCTTACCCATGTTGTAGCCACGTTTCGCAAGAAGAGTTTGGAGGTTCTTAAGCATAGCTGCTGTTAAAATCTCTGGTGTGCCGTTGCCCGAACTCATTGGTGGAGCGTTCACGTTAGCTGTTCTATAAGCCAAATATGAAGCTGTGAGTGCATTGTTGAGTGAGGCATTCCACTGCAAGAGAGTTTTAAAATTTGGGAAGGCTAAAAACGCTGGACCTAGGTGACCCATAGGTAACATCAACGAAGCATTGGGTAATCCGGCTGGAAGAGCAGATCCATCAGCTAACGTTACGCCCTGCTTCGTCCAATTTGCGAGAGGGTGCATTTTCTCGAGAGTGAGATCTGCATACTGCCAGTCCATTTTCTCAGGCACTTTTACTTCAATTATATAAGGTTGCTTAGCCACCCAACCATAACTCTTGAGCATGCTAGCGGCTGAAGCCATAAGATCAGGTACGCTATTCACGATATCAATGCGACCGTCTTTATCGAAATCCACGCCGAAGTTTAAATAGTTGCTCGGAGTGAGTTGCAGACCACTCATTTCTCCCGCCCACTGACCTGTCATGTTCTCAATATCTACGGTTTTATTTTCAATTAACTTCAATGCACTCTTTAAATTGTCTCTGAAAATTTCAGGACGGCGGCAATCATAAGCGAGAGTTGTCATTGAACTTAGAATTGGGAATTGTGTAGCGCCTGGAATTGTTGAAACAGCAAAATCTGTTTCTAATCCCCAAAGTGATAAAAGAATTTCACCAGGAATGCCATAAGTCGCTTCGACTTTTTTGAAAAGCGCCCCATGAGATTTTAATAGATTTCGTGCGCGCGGGATTCGAGGATGTGCGCGCGGAATAGAAAACTTCAGAAAGCTTGTATAGAAAGCACCTTGCGAATTGTCGCGACTTAAAACTTCTGTATCTACAACTAGAGAGGGAAGAGCTGCATTCCAAGTGACCGTCGAGACACCTGACCTCATCGCCTCAACACGAAAATCTTCACGCCAAGCCTCGAAAGAGTTAAAATCTTTTTGGCATTTTGCAGGTGGTAATTTGATAGCAGGCCCAGAGGCTTCACCAGATGAGTTAAAAAGTAAAGCCAATGAAACGGCTACACTTGAGCTGATTAGAAAAAATTTATTTCTTGTCATTTTGATAAGCCTCCGCGACTACCAGCCGCACATTTCCATTGTCACTTCAGCCGCAAAAACTTTATCGTTTTTCATTTGGACTTTAACTGCATTGACGCAATCGTCTTCTTGTCTCCAAATGTCTTTTGGTTTTTCGCCTGATACGTAAACATATTTCGCTGAGAGCCACATAATATCGCAAGTTTTAACGTCTTTAATGGTTTTGCACTCAACTTTAGGTTTAGCCATTGAGAGCTCAGTGAAAACTGAATCGACAAAGTAGTCTCTTAACGTTGACGGAACGTCAGTTGTCGTAGCTAGAGGAAAGTTTCCATTATCAAAGAAGATCTTTTTGAAATCTGATGCTTCAGTAGGATTTTGAGCTAAAGAAACAAAGCTCCACATAAGAGTGGTAACGAGTAATAGTAGGCGCACTGATAACCTCTTTTATTGCTTGAAGGCTCAATTATAAATGAGAAAGTGCGGTTTTAAAGATAGTCTGTAAACAAAACAGCAGTGTCTAATTTCTAGACACTGCTTTGGGCTATAGGCGTTTAAACGGCTTCAGCTTCCTGCGAGGAGAGTCGAAACCAACGACGCACAAAATCTTCCCCTAAATTATCAAACACATAAGAGAGGAATTTCTGTAAATTCATTTCAACATCGAATGGAGTGATTTTTCTATTCGGCACTACATCCGGCAAGTGATGTAAAAATTCACCAAAATACTTCTCGCAGAAATCCATGTAGTCTTTTGTATAGAGTAAAAAGATGTGCCACATCTTATCGATCTCGAGCATTTCTTCATCCATGATAAATGTAAAATCGAGGTTTTCGATATCAGGATTGCTTAGGCGCTCGAGCTCATGTTTTTTAGAAGCCCAGAAGAAAGTCATCAAATCAGTAAAGAGATCTTCAGCTCTTGCGGCATCCGCAGGGAAATCTCTCTTATAGCGATTGATCACTCCGTCGTGTCTGAAGGCTAAAAGCTCGTTAAGTGTAGTTTGCATATATGTGTCCTTTAATAAGTCGGTTTAATTTTTAAAGTTTTTGATTGGGTTTGCCTAAGAGATATATTCAGCATGATTATTTTTAATAACATCTCTGACGACCTCTTGAGGTGCTCCGATCGAAGTCGAGGAATTGCTCGACTTCGATCGGAGTGTCCTGGCCCCTTTAGTATTTGAATACCAAGCAGCACTTTGCTTTTAAAGTTCCGCAAGTTTTCTTTTTTGCGATGATCTTAGTGATGAGATTGTTTTTCATACTTCCCCCGAAGTGATTGGTTAAAACTAAAATCTTTATAAGACGGGTAGTATTATTAGTAAAATTGTTATACTAGTAATTTATGATAGGTAAAAAACTATGATTACAGAGTTAGAGCTCCAAAACTTTATTGAATTGTATACGACTCAGCACATGTCACGGGCGGCAGTCCGCCTGAGAGTGACACAGCCGACGCTTTCTCAGTCGCTGGCGAAGCTTGAGGCGAAACTGAAGACGAAGCTTTTTATTCGAACGAAGTCAGGCTTGCTACCGACAGAAGAGGGACAGATTCTCTATCGCTCTACCAAGCGCTTACTCGAAGACTGGCAGACTTTGAACAATGATATTCTTAAGCACAAAGACGAAGTGCAGGGCCGCTTTCGTTGTGGAGCGCATCCGGCCGTAGCTGGTTATGCGTTTCCGCCTTTTTTAAAAGGCGTCGAGCAGCACGCTCCCAAACTTGAGTTTGAGCTTGTGCACAATTCATCAGCCAAGATCACCGAGAAGCTCATCGCCTACGAAGTGGATTTTGCTTTTGTTATTAACCCATATCATCACCCGGATTTGATTCTATATAAAATCTGTAATGATCAATTCACTTTCTGGAAAAAGAAGGGGTTGAAGAATCCTCCGCAACGTCTTTTCTATAATGTGAATATCAATCAAACCGAACTCATTATGAAAAAGATGAAGGGCAAGTTTGATGGCTGGGCCCAAGTAAATAGTGCGAGCCTAGAAGTGATCAGAGCTATAACTATTGAAGGTCTCGGAGTGGGTGCATTACCTGAGCGTATCGCCCGAGCTGGCGGAGCCGACGACCTCGAAGTCTATAACTCAAGCTTTCCTGCAATTGAAGATAAGATGTATCTCGCTTACCGCCGCGAAATTCTCGCCACGCGTGCAGGAGCCAAAGTTATTGAACTTGCAAAGAAGATCAGTTTCTAATTGTGACGACTTGAAGACACCCAAAATAAAAAAGCCAGCTTCACGGCTGGCTTTTTCTTTTTTCAGGCGGCCAATCTCTCGGCCGTATGAATTTCGATATTAACGTTTAGAGAACTGAGGACGTTTACGAGCTTTATGGCGGCCGTATTTTTTACGTTCAACCATACGGTCATCACGTGTTAACATTCCTGCAGCTTTTAATACTGGGCGAAGTTTGCTGTCATCAACAGTTGAAAGGGCACGAGCAACACCGTGGCGAATCGCGCCGATTTGTGAGCTGTAACCACCGCCAACAACTTTAGCTTCAACATCGTATTTGCCAACTGTTTCAGTTGTTGCAAATGGTGAAGCTGCCAAAACACGTTGAACGTCGCTTTGTGCGAACTTAGCAAGATCAACGTCATTAACTACAAACTTACCGCTACCTGGCTTCAAGAAAATACGAGCCGAGCTAGTTTTGCGTCTGCCAGTTGCGTAATAAACAACGCCCTGAACTTTTGGCTCTTTAGGTGCTTTTGTTGTTTTAGCCATTATTTTTTACCTGCCGTTTTCTTGATAGTTAAAGTTTGTGGTTTTTGTGTTGCGTGTGGATGTTCGCCAGCTTCGTAAACTTTGAGCTTCTTAAGAAGTTGTCTAGAAAGTTTATTTTGCGGGAGCATACCTTTCACAGCTTCAGTGATTAAGAATCCAGAATCGCTTTCAAGCTTCTGTTGAGCTGTGAAAGTTTTTAGTGAACCGAAATAACGTGAGTGCGTGTAGTATTTTTTGTCGAGCAACTTGTTACCCGTTAATTTGATTTTTTTGCTGTTAATCACAACTACGAAATCGCCAGTATCTACGTGGGGAGTAAAGACTGCTTTATCTTTGCCGCGAAGAATTGTTGCAATACGTGTAGCCAAGCGGCCTAGAGTTTGTCCGTCAGCATCAACTAACCACCACTGGCGTTGTACTTCAGAATCTTTAGCATTCCATGTTTTCATAGGTATTCCTCTCGAATGTCGAAGGGCGACAATCTAAAGTTCGCGGCACTTATTGTCAAGGTCACTTGGATATTCAACTCGATGTAAATAAAGCCCGGTGGGAGGTGCAGTCGCTTTAGCGGCCTGACGGTCTAACTCATTGAGAATAGCAGACATTTCTTTAGGGCCCTGGCCGATTTGGTGCAGATGTATGGCTGTTCCGACGATATTTCGTATCATTTGTTTTAAAAAGCCTGTGCCTGTCACTCTGAACTCTATGAGCTCAGGGCCGATCAGTTTCCAGTGAGCTTCGGTGATGGTGCGAATGCTTGTCTTCACCCCGGTGCCTGCCGTTTGGAAGCTTTTAAAGTCATGGGTGCCGATGAGAGGTTCGCAAATAGCATTGAGATTATCGATATTTAGCTCGCGACGCTGCCATGTTGTGTAGCGACGTCTGAGGGCATTGGGCACCTGGCTATTATGAATTAAATAGCGGTAAGTTTTAGAAATAGCAGAAATTTGAGCGTGAAACTCATCGGGAGCCTCCCAACCATTTAATACAGAAATTGAGTGGGGGAGAATCGAGTTCATGCTCTTAATAAAGTTGCGATTGAGTTCTTTGTCGGTTTTAAAGTGAAAAACTTGCCCTTCAGCATGAACGCCGCTGTCAGTGCGCCCTGAGCCAATGACCTTGATAGGTTCACTGCAGATCTGGGCAATGGCTCGCTCAATAGCTCCTTGAACTGTGGGTTTGCCTTCGAGCTGGCGTTGCCAGCCCTCAAAGTCAGTCCCATCATAAGAAATTAAGAATTTATATTTTTTCAAAGTACCACGAACCTCAAGCGGCTTTGTAGCTGCCTTTCAAGCTTCTGGCTAGGGGGATTCTGATGAGCGAGTGGATTTTACTAGAACTCAGCGGTGAAGCCGCCGTTGATGGCGTCGCCACTGAAATCATAATCGCCGCCGATATGAATGTAAGTGCGGTATTCGGCGGTCAGCCACATTTTATTGATGCCGTACTCGCGATCGAGATCAAGAAATGATTGAGAGCCCGAACCTAATTGCAAAGCAATACCACCGTAAGCAGTGGCGTTGGGTGAGAATCCAAGTCGTGCGCCTATAGATGGATTTAAATCATCATCACGGCGTTCAGCGAAAGCCATGCCGCCGATACCGCCGCCGCCGTAAGGAACGAATCTTTGTCCGTCAGTGAATTGCAGGCGAAGGATGCCTCCGACATGAACCGGAAAAACAAAAAGCATAAACTGTTCTTTCGGACGATCAGTGGCTGCAGGGTTAGCGAATTGGCCGTGACCTTCGGCGAAGAAAAAGCCGCCCGTTGCTGTTAAACCAAACTTGCCGAACTTCTGCCAGATTTGCCACTCGTGTTCATAAAGAAGAAGTGGGCTGGCATTGTCGTCGTAAATGGAATCGTAATTAAGAAGACTTGGGTCTTCAGGGTTTTCTAAATTGGTCGGCTCATAAACCGCAACTTTAAAACTGCCCGCGCCTTTTTGATCTGATGGTTTCACGCGATAATGATAAACTTTTTCTTTATCAATTTTGATCAAACCTTTTTTAGCATTGGGATGTTCAATGTATCGACTCTCAGGGCGAGCTCGGCGATCTATGGCTTGAGTGTTTTTCTTAATGATCGGTACCGGCTCTTTATCAGACTCGATAGGTTCAAGCGGATCAAGATTGGTTTCTTGTTTCGCTGCTGACGGAGGAGCCATTGTGGGCTCTTCATCTTGATTTGACGGCGGAGCTTCAGCTTCGACAGCATCAGCTGGTTCAGTCAGTAAGTCAGGTGGCTGAATGCGAGCGGGCTGTGGTTTTTGCTGAGCTTGAGCGTTCGGCAGAAAGCCAAGTTCACCTGTCAGTTCAATAATACCGAGAGACAAAACTAAACCTGTGCCGAAAATTACGGAAGCGAATGTGCATTTCAAATTGTCATTCTCCGCTTAATAATTTTCACGCCGCAGAAGAGGAGAATGAAAAACGAAACAAAGAAAACTGCCGCTGCTGTCAGGCCTAAGAACTGCGCTGTCTCAACAAATAACCAGGCGGGGAGAAGCCCTAAGCGCACTGCAGGTTTAGCCCATTCATTTTGATCGAGCCAGCGCGCCGCTTTCGGGCCGATGTCATAGTAGAAATAAATAATTTTACGGCCTAATGCGCTTGGGACTAAAAATTTATTTCTGAAGGCTCTGAAATCCATCACTTTCGGCGCGAAGCTCGAGCCGTAGGCGGCCGTAGTGATAAAGCAATTTAAATCTTCAGTGAGCAGGCCGTAAACTTTTGACGGCGTGGCGATGTAATTGCAAGTGGCATCATCTTCTGCTCCACAACCTCCGCCTCCATTGGTTGTAATTTCGTTGTCGCTTGTAATGAAGTAAAGATTTTGAGCCGCATCGATCATGCCAGATCTAAAAAAATATTTAACGTCGTTTGTAAGGCCCTCAACGGTATCAGGTGAAATATCGCCATTGCTATCGGCATCGAGTTCAGCCACGTTGCCGTCAACGTAGTTGGTGTTATCGATATCGGCAAAATTCACGTCACTGAAGAGAACCACCATTTTGGTGACTGGAACATCATTGTTCGTCGGATAGCTTCCGCCCAAATCGAGATCAGTCACCGTTATTTTTTCGTCACCGGGGAAAGCCGTGAAGCCGCAAATGCCATTGTCAGAAATGGGTCCCGTTCCACTACAGTCAATAGGATCTACATCTGTTGATTCTGGTGCATAAAGATACGTTGGAATTTCAACACGCTCATTAGAGTCACAAGTCGCATCGGCAGAAACACAAATGTAAAGCTTGCCCTGCTTTTCAACAGTGGTGCAGCCACCATCGGTCGATAAGCTGGTGCAAAGGCTGCCCCAAGAAACAGACATGGTCACAGTAGGATTCACCGTTTTGCTGATTGTATTTGTTCCACTCGAGGCTGTCGCACCAGTCACATTACTTACAGTGGCGCTAGCTGATGATGAATAATGAAGGCGAGCGACACCAGTGAGCTCGCCTGTGACTGTAAAAGTAATATTTAAAACCAAGTTCGGGTGAACTCTTTTTGCATTACAAGCCGTCAATCCACCTAAGCAGCTATTGCATGTATCGGTTGTTGAAGCTGAAGAGCAGGTGCCAGCGATACCTGCGTAAATCGCAGCGCCGTTAGTGGCTGAATCAATCGTATAATTTGAAACGCCTGAAATAGAATCAATGCGAAGGGCGTTTTGGGCGTGGGCTGAAGTCGCGAAAAAACCCGCTCCTAAAAATAGGGAAGCAGCGAATAGAAAAACTTTGAGAATTTGTGCGGCGGTTCCCATATATAAATCGAACCATGCAAGGCTGTTGAAGTCAAAGAATTGGGCGGCTTATTCAGCTAAAAGCTGGCGGATCTCAGCTTCTTTTTCAGTTATAAACCAACCCATGTAGTTTTCTTTTGGCGGTAGCGGTTTTTGCTGAGCTTGGCGGCGAATAAAATTGATTCTTTGTAGCTCGAGCGCCTTCTCAACTTCGTATCCCAAATTGAACAGCGTAACTTGGATGCCAACATTGTTTGAAATGTCGATATTCGCAAAACGTTTATAAGCATCAATGGCTCGTGCGGTAGAGGCTGCAAGAATGTAGAGAGTGGCTTCATCATCGAGAACCATCTCCATCACTTCGCTCATATTTTGCAGCGTCACCTGTTTTAGGTTTGTTTTGTCAGAGACATCTTTAGACACCATCAAAGCTCTGACTAAACTCATTTGTGCTAAACCGTATGAACCACCGGTTGAAGGGCGCAAAACGCCATGAAGAACTTCGTCATTTGGTTCTAAGTGAATGATTTTATCGTCTGGAACATTATTATACTCAGGACGCTTTCTCGCTTTGCTTAGGCTGACAGCCCAAACCTGATTCACGCACACCCAGCTCCAGTAATCAGAGAGTTGGGGTTTGCAAATTTCAAATTGCTTGGCGCTAAGAAAAGAACTCAAGCGCTGAGCTCCGGAATAATTCATTTTTGAAGGCAGTAATTTACCGGCCCAATCTTGGCCCATACGAAGAACATCATTATTGAAAGTCAGTTCGCCGAGAATGTTGCCAATTAAAACAGCCGGATCGACACCAAAAGCAGCGGCGGCATTCTTAGCTTTTTGTACGATGTTTTTCTTACGCAGACTCTCAATAGATTTAGCAAAGCGCTCATTAGCAACGGGCATGATGACAGCCGCATCTTGCACTAAGGGACCAGTTAAATAACTACCCAATCTTTGTAGAGTGGCTGTGGGTAGAGAGGGTAAACTTGCGACCGTGTGACCTGGTGTAACCCTCATAAAAGGGCCTTTGAGTGGAGTGTTCACCTCCTTCGAAATGGGTTTGCCATTTCCGTCGAACCAGCCGGTGTAGCGAGTTTCAGCGGAAGACACACTCGCAGTTGCGATGACGATGGTGAGAAGGAGTGATGTTGTTTTCATTGCGATAGGGAGTATAGATCATATTACTCGAGAGAAAAATACCCCTGTAAACACACTAGGACTGTCTAAAAACTAAACAGCCAAAATGGCACTAATTGAAAATCTTTTGCGCTATTTGCAGGCCGTTGAGGGCGGCGCCCTTTAAAATATTGTCAGCCACAACCCACATGAGCCATGTTTTCGGATCTTCAAGATCTTGGTGGAGACGACCGACGTAGACGGGGTCGGTTCCTGAAGAGAGACGAGAGGTTGGATAATTGGACTGTGAAGATTGGTCATCGAACTTAAGGCCTTCGCCGTCCCTCAGGGCTTTTACTAATTCTGCTCGAGAAACTTCTTTATCGAAAGTCACCCATACCGCTTCGCTATGAGAGTTGAGGCTCGGCACGCGAACAGTAAAAGCACTCACTTTTAGGTTCGGCATTTCAAGAATTTTTTTAGTTTCTTTCATGATTTTAGTCTCTTCAGAGCTAAAACCATCTTTGCCGAATGAGCCGATTTGCGGAATCGTATTGAACGCGATGGCGTGAGAAAAAGTTTGTAAGTTGTCCGGCACTTTATTTAAAAGCTCATCGTAAAGGGTCACAGATTTGTTCGGTGCGCTTTCAAGTTCTTGAATAAAAGATTTCAGCTGAGTAATAAGCTCATCGCGACCGGCTTTACCGGCTCCAGAAACAGATTGGTAACTGGCGACACGAACATTTGAAAGGCCAAAGGCTTTCATAGCTTTCAAAGCCACAACAAGTTGAATGGTCGAGCAGTTGGGATTCGCAATCAGCGCTGGTTTTGAGCGAAGTGGAATCAAATGTCCATTCACTTCAGGTACGATCAGCGGATGTTCTGGATGCATACGAAATGCAGCAGAGTTATCAACGGCGAAAGCACCTTCATCTACCGCACGTGGAGCCCATTCGGCCGAAATATCATCGCCGCTCGAGAAGAAAACTAAATCGAGACCTTTAAAGCAACCTTGTTTCAAGCCTTGCACGGACCATTCTTTACCAATGCAAGTCACCTTTGCACCGATACTTTTATCGCTGGCAAAAGGGCGAACTTCAGAAATTTCTTCTTTGAAATTATTTTTGCGAGAAAGAACGTGCATAAACGCTTCGCCCACCATTCCGGTGGCACCGACAACGCCGATTTTTAAAGACATGGGCTTTGCTCCTTAGTGTTCTGAGTAGCCGTCTTCTGTCTCTTCTGCTTCAGCTTGGTCTTCTTCTGCCTGAGCTTCAGCATCTATGAGTTGGGGAGGTTTACCAATACGTAAAACTCCGAATACGGCACCGAGCAAAGCGTATATCATAAACGTCACGAAAAGCATAACTTCGGGGCGAATGGCAATGATCGCAATAACCGCTACGCCAAGAACTAAATAGTGAAACGGCATTCTTTGGCGAAGATCGATATCTTTAAAGCTGCGGTACGGAAAGCTCGAAACCATTACGAAGCCGAGTAAGAAAGTGATTGAGAGAAGAAGCATTGAGTGTGAGGGTTCATACTCAAGGTCTGTAAAGGCTAAAACCGCGCTGGCCACAATACCAGCGGCCATCGGAATCGGTAAGCCTTGAAAATAACCTTTGCTCAGAACTTTTTTCTGAACGTTAAAGCGCGCGAGACGTAAAGCTCCGCAAGCTACATAGAAGAAACTCGCCAGCCAGCCAATACGACCAAAAGGTTGAAGTGACCAAAGGAATAACAAAACTCCCGGTGCTAAACCGAAGCTGACTAAGTCACAAAGTGAATCGTATTCAGCGCCGAATTCCGAAGTCGATTTTGTCCAGCGAGCCACGCGGCCATCGAGCAAATCAAAAACGGCCGCAGCCACGATAGCATATGACGCCATCAGGTAATCACCTTGAATAGAGTGAATGATCGCATAGAAGCCGAAGAACATATTTATGGTCGTGAGTAAATTCGGAAGAATGTAAATATTGACGTGAAGGCGATCGCGAAGACGGCGTTTGCCTGGGACACCGTTTGTATTTGGGGCTGCCATGAAAAACCTCTTTCTGAATCCGTCTGGTTTTGAATCGTTGTTAAGCAATTGGAAAGCCTCCGAATATATAATAAATCCCATATAGGAGTGTTGAACTTAATACCGGCAGCAATAGGTTATCGTCAAGACGCCCGACCGGCACGGCTTCAGAGATCGCTCCGGCTAAGCCAGCTAAGATGCTGACCATAAACAAGCGATCCATCATTAAATTTTTCGAGTAAAAATAACCGAGTGAAATGAGGAGGCAGCAGATGAAGGCGGCCATGCTCCCTTGAAGACTTTTGCGACCGAAAAGGCGATCACGGCCATAACGAATTCCGAAATAGCTCGCTACCGGATCTGCTAGCGCTAAAAACAATAACGAAAGTTTAACAATAAGTGGGTCGAAAAAGAGAACGATCACGAAAACGCCTACGATCAAATAGGTGGTGCCAGCAAGTTTGTTCTTTTCGCTGTCCCGCATGATAGGACCCATCACTCGAATAGCAAATTTGTTCACGCGGTCATTCGTCAGACGAACCACATCGAAAGTAATAAATATCGTACCGAAAATGACAAGCAGTTGAATAGAATCTGAACGCTCAAGATTGTGATAGCAGACCGCCACAAATACTACGCCCAGAAAATGCCAGATCTTTCTGGCGAGATGAACGTCATGGTGCTGTTTAAGGACTTGCTGCATGAAGAAGACTCTAAATGACAATTTTAGGCGTATCAACAGAAGTCCGGCATGGTGCGTAAATACCTGAAAAGACTGAGGTAAATTCTAACCCTGAGAGGGGTGTTAAGAAGCTAACAGCACTTTTATCAGCTCGAAATCTGGAGGGCCAATGTCTGTAAAACATTAGTTAAATCAAGCACTTATGATATGGCCCTGGGTCTTGGCTTTGCAATACCATAGGGTATGAGACCTCTATTCGGAGCACTTCAGGCTAACACAACCATTCAGCGTTATATAAGCGCTGGTTTAGCTATGCTTATTTTAGTTCTAGGTTTTCAGGTTTCAGCTGGCGAATTAGAGAGTCACCCAGGTTATCTTTCATCAGTAAAAGATGAACGCTATCGGCTTTCTATGGAAGTGGTCATTGTTCCGCAATTAGAGTCGACAGAGCCCAGCTTCAATGATGAGTTTTTCACTAAAAAAATGAACACCGATATTCGCGACCGTTATGAAAGAGGTTTTGGTCGCACCCAAGGTGAACAGATTCAGTCAATACCTTCGCAATATTTCGACCGTGATCTTGGTAATGGGCAATATATCACTCACGAAGAATACCAAAAGCGCCAGGAGAGATTCGGGCGTTTTATGACTAAGAGGCTGGGTGAATACTATTCGGATAAAACTTTAAAGAAGACTTCTGCGGGTGAAAAAGTTTACGACACGAAAGAGGCGATCAGTAATATTTCGGGTGGCTCGAATAAACGTTTCGGTTATAAATTACGCTATAGCGTTTCAGGCAATGATTTCGATTTAAAAATTCAGAACCCATACAATATCGAAACTAAAGTGAACTTCGATGCATCAGACGTTCGCGTTTCGTTAGCTTATCCAGTGTCGAACACAGTTCGCGTGCTTTCAGATTATGAAACCGACGAAGAAAGACTCACTCTGAGTGGCGTTAAAACCTTAAGACGTGGGTGGGCGACCAGCCTTACCGGCACAACCTCGCCAGCTGAAGATAAATTTATTCTCGGCTTAAGTTGGGCCGACTAGAAGGTACCTGCTTCCCGTTCGGAGAAGCCGGACATAGATCGTGTCCGGATTCTCCGAACGGGAAGCAGGTACCTTTCTGATACAAGCCATTCTGCTAAATCTTTCAAAGTTTCTAACATACAACCGTCAAAATCCCGACAGGTATGTATGGAAATTAAAGACCTCTTGATGATTAAAAAAATCAATTTCGGTATTCTCACTCTAACTGTGGGTTTAGTTTCTATCTTTGGTCTGTCGGTAGTGGCGAGCGTTCTCGGTTCGAACCCGTATAAAGAAACAAATGCGATGACAGTAGCCACGACTTTGGTCGAAGAGACAGCTGCACCGATATTGCCTCGACAAGAGCGTCAACCGGCCTCGGTCGCCGCTGTAGCGAGCACTGGAGCGGCGACAATTGATGTGGATTGCCTGGATAAGAATGAGCAGCGAACGCTCAAGGTGACATCACTGCAGCTCAGAATACGAGCAAAACTTTGCGGCGATTTTGATATCAGCAAAACAGAAATTACCAACACATCAAATGGCTATTCAGCCACTGTGTTTAAGACTGGCGATAAAGTCATGAGCTCTGATTACATTCAGCTTTCAGACGGCCTGAATCAGATTAAGATTCAGGTTCAAGATCGTCTTGGTCGGGTTCAGTCTTCGGAGCTGCTTGTTTCGCGGATTCAAGCACCTTAGTCGCCACCTCAGAGGGTGAAAGCAGGTTTTTCTGCATTCCACGATATTCTAAATCTTGCTTCACTTTTTTGTGCAGCTTGATTTTAGCATCTTTGATTTTTTGAAAAATAGGGCGAATTTTTGGGTTGTTAGCGATATCGGGCTTGAATTCTGCCATGAAATTCATAAGCACAAAATAATAAGTGGCACGATCTACTGGCTTTACATTGTCATCTTTAATTCCATCAATAGCCTGTTGAACAAGTTCGTCCATCGATTTTTCAAATGCATTTAATTCTTTTAATTGAGTCTTAATGGGAGCGATGACTTTCGTGACCATGTTTTCGTCTCTGTCAGGTCGAGCCAGAACGTAACGGGCAGCAGATTTCAGGGCTGCAATAGCAGAGTCAGTATCATCATCTTTGATATAACCCTTAACTTTTTGCTGCTGCTTTCTGACTACAGAAGTCATTTCCTCTAGGTTTTTAGTTTGCAGCTCAGCGTAATTATACTCAGCCGCCCAAGCTGAAGCCGACAAAAGCACTGGAACAAGTAGTAAAGAATAAAAGCTTTTAGACATGCGACCCCTCGTTGTGTCAGTATATTTAACCGAAGATACCTATTATTTTAGATTATCAACAACCATGAGGAGTACAAATTGAAAAATAAAATCTTACTCAGTGTAATGAGTCTAGGTTTGATCGCTGCTATTGGCTGCTCGCCAACTGCATCTCAGCTTAAGAAGACAATTGAAGCCAACCCAGATGTGGTATTTGCTGCAATTGAGAAGAACCCAGCATTGTTTTTTGAAACAGTTCAAAAAGCGCAGCGCCAAGCTCAAGAAGCTGGTCAAGGCGATCGTATCGCGGCTGAAGTAAAACGTGTTCTTGAAGAAGCGAAATCACCTAAAGAAGCAAAAATTGATGACGCTCGCGTTATCGGTAATGTTTCTGCTCCTATTACTATCGTCGAGTATTCAGACTACAACTGTGGTCACTGTGCTCACGCTCACGAAACTGTTGCGAAGCTTCAACAGAAATATGGCGACAAAGTTCGTTTCGTATTCAAAAACTTCCCAGTTCTTGATGGCCGTACTAAGACAAGCGTAATGGCTGCTGAGTATGCTGAGGCGGCAATGATTCAAAGCAAAGACATTGGCTACAAATTCCACGCAGCTGTATTTGCTGGTCAAAGCCAGTTGATGGAAAAAGGCGAAGCTTTCTTGAAAGAAGCTGCTAAAGCTTCAGGTGCTGATGTTGCACAACTTCAGAAAGATCGTAAAGGCGCCAAAGTTAAAGCGATCTTAAAAGAAGACATGGACGAAGCTATGAAACTTGGTTTCGAAGGTACGCCAGGGTTCTTGATTAACGGTGCCACTCTTCCTGGAGCCTATCCTGAAGACGCATTCGTAAAAATCATCGACGCACTTTTAGCGCAACCACAATCTTAAGAGCAACTTGGGGCCGCATGAGCGGCCAGCTTCCGTCCGGATTTCGGACATGAGATCGGACGATGAGCCGATAAAAGCACGAGTGAAAACTCGTGCTTTTTTTTGATTTATATAAATATTATTTAGCCATATTCATTTTGACCGAAGCTATTCAATAATTTTAATATGCCTCATGCCTTCTATTTTAAAAAAAACCTTACAATCAATATTGAGCCGTGTTTTAAAAGAAGGCTTAGACAGCATTTTCAAAAGAAAACCGAAAGACAGTAAAGGAAAAGAAGGCCCTTCGTCTAAAGAAGAATCAAAAAGCAGTTCTAATAAAAATCATCCTTGGCGATTATGTCCGGCTGGTAAGTCGTGGGTAGTGACGCATCCGTTGACCATACCAGCCAGTAATACTGGCTCTGAATACAAAACTACCCGTGGGGGACACTGTCGGCTCAATCCTGGCGGAAGAGAAGTCTATACAGCTGAAGAGCTGGTGGAAATCGAAAAACAGAACTTCGATATGATTTTAAACGATCCAAATGTTATGCCGATACCTGATGATTTAGGATTTCCGAATGGTAACAAATATGATCGCTTAATCGCTGGTTGGACCAAGTTTTGGAACGAAATTTTCAAACCTGAAGACCCTGTGACCCCGGATTTTATAAAAGCGCTAATAGCGACTGAATCTAGTTTTATATTACCTAAAGATCAAAAAAGTAATGAGGGGCCGGCTCGAGCGGAGGATCACGTGGGAAGAAGCCGGCGCAGAATACAAGGGTATTTTTCATCAAATAGGCAAGAACAAAAACGCAGACGAAATAATGATAAAATTAAGAGCTTATCACAAGCGATTGAAAGATCAGCGCAAATAATATTTGTCATCTTTTGTATGGGCTTTATGTCAGTTGGCTGTTTTAGCTGGCCTCAAAAGCAAAGCAACCTAAGATTACAATCTGCATCTGCTTCACCGGTAGTCGTGATTCACAAGCGAACTAGCAACTTTGTGGACATTGAAACTCCCGTTGAACAGCTCTGGTTTGGCTGTAGCGGAGATGCTTCAGAAGATATTGCTTTCATTGGGTTTTCAGTGCTAGACGGTAAAATTTTATGGGATTTTTTTTATCGAAGACCATTAACCACATCTCAGTGCAGAGATGAAGTTTTAGAGTATCAAAAAATTGTAAAAGGCGCGAAGTCAGTGAGGTTGGTAGGGATTAGTCCAAATGAAGAGCATGGACCTGCTCCGAAAACTCTTTATGTGCCAGATCGATTTAAGAAGGTAGATAAAATAGTAGCTTCATTTTTTGTACGCTTTGAGGCACAAGATAAATGCAAAGCTTATTTTGAAGAGCACTGTGAGTTGCCGAAGAATTACTGGGGCGGTGTGATCCCGCAATAGACTTGTGCAACAGTAATTTATCCTGATAATATTTCTTCATGTCTATAATTCAAGGGTTACATTCGTTTGCATCAGAGCTTCAGAAAGAGAGTGTTCCGTTTGCAATTATTGGCGGTATTGCCATGTTTTCTTATGGAAGCGAAAGAACAACTTTTGATGTAGATTTTTTAGTGGATGGTCAATATCAGAAAAAAATTAAAGAAATCGCCAAGAGTCTGAGTTTAACTCTCGTCAATGAAAGTGCAGAGTTTGTCCAGTATACGGGCTCGGCTTCGATTGATGTAATTTTCGCAAATCGGCCTCTTTCGCAAGAAATGATTAAAAACTCAGTGAAGCTTGAGAATTTTCAATATCCAGTTGTTCGTCCTGAAGATTTAATCGGGCTTAAGATTCAGGCGTATAAAGGTGATAAAAGACGGGAATTCGTAGATAAGAATGATATACTTACGTTGATGAGGCTTCGGCCGAATCTCGATTACACGGAAATTAAAAAATACGCGGACATTTTTGGTGCATGGAACGAAATAGAAGAACTGAAAAAAAGAATATGACCCTCGAAGGCTATTTTGCGAAAATAGAAGAGCTTTTGCGGCTGACTCAGCGTCAATGGCCAGCGCCGCGTTTGATCGATGCAAAAAAATTCAATGCCAAGTTATAAAGGTGCCGCGTGGGCCGCATGAGCGGCCTGCTTTGCAAGCCTTTTCCGTCCGGATTTCGGACGGAAATTTGATTACTCTTCAATTACACAAACTGATTCTTTGAATTCAACGTTATTGATTTTTAGAGTTGAGGGGCCATTGCAACCTTCTCCGCCAGTTGATTCAGAAGCTAAGTAATTTGAATTAGCAACAACGCCGTTACCTTTTGATTTTACAGTGACGTTTCCGCCATCGCACTCAATGCCGTACGTTGTTTTATCCTTCTTGTCGAAACTGCTTGCGACTGAAAGAGTTTTCAGTGTTTGGCTTTTTACAAGTATGCGAACCGAGGCGGGGATTTCGGCTTGGTATTCATTATTGTAACCTTCAGAGACCATCATGATTTGCGCCCAGTTGCCTGTTTCTTTTTTGATCGGTTGGCCATCGGCTTCGCTCAAAAGAGTCACGGTAATGTCTTGCGGGTTCGTGGCGCTGTAACAGCCCAGAACTTGTCCTTCTTCAGCCATTGCAGTGATTGATAGTAGCGATGCGATAATGATGGTTTTGAACATGAGTTCTCCTAAAAAGTTTCGACTGAAATATAAAGTTAGCAACATCAATGCCATGACTAGTTGAAACCACAGAGGTTTTGGGCCTGGTCTAGGTTCAAAAAAGGGATTTTCTTGGTCACTATTTTGAACTAATTCCAAAGTCTAGGTGAGCCTTAGATTAAATCTCGACACGGATTTCGCTGTCGCAGTTGAGGGCAATGCCGTCGCCTTCGAAAACAACTGGGTACGCAGAAATTTTCACTCCAGCATCGCGCGCTTTTTTAAGACCTTCAGCGTATTTCGGATCAATCGCCACAGCAGGACGGAATACCGAGCAGTCTGTGCGCTGAACGACGAAAACCATTTCGGCTTTCGAGCCTTTTTCTACTAGCTCAATCAACTCATGAAGATGTTTGAGGCCGCGGGCTGTTACCGAATCGGGGAAAAGCGCTAGTTTTTCTTCAGCTAAAGTGACATTTTTAATTTCAACGTAAAGCGGAGTTTGATTTTCAGCGGTGAGGTAAAGATCAAGACGGGTTTCGGTGTTGATTTTGTGCTCAGGTTTGGCGTCGGTGTAAGGAAGCCAGTGTTTGATTTTACCGGCTTTAAAAGCTTCTAAAACCAATCCGTTAGGGAGCGAAGTGTTAATGCCCACCCAGCTCGTTGGAGATTGGATCGCCTGCAGCGTGTATTTCAATTTGCGTGTTGGAGAGTCGTTAAAAGTGATAAGACACGGGGCTTCTTTTTCAATCAGACCACGCATGCTGCCAGTATTGGCTACATGAGCGATAATCACCTGGCCATTGTGCTCAACGTCGGCGAAAAAACGTTTATAGCGCTTCAGAAATTTACCCTCAAAAACGGGATCTTTGAACTTCACTTCGTGGCTCCTTCAGAGTAAGACTGACAATGCAAGAAAAGGACTAAAAATGCAAACTACTCCCGTACGTTCAAAGCCCGAGTGGCTCAAGGTTCGCGCACCTGGTGGCGAAAAATATGTCGAAATTAAAAAACTGTTGAAATCTCTCAATCTTGCAACGGTTTGTGAAGAAGCCCGCTGCCCCAATATGGGTGAGTGCTGGGGTGGTGGTACTGCCACATTTATGCTTATGGGTGAAGTTTGCACCCGCGGTTGCCGTTTCTGTTCTGTAAAAACTGGTAACCCGAAAGGCAAGATCGATAACGATGAGCCAGAAAAAGTGGGTTTCGCTATTTCACAAATGGGTCTCGATTACGTAGTTATTACGAGTGTTGACCGTGATGATTTGCCAGATGAAGGCTCTGGTCACTTTGCTCGTACAGTTTCGACGATCAAACATCATAAGCCAGATCTTCTTGTTGAAGTTCTGACTCCAGATTTTAAAGGCAATATGGAGTACGTAGCAAAAATCGTGGACGCAAAACCTGATGTGTTTGCTCATAACATTGAAACTGTTGAACGTTTGCAAAAACGCGTGCGTGATCCGCGGGCGACTTACAAACAATCGATGGATGTTTTAGCATTCGTAAAAAAACATGATCCAACTCGCTATACAAAAACTTCGATCATGCTAGGTCTTGGCGAGCAAGATGATGAGATCCTGCAAACACTTAAAGATCTTCGTGCTATTGATTGCGATGTCGTGACTTTTGGTCAGTATCTGCAACCAACGAAATATAAATTAAAAGTTGAGGAGTATGTGACTCCAGAAAAATTTGCTCATTGGCAGAAAGTTTCTGAAGATATGGGCTTCTTGTATGTGGCGAGTGGACCACTTGTTCGCAGTAGCTATCGCGCTGGCGAATTCTTTATGACTGGAATGATTAACAAACGTAAAAACGAGATTGCATTGGCTGTAGAGCCAACGGCCACACCTGAGAATGAATCAACAACTACGGAGACAACATGGCGTTAAAAGATATTAAACTCCCAGATATTGGTGAAGGCGTAACTGAAGGCGAGATCGTAAAATGGCTCGTGAAACCAGGTGACGTTGTAAAAGCTGACCAAGCGATTGTTGAACTTATGACTGATAAAGCAACGGTAGAAGTTCCAACTCCAGTTGCGGGTACAGTAAAAGAACTAAAAGCTAAAGAAGGCGATGTGGTGCCGATTGAGTCGACACTGATCGTTTTAGAAACTGCAGAAGGTGGCGCTAAAGCAGCTCCGGCTGCAGCAGCACCAGCTCCGCAACCTGCGAAAGCAGGTTCAGCGTCAGCTCCGACTGCAGCAAAAGCTCCAGCATCTGCACCGGCGGCACAAGCTCCTGCAATGTCAGCAGCTCCAGCTAATGGCGGCGGTATGGATGTTTATCCTCCAGCAGCTGATGTCAATGTTCTTGCGACTCCAAGCACGCGCCGTTTGGCTCGTGAAATGAAAGTGGATGTGAATACTCTTTCGGGCACTGGTCTAGCTGGCCGCGTGACTCGCGAAGATGTTTTAAATTATTCAAAAGGTTCTGGCGCCTACACAGGTGGACACGCTCCAGCTGCGAATGGTTCAGCAACTGCTCCAGCGTCTGCTAAAAAGCCCGCAATGGATATTCCGCGTCCGTCATTCACTGGTCAGCCTGGTGGCGAAGAGCGTGTAGCCCTTCGTGGTATCCGTCGTAAAATTGCAGAACAGATGCAGCAGACAAAACACATCGTGCCTCACTTCACAATTATGGATGAAGCTCAGGTTGATAATTTGGTGCAAACACGTTTACAAGCCAAAGAAGTGGGCGAGAAGTATGGCGTGAAGGTGACTTACCTTCCGTTCGTTATGAAAGCGCTTGTTTCGACGATGCGTGAATTCCCAATGTTCAACGCTTCAATAGACGATGCCGCGCAAGAGATTGTTTACAAAAAATATTTCAACGTAGGCTTCGCGGCTGATACTCCAAATGGATTGTTGGTGCCGGTGATTAAGAACGTTGATCAAAAATCAATTTTGCAAATTTCAAAAGAGATCAATGACCTCGCTGGTAAAGCTCGTGATGGTAAAATTGGCTTAGAAGATATGAAGGGCGCAACAATCACGATTACCAATATCGGTAGCGTGGGTGGAGCGTACGCAACTCCAATCATCAATCACCCAGAAGTGGCGATTATTGGTATGTACAAACTAGAAACAAAACCAGTTTGGGACGGCAAAACTTTCTTGCCGAAACAAACGATGAATTTCACAGCGACTTGCGATCACCGTTTGATCGATGGCGCTGTAGCTGCGAATTTCTTGAAAGCTTTCTTAAAGCGAATTGAAAACCCAACTCAGTTGATGCTGGAGATGATTTAATGAGCGCTGTTAATTTTGATGTTTGTGTTATTGGAGCAGGTCCTGGTGGATATGTGGCGGCCATTCGTGCAGCTCAGACGGGCAAAACAACTTGTATCATCGAGCGTGAATACTTAGGCGGAGTTTGCTTAAACGTCGGATGTATTCCTTCAAAAGCCATGATCTCTGCGGCTCACTTGAAAACTCGTATTGAGCATGATGCCCCAGAAATGGGTCTTGAGATTAAAGGCGATGTAAAAATCGACATGAAGAAGCTTGTGACTTGGAAGCAATCGGTTTGCGACAAGATGTCAGGCGGCGTAGCTCAATTATTAAAAGGCAATAACGTCACTGTGATTCGCGGTGAAGCGAATTTCAAAACGACAACGCAGCTTGAAGTAAAAGGTGCAGAAGGCACTAGCTTAGTCACAGCTAAGAATTTTATTATCGCAACAGGCTCACGTCCCATTGAAATTCCGGGTTTTGCAATTGATGAGACAAATGTTCTTTCTTCTACTGGAGCGTTAGCTCTGAGCACACTCCCAAAAACAACTGTGGTTATCGGTGGCGGTTACATCGGCCTAGAAATCGGTGGTTACTTATCTAAGCTTGGATCGCAAGTGACAGTCCTTGAAGCGGGTACGGCATTACTTAACGGTGTTGCTGATCGTGATTGCGTTCAAGTTGTCGAGAGAAAACTAAAGAAAAACGGCGTTAAAGTTGTAATCGGTGCAAAAGCGAAATCTTACAAAAAGAATGGCGCTGAGTACGAAATTTCTTACGACCTTAACGGCAAAATGGAAACTATCAAGACTGAGAAAATCCTTTTGATGGTGGGCCGTCGCCCGAACAGTGATCAATTAAATCTTAAGGGTGTTGGTATCGCCATTGATGAAAAAGGTTTTATCAAAGTGAATGCTCAACGTCGCACAAACGTCGCTCACATCTTCGCTATTGGTGATATCTGTGGTCAGCCGATGCTCGCCCACAAAGCGAGCCACGAAGGCGTTATGGTCGCTGAAATTATTGGCGGCGCTAACCGTGCTTATGATGCGAAGACCGTTCCGGCCGTTGTATTTACTGATCCAGAAATCGCTTCAGCGGGCTGGCTTGAAGAAGAGTGCAAAACAAATGGTTTCACTGATCTGAAAATCGGTAAATTCCCATTCGGAGCCAACGGTCGCGCTGTTTCTATTATGGAAACTGACGGCTTTATTAAAATTATCGCAGATGCCAAAACAAATCGTGTTCTCGGTGTTCACATGGTGGGCCCAGAAGTTTCAAATTTGATCAGCGAAGCGGTTGTTGCTATTGAAATGGGCGCAACGCTTGAAGATCTCGCACTTTCTATTCACCCTCACCCAACACTCGGTGAAGCGGTTATGGAGGCGGCAGAAGCAGCTCTTGGTCACGCTATTCATATTATTCAGAAGCCACTCACCCGTGCGACCGCCGGCACTACAGCAGGTGCACGTGCTACGCATTGAGAATTGGGGGGAGGTGCCTTATCAAGAGGCCACCTCGAGGCAACTTCAGTACGTAGAAGAAGTCTTTAGCGGGCAACGCCCCGAAACTCTCATTGTTTGTACACATTCTCCGGTGGTCACTTTAGGTCGCGGGACCCAAGCCGGAGATGTATTCGGCTGGACTGGTGAGACTGTTGAAACTTCTCGTGGTGGTCGCGCGACTTATCACGGGCCCAATCAAATCGTTATTTATCCGATTCTGAATCTGGCAGCGGCACGGAAGAATATTGATGCTCGTGACTTACACGATTACATGCGCCTTCTAGAAGCTGCTCTTGTGACGACACTCAAAGAATTTGGTCTCGATGCTGAAGCTCGCACGGTGAAGGTTGCAGATGGCCCGTCACTTACAGGTGTGTGGGTGGGGGAGCATAAAATTGCTTCGCTCGGCATCGCTATTAAAAAGTGGGTCAGCTATCACGGCTTAGCACTCAATGTGACTCATGATCCGTTGGCGTTCACTGGTATCAACCCATGTGGGTTTAGTACTTCAGTGATGACTTCGGTAGAGACAGAGCTTGGTAGTAATGCTGGTGATCCGGCTGAATTGCGTGAGCGAGTGCAGGGTTTGCTGGTGGCAGAGCTGGCTAAGTTGTTGAGCTAGTAAGTAGGCGCGTTACGTGTCCGAAAGTCGGTTGTCCGTCCGAAAAATTCAAACGGGAAGCCGGTACCCTTTTTCTATTTCTTATCAATGGTAATAGCAAACTTCGTAATACCTGAGGACTTAATCACATCTAAAATTCCAATAACACGGCCGTGAGGCACGTCTTTATCTGCGGAGATGATGGCTTGAGTGTCGGCGCGTTTAGCGATGCTTTCAGCCGCGAAAGCGGCAATCTGCTCGTCAGTAGCAGGTTTGCCATTCAGCATAGAAGTGCCATCAGACGTGATAGAAACTGTGATTTCACTTGGTACAGTCTCTTCGCCACTAGCCGCTTTAGGTAAATTAATATTGATGCTTGGTTTTACAATAAACGGGGTGGTGATCATAAAGATAATCAAAACCACGAGAATAATATCAACAAACGGAACAATGTTAATGTCCGCTATTGGTTCATCGCTATCGCCACCGATTTTTGAAGCCATGGTGAAACCCTTTCGTAGTAGAACTACGCTCCCTTAACAGTTTTTGCGTAAGCAACGCAAAGATCTTTAGCTGACTCGAGAGTTTGCATAATGCGCTTCACTTTTTTCTGGAAGTAATTGTAAGCCACAACTGCTGGAATCGCCACAAAGAGGCCGATCGCTGTTGCTACGAGAGCGTCAGAGATCCCCACCATCACTGCTGTGATTTCTCCTTGAGAAGTGGCTAGAGCTCTGAAGGCTTCCATAATGCCGAATACTGTACCGAGAAGTCCGATGAAAGGAGCGTTGGCACCAACAGTGGCTAAGAAGTTCAGATATTTTTCTAGGTGAGGGCGCTCATTCAAAGAGTAAGAGCTGAAAATTTCTTCGAGGCCTTTAGAGCCATGCTCTTTGGTGTGGCGAAGACCGTAAGACACAGCTTTACCCACAAATGAATCTTTGTCGGGGGTAAAGGTGCCGAAGTCTTTAATCGAATTACTCTGTAAAGTCTCCTGCAACTGTTTCGTTACCGCTTCGCTTTTGCTAAGAGCCAAAGAAAGGGTGCGAGCGCGTTCAAAAATGAAGGCGATACTGAAGATACTCAAGATAACGAGTAGGTAAAGTGTGAAATCGTGGCCATATTGGGCAATAACGAAAAACTTTTCTGAAAGCATGGGGTCTCCTGTAAAAAGATGCTCGTGCGCGAGCCCGGCCGGTTGCAAATCGGTGCGCGATCACCCAAGCACAGTTTTATGTCAGGTCGCAGCACCGATTAGCAACCGGGCACCTTTCAAATTACCCATGGTCAAGATATCATGCAAGTCGATGAGTTTAAAACCGGTTCTATTTTGTATTCTTGTTTCTATAGCCAGTCTTTTAGCTGGTTGCATTGAAGGTTCAGAACAAAATCCAAATATTATCGTTATTGCTATAGAGGGTCTTGGTTTTGATGAAATCAACTGTGTACAAAGTGTAGCAGATGAAAATGCTGAGCTTCGTGGAGGGTTTGATAAGTTTTGTGCCGAATCGGTGCGGTTTACCCATGCCTTTACACCATCAGTCATGAGTCAGGCGACTCTGGCCTCATTGCTCACGGCGCAGTATCCGTCAGAACATGGTCTTACTCATAATGGCTCTCAGTATCTTTCAGAAGCGCTTGATAGCTTGCCAGAGAAAGCCGTTAAAAAGGGGTATCGCACAGCCTTTTTCTCGGGCGGTCCACCCATTTGGCGAAAATCGGGAATCGATCAAGGCTTCGAGCTTTTTGAAGATAATGTTTCGGTAAAACTCAATCAACTTTATCGTCCCGCTGCGCAGAACATCGAATTGTTTTTTAAATGGATCGACCGCGAAGTGGGCGGTAGCCCATTCATGAGTTTTTTATTTTTCCCAGATCTTCAGTTTCCGATGACTCAGACCGTTTCAGATATTGGCGTGTCTCGAAGCCTCACAGAAGAGAGTCAGCTTGCTGAAATTGATGAAAGCTTAGACGCTTTTATAACCGAGATGAAAAAACAAAATTTATGGGATCGTTCGAATATTGTTCTTTTTGGGACGAACGGCAAAATTTCATCGCAAAGACAAAATCAAATTCGTGCCCTTAACTTGAACAGCGAAAACACTCAAGTCACGTTAATGATCAAGCCGGCCAGGAGTCGACGTGAAGAGTCGGTTGAGTGGTCTATTGATAGCAATATTTCTCTTGTAGATGTGGGGTTAACCTTACATGAGCTCATTCAAGTTCAGCCCAACACTTTATCTAAATTTGATGTGGTTTCTTTATTGAGCACTCTTGATCGTCCATCCGTCAGTTGGGCGAAAGATCGTCTTATTGAATCACAATCCGCTTGGTCGGTATGGAGAAATCTCGGGGAAGTGAGAGTGGCTCTGCGCCAAGAGCAGTTTCTATTTTTAAATGATGCTCGCCCCAAACTTTACAACAGCTTAATTGATCGTACAGAGACGTCGCCACTTTCTTTTCGTGATAGTATGAATCGTGGAAATTATGACAGCTTTTATAATTTTATTTCGAAAAACAACCTGCAGCACTGGGTAGCGCCAGATGAAGTCACTCTCGAAAAAGTCGTTTTAGCTTCACAATTATTTAGCGGAAACGAAGTTTCGGCGGACACCCAGCTTCGCCTTGGCGTACTCGTTAAAAAACGTCCTTGGGAAAAGCAAATTGTCGGCTGGCTCGCTCGTCTTTATATTCAAAAGAAAAACTGGGACAATCTCTTAGATCTGGGTATTGAGACTAAGAATGAAGATTGGGTTTACATAGCGCAAAGACAAAGAGGAAAGAAAATAGCACCTCTAACTAAAGGTTGCTTAGCCTTTTTGTTATTGAAAACCTCTAAGGTAGCTAAAGATTGCAAAGATCATACAGTGACTCTTTTTAAAGAATGGTTGAATTCTTCCCGTGATAACAAATCAGAAAATGAAGAAAAATTTTTCCGTTCGTATCTCGCTTCAAAAATCGAAGAAAGAATCGCAGCGCTTAATTATCGCAACGGTTTAATGTGGGACACTGTTTTAGATTTACCAGCTGGCCCGAGCGCCGTTGAATTAGCATTATGGCTTCCTGAATTTAAGGGTTTTCGCCTCGTGGTCGAGCGAAGAATGGCGAAGCAAGCCGTCGTCAATTAGAGCGTTAGAGATCCAAGCCAGAACGGCATTCTCTCATTAGTTTTAGACAAAGTTTGTGAAATTTCGTGGAGAGCCCGGCGTCCATAAGGGAGTGCATAAACTTCGGCTGGCAAACTTGAGCGTGATATCAAAACGTAGCGATCACCAGGCGAATAACGAATAGACTGAACAGCAAAATCTGAGGTCGGATCGACTCCTAAAAGTTTAGATGGCAGGGGTGGAACCATTTCTGTCTCAAAGCTGAGCTCTGAACTCAGATCAATTTGGCTGCCCAGTGGAGTCAACCCCGTAGCCGGGCGATCTAAGAGCAGAAAGGGGTGGCCGAATTGCGCAATAGCCACTTCGTATTGATTGCGTAAAACAACTGTGAGTTCAATTCCACTGACATACTCTTGTTTGTTATCCTCTTGATAGATCAAATCATTGGTCATTTTTACGGCCAAGCGCAGCTGATTGCCAAGGGGTGAAAGGCAAGAGAGCTTAGCAAATGGAGACGTCGCTTCAGAGTCCTCTCGCGCGGAAAGCAAAAAGTCTTGTAAAAACTGTGCGGCTTTGCGAGCAGAAGGGCGAGGACCCCAAGGCGTAGCGACGACCAATAACCCGCTTGATGGATTGTAGATCACCTCTGGTTTTGGGCGGTACAACTCACTGTTGTACGAGCGTTCTTCGAAACTCATGATGTTTAGCCTTCGTACTTTTTAAGCTTAATCTTCGCTTTCTCGTAAAATTCTTCACCAGGAAAGCTGTCGTCTTTAATTTTTTTCCATTTTTGCTTTGCGGCTTCTACGTTACCCATACTCTCTTCGAGACGGCTGTCTTCGTAGATCGTTCTAAATTCTCGTTGGAGTTGTGAAAGTGCTGATTTCTTAAGTTCTTTAGCTTCGCTATTTTGTGGGTCTTCACGTAAAGCCTCATCGCAAGCCTTCATGCCTTGTTTGAACTGAGATTGGCCCACAAGAGTCTTACAGCTATTTAATTTTTCCATCACTTTTTGATTGATGGACTGGCGAATGGAAGCAATAGAGCGCTGAGCTTTTTGCTCTTCGTCGCTGAGGCCTGGATAATTTTTCTGTAAGAAGCTATTGTACTCTTTTAAAGC
>CAYHVK010000013.1:0-113218 GCA_964360255.1 uncultured Pseudobdellovibrionaceae bacterium | reverse complement strand
TGGATCTTGCCTATGACGACCGAGAAAAGCGTGGAGCCATGAATACACGTCAAGATCTTCACGACTCTGTTATCGAGGGAGCCGTCCACCGAGTCAGGCCAAAGCTAATGACAGTGCTTGCGCTTTTTATGGGCTTGATTCCTATCATGTGGTCGATTGGTGCGGGAGCTGACGTGATGAAACGAATTGCTGCACCTATGATCGGTGGGTTGCTCTCGTCATTCTTGCTCGAACTGCTGATTTATCCCGTTATTTTTTATATTTGGAAAGAGAAAGAAATGAACCTAATGCCCAAAGTGGAAAAATGAAAAAGAAAATCTTAATGGCATTTCTCTCAATAGGAATAGTCGAAGCTACCGGAAATGAAAAGAAGCCGGGCGCATCGTAGTTCGTTAATTTTCACACTGACTTTTTCTGCCATTTCTGGACGTAGGTAAAGTCGAAATCTTGCTAGGTCAATAACTACTGGGGTTATCGTGGCGATTATTTTGTAGTGAAATCAGTTATAATCTGAAAAGGCGATCACGTGTCCATCGGGATCTTCAAGATACCCGGCCCTAGCACCCCAATTTCTTTGCTCGATGGGAGATAAAAGTTTTGCACCAGCCTCGAGAGCTCTCATGAACGCCAGCTCAGGATTGGAAACCCTCAAATAAACTTCGGCCCGAGGAACTCCTTTTGCATTTTCGGGATCTTGAATGGCCTCTCCTAATAGTTTTTTTATCCCTTTGGACGGCATCAGTCCGAGTATGCAGCCCTCACCAAGTTTGAACTCCGTCATTCCAGGAACATCCAAAGTTGGCTGTTGATCTAGGGCTCTAGAATAGAAAGTGGAACTTATCCTCTGGTCAGAAACATAAAGAATAAAATGACAAAACATTGATCGACTCTATTCGAAGGCATTGAGTCGATCAAGTTGCAGGATGACTATCGGCATCTCCGGCTATTTAAAGAATTCAGCAATCTCGCATTTAAAAATCAACGCCAGCCGATGTAAAGTAAAGAGGCTGGGGGAATGTCTGCCTGATTCCAGCCGTTGGTAGTTTCTCAACTCAAATCCGTATTCAACCATGTCAGACTGAGAGAGGCGCCTAGACGTTCGTAGCCGCTTTAGATTCGCACCTACTATTTGGAGAAGTTTGTTGTACTTTGCTTCTGCTGACGACACATACTCAAGCTTATCGGAGAGGTTAAATTACACCGTCGGTATAGTTATACCGTCCAGGACTTGAGCTTTTCGATCACGGTGACGATAGTATGATAGAGATGAGAAAAATATTAATCGTTGAAGATGAAAAAATGCTCCGCGAGTGCCTGAGAGACCTACTTTCCCAGCGCGACTGTATAGTGTTTGAGGCGTCGAATGGCGAAGAGGCCTTGAGACTTCTTGAAAATCAATTGGTTGATTTAATTCTCACAGATATTGATATGCCTGTGAAAAATGGCCTCGATTTTTTAAGAGAGTTTCGTCAGATAAATCGCACTACCCCAGTGGCTATTATGAGTGGTGGACATGTCATTGAAGACGACATGCTAAAATTGATCGGAGCTTTCTCATTCATCCAAAAGCCAAATTTAGATTTAGATATTCTTTTAAATTATATTGCCGTAGCTTAGTGTCGCGTATTTTCAGGATGAATTACTGTTCGTTAACAATTCCATCGGTTGCACCGAAAAAAACAGCTTACTTTACTTTAGCTTTTTTCGGAAGATTTTGGAATTCAGCCGCCTCTACTGGAAGCATGCCTTTAATCTGATAGTAGGATTTCGAAAATGAGTCCGCAGTTGAGCGAATAAGAGCCTCGACAAAGCCTTCGCTCTTTTCAGTATCTTTCACAAGATCTTTATTGATGGAAATCTTAACACCTATGCCTTCGCTAAATACACGAACCAAATACCCGTCAGTGTCTTCTCCGTAACCACAGGTAAGGCCTTGTTGAAGTTCCTGTCGGACGAATTCGTAGTTTTCATTTTCTGTCATTTTCTGAAAGAGGCGGGCGTATTCCAAGCGACGCCAAACCTCCATTTGAATTTCTTCAGACTTTTCATTCATTTCGGCAGCCGACTTGAAGGGCGTGTTTTCGAGCTTTGATCTCGTCTTATTGTTATAGTCACCGTCTTTTGCTTTTGTTCGTGGCATTTCAGTATATTACGAAAAATTTCACTATTTTTCAATTAAAACTGATGCGCAATGCAGACACAATAGAAATCAGGGGCCAATATAGTGCATCTGATCCATATTGTTTCAATTTATTTCAATAAATTTCCCTAGTTTTCACTTTTTTGCTAAATATTTCGATACTTTTAATATAATGTCTACGGTTAATGGTTCCGACCAAGAAACTCAAACCCAGACTAAAGAAGAGCAGAGCGATCGCCCCAAGCGAGCGAGAGGCGATCACGATCCAACAATTGAGTATGCTTTTGAAGCTCTCCCTTGCTGCTTATGTTCAGGCCCGTGCCAAAGAGCCAATTTCAGTAGTGATGGAAGATCTCTTTGAAATTGAATTCGAAGCGGCAGCCCTTGTGGATATTTCTAAGGTCGGGAAAACAAAAAACACAAACTTGCGAGGAGCTTTAGTATCCGTTTTTTCAGCGATACCATTTAGACTAAATAAGCAAATTCGAGACGTAACCCTAATTGAACACGCCTTTCCCGCCAATCATGAAAGGAGAAAACAATTTCAAGGCCAAACAAAGAGGAAAGGTATGGAGTGAATGTCGCCACTAATTTTGATTGTTGATGACTCAATAGATACCCGCATTTTATTGAGAAAACTACTTAACAACGTGTTTATAGCCCAGTGGATTGAAGCAGATTCGGGCATGGCCTCAAGCGAGCTATTGCAAAAACATCAGATCTCGTTGGTCATTAGTGATCTGAATATGCAGAATGGTACTGGGCTCTGGCTGCACCAATTTATGTTAAAAGAAAAAATCCAGACACCACTAATCCTATTCACGGCAGAAGAGTTTCATTTGGGCGGAAGGCCCCAATCAGATCAAGTACTGAAAGCAGTTGTCGCAAAATTCAAGTTGAACGATTTAATACACGAAATTAAACAACTGGGATTCGCAAGTGACCGACGGTAGAAATCGCGCTTATCACCTGATTGCTTGAAACAATTTAATAGAAAAACCCAAGTGCAAACCTTGTTTCGCTATCGCTCGTAAGTGAAATTATTTCACAGCTCCAACTTCAAAATGGCGAAATCTCGACAGTTCAGGGACTAAAGGTAACCACTTTTGGCGATATTTCGACAGGCGTAGGAGCTAAACAGTCGGGTATTGGCGAGTTCTCGACGATTATACGAATAGCCCGTCGTTAAGTGTTGTTTAATTGCTAGTCAGTTGGCACCAAGGCTGCATTGGGACTTCAGTAGGTTTTCAACCGAAGGGGGTTTCGATGAAAAAGTTAAGAAATACTATAGGTGCCATGGCTGTTCTGGCTGTCGGTATCGAAGGAGCGCAGGCCAGCGCAAATCAGTCGAAAGAAACTGTTCAAGCGGGCGTCTACTATGCGCTGACAGCCGATGCTGCGAGAGCCTTGAATATTAACTTAGGCCGACTAATTGAAGACGTACAACCAAACAACGGTCAGCAACTCGCCTTCCAAGTTCAAGAAGATGGCGAACTTAACCTTTCGATCTATGAAGACGGCGCATTCACCAGCTTAAGAGCTGATATAATAAAACGGGCCGCTGAGTAATGAGCCTCACCTCACGCATTCTTTCTGAGTTGGAAGGGGGGCAATGGACTCTTGCGAGTATTGCTCCGTCATTTCGTCGCCGTTTAACAACAGAAACGAAAACTCAACTCTTTGAGAAAAACATTTCGGAATTATGCATGGGTTTTTACGGCAAGGTTCATCCCTGCCGCGTCGCAGTTCCGAATTTAAACAAAGAACTTGATGTCGTTGGCGCCAGTGCGGAAGCGAAAAACTTAATCGAAAAGACATTCGCGTCTGATTACCCAGGATCAGGATTGATTTCTTTTGAGTTAGAAATTTCTCAGAAGCTTCAGTCCGCCCTGTCGTTGATAAACCGAACTGACAACGCCGTCTCGCTCTTGTTGAAGGAGCTTGTTACTGCATTTGCTCGTGTGAAGTCTGTAAACTTCAGAAGCGCTTCGCATCCACAACTTTTCGGGTTGATCTTGATTGGCGATGGCGTTTGGGAATTATCGGAGCAACAACTCGCGGTCTCAGTTGTTCATGAGTTAGCACATCAAGAACTTTTTCTCATCAATCTGCTGGACCGACTTGTGAATCAGCCGTTTGATTTCAACGAAGTACATGCGCCGTTCCAAGGGGTCAAAAGACCTCCAATTGGTAGATTACATTCCATGTGGGCTCTTTACCGCATGGTACAGTTTCAGAATATACACGCCGAAGTAGATCAGAAGTATCGCGAACTCCTTCTGAAAAATGTCGATGCGTTCGAAGACCAGGAGCTAACTCCTTTCGGGAAGAAGTTAGTTGAGATCGCAAGAAAGAGAGCCAGCTAATGAAAAAGTGGCTCGTTTTGATCGGAGGGATCATCATTATGACATCAACAATCAGTGCGGCAGCACCAAAAAAATACGGATATGTTCCACCAACTTTTCCCCGCGATCCCGCCGAAGTTAATCAGTTCGCAGAACACATTGTCTTGGGTCAAATTCTTGAGCCTATGGTTGATACTGACAAGATGGGTAATGTTACTCCGGGCCTTGCCGAGAGTTGGACGTTTGAAGACAAGGGTCTCACAATTAAATTCAAAATTAGAAAAGATCGCGTTTTTTCCAATGGGAAAAAGCTCGAAGCCAAAGACATTAAATATACCATTGATCGTGTCATTCAGAAAAAATCTCAGTCGAGTAATTTTCTCGGAAGTATTTCGTCCATCGAGGCCCCTGCTTCAGATGTCCTCATCATTCGCCTTAAAGAGCCTAATGTGTCGATTCTTAAAGCTCTGAGCCGAGACCAAGCTGGCGTAGTTCCTGTCGATTGGAGCTTCGAAAAAGATTCTTCAGAACCCCTCGTTGGTTCAGGACCTTATCGTCTTTTAAAAAAGGGCGCGAATTGGAATCTCGAAGTAAACGAGAAATATCCAAAAGCATCGGCTATTAGCATCCGCGAATGGCAGCTGGTTTTCTTTGGTGACCATGATCTCAATGTACCCGCCGTCGGTCTTCCTGATTACGTTCCCGGTGCGACCCTATCCACAAAGACTGGGATGCAAAAAGTGAGCGGATTTGAAAAGCTCAAAACAGTTAACCAAATAAGCTACGCACAGACGTCGGCATGGTGGCATCCGCACGGAACTCATTTCAATTCGCCGGAAATGCGAACCCGAGCAATGGGATTGATCGAAGAGATCCTGGATAAGGGCTGCAAGAAATTGGAACTTGAGCGAGCAACTGGCGTCATTCCAAAAGGGGTGGCGGGTCATTTAGCCGTTACACAAGCTCCAAAGATCACGCATAAAAAATATGAAAAAATTGAACCACTCAGGCTTGCGTTCATTGGCGCAACTTTCGATGACTTTCTCAAGGGAAATGATGCTCAAGCAATCGCAAAAGAGCATGGTTTCCAAATTGAGATCATCAAAATTTCTCCATCTGAAATGACGAAAATAGCCGAGAAAAAACCTGATGTCATATTTGCTGGATGGGCTGGTGGGTTTAATGATCCTGAAGGTTTCATCGCACTTCTCCCGACATTTCTTGGAAAAGATTTTGGAACTTATATTGGTCCGGGTCTTTCCGAAAAGTACAAGCGTGCCAGACAAGAAGAAAATTGGACTGTCAGAAGTGAATTGTTTCAGCAGCTCAATGAGCAGCTCCGCAAAGATCAGCTGATGGCCCCGGGGTGGCGCGTTCCGCTTTACATTATCGGCCAAACCAACATGATCTCTGAAGAGGCCACTTTCCGCTACACACCGAGACTTCATCTCGTGAAGGAGCTGTAGTGGCCATTTTTGAGAAATCTCAGACAAGATCTATTCAGCGATACTTTCTGAGAATTTTTATTCCAATCGTCCTCCTTGTCAGCACCGCCATTAGCGGCCTACTGGCCTGGAATGACTATCGCGTTAACAAAGCTTCCCGTCTTGATAGTCAGAAACTCACTTTTGAAACTTTCGCAGCAGTTGTTCGCCAGCCAATCATTCAAGGAAGTCTTATTGAAGCAAGAATTCGGGCGAACGAGCTTGCGCAGAACTCACAGATCTCTTGCATCGAAATTAAGTCGATCTCAGAAACAATTCAAAGTTGCAATAAGCTGAAGGCGTCCTCATCAGGACTTCATCGCATGGATACTGATCTCTACTTTTCTGAAGATGCTTCGAATTGGATGGGACATATCTCGATTACATTCGACAATTCGGATCTAATCGCAGGAATTTGGAAAAACGCCGGGAAGAACGCAATCGGGTTCGTCCTTCTTGCCGTAATATTGTTTGCCGGGCTTTCAATCGGATTTTCACGAATTCGAATCGAACTGAATGAATTGATGAAGATCTTAGAAACTCAAACGAGCGAAAAGCAAAGAACACCAAAATTTAAAATTAGCGAATTCTCCTCTTTGGCGGAAAACTTGAGTTATCAATTTGAAGTAACTAAGGCAGCAGCCGAAGCAAAAGCCGCGCTCGATGTTGCGAGACAAGTTGCTCATGATATTCGCTCACCAATTGTTAGCCTTCAAGTGGCGCTCAATGCTGCACAAGTTCAGCTCGATCCGACGGTTAAGGGCGTTTTGAATCATTCTGCACAGAGAATCAGTGACATCGCAAACGACGTTATCAACCAGTACACCGCCTCGAACAAAAATTCTGAATACAGAGTGCCGATACAAAAACTTCCGATGTCTGTCGATCTTGCTTTGAACGAAATGGTTGCTGAAAAAAGTCTGATGTGCAGACAGATGCCCCAAGTATCGGTGCAAACTAAATTAAATGCAGAAGATACTTTCATCGAAATGCAAGTCAGCGACTTCAAGCGGATTATTTCTAATTTAATCGACAATGCGCTCTACGCCGTTTCTGACCGGGGAAGCATTGATGTGAATTGCACAAGAATTGTGAATGAGTGCTGCATTTCAATTCTCGACAACGGCTCTGGAATTTCAGAGTCAGTTTTAAAGACTATCTTAGAAAAAGGCGGCTCGTTTGGAAAACCCAACGGCAAGGGCTTGGGTCTACAGTGGGTCAAGAAAACAATCGAAAAACATAATGGCAGGATTTTAATATCGTCTAAAGAGGGCGTCGGCACCGAAGTTAGAATTTTTCTGCCGATGTCGATGAATCAAAAAGTAAAAGTACAAACCGGCGCTCAGCTTAGCCTTGCGGCAAAAGAAGCTTGAACGCATTGAGGAAGGTCTTATGGAACAACCACGAGTTATTTTTGTAGATGACGAAAGCTGTTTTCGTGACGGTCTCAAAATCTCACTTGATTCGGCATTTGGAGCGGACCGCGCTTTCGATGTGGAGTTTCATTCGCATCCGGATTTAGCCCTCGAATCAATTAAGAAAAACCCCTTCAATGTTTTCTTGGTTTTCATGGATCATCATTTCCATGAATCCAAGGAGAAGACTACTTTAGGTGCTGACTTCATACGTCCGATAAAAAGAGTGAACTCTTATATTGAAATCGTCATGATGTCGTCGGACACAACGCCTGAGAGCCTTCGATTGTGGTTGAAAAATGGCGCTGATAAGTTTCTCTATAAAGAATTTGTTGGTCAGCAAGAAAAATTGCAAATTTTTATCACCGAAGCTCTGACCAAATTTCGTTCGAAGTTTAACGGTTTTCTTGGAAACAGCAGTCGGCGCATCACTCAAGTGCCGGAGTCTCTTAAAAAAATTGGAGTTGTATCTCTTGATCGTGAGATGACGGCGGTAGCCGACCTTGTTTTGCAATTGGCAAAATCGAATCTGTCAGTTTTGATTTACGGAGAAACAGGCACCGGAAAGGAGCTAATCGCGCGTGCGATTCATCAAAATTCAGATCGAAAGGACAAACAGTTTCGCACGATTGACTGCACACAGTTCAAAAAATCGGAACTTATCGCGAGCGAGCTATTTGGTAGCGAAAAAGGTGCCTTCACAGGAGCCGAATCAAAAATCGGTCTTCTTGAAGTGGCTAACGGTGGGACTGTATTCTTGGATGAGGTTCATCATTTGGGTGATGAGGCGCAGGCTATGCTTCTGCGATTTATTCAGGACCGAAAGGTTCGACGAGTTGGTGGCAGCGTAGAAAAATATGTTGATGTACGCTTGGTATTCGCAGCGAAACCACATTTGAAGGTCCTCGTAAATGAAGACAAGTTTCTCGCTGACCTGATCTATAGGATGAGACAGATCAAAATAGATCTTCCGAAACTTACTGAACGGCCCAACGATGTTGAAGTCTTGTGTGAGTTCTTTCTAGAGAAGCGACGACTACAGCAGGCCGATAGTGTGCCGAAACTATTGCATCCCGATTCGCTTGATATGCTTCGAGCATACTCATGGCCTGGAAATGTCCGCGAGCTGGAAAATTTAATTGAGAGACTTTCGGTTTTGGTAAGCGGACCAATTATTTTACCAGAACATATCGAAAAATATGGAGAGTTTGAAGCAACCGCGACTGCTGAACAAATAGCGACCCTTGAATCCCTTGAGCAAATGAATGCTCGTCACGAAAACGAAGTTAGAACTCTGATCCTTAAGACTTACCAAGCAAGCGACTATAACCTGTCTGAGACGTCAAGGAAGCTTGGCGTAGCTCGGTCATCCCTACGCAGCCAGTGCCAAGCATTGGGGATTTGGGAGAGCATGGATGTCGTTAGCCGAAAGGATCAATCCAGCGGCAAAGGCGACTTGAGGCGCATGGTGGATAACTCCGTGAGGATGGTTATGAGCGCGGTCCGAGATGCTTAGTTGCAGTGGTCGAGAAATGCCCTTACAGGACAATTGCTGTTAAGCTGGACTTCCTAATGCTAGAATCGTCGACTGCTTCTTCGAATCTCTCTATTGCTTGGATAGAACCTATATCCAGATTGGCCACGTTCTCGAATTTCAGACTCCCTTTTTCCTTTTGCCGAGTATTCCGTCGCAACCAGCCTTAACTGTTCCATCAGCTCTGCAAACACGTCTTTTGGGCTCGTTACGTCTTTGTGCAATTGAATGAAGGCATGACGACTGAACTCCAAAATATAATCGCTTTCGCCTGATCTATGCGGAAGTCGGCACCATAAAATGTGCTCCTGTCCAAAATCGTAAAATACCGGAATTGGGTTCTTTTCCCATTCACTCAAGATGGAATGGTCATTTGGAGTAATCACAAATACTCGTTGCAGAAGCGGATTGTTATTCACAGAAAGCATCAAGCGAAGTGATGACTCAAAGTCCTTCGCATCGTTCTTTCTTCGGAGTCCGTTTACGACCCAAACTATTTGACGATAAAAAGAATTTCTAGCTTGAAACTCTTCCCGTTTCAGCGGCGAGTGTTGAAACTCTATTACCCATCCACGAGCGGTTTTTACGTCTGCGAAATGCCGTTCACCAGTTTCACTTAAATGAAAGCACTCTTGCCAATCTTCAGGAAAATGATTTTTCCAAGCACGATGCCATTCAGTTTCATTTTCCCACCAATGGTCACACTCGCATTTTGACTTATGCGCCCAATGTTTAACTTTTATGCCCCCGCACTTAGGAATCATTGGCTGCTCGCAGCCAATGCAGATGCCAGTTAGCCCTTTTTCTGCTTCTTTCTTTTTGCCATTTACGAGCGAAAATCTCATTTCTGTATCCCTCCAACTGTTAATTATTTGAATAATATAATTATTCGATGTAACGCTTTATCACATTGAAAGCGTTACGCCTTCAAGGGGGTACATTTTTGAAAAAACCGTTACAAAGCGAAAAAGAGCAGTTTTTGCTGTCTAGCAAGGGCCGACTTATTGGCTGGGGCGTCGCAGATGTTAAAAATCTGATAAAAAATGCGAACAGAGCAAAGGTTGAAAATTTAAAACTCAGTCCCGACGTTACGCTACAAGAGGCAGAATGCATTTTTACTCAAGAATGGTTTGATTCATTTATTGATAAAGGACTCTCTAAAGACGTAATCGACAAACTCAATTCAAGAATTGCACACGTTCGCTATCATCATATTTTGATGCATTCCTCTAAAGGACTACCTTATTGGCGTCACGTAGCTAACGCCGATCAAATTCATGAGCCTGAGCTTTCTATTGTGTATTGCTTAGCGCATTTGGTGGTTTGCGGAGCGTTTGAAGGATTAAAACGCTGTCATTTGAAAGACTGCCAGAAATATTTCATAGGAAGATCGAATGTAAAGTGGTGTTCCAAGTCCTGCGGTTCTCTCTTTCGTGTCAGGCAGAAAAGAAAAAAAGATAGATTTTGAATCAAGGAATGCTTTTGAAATGCGTGAAGAAGCTTCTGACGATCTTAACTAAGGTCATGAGTCTATGGTTAGCGACTTGATCTTTTTTGACGAGCCAAGCTCCATCACTTTCGATTTAGCGGCACAACGTCCATTTTTCAACAAGTCCTCTCTAAGGTAAATCGCCCTGCCGGAGTATCTGGCGGGATTTCGACATCCAAAAAATCGAAGCATCATTCAATTCGCGAGTTCTCGACGAATCGCCCTTTGCCGCGCGCACAACTTAAAATCAAAAACCAATCTTTCCAACAACTTAGCCTGTGCGCCGCTCTGGTTGCCTCTTTGCAATTCTAAAAGATGAAAGGACTTAGAAATGTCCTTCACTATAAGGAGAACAAAAAATGAGTACGTTAAGAACTTGTCCCCGATGCAACGAGCGAACATTCGAAAAGCTTGTCACCCATTCACACTGTCTGTGCTGCAACTACGCGCCTGATCTTCTTACCTATAGAAAATCAAAATCATCCGGCGATGAGCTGCCAATTCCCCCGTGGGCAGCAGAGGCCGTTGCGCAAATGAAATCCATAAATGCCCACTCAGTCGTTGAACAGCTCCCTCTGAATCAGAACTCGAAAAATAGAAAAGGAAGTGCCGCATGAAACAAAACGTAATGAACCAAACTGTGATCCTCGGTTCAAACGAAGGCGAATGGCTATCTACAAACCCATTCTGGAAACCTTGGCGACTTAAAATTTACGAACTTTTTATGAAGGTCATTTTTGGAGCCAAGCAAGCTTGGCAGAAACTTGCAGAGCTTTGGGTATTGAGAACTCTGGGAAACGTGATTCGAGGAATTGGGTGCGTGCTTTTTATTGCTCCACCACAACAAGAAAAAATTGAGCAAGCTCGAATGCAGGCCATGCAATACAGAAATATCTTTTAACGGGAGGTTGGCAATGAGTCATACAAAACAAAATGAAAATTCAGAGTATTTGGCAACTCCAGGACCGAGTGCCATTGAGAGAATTAAAACTGAAATCCGCAATTGGTACGGAAATCTTTCAGTTAAAGAGCTTGCCTATAACAAAGCTCTGATTGCCGAGATTGAGAAATTGGAACGCCTGTTGGCGGGAAAGGTAGTGGTCGGATGATTGAAAGCAAAACAAGTGCGGTGGTCAAAGACCTCACAGACGAAGTTGTTTTGGAAGAGGCTGCAAGACGTCTCCAAAAACAGTACGCAGACGAACACGGCGCCGATTTCTCGTATGGAACTTTTCGATTCGTATTCCACGATGGGCGATTTCAAGGGGTTGAAGATTGGCCGCGCAATAAACGCTATGTGAGTCCGAAACGTAACAACAGTGAAACGAAATGACCAACAGGAGGGGTTATGAATGAAACAATTGAACAAATGATTCTTAGAATTTTAGGACAGGTTTCCGAGAGTGAAAAATTGAGAAACAAGACCTTAGAAAAAAGAACGGCACGAGTTCTTAAGGCACTCGCGTATTTCAAAGCCGTCTCAACCAATAAAAAAATGGGGGCTTAATGGCACGAGCACAAACTGCACAGAATGATGTCCCTCTCTCGCTAGCACTTCTGGTGCTCGCCGGATTTGGACTCGTGTATCTATATCTCGCACATCTGAGGCTTCACCCAGATCTGATGCAGTTTGCGCTTCAGCAGTTAGAGGCGAATGCGAAGCTATTTTGGATTACAGTTTCCTGCGCGATGGTGAACATCTCCTTCGGTTCAATTTATCTTAAGAGGTCGATTGGACTAGAGAAGCAAGGAAGTAAACTTGCAATCCTTGAGGGCAAATCAAGACACTTAAAATTCGGTAGAGCCGAGTTCGTTTCTGTTATCGCCTGTGCCGTCACCTACTTCACATGCAGAAAACAGATCGCCGATTTTATTGCGCCGATCTTCTTGAGATTTCCAGACGGGTTTCAGTCTTCGGGGTTTGTCGCGCTCCTAAGTGCAAACATTGCTTTTGCCATCGGCTTAGTTGTGCGCATTTTCTTGCGCGGAATCGCGAAAATAAAGTTCTCGTTTAATGACATTCACAAGCTAGATGCGCCCGAAATTGAAGAGGGCGAACTCGTTCTGGGGACAACGCCAGGGCAGCTTACACACTCAGTTGTTCAAACTTCAGGAGAGTCGGAGGATTGGGTTAAAATTCCGAGCCGTGGTCTCAATGGCGGGATTATGATTTCAGGAAGTATCGGTAGCGGTAAAACACAAGGGACCGTGCTTCGTTACTTGCGGCAAATTTTGCGATCCGGAGAAAATTCGCCTGCGATCCTCGCGATTGATCCTAAGCGGACTTTTCTCGTGGACGCTGAGAAAATTATTAGGCGTGCAGGCCTTGGGGATAAGATCGTCAAAATCTCTCTTCGAGGTTCGGTGAGCTTTAACCCAGTGTATGTCGAGAACCCGCTTCGAAATTCAAAGTTCACCGAGCTTGCCGAAATGGTTAGAGCCGCTGCTGTGAATTTTATGGGGAAATCGTCGGACTCACCCTTCTGGGATATTTCTTCATCGAACTTGATTAAGAACGCGATTGTCTACTGCGCAGCTATTCATGGGTATTTTACTTTGCTTGATCTTTACCGCGCTATTGTTCGAGCCTCAAAAGAGAATTTATCGGACGATTTACAAAAGCGTCTTGATACGGGCTCATTTACTGAAGAAGAGCGTTTCAATATCGAGCGAGCTATGGAGTATTTCGAGAATGAATACTCACAACTTGAAGACCGCGTAAGATCTGGAATCGTCGCGACAAGCACGGCCTTTATCAATCAGTTCCAGGAGTTTGCGGCAAATCGTGTTTTATGTCCAAAAGAAGAGAACCTCACGATTCGTTCAATGGAGCAGTTGATTCGTGAAGGAAAAATTCTTCTCTTTGACATCAATCAGCCAGGCCTTGCGCGATCAATGGGGACCTTTATCAAGCTTCATTATCAGCAAGCCGTATTGAATATGCTGAGCGAGTTGAAGGATCAGAAAAAACTCTGCACGACGGCCTTGATTATAGATGAGTACCAAGATGTCGTGACTTGCGGTGGTGGTGGCACAATCGGTGATGACACTTTTATGGCGAAGGCTCGGGAATCAAAGCCAGCCGTGATTGTGGCGACTCAATCTGTCAGCTCATTGATGGATTCGGTCGGAAGCCAAAGAGCGGCTCTTGTTCTTATGCAAAACTTTAGAACAAGAATTGCGTGCCACTCTTCAGATTCGGAAACGATCAAGCTTTTCCAAGAATTGGCGGGAAAAGAAGACCGGGAAGTTGAATCACACTCAATGTCGGAAACCGCACAGTCGGCAAAGTTGAACTTACTCGCCGGAGGATTTGATTCGCAGAATTCAAGTTTGAATGAGGCCGTCTCCAGAGCAAAACGAAAAGAAGATCTTATCACAGGCCGCGAATTCTCAAGGCTTCGAACTTTCGAGGCGTTCGCACAGGTATTTGATGGAATCGAGACGAAGTTTTTAAAACTTTATCTTAAGCCGGACTTCCTCAGATTCATCAATACGAAGCATGAGGCCGTACTTGAAATGCTGCGTGTAACGAAGAAGGGAGGCGCTGTAGACAGAATTAAGCATTTCGCTCAAAATCTTCGCGCTATAGCGGCCTCCCTCTTCCTCGCGGGCAATGTCCAGGCGGCAATTCCGAATGTTTGCACCGTCGCAAGTACGCCAGCATTTACGTCGTGTCTAGAACTGAATATCGGTGGATGCACTTGTGGATTTCCTCCAAGACCGTGTGCCGCGATTTCTTACTATGTGCCGCAGACTTTTATCGAAGTATGGCCTGAACCTAAGGCAAGTTATTTTTCGGGAATCCCAGGGGCGTCAGCACAACTTGCGAAGGTTTTCCCTAAGCCCTTTGGGACTGAGGCCGATAACGACACTCAGAGCTTTCAGGCTCGAACAATTGCGGTTCCGCTTGCGGGCCTGACATTTCAAACAATGCCTGCCGGTGGCACACGAATGGAGAAAGTATGCTTTGACGGAATGAGCGAACATTTCGGAGCGCACTGGAATACTGGCAAGAACGACATGACTCAGCCCTTGTTTTTAGCCTCGGGGCTTGCGCCGAAGTTATGCCTTCTCAAGGGTGCCGTGACTTCTATTACAGGGGAAGGGGGCGGCGCCCCTTCCCCTGACTCGGCCATGTGTAGTTTTGAAGTACCAAAGATTGATATGTTTCCGCCAAGCACTCATTCGGTTTGCAACGGATGGGGTGTTTTCTATCCGCGCTATGGCACTTACTCGGGTCCAGCATCAATGGCGGGCGCTTTGATGGTGGCCTCTCGTATTAAGAGTCTTTCAGCAGAAGTGCTGCACTCCATGCCCAATAGCCCAGATGAAAAGTGGCAGATGATTTATCCGCAATCCAGTTCCTGCTTTCGTGAAGGTCAGAATGTAGGACTTTTAGAGTCGGTCGTAAATGCCCGCGAGACCATGAGGCTCGTAAACGGAAAACTCAAAGGTTATCTGTTTGTGGTTTGGAGTCGCACTTTTGCCTGCAAGGATATGCCCGCAGCAGCGCAAGCAAAAGCTGCGAGCCTTGCGATCCCTGCTGCGTGCGGAGGTGCGAAGTGACAAGTTTAAAACTTCAAAACGAGCACGGCATTACGGTCGCGAAACGGCGAACGGCAGAACAACTACTTTCTGATGTCGGACCCTATGCAAAACTACTTAAAGATTTGGTGGCGGAAGCAAAAATTAAAGGAGCAAGCGACATTCATATTGAGCCCACCGAATTTGGAATTGATTTTAGACTTCGCGTGGACGGGAATCTCGTTCTCGTGAGGTCGATAGATCTTCAACACCGAGAGAGTTTGATTCTAGAAGCAAAACGGATTTTCGGGCTTGCTATCGGAGTTAGCGGCAAACCGCAAGACGGCAGAGCATCTTTGCCGTCACTAAGGCTAGATTTGCGAGTCAGCCTTTTGCCAACTCACTTTGGTGAAAAAGTTGTTATGCGGCTATTGAATCTTGATGCGAGTTTCAATCTTTCGGAACTTGGCTTTTTAGAATCAGAACAGAAGATGTTCGAAAGAGCCCTGCAATATGAAGATGGAGTCATTGTAATTTCAGGTCCAACCGGAAGTGGGAAAACGCGAACTCTCTATGCCCTGCTTAAGGCGCTCAATCCAAAGCGGCTTAATATTGTGACCCTGGAAGACCCGATTGAATACCGCATTGAGGGCCTCAATCAAGTGCAAGTGAATCGTAAGATGAACTTTGCCGATGCACTGAGATCAGTGCTGCGACAAGATCCCGACGTGATTCTTGTTGGAGAAGTTCGGGACGCCGAAACCGCTAAACTTTGTTTTCAGGCAGCGGAAACTGGACACTTGGTTTTCACCACCCTCCATGCAAACGGATCGCTGGAAGTAATAGAACGACTGTCAGGCCTTGGTGTTGAAAAGCTTGTCTTAGAATCCAATTTGCGCCTATCGGTTGCGCAAAGACTCGAACAAAAACTTTGCGTCGAGTGTGCAGAGAAAACCTCAACCGAAGTTACGAACTGGTTTTTGGAGAAACATCCGGCTGCTTTAAGTAAACTGCGGATGAGGCATGACGAAGGTTGTCCGAGTTGTGTTTCGGGAATCAAAGGTCGAGTTCCAACTATCGAGTGGGCTTCATTTGTAAACGACGGCGTTAAGCGTCCAAAAGTTTTTCAATCTCTAGAAGACGCGCGAACTACGAGAGCAATTCGCGGAGAAATTGATTCGAAGGAGGTTCAACTTGGTCATTCGTAAAACGCTTATCCTTTTGCTTCTGTCGTCCTTTGCCCGAGCGGATAAACTGGAATATTTCGATTCTAAGATCGACTTCTGGGGCGACAAGCCAAGCGCAAAGGACACTTTTAAAAAAGATCCGAGTCCCACGGGAAAGCAAGATGGCAAATTCCCCTGGAAGACTTTCCTTGATCCGACGAATAAGGAATTCTTTAAAGAAGGAGACTACATGCCACCTGAGCCATTTATGGAGGTCGCAAGAAATCCAACAGACGACAATATTAAGCAATGGTTCGAGTTGATGAAGAAAAAAAATGAACTTCAAACAAAGCTTCAGGAACGAATGGCCGAGTACATGGCAAAAAATGGTGAGGTGAATGTTCCAACAAATATTGCGGCAGCGGCAGCGGCACCAGCTCCATCGAAAGCAAAAGAGCCGAGTGTTGCTCTCGATCCGTCACGCTTTCGCGTGAGGATGTATTTTGAATCGACATGTCCTCATTGTCGACGAATGTTTCAAGTCCTAAAGAAGCTTCGGGGCGGCGGATTTCATGTTGAAGCATTGCAGGTTGATAGCGGCCCTGTGCCGGATGCAGAGAAAGTTGTTCCGATCTCAAGAGCAGATCCTACCGACTTAAAAAAACACGGGATCAAAGGTGTGCCATTTCTGTTGATTGCCGACACAAAACGAAAAGCACTTTTGCCAGCGATTGAAGGTTATCACGATTTCGATGAGATCGTGCGACTGTTAAAAGCCGCAAACTGATTTAAAAAAAGAGCCACCACTACAAATAGGCTCAAAAGAAAAACAAAAGAAGTCTCTCTACCAAAAAAAGGCGAGCTGACTTCGAGCAAGGATAGGAGATTACCTATGCTCGGAGAACGCCTTTTATTGTGTGGATCATTGATTCACGGCTCTCAAGTGAGGGGTCCAAGCCCGCGAAGACATGAGGAGTGGTATTTCTTTATTCTGATTACCATTCTTCTGATTGTTCTTTCGCACACGAATGCTTTTGCAGGGACCAAGATTCCTGGAGCTGATGCCAGCGACAAGCTCGAAGCTGCGGGCACGCTGCTTCGTATTGTGGATTCGGTGCTCTTCTCGTGGGGTGCGCGAATTTTTGCGGGGCTCTGTGTGATGTCGGCTGGCTGGAATTTGAAAGAGCAGCGATTTGGAATCGCAGTGCTCTGTATCGTTGCAGCACTTGTGCTTGGCACTGCCCCTACGTGGGTTAAGAACATTTTCGACATCGGCGGTGGTGGCGGAGTGTTTTCACAAAATCATATTGTGAGCGAGAGGAGTTTAAATGCGTAAGCAGGAACTCTTGAAGGCAAAATACTCATCCCTGGTGAGCCAAACCATCGACTCACCAATTATGGTTTTCGATATTTGGGAACTGTCGGATGTGTTCGTCGCGCTCTTCATCATTCTTGTCTTCGGCGTTCTCTTTTACTCGTGGGGAACGATGTTCACTTTGCTGAGTTTGTGTCTGGGATTTGGACCAGTGATTAAGAAGAAAAATCCCAAAGGAATTTTCTTTCACTGGCCCTTTTCACGCCTTCGGATGGAGCTTCCCGGCCTTGTGAATCCGAAGAGCAACGACCGCAGATTTTCAGATTGAAAGGAAGAAATGAAAACAACAACAAACCAAGAGGGAGAACTATGGACAACCAAACCAACGAACAAGGGGCAAAAACATATGACCGGAAACCGAATTTCAATACTCGCGCAAAACTATCTCGAGATGGTCGTTACTGGATCATTGAGCGCGTTGAAACGTGGATTCTGCCTCGTAAGTACCTGGATGTCATTGCTCAGAATCACGCTGCTGAAAGGATTGAGTCCCAGAGTCCAAGCCCTGATGCAAAACCTAAAAGGAAAGGTAAACGAGATGCTAACAGCGATGGATAAGGGAATTGAAGCTGCGCAGGTGGCAGTGCCACCTGTGGGGGTCTACCAAGGTGTAGATCTTCGCATTCTGCCAAAGTACGTTGCTTTCAAATCTGCGATGATAAAGCAGCGCCTTACGCTTCAGTACATTCTCGCAATTCATATTGCGGCATTCGCCATGCACTTTGCCTTCGCCCGATTTGAGATTCACGGTCTTGAAACAAAGCTCCGGGAAAAAGAATATATCTTGGCTCCGGGAGTGATGGACTTCACGACCGCGTCCCCGCAGTCGGTGTCGGATACTTACGTGGTGAACGCGGCTCTGAGCTTCTTAAGTATGCTCGGAAACGTGAACGCCGCCAACATTGATGAACAGTACAAGCGCTTATCAAACTTTATGACTCCTCAACTTCAGATTCAGTTTGAAGAAGAAGCGAGGGAATGGCGCGAGACGGTTAAGAGCGAAAACATTTCTGAGATTTTGCGGATTACGGATCGCGAAGTCGTTGCGACCGGCGAGGGATTCTACAGGGTCACCGCAATAGCTCAAAGAGAGAGATACACCAATAGCGAGAGCGTGGGCCATGTGGACGAGGTCATTGAAATGCTGATGAAGCTCGTCCCTCCAGTTAAAGGCAAGGAATGGTATCTCGAAATCACGAGCCTTAAGCGCGGGCGATCTGATGGATTTAAGCCAAGCGCCAACGGAGGGAAAACAAATGGTCGATAACAAAACAATTGATCTAGATCAGGGACTTAATTTTGAGATTGAAAGTCTTAAAATGCTTTTTCGAAAAGTTGCTTTCAAAATTGCATTTGGGACTTACCTCGTCGGAATTCTTCTGCTGGTGTTTCTGCTAGTATCCCGTGCGGAGGCAAAAGTTGTCGTTTACGGCACAGGGACGGAGCAAGTTCGCATCAAGCACGGAGGGCCGACAATTTTTCGCTTTTCGAAAGCGGTTCAAACAATCTCGGGCGCAAGTAAACTTCAGATCAAACCTGCGAACGCATCTGATCCGAGTTACACAGATCTGGAAGTGACTCCGCGCTTTACGAATGGAGTTAACGAAGTCATTTTTTTTCTAGTTGATAAATCGGTGGTGAGGACAAAAATCATTGTAAGCCCCAATGATCCGGCGGCTGACGGTCTGTACGATTTCAAGTCCAGAGAATCAGCAGAAGCAGGAGATTCCGAAAATGCTCCCGTCATTTCTGAAGTCGAACTGCTAAAGGCGATGGTTCGAGATGACGCTGTATCGGGATACAAGCTTTTTCGTGTCTCGCAAAGCTTCCCGTCAAAAAATTCCAGCGCGCGAGCTGAGCTGATCCGAATTTATCGGGGTTCTCCATTTAACGGGTATATTTTTAAGGTCACGAACACGAGCTGGAAAAAAAATGTCGAAGTTGATGTAAGGCATCTCACCGTGGGAGAGCCAAACTTAGCGATTCTCTCTCAGAGTGACGAGACCACTTTGTTTCCTAAAGGAAAGGGCGTCAGCGAAACATTGATTCGCGTTGTCGCTAAAAACACTTCCTCAAGCAGCGACGTAATATTAGCGATGGAATCAGACGAAGCATCTAACAGCACTAAGAAGGGAGAATAGAAATGAACGCAGAAAATATTCTAGTTCAGGTTAAATCCTTCGACTGGAAAAAGCATCACTTAAGGATCAAAGAACTTACTCAAAAAAAGCCAATCATCGTTGGCCTTTCTGTAGTTGGAGTTTTGCTCGTTATTAATCTTTTTGGACTTATCGGTGAAAAAGAAAATCGAGTTGTTGAGCGCGGTGCCGCCGTCAGTTTTCAGAATGGAAGAATTCTAAATGATCGCGAAAGCACATTCTACTACGGAAAAGAGCGTCTTCTTTCTCAAAAGGCCCAAGCTATGTTTGAAGGACAAAGTAAACTTGAAGCTCGCCTCGCAGAACTGGAAAAGAAACTTCAAGAAGCGAATGCTGCTGCGACAAACGTAAATCAGTCGAAAACAGATTTGCCGCCATCCGTAAATGGACAACCGCAAAGCTTGGGGATCGCACCGAATGCTGAAACTCCGAACCAGGAAACACCAATTCAGCTTTACGACGCATCTCCTGGTGGAACCGCTTCGCTCGCTCGTTCACCAGTTAGTCGTGTGAAAGCAAAAGGTCCCGATCTTATTGCGTTTCCCGTTAAGAGCGACGTTAAAACCGAAGGTGTTATCTTGCCTTCTGGTAGCTACGTGAAGGCGAAAGTTTTAACTGGCGTTGATGTGCCCGAGGGAAAGACCTATCCGGTGTTGATGGTGCTCGATTTTTCTTACGTTGGTCCGAACGATCATAAAATTGATCTCTCGGGGTGCTTTATGATCGCAAAGGCGGAAGGAGATCTTTCAACTGAGCGCGTACAAATGCAGGCGACTAAAATGAGCTGCGTTTCTAAAAAGGGAAAGATGTTCGAGCGTGAAGTGAATGGATTTGTCGCCGACGACAAGGACGGATCTTTTGCCATGAAAGGGCAAGTGAACTCAAAACAAGGCCGAGTAGCTGCAATGGCATTCATCGCGGGTGTGGTTGATGGTGTTGGGAAGGCAGTTCAAGCCTCGCAAACAACCCAGAGCACGAATCCTCTGGGGGGCGGTTCTTCGATGATGACTGGTGATGCCGGGAAGTACGCCGTCGCAGGCGGAGCTTCAAATGCCGCAGGTATGGTGGCTCAGTGGTATCTACAGCAGGCGCAAAATCTTGCACCGACGGTTGCTATCGGTTCAGGCCGCGATGTCTGGATTGTTATGAAGGACAAAGTTAATTTGCCCGAAGAATTTTTCAAAAAAGAAAGGAAGAATGGTGATGAAGGTATTTACTCTTATTTCACTCGTGTTCTTGAGTAGTCTCATCAACGGTTGCGCGAGCACCAATCAGAAGTCACTTCTTGAGGAAAGAGCTGGCTACGGTTTCACCACCCCACCCCTGAATATGGCTGGTCTTGGTGGAGTAAAATACGTTCCAACCCGTATGCCTGAACAAGTGGTGGTGGCGTGGCTTCACGCAAAAGAACTTCCATCGAAGGATTACTTTTGGGGTTCCTGGCTCTCAATCGTAGTCGCGCCGGAAGCTTGGGAAATGAAGAAGGTCTCAATACCTAAAACGTCTGGTCCCAGAACGAAGCCGCGTACTCAGGATAAGCCTATTCAAAAGCCTCCAAAGGGGTCCAGAGGCACGTAACGCTACCGGGGTGCCGATTGTCTCAGTATGAGATCGGTCGTGTTTTAAGACAGTTATAACGCCAAAACCAATATAGGAGACTTTAGCGGATGTGTACTAATGCCGATATTTACAATAAGAACACTGTTTACAGTATTAACGATAGATGTTACTCTAAAGATATCGGAGGCCCTATGTCGCGAATGTTCATTTCTAAGGATAAAGAAAAATCTGTTCGGACCCTGCTGTTGTCGTTAGCTTTGATAAAAACAGAGTCTAAGGAAACAGTCTCCGTTAAAAAAGATTCTGTGATGCAGTTATTAGGCCTTGTTGAATTGTTGCTCGCGGAAAAGCCCGTCGTCATTGAGGACGATTTATCATCTTCTGAAGCCTGCGAAATTGCGAAGGTTTCAAAACCAATGATGCTCCACTATTTAAAAACGGGAAAGATAAATGGCTATTTAGTGGGTGCTCACTGGCGAGTAAAAAAGGACTCATTGCTCAAATTCATTGAAGATAGAGAAAGCTTCACAAAAATGATGAGCGAAATGGACGAAGCTGGGTTTGGTATAGATTAAGATGAGTAAAGTCATTCTTGATGCCAATGTGCTTTATTCGAACACGTTGAGAAATTTATTTTTGTGGCTTTCGTGGAACAACCTCGTCGAAGTTTTCTGGTCAGAAGAAATTTGGAATGAGGTTTTCCGAAATTATTCAAAGGATCAGAAGAGAAATGAAGATTTTAAGAATCATATTGCCGGTACTATAATGGTTAAATTTGAAAGCTCTATGAGGAAGTTAAAATCTGGCTATAACTCTGTGGGGCTTCGCGATAAGGATGACGAGCATGTGGTAGCACTTGCGAGGCAAGAAAATATCAAATTGATTTTGACTTTTAATTTGGACGATTTTCAAGAAAAAATACTAGCGGCTTACCAGGTACAAGCACTTCATCCAGATCTTTTTCTGTGCGAGCTATTTCACAAAAGCCCTGATGAAGTTAAAGAAACGATATTTAACCTCATCAGTGAAAGTAAAAAAACCAAGCCCACAAAGGTGCGCTATCTTGAAACTTTAGCGAAAGCCAATGTGAAGGCTTTTGCAACAAAGCTGGAAGAAGCCAATAGTTCAGGAAAGCTGTTCTCAGAAGTTTGGCCTTAGAAAATATCGACCGCTCACTTCAACAGCAGCGAACGATATAAAATAAAAAACGAAAAAGTCTCTCTACCAATACCAGGCGAGCGGCAGACCAAAGAAGGGGTCTACCTATGCTTGGAATTGAAAAATCAAATAGCGAAATTATTGAATCCACACTCGCAAGCCGAACGAAATTTGTTCGTGCCTTGTTTGAGCGTCCCGACTCCTTCGCAAAAATTCTTCCATACGAAGAATACTTAAGCGAAGCCGGAATGTTTGTTCTTAAAGATGGATCTTTAGGGGCTGTCTTTGAACTTGGACTCATTGAGCATGAGCCGATTGAAGCAACCAGAATCGTTGAAATGGTCGAAGGACTTAAATCTTGGTTCTTCTTGCCAGAGAAATGCACTTTGCAGATTGTTTTTGATCAGGGGCACATTCCGGCGCGTGACCCGATTTGGACATTTGAAGCGAGCGGCCTTAAAAATCCAAATCCCGTTTCAAAGGCGATCTATGAGGCGCGACTAGAAACTCTGAAGAGCTATTGCGAAGGGAAAAGTAAACTTTCGCCAATGCGCAGACGCGCTCTTCTGTCGATTAGGTATTTTCCAGATCAAGACAACAAAAAAGAAATCTTGCGGCTTATGGAGCGTGGAGAGGGTCTTCTCTTTGATTCGATGAACGCGATGACGATGGAGGTTTCAGAATTTTCTCAAATTCTAGCTCAATTCGTTGATAGCTCAAAAGTTCCTATGAATCGAGTAGGAGGCGCTGAGCTGGTCGAATACCTAAGACGGTTCTTTAATCCCAAGGAATATCTTGAACGAGATTTTGCACCCTTCAACCCGCACATTTCAATTTCTGAACAAATTGTCTATGCGGGACTTAAGGGCAACTTTGAAGGACTGGAGCGCGAGGGTCTTAAGACTCGGACCATTACGCTGAAGACGAGTCCACGAAGGGTCATTCCTGGAGGAATGGCGAATTTTCTTATACTCAATTTCCCATTCAAGCTTTCGCTAAACTTTAGTTTTCCGAAAGCTGCAAAAATCAAAAGCTACTTTGATACGAAGGAGTTCTTTCTTCAGAACAGTCCGAGCGCGCGGGCTCGTCGTCAGCAGCAGGAGATTAAGGAAATTCAAGAACGTCTTGCTCATGACGAGCGGTGTTTGTTCATGACATTCAGTGTGATTGTCGAAGGAGAAACCGAAGAAATTCTCAATCAAAGAACCAGAGCCATCACCAGCGTATTTCACAATGACTTAGAGTGTGAAGTAATCCGTGAAGAGATGATCGGCTTCGGACTTTGCTTAAATAGTCTTCCACTTTTCTATACGCCCTCGTCGGATCATTCGAGTCAGAGATTTGTTCGGATCATGAATAAAGATGCGACAAAGCTTCTTCCTGTTTTTGATTCGTACAGTGGGATGGACAATCCACTTCAAATATTTTTATCGCGGGAAAACAATCTTGTTCGTTTTTCGTGGGCGTCCAATGCGATTTCAAATCACACGGCCATCCTTGGAGACACAGGCTCCGGAAAAAGTAAATTTGCGCTGGACTGTGTTCAGGCGCTGAAACTTAAAAATCCAGAACCGATGGCGTTCGTAATCGACAAACGAACAAGTTGCGAGTCTTTGTGCAGAGACTTCGACGGAGACCTCAGCGTCTTTGATCCCAGCAAGGATATGCCGTTCTCTTCGTTTCGCGGAGCCTTTGACGATGCAAAAGTACATTTTCTGACGAAGCTGATTCTGACGGCGGTGAAACTGACCAGTACGTCATTCGAGATGGAAAGCCATCACATGAGCATCGTGTCTCGCGCATTGAAGGAAGCCTATTTGCGGAGGGCTCGTGAGCGCGGAATCGTTTACAAGGATGGCGTGCTCGTTGAGGGAGATTCGACAAACGAAGTTTCAGTTTCAATGGATGATGCGATCGCTTCGATGTCGGGACTTACTGCTGAAGGCGAATTTGAGACGCTCAAAGAGCAAATCGAAGACCTCATCACAAGACTTATGCCTTTTTACGGTGATGGTGTGTATGCGGCATTTTTCCGAGGACAAGCGCAAACGAGAAAGCAATCAGCGAAGCTTCTCTATGCCTATGACCTGGAAGCGCTCGATTCGGATGAAACACTCAAAGTCCTCATGAGCATGTGCGTGATTCAGGAAATTATGACGATGATGTCAAAACCTGAAAGCCTGAAACGCGGTGGAGTTCTTTATATCGAGGAGCTTGGCTGTTTGGGACGCGACAACCCAATCGTTGGCGAATTCGTTGTTGAGGCCGCAGAGAGAATGCGAAAAATGGGATTCTTCCTGATTGGTGTTGCGCCAAATCCCAGAGTCTTTTTTGAAACTGAGGCCGGTAAAGCTGTTTGGGGCGGAGCAGACAATTTCTTTTTCTTAAAAATGAGTCCCGACAATGTTCGCTATCTGCGGGAACACTCATCGCTATTGAATTCCGCATCACTTGAGATTCTCGACACGCTTGAAACAAAACCGAATGAGTTCGCAGAAGTCTTTTACACGAACAAGACCAGCACTCATCAGGGGGCTTTTAGATATATTCAGTCAAATCTTGATCGCCTGTCCTCTGTGAACAGTGAGCAAGATCGAAACGGCATTAACGAAAAAACAAAGGGAGCCTAAATGAAAATAATTTTAATGATGAGTCTTTGCTTCCTCGCCGCTCAGGCACGCGCCGGAGATAATGACTACGGCTACAAAAATCGCAGTGAATTTAAGTCGAGCGATTATCTGTACCAGACCCAAGGTCTTAAAAAGGACCCCGTCTTTGACGAGTACCGAAGTGTTGATCTCGGATTGAATCTTGGAATTGGTTCAGACTGTGGACGAGTCGATTTCAAAAGCACTCTGCAAGCGAGTCTTAAAAATATACTTGATAGCCGTTACTTCGGGGATATGGGCAAAGACATCATGGCAGGGTCGCCAATGCTCCTTGCCTGCTACTTTAGCCCGACGTGGTGTGCGATCCTAAAGCACTCGCAGATCAACGCGAATTTCATGTCGCAGATGCGACTGAATCAGTGCGCGCTTATGGACAAGTACACCGATTCTCGTGTGGGCGAATACTACGAGGAGCGACAGACTTGCGTTCATCGCCAGATCGAGAGCAACGGTGGAAATATTGAAGCCGCTATGCAGGCCTGTAACTCGAACCGTATGTGGGATACGGACGTAGCAAACTGGTCAGGCTCCAAGTACGGAGAAAAAAGTAATTCCAACAAACTCATTGAGAGTTCTGCTCGTTGGGCGGGTTTTGATACGCCTGAAGCTTCAAGCACCGTAAAGCTTGTGAAGAACCTAGTGGGAGACACAGTTGTTTCTCGCGGCAAAGTCAGTGTCGAATATGGAGACAAACCCTTTGGTATTACTCCGCGTACACATTTGGCAGGGATCGAGCGAGATGTTCAGGAAAAACTCTGCATTGGTCTTATGGGTAAAGTCGATGACGCTGGCCCTGGTGGAACAAATGCTGTGGTTCGAAATGCTGATCTTGAATCCATCACGGGAACCAAAAACCAAACGCTTCTCGACAGGCAGACTCTTCGTAACCTTGCGGTGATGCCGTATCGAAGCCGTGCGCTCTATTGCCAGCGTCTAGCAAGCTCCGTGGCTACTGCAAGGTTCTCTGAAGATATGAATCGCTCTCTCGATGTCCTAGCGCTTGCCGCACAGAATCCAAACCTGCCGGATCGCCGTAAAAAAGAAATCGAAGATAAGCGAGACACGCTGAAGCAGTCGATTCAAACAACGCTCGAACTTCAGCGCGAGCGAAATGTTCCTCTGAATGAAGTGGTGGCCCAGATAAACCAAGAAGGCGAAGGCATTCATCAAGACTTATCACGCGACCGCCTTATGCGGGACCAATCGGGATTGGAATCGCAAACAGCCAAGAGTCGCTTCTTCGACTGCTCGGACGGCGTTCTTTGCGAAACCAAAGGAGGTGGCCAATGACTTCCGAAGGACCGTTGAAGCGAAACTGCTTTCAGAGATTTGAAGTCGGCGACGTTGAAATCAAATCAGGTGCGATTGTGGAAATAGAAATTAACAAGGTTTGGCTTCTTGGAATCATCGAGCACTGGCATGAGAGTTTTTTCTGGTTTTCAAAACTTGAAGGAATAGCCGTGATTTTAAGAAACGGCATTAACGCCCGGATTCTTAACGAAGCCTAAAACGAAAGGACTATATGTTTTCAAACACGGCTTACGAAGCACTCTATCAACTCATTGGACTTGGCCTTCACGCCAAGTTCATTGAAGTCATTACGGGCGAGGCATTTTTTAAGGGACTGGTTCTGATGATCTTCGGAGCCATTTTCTTTTTCACAATTTTAAAGTTCATCTCTCGCTATTTGCCGGGGTCTTTGATCGAAAAACGTCACGTTCCCATTTCAAAGTTCATTAAGGTAATCGCATGTCTCTTCTTGGGTCTTGCGATCCTTCGCGTGGGCTCTGAAGCAAAAGTGAAGGACTATCAAGGCAAAAACTGGTCAGAGAATTCCTACATAAAAAAGCATGTAGATAATGTCGAAAGCCAGTACCGAGTCAGTGTTGTGTTCGAGCTAATGAGTCGAACGGCAGAAGAGGTCACCGCGCTTCTTTCAAGGGTTATTGATGAGGTCTTTGCCAAGGGCAATCCCCAGCTTACGGCTCCGAATATGTTCTACAAAGCCATTATGTATGCAGGGATCGCGACAGTTGAAGACTCATCCCTTCGAGACCAGCTTCGTTTTTATTCGGATGAATGCTTCACCAAAGTTTTACCATCAGTTTACCAGTTTAAAGACCAAGCTGCTATCGACGGATTTTTCTCAGCTGGTAAAAAAATTGACCAAGAGCTTTCAGATGTCAGCATTGATCTCGGCCAAGGGAAAACAACGAACTGTCTCGAAGTCAAAGACTCTACCGTTCAGAAGCTTAATGAGTACGGTGTCGGTCAGATGAAGGATTTCTCTAAGACCATTCCGTATTCAGAGGCAGTCATTTATTCCTATGGCGGAAAACTTGATCCAAGCTACTACAAGAACTACGCGACCTCGATGGCGCTTGCGAACTTCTATGCCGATCAGCACGAAGGACGCCTTGGAATTCAAAAAGGTGCCGAGGCTCCAGGCGCTGCTGGTCAGACTTTTCAAGTTCTTGGTCGGCTCTTTAGCTGGGACGGAATTCTGGGCACCTTGGGGCTCAGAGACCAACAAGGAGCATCGGAAGCCGCGAGTCGGTCTCAGGAGTTTAGTGAACACTTAGCTAGGGCGCCGCACGTTGCCGGATTTATCAGAATGCTTTTGATCGCGGCATTTCCGTGGCTGATGTTTTTTGTGGTCGCAGGCAAATGGCGAGTGCTGGTCGTCTGGTTCTGGATCTATTTCTCGGTGTTATTGTGGACGCCACTTTGGACGCTTCTGTATCACATCATGCTTGGTATCTCGATGTCGTCTGAAGTTATGCAGGCCTTCGGGCAAATGACTGATGGCGTGTCCATGTACTCGGCGAGCCTCGTGAACCACAGGCTCTACTATATGTTTTCGATCTATTCATGGGTTCAGCTCCTTGTTGCCACTCTGACAACGGGATCGGTGTTTATGTTCCTAAAACCCATGCTTGGTGAAAGCGAATCCGAAGGAAAGCCCGAGTTCTTGGAGACGGCCTCTGGTCCGCTTATGACAGCGGCGAAGGCGGCGCTGTGAGTTCCACTCTTGTATTTATGGCCGAGACCAACAGTCTCGGCCTCGGGGGTGTGGGGGCAAAGCAACCACATTTTTGGGGAGGGAGATATCACACCCCTATCTTGCCACGAACCAAAATACCCAAAAGACCAAAACTAACAAATGAAACAAACAAAGGAAAAAACATGAACAAACCAAAATTTAGTAACAGCACACGCAAATTATTAATCCAACTTCCTTTTATAATCCTAATGCTCGCCCTCACTCTTCAAATGTTACTCACCGGATGCGCAAGCTCTCCTCACAGGAACAATTCAATCCATGCGGTTTTAGCAAAGGAAAATGAACTCATTGAAAAAATAAAGGCGGAGCGCTCGGAAGAAAGCTTGCGACAAGTCATTGAGCAAAACGAACTTTTAAAGAAAGCAGAAGCTCATCTCTTGATGAGTCTCGAAGAGATTTTGAACGCAAATAAAGTTGTAACGACAAAAATAATGAACCCAAACAAACAGGAGGCAAAAAATGGGAAAGATGAAAGAGCTAACGATTGATTCAGGTGAGCAAGTCGTGCAAGCAGTGGGCGAACTGAGTGCGACAGTGAAAGAAGCCGCAAAAGCTGCGGCGGAAACAGAAGTCGATCACGAAGAAGTAAAAGGATGGCTCACAACGATTTTCAAAGCCATCATTGCGGCGTTCAAGCCATAGGCGTTTGGAAATAAGGCTTACCGGCATAAAAGCCGAGGCAAGTGTTAAAAAATAAAAAAGTCCCACGACACCCCGAGGACTTTTATCAGCTAACTCATAGGGGTAAAAATGGAACAACTGAATTTAGAAACCGAGTCGGATGTAGGGACTGCATTGTGCGTTCGTATTGATGCAACCGAGCATCAACGAATTAAAAAAATGATCGCGGCGACTGGAATGTCTGGCCCAGAACTTTTTAGACGTGCGCTCTTTGCCAGAATGGATCTTGAGCGCCCGCTCCTCACACCTGAACAGGCAAAGAGTTTTGAAACTGAGCTTAAACGGCAGGGAAATAACATCAATCAGATCGCAAAAAAAATTAACATGGGGCTCATGGCTGGATGGAGTCAGGCGTTATCTGCGATCAATGTTAACTATATGAAATTGAGTCAAATGCTCACGGTGAACTATGCCAATCGTTAAGCAAAGCTGGGTGAAAGCTCCCGAAGCACTTGAAAAGTATTTGGACAAGGATCGTGATTCTGAGCCAGTACGAAGTGCCTCGAATGGCCTTGCGGAAAATATGGCAAAGCAAATTCGGGATGAGCACGAGGGACGAAAAAAAGAAGCGAAGAACTTGGCACTCACTATTATCCAATCTTGGCCCGCGAAAGAGAGCGATCTCTTTCCACCAGAAAAGTACAACGAGATGGGATTAGAGCTTGCGAAGCGAATTGCTCCCGGTCACTCAGCTTGGGTTATCACTCACACGGAGAAGGATCACATTCATAACCATATTGTGATCTCGTCCGTGAACAGTGACACCAAAATGTTGCTCGTTAATAAACGGTCAGAATTGATCAAACTTCACGAGGCTAATAACGCAATTGCGCGAGAGAATGGTTTCAGCGTCATTGAAAAACGAAGCAGAAACGACAAGGCTCCCGTTCCTTACAAGGCTCAAGACATGGCAGCGCACGGAAAAAAGACTTGGTTTTTTGATATGAGACAAAAAGCAGATTTCGCGAGAGCCGCGAGCACAAGCTTTGACGAGTATGTTGGCATTTTGAAATTCCGTGGTGTGCATGTTCGGGTTGAGGAAAAAAACATTAGCTATCTCTACGGAAGTGAAACCAAAGCAGTTCGGGGAAAGCGCCTTGGAGATAAATTTGATAAAGACGGCTTGATGAAAGCGTTTAAGGAGAATGATGAGAGATATGCAAAGAGTCCAGGACTTAGAGGCCGAACCCTTTCCGATCTTGGAGCAGCCTTTGACGGAAAAGGAAATTTTGTGGGAACTCAAAGCCATCTATTACCTGAATCAACAAGCTATTCAGGACTCGGAAAAAAGGATTACGGCAAGTTCACAAAAATTGATCGCAACAGTGCTCGGGATGTGCTGCCTGCAATTTTTGATAGTAGCGGCGGGGTTCTTTACCATGAAATGAAACGGGCCAATGAACAGAGCATTTTTGGCTACTGCGAAGCGAACAAAATTCCGCTTAAGACAAATGCCAAGGGGCAAAAGGTTTTGCGCGGTTTGGAGTTCGTTGTCGTCGAAGATAAATCTTGGACGAATAGTAAAAGCGGACGTCAGGGAACAATCATTGATTTCGTAAAAGCGCATAAAGAAACAAATGAACTTGGCGCACTTGCGATCATCACTAAGAACCCAAAGCTGCTGCTGTTAGAACAGTACATGGGATCGTATCAGAAAGGGGTTCAGTCATTTTATTTCCCAAAGCCAAAATCTGCTTTGCCTGAAGTTGCTCAAAAAACGATGCAAAGTCTTTTGCGTTCGCGTGGCTTCAATGAAGCTCACGCAGGCTCAGTTCTTAAGAACAAGAATGTTCATGTTGGCGAGAATCGAAGCGTTTGGCTCATGGGGGAAAAGAATGAATCCGCGATTGAGTTCAAGCAAGAGCCAAACGGCGAATGGAAACAAAAACGTCATGGGAAGCCATCAGCTTCATTTTTCGAGAGTCTCACCAGCTCAAAAAAAATGAGCGTTCACTCTGATCCTTTTGAGTTTCTAATTTTGAGTGGCAGCGGCAAAGGGTCTCACTCAAAAGGCTCAAATATATTTGTAATGTTTGATGAAGGTTCGGAAAGAAAACTGACGGAGGTTCTGGCTTTGAATCCGCACATTCAAGAAGTGCATGTCATGCCAACTCAAAGTCATAAAGAGTTAAAACAAGAACGGAGTTTTGCCGACAAAATGAAGGAGCGTTTTAACCCATTCGATATTCTGGTGAAGGAACTCTCCATGAGTGATCTGAGCCATGACCGAAGCCGAGGCCCTGACATCGGTATCTAAGAAAATGACCTACGCCTAGCGCGGTCTGTATCTAAATTTAATCCTCTTCCCACCACAATCAGGCGGACGAGGTTTCACAAAGGGGAAACCTTATGGAAACTTCAGAAGCAAAAAAAGTAGCAAAGCCTACCGTCAAAAAATCAAATTCGGCTGCGATTCGCGTTTCACTTGAAACACGAAAGCGCCTGCTTTCAGAACTCGCCAAAATCAATAAGAAGCAATTCGGCAAACGCGTCAAACTCGACGCGCTTTTGCTGAAGCTTCTTCCGAAGCTCACGGCGCAGGACCTGACCGAACTACAGGAGGCCAGTCTTACGGGACGTGATCGAATGGAGCAAAGCTATCGTGCGCATTGTTCGAAGTTCGGACAGATCACAATGGACGATTACTTGGCGCATCTTTTGAAATCAGAAAGCAACAAATCGGCTCAAGGAAATGCAGCAGTTTCATAGGGGAAATGACGCATTTTTCTCTTTGAAAGCACGCTCTATTTTTAATGAATTTTCTTGATATTTCTCAAAGGAGAAAGTAGTTTATGGACAGTAATAATTTGAAAGATTCTAAGCCGGAAAGCGAAGAATCGAATAAACCGTTCTTTGACAATTTGACTTGGTTATCTACGAAAGACGCTGCTGTGTACTTGCGAAAAATTCGCAAGGATGGACAACCCTCTGATGGAGCAATTCGTACTGCCGTTTGGCGAGGACTTTTGAAAGCTCGCAAATGGGGTCGAAGACTCTTCTTTAAGAAGGTCGAACTGGATCGCCTACTTGAACTCTCTCTAATCTAAAAAAATAGAAATAAAGGAGAATTAAGATGGGTGTAACCAGTTACGAAGAAGATGGAAAAATATTGTGGCAAGCATACGTCAATGTCGTTTCGAACAAGAATCGCAAGATTCGCGAACAGAAACGGGAGATTGATCTTGCCTCTAAAGAGGAAGCGGAAAAGATCTATAAGCGCGAATATCAGCAAGCTTGCATTAAAGTTGCGAGACGTGAAAACGAGGGCGCGACCTGGGGTGAAGTTGTGGACAAGTGGGAACGCTACTACACACTCTTCCCCTCACGGAAGCTTAAGCCTGCGACGGTCCGAGATTATGTGGCGAGAGCCAATAACTGGACGAAGTCTTGGCTGAAGAAACCCGCATCGAAACTCGGGTTTGCTGATGGCGCAGAGATCTTCACTTTGGCGAAAGCAGAAGAAGCAAGTGTCCTTCTTCAATATCAGATCAAGATCGCAATCAATGTGATTTATGTCTGGGGCATGGAACACGGGCACATTGTCGGAAAAGACAAGAGCCCTGTTCACGCGGTGGAGCTTGAGCGAAAGCCAGCTTGCGCTATCCCCGAGATCTTGACGAGGGATGAAGTTATTCTGCTGCTGGAGCGGTCGGAACAAAAAGAGCACCCTTGGCACCCAATATGGAAGGTTGGTCTTTATACTGGAATGCGCGCAGGGGAACTGCGAGGCCTTCGGTTAGAAGACATCGACCTTGTTTCTAGGGAAATCGCCTTGGCTCTTGATAAGTCTGATGATTCGAAAAAGAGTTACGGACTTATTAGGGTTCACCGGGCATGGAGCCAGAGCACAAAGAAATTTGGGGAAACGAAGGCCGGTTACTGGCGCACGGTTCCTGTTTCTAGTGAGCTTTACTGGTTCCTACAAAGTTACTTGCCGTCAATGAGTTGGGGCAAGGACGAGCAAGGGACTCTTGTGTTTCAGGACTTCCATGAGTTGAGACGAGGCATGCAAGCGAAGGTTCTTCGAGCCTTCTGTGTGAACGAGGGACTTAAATCTATTAAGTTCCACACGCTCAGAGCTTGTTTTGCGACGCACTTAATTCAAGCCGGGGTTCCTGCGACAACGGTCATGAAGATCGGTGGCTGGCAGGATCTTGAGACGATGCAGATTTACATCCGCATGGCTGGTATTGAGGAAGCGGGAGCGACAGAAAAGCTCAGCTTTAAATCTAAGGCGATTGAACGCCCGATGGAACTCCCTGCGAATGTGGTCAGTATGTTCGGCTCACGCTAGAAGTGATGAAGAAAGAAGTTTGTGCTATAATAGCATGGCGGATTCGTTAAGTAGTTGAAACAAGTCATTTTGCGACGAATCCGCCAATTTTATAGCTCTAACTTTCTGATCTCGTTTTCCGCGAACATTTTCGCGCCCATATATTTTTATTAATCTGTTAACGCTGGCTTTTGCTTTTAAATGTATACAAATTAAAAAGTCGAGCTCTAGCTCACTAAACTGAATTAAACTCTTGCGCGGCATGTAGCCAGCTTCAATATAAGCATTCAATTTTGACATTTCTTTGTAGAGTCTATCGGCTGCATCACTAAAATCCTGGCAGACTTGCGCTAGTTGAGTAGGCCATCTTCATAATGCTTATGATATTGTACCCAAGAAAAGTGAGAAAAATGCAATTTCTGCGAAAGACTGATTCTTGCAGCGCCCGCTCCAATTGGACACAATATTTTTTACAGTTTGATAGGCCTCGTTGTTAGTTGTCTTTAAGTCATCCCTATACCGAGCATAAATAGAGAAAGAATTTTTTATCTCTTGCGAGTGAGCCGCGTACTCTAAGTTCCAATTTGGCAATGGCATATGCTTAGATGAACCCGAGCTACTGTCTATCTTTACATCCATTGAAACTCCCCCGTAAAAGATAACAGGACTTATAATCCGACAAAAAATAAATTAGAATTGTCTTATGCTGAAGGCTGAATATTTTACACTTGAAACTGCAACTCAACTCATGGATATGCGGCCCACACTAAAGCAAACCGCTTCATTTTTTAGAACCAGTGAAGACACCGTACAAAGGCGCATCAAGCAATGGAGCGGCCTCAGCTTTACTGAGTTTCGTGACCTGCATTCAGCTAAGCTTAGACTACGGCTCATACAAAAAGCCGTTCAATTAGCTGAGGCTAGCAATACAACTATGCTCATCTTCGCACTTAAGAATCTTTGCGGGTGGTCTGACGATAACAATGATGTTCAAAAGCAAAGCGTGATCACATTGGCATACAGTTTGGATAAGCCTAGCAGTGGTTAACTTCTTCTCACAGGAAATTCCAATTGAGAAAACTAAATTCTCCCCCCATCTGTGCTAGCTATCGAACTCGTGACATCGTAAAAACTTCAATAAAATAATTTGAAGTTACAACCGCCTATTCGAGTTGTATTTTGCGCTAGCGAAATAAACCAAAGGTTCCTTTGCATGAAAACTATTTTTATTCTTTTACTTGTTCTAGCAAGTTCAACTCTTTCTTTTGCAAAAATAGATGGTGCGGCATGCTCTAGATCCCTTTACCCAACAAGCCCTGACGATCAGGCTTTTGTGGCAAAATTCTTTGATATTGTTGAGCTACATAAATCAAGTGACCCATTACTAGAAGGCAAGGGGCCTTCTGTAAATGAGTACAGCCTTGATAAAATGAAGTTCGCGTTTATGGTGAATGATCGTGCTGACAAAGTTGATCTGGTTTTCTTTAATTGGACTTTGCCAACTTTTTCTGGCTTAGAGATTGAGCCAACGACATCTCAGCTCTATGGATCATCTGTTTATATTTTAAAAGATGTAGATAAAAAATCTATTGCCTCTCAGGGCGATAACAATGACCAGCTGACAAACTTTTCATACATGCATGGTGCGCGCTATATTGAAACTCAATTGAAGATCGGCAGTCCAAATACCGAAGTGCCTGAAGAATTTTTAAACTGGAAGCCGCATCCGGGATATATGGATCGCTCTCACCCGCTACGGCAAACGCTTGATACTCAGGTTTTGGTTTTACTTTCACCAACGAAAGAGCTGTTTCTGCTTCAGGCAGGTGCTACTGACGAAACCCGTCCATTTTTTGAGCAGATGTTTAGTGATGGTGGCGGCTATCATAATATGATCATGGGCATGATGGTGCATGAGATGTTTCACGTCAAAGAGGGAGAAGATCAAGTCAATGGTCTTGCGAGCCCGCGTGATATCGCTGAGGATCGCCAAGCCCTAGAAAAACAACTTCAAGATGACCAATATCTTAAGAGTCTTTTCATTACTTATGCAAAAATCGTGTTTTCTATCGGTGACTCGCTAAAGAATGCAGCTAGTGCGGAAGAACTTGAAAAACTGAGTGACCTGAAAGCAATCATATCTGAGATAAAAGTAGAATATCCGAATGCATGGTCGTTTATTTGGAACTACGAATTTACTGAGGGCTTCGCTGAATACGTTTCAGCATATTCAATGGTCAAGGCAGGCATCACATCTTTTTCACAGCAAATTGACCTTCAAAAGGCTGATACGAATAATTTTGCGTATCGCACTGGAGCTATTGGTGGGCTTTACTTAGCTTATCGCTTGAAACAAATGCCATTTGAAAACAATGAGGACCACGTTAACAGTCTGTGGGAAATCATTCTTGATAAGGTCGACGTTCAAAAAGATACCCTTGATATTCAAAGCATAATGACTAAATACGACCAGTACCCAATGGACGCTAAAAGCGAAATTGGAAGTGTAATTGATTATTTGGTTTCGACTATCATGGATAACTAGATAATTTTAGAAATTGAAATTTGGTTCGACAATTCTATAAAAGAGCGTCGACTTGGTTTAACAAAAGCAACGCTCTGAAACTAAAGATTTACTTACAGTTTACAGTATAGATGCCATCGTAAAATACGCGCTCTAATTTATTGTTAACTATCTTAGACACACTCATGCCTAAAGACTCTTCGCCGCCACCGTAGCCATATGTGTATGTTTGACCATTACGTGTGAAAAGACCCTCGTATGGCTTTTCTTGGCAGTCTCTAAGTACTATATGTGCGGAAGTGCAAGTGTAGGCGGCGCCATCACAACAGTTTGTTCTGACGTCGATTAACAGCGGTTTAAGCGTGGCACGATCATAAAGACCGAACTTCCGCGAAGGTATCCCAACTGGCCGATCTATTTCGTCTTTATCTTTCTTTGTTTTAAGTGCGACCCCGATAAACTCAAGGGCCTCGATATTTCCAGTTTGGTATGAATTATAGGTCCTGATGTTATAGTTTGCTACATCTCCTACAAGCTTACTAAATACATTATCTATTGTGTTTTTGGATGCCGTAGTCTTTTTCATGAAACCTTCGCACCCTAAAACAGCGAGGCCAAGCCACTCTTTCGATTCAATCTTTCCACCATTAAATTTCCATTCAGTTTCATAATTGGGTTTGCACGCTTCACCCATTGAGCTCTCTGATGGTTCACCTTTTGTCGGCGTTCTAACGAACTCGCCACACACTTGTTTGTCTTCAACTATTACCATATACTTTTGCTTTTCTAAAACCGATGGTGGCTTGCCCGATGAATCCGGCTGGAGAATTGCAAAGACACTACCGGTTGAGTTGCGTTTCACCAAAAAGTAATCTGATTTGGCAAAAGTTGTGGACCACAAAAGCTGAAAAAATAAAATAAAAAAACAAGACTTCACGGCGGCTCCTCTAAATAAGTGACCCCAAGGCTACGACGCCTTTACTATTCACGCAAGAAATCAACAAGTATGGTTATAGTACTAATGCTTTTGAGTTGCCCTTGGCTGGGCAACAGGCGGCTCCCAGCTCTGCTCCGCATTATTGGCTTAAATGTCTGGGCAAGTTGAGGCCCGATTCTGAAATCGTCGGACCGAATCCAGGCTTATACATTTGGGTGGTCTCGCTATATGTGCATGGAGAGCCTCAGAAAGAGCACTGTTATTTTTTTTCAGGCGCCTGTGACCTCGATTGATGTGTAAATTTGCGCGCACTCACTAACCTGCCGGGCCGTCCTGGGGTTTTGTTTTTCTTAAATCGAGTACAGATGTGTATAATCACTCCCCCGTATATGGGGAGATAAACCTTGGCAACTGACTAACCTCACATCGTTCTTTTTGGAACGAGCATGACGGTCTGGTGCCGACAGCAGATAACTCGAAACGACCTTGAAACGCGGTAAGCTATTGATTTATGGTAAAGGCCAATGGCGGCGACGGTTTAGAAAGATGGTCTTTCATTCCCGGTCTCTCCGCCAAGTTCTAATTTTTCATACTCAGCGGGCAAGTATTAAATCCAAATATTTTATATAGGGGGCAGAATCCCATCGCTCCTGTTAAAAGCGGAACTAACCCTATCCAACCCCACGGTGTTTGTGGGCCGACGAAGACGAGGCTAATTAATCCTAACCCTACGATTACGCGAAAAATACGATCTACTTTACCTTCATTTGCTTTCATACAGACTCCTTTTGTTATTCAAATTTTGCTGTGCCAGTTCCGATTTCATTACCGTTAAGAACAATTCGAAATTCAATCGGGAATGATTTAGATAGCATCGCGCTTACGCCGCAGTATTTCGTTTGAGAAAGTTTGACGGCCTCAATTAATTTTTCAGGCTCCACTTCGCCTTCAACTATAAAACTCAAAAGCGTTTTCTCGAAAACGATCGGAGCCTTGCCCGTTGAAGCTTGAACTTCAATCTCAATATGGAATGCTTTTGGAAGTTGTTTGTATTTTTTTAAAAGCGCAATGACATCCATAGCCGTGCAGCCGCCTAAACCTATCGCAACAAGATCTTTTGGGGTGGGGGCCTTATCTTTTCCGATGGGTGATTTTGCATCCATTAAAACGGTGTGCTCATCTACCCGACCATAAAATTCCATCTCGTCTTTCCAAACGACAGCAGCTTTCATCTTTTTACCTCGCTATTAACTCATAGCAATTGGCTCGCCAATGAATCCAAACATATACGGGACTTCAGCTTTTTTTTGAGTCAATTCGTCACGAGGGGCTGACAACTTGTCTCAGCTGACCGGAATGCGCAGGTACCTTTTTCCGTTTTTCGAGGGCTGCGGAAGGTGGCCGGCATCGATATTAATTTGAACTGACGGCAGTAATAATTTAGGTGCGGCCAGAGTGCTATCTCGCTCTGTGCGGAAACGAACAAACTCTTCAAGTGAAGTCTGTACTTTTAACTGAATATTTTCTTTTTTTTCTTCGGCAATGGTGGCCATAAATTTCAATGAACGTCCATTGGGAAGGTAATCATGCCCAGTATAGACTTTCGTACTATCTGGAAGTTGGTAAAGCCTGTCATGAACAGAATGATAAAGGTCCGTCGCGCTTCCTGCTGGGAAGTCACAGCGACCAGTTCCGTAGTCAGGCATAAATAAAGCATCTCCAACAAAGACGTTACCGTCTATATAGTACGAAGCACAGGCCGGAGTATGGCCCGGAGTAAAGAGCGTTTTAATTTTAATTGCTCCTGCCTGAAATTCTTCACCGTCCTTCAGCAGTCGATCAAACTGCGACCCATCGGTCTTGAAGTCTTCAGGTAAACCAAAAACACTTTTAAAAACTTCCTGAACTTTCATTATTTTTTCACCAATGGCAATCTGTGCATTCGGAAATTCTTTTTTAATAATCTGTGAGCCACTCAGGTGATCTGCATGGGCGTGGGTTTCTAAAATGAAATGAAGATTGAGTTCTTTTGCACGCAAGAATTCAATAACTGACTTTGCCGACTCTTCACTTGTCTTGGACGCTGCAGGATCATAATCCATCACCGGGTCAATAACGATAGCATCTCTAGTTTTTTCATCCCAAACCACATAGGTAAGAGTCCAAGTGTTTTTGTCGAAGAATTCTTTAATTTGTGTCATAATTTTGTTCTCCTTTTCAAAATGAAAGATGGCGAGTTTGCTCAAATAAAATGACGACCCCCATAATGAGTACGAACCAGCCAAAAGCAGTTTTCAACTTCTGCTCATTAATTTTGTGTGCAATTACAGAGCCAACGATAATTCCAACGATTGCAATGGTTGCGACTAACCCCAGCAAGAACCAGTCAACAGGGGTTCCTCGTGAAATATCACCTGCAAAACCAAGAAGCGATTGCAGTGCGATAATCATTAGTGAAGTTCCGATTGCAACTCTCATTTGGAGGCCTGCAAAGAGAACGAGCGCTGGTATGATTAGAAATCCCCCTCCGGCCCCCACAAAACCTGCAATTAATCCAACAACCAAACCTTGAAGGCCTATTAGCACCGCCTGCATTGTCGGATGCACTGACCTTGGTTTTCGATCACTCTTCTTTTTAATCATCGAATAGGAAGCGGCAATCATCAAAGACGCGAATGTAACCATGATCAAAATCTCTTTGGTGAAGGCAAAACCATTGGCGCTAAAAATAATCTCTGGGATTTTCGGAATAATCAGTCCGCGTGAAACATTCACTCCAATCACGCTCGGCACCGCAAAGAAAAAACCAGTTTTAAAATCGATATCTCCTTTTCGAATGTACATGATGCTACCAATGAGGGCGGTCAAGCCAACCACGAAGAGAGAATTACCGGTGGCCACAGTTGGTGAAAAGCCAAACAGATAAACCATAATAGGCACAGTCAAAATTGAGCCACCGCCTCCCATAAGCCCTAAGATAATTCCCATTACTAAACTTGCGATAAAGCCAAGGGTTTCCATTTTTTAATCCCGTAATTTTAAATAACGTTCTGTTCTTTTAAAGAGAAGCATTCCAAGAATCATAGTCCCAACAAAGAGAATCGCTCTAATATCACCAGAGGCCAGTGACGTCACACCTGGTCCCGGACAATATCCACCAAGACCCCAGCCGACTCCAAAAATCGCCGAGCCCAAAATCAGACGAGTCGTAACATCTTTGCGAGTGGGAACATGCCATTTCGTATCTAGAAGCGGAGACGACTTTCTTTTAACGAGTGGATAGCTCACCAAGTGAACGCCTACAGCCCCTAACATAACAAATAGAAGAGAAGGATCCCATTCCCAAGGATTCAAAAAGCCAATCACCTTTTGTGGCTGAGTCATACCCGAGATTGCAAGACCGGCGGCAAAGAGAAGTCCTACCGCGAACGAAACCACATTTTGCCAAGCCCAATTTGTTTTCATTATTCACCCCCGACAAGATAACGTACCACTTGTACGGCGAAGAAACCGAAGCCCATAAATGTGAGAGTGGCTAAAGCTGATCTTATGGAAAATCGGCTCACACCGCAGACACCATGCCCGCTTGTACACCCGCTCCCCATGACCGTGCCATATCCAACAAGAAGCCCCGCAATTCCAATAAGTGTTATATTACGACCAGAAAGATTAACAAAATAATCTGGTTGAAAGTTGTACATGAGAGCTCCACCCAAGATCATTCCCGCGAGAAACATCAGTCGCCAAGCTCCGTCTTTACTAGGTTTCGTAAGGGATGAAGCAATAATTCCGCTGATCCCAGTGACTCGGCCATTGAAAAGCAGCATGAGGGTTACTGCTATTCCGATGAGAGCGCCGCCAAATAAAGCACTGAGTGTTGAGTTAAGTTCTATCATTTTACATCTCCATTTTTTCTTGCTTATTACATTAATATATTATAATATCATAATATGAAAAGTCAAGACACAACTAAAGCTTTACTGGATTTGAAGCGAAAAAGTGAACATGTGGCTGTGCTACTTAAACAGCTCTCCCACCCACAAAGATTGCTTATTCTCTGCAGTTTGGCAGAGAGTGAGAAATCAGTGGGTGAAATTGAGGCCGCATGTGGCGCCTCCCAGTCTTCTGTATCACAATTTCTAAAGGGTATGCGCCTAGAGGGCCTCATTGAATCACGACGCGAAGGAAAACAGGTCTATTATAGAATTGTAGATAAAAGGGTCTTGTATTTGATAAAATCTCTTTATCAAATTTTTTGTCGATAACTGTAGAGGGATGCGTTTTGACTTTTCTAATAACGAGATTTAAAAACCACGAATGAAGAACAGTTTTGCGGCCTGGCCGCTTGTTTTAATCTGCGCTCTGACTCCTTTAATCGCCAGTCATCTGGCGTGGGTCATTTCTATTGCTGAAGGCCATATCCCCGATTGTATTCCTTATGTTGAAGGCTGCACTTCAATTAGCCGAGCGGCACGATATGGTTTGGGTAATCATCTATTTCGTTTTTTGATGCTTCCAACTGTTCTGCTGCAAGCGCTGCTCTGGCTGGTCTACTCTCAGTGGCTTAAACAAAAAGATCCTGCAGGAAAAGCGGGCACAACGCTTCCGTATATCGGCATTACAGCTGCGCTTTTTCTGGGTCTTTACACCACGTTCTTGGGCACCGAAGGTGAAATCTATCAATTCTTACGACGCTCAGGAGTGACAGTTTATTTCGGCGCCACCTACCTCGCCCAAATGGTCGTTCATCATCGGATGGAGCTCGTGATTTCGCCCAAAGAAAGAATCCCACGCCTTATGTTTGGCATTTGTGTCGCCCTATTACCGCTCGCCCTTATCAGCACCCTGATCAGCGCCATAACAACTGATCCACAACTCAAAGACCGTCTCGAGAATATTATCGAGTGGAACTTGAGTCTTCTGGTCATTGTTTGGATCCTGCTATTTGCATTTCTATGGCGCCGACTGAACATTCGCGTTCATCTTAGCACATGACTATTCGGAGCCGCCAAGCTATACCCTACCCATGACAAATAATTCTGTTCTAAGAAGTCTTCGCTTCATGCTGAATGCGAACAACGCAAAAATGGTAGAGATCTGCAAACTTGGCGACACTTTCGTGTCTGAAGAAGAGATGCAAGTCTTTATGAAAGAAGAAGAAGACAAAGATCACGAAGCTTGTCCCGATGAAGTGCTCGCTGGATTTTTAAATGGTTTAATTATTTCTAAACGCGGAAAAGATCCGAATCGCCCGCCTCCTCCACTTGAATTACCAATGTCGAATAATCAAGTTTTGAAAAAACTCAGAGTGGCCTTCGAGCTTAAAGAAGAAGATATGCTGCAGATTATCGGCGCTAACGGTTTTGAATTTACTAAGGCTGAGCTTTCAGCATTAGTTCGTGCTCGCGATCATCGCAATTACCGCGTGGCTCAAGATCAAGTTTTACGTAATTTCTTAAAAGGCTTAACTTCTCGTGTGCACGAGAAAACTGAAAAAACTCCAGCTGCAAAAGCTTAAATCGTCAGCTCGCCGGCTTTCTCGGCGCGCTTTTTACTTCGCTCAATACCTACACTATTAAAGCCAGCTTCATTGGCTGCAGCCAAAATCATTCCGTGACCACAAAACGGATTCACAATGGTGTGCGATTTCGTATGACGCTTGATAAAGCCGCATGCGAGGCGCGCAGCTTCGATACCTGTGCCGCGAGCCCAAGTGCTCTCACCTGCTGAAGGCAAAACATCGGGAGTGGCCAGAGCCACATCCGGACGAATGCCTTTAGAGAAACAAACCATGTGGGAGTAAAGGGGACGACCGAAACCTGGAGTGCCTGGCGTCGCGCGCGAGATGATTTTATGGGCGATGAGCTCGTGGCCTGTTTGCTCCGCTGCTTTTTGACAGAGGTAACCTTTATCAACCCAGGCTCCTTCATATTTAATATCGGATTGATAGAATATGCAGATACCGTCGTCAGGAGTTTTAGATAAAATCAGCTTGGCGGCATTGATAAACCACGTCTTCCACTCATCGAGAGAGAAGGTAGAAAATTCACTAATATCAGGCATCGAGGCAATGGTTGAGCAGCCTTCAAGAATGGACTGACTCTCGAGCCAAGCTAGAGCGTCTGTATTGTGAATTGTACGAGTAGAATCCATCATTGCAATCTATGCGGGGGCGGATTCAAAAACAAGGGTTTGCACCTGATTTATAATCAAGCTACATTCCCCGCCATGAAAGACCATATTCCGCCACGCCCGAAGAAATCATTTCGTATTATTTTAGATCTCAGCTCTCGGGCCCCACGCCTTGATACTGTTTTGCTGCAAGCTCTTCGCGATCAAGACGAGAATATGGAGCTTAAACACATCAGCCGTGCCGCTTATAAAAAGCTCTTTGATGATAAAAAAATTCATATCAAAGGTCAGAACACGCGTCCGTCATCATCAGTTGCAACGGGTCTTACTTACGTTGATATTTTAGGATTCTAGTTTATTCAGTCACTTTAAGCTGAGCTTGAATTCGTTTCGGATCTACATTCACCGGAATACCGACAGCCTGCCAGATGGCTTTTTGATAACCGCCGTTAATTTGTTTTGTCGACGTAAGTTCAACATCCACAATGCAATTAAAGTTCATACGAGCAGCAATAAACGCGAGCCTCATAAGAGTCTCATCGCGATCTTGTCCGTCTTTCACTTTAATTGGCTTTTCTTTTCGGTGAATAAAACGATTCTCTTTTGATTGCGCCTTATAATAAATAAAAACATCGCGAGCCTTCTCAGCTTGCTCTGTGTAAGCGTCTAATTGCTCAGACACTTGGCTGTCGTAACAAGAGCTGCAGAATGTACCAACCGGTAAAGTCTCAGGCTTCGCATCGCTGAGCGAAAAATTCTCAAGGCTTGAAAACTGAGCACACTTTTTACAAAGGGGCTCTGAGCATTGAGTGCACTGTAAATTAGCTATGGGCTTTTGGCAGACACAGCAGTTTTGTGAGTTGGACATGGGTGTTTTTTATATTATATCTATGCCCATGACCACAAAACTCTTCTCCCCTATACAGTTTCGCGAATTAACAGTGAAAAACCGCATATTTGTTTCACCCATGTGCCAGTACTCGGCTGAGAATGGCGTACCTAACAACTGGCACCTCGTCCATCTTGGGAGCCGTGCCGTCGGCGGCGCAGGTTTAGTCATAGTTGAAGCCACCGGCGTAAATGCGAAAGGGAGAATTTCTCCTGGAGATTTAGGTCTCTGGAATGACGAACAAACAGAGGCCTTTAAGCCCATTACTCGTTTTATTCTTGATCAGGGATCTGTGCCCGCAATTCAGCTAGCTCATGCTGGCCGTAAAGCTTCGACATTTGTACCTTGGAAAGGCTCAGGCAAAGTTGAAGTGAAGGACGGCGGATGGATTCCGGATGCTCCGAGCGCGATTCCCTTCTCTGATAAATATCCGATGCCTCATGCTTTAGAAAAGTCTGAGATTGATAGTGTGGTCAATGATTTTGTGGCTTCAACTAAAAAAGCCCTCACCGCTGGATTTCAAGTTGTTGAAATTCACATGGCTCACGGCTATTTGCTCCACGAATTTCTGTCGCCATTAAGTAATACGCGCACAGATGAATATGGTGGCTCGTTAGAAAATCGTATGCGCTTACCTTTAAAAATTGCTCGCGAGATTCGCGCCGCATGGCCAGCTAAGTGGCCGGTGTTTGTTCGTATCTCTGCAACAGACTGGGCACCTGAGGGCGGGTGGGATCTTGAGCAAAGTATTGTGTTCGCAAAAGAGTTAAAGAAAATCGGAATCGATTTAGTCGACTGCTCAACTGGTGGAACTCTCGCACGCGCTGATATTCCAACTGGCCCAGGCTATCAAGTTCGTTTCGCAGCTGGTGTTCGCAAAGAGGCGGGTATCGCTACGGGCGCTGTTGGTGAAATTACGAATGCCAAACAAGCCGAGGCAATTTTAAAAGAAGAGCAAGCCGATGTAGTTTTACTCGCTCGTGAATTCTTGCGTGATCCTTATTTCCCGCTTCATGCTGCAAAAGAATTAGGCGTCGATGTAAAATGGCCTGATCAATATTTAAGATCGAAATGAATCCAATGAAAATTATTTTCGCCACTGCCTTTACGTCTCAAACTGAGAATATTTTAAAATAAGTTGTTTAGAAATTGATGCTGACTATGGCCTGTGCAAGTCAGTGCTAAGTCATCAACATGACTTTATAATTTTAGTTCACTTCTCTGAAAACGCTTTGCTTCCCAGCAATTCAGCCAGCTCGTATCACCTTGGTACGATCTAAGACATTGAATTGATTGTATTTTATTTTCCTCTTCTGGCTCGCCCCTTGCATTTTAATACTGAGTTCATCCCACTTTATGCCGAAGTATTTTCGGGGGCCCAATGGTACGTAGACCGCTCAATCGCAGACAGTTTTTAAATGGCATCGGTGGGTTTACTCTCGCCTTACCTTTTCTAGAATCCCTTTCGACTCCACTTGCAATTGCACAATCAATGGCTCCCGTTAAAAGATTCGTTTCAATTATTGCCCCTAATGGCTATCACGAGCCGGTATATTATCCGACTGTCGCCGCTGATATAAAGTTCGCAGAAAATATTTTTTATAAACAACTCGCTAATATCTCTGGCCCGATGTCTGAGTGTTTAGGTACGACGTTCGATCCACTCCGCGCTAAAATGAATATTCTTCGCGGACTTGATATCGCAGGTGCATTTGGCCATACACCGGTTGCAGCTCTTGCCTCAGCTCGCCGCGTGATTGGTGGTGATAGTAGCCCGATTGATCCTCCAGGCAATTGCCGCTCTTTAGATGTGGTGCTTGGTCTTTCTAAAACTTTTTATCCAACCGCTCCTAAGTTTAAAGCTCTTCGTGCCATGGAGCCTGGCGCAACTCTTTACTCAATTGATAAAGATGCTGCAGGAAATACTATTCAGATTCCGTACACACTTTGGCCTTATGATATGTTTCAGCAGGTTTTCGGAGGCTCGACCCCATCAACTCCGACAGGTGTACAGACATTGAATTCTAAGAAGGCTTTAATCGGCGATTTAGTTTTAAACGATTACAAGAGTCTTTTAACAAACCCGCGCCTCTCAGCTGCCGATCGAAATATTGCTTCTAATTTCGTCGATCAACTTCAGGAATTAAATAAGAAAATTATCGGCACGCCAACACCTGCTCCGGTGACTTGCTCAACTCCTAATATCGCTAAGCAAAGCGTCGGCTATTACAGTGAGCTTTCTGAGTCTGAAAAAGAAACTCTCACTAAACAATTTGTAGATATTATGATGGCGGCATTCTCGTGTGATCTCACAAGAGTCGGCATTATTTCTTTAGGTAACGACAATCACCGTCATGATACATCTCATGAAGATTATAATAATCGCACCAACAACCTTCACTTCGTCGATATCATGAAAAAGTATCAGAATAATATTGTTAAAGAGTTCGCAACCCGAATGAATAGCGTTGTTGAGTCGAATGGTAAAACCATGCTTGATAACTCTCTTCTATTCTGGGGAATGGAGCAAAGCGCAGGCAATGCTCATTGTGCCGTGAGTATGCCCGCCATTACTTTTGGTGGTTTGTCGGGAGCCATTAAAACCGGTTACTATATGGATTACCGCCAACGCCCTAGTAAGTACTATGCTAGCCGTAGCGATATTTTCCCCGCCTTCGGCTCTGAAACTTATAATCAGCTGATGAATACTTTCTTCAAAGGCTTTGGCCTCGCTGCAAATGAATATGAACAGTACGGAGATGGTGGCGGCTTCGGTACATTTGATACTAATAGCGAAATGCAATATTTGAATGGCGAATATGATTCTTTAAAAGCTAAACGCAAAAACACCTTACCATTTATAAGTCAGGTGTAAGATGCGTTTACGTCGTCGAATCCAGCAAATTCTAACTTTCACTGGCTTAACGATTGTCGTGATCTGTTCGCAGAACTGCTCTGGCTTTACTTCAACTATTAAAAAAGCGAAATATACAAATGGCGATCAATCATCGCAAGGTGAAGAGCCGCCTCCCGTGACACCGCCTGTGGTACCACCTGTCGTGCCTCCGGTTGTTCCGCCGCCGATTCCGCAAAACCCTGTGGATAACGCCGCAAAGGTGAATCCATTTGCTTGTTCAGCGGCAACTATCGGCGTTGAAAATATTCGTCGCCTCTCGCGCACCGAACTTGAGAACACTCTTAAAAACTTACTGGGCCCGAATATCTACGCCAACATCGCAGATGCCCTTGGTGGACTTTATCAAGATACAATTACGAAAAGTGTCACTGATTTTTCTCAGCAAATTAACGACTCTCAAATGAATGGCTATGAAGCTGTGGCCGATAGAATTTTATCTACACTCACTTCAAAACCAAATCTTGTTTCTGACTTTGGAATTGCTTGCACTTCAGCAGCAATGACGAATGCTTGTCGTGATACGATTATCAATACGTTGAGTCTGAAGGCCTATCGTCGCCCGATTACAACGACTGAGCTTAAAGCTTTACAAGACAACGTATTCACATTGGGTACAACCACTGCTGAGAAAATTGGTTTTGTTCTTTATAGACTAGTGATGTCTCCAGATTTTTTAATGCGTCTTGAAAAAGGATCCGGCACCACAGCGGCGTCTGAATTTAATCTTACACCTTATGAGGTGGCTTCGCGCATTAGCTATATGATTGGTGATTCTCCTCCAGACGATCAACTCTTTGCCGCCGCAGCGGCGGGTCTGCTTCAAACTGAACAGCAAATTCAGCCACACATTGATCGCCTTTTTGCCAAGCCTTCGGCTAAAGCAAAAATTCATAATTTCTTTAACTACTGGCTACAGCCGAAATCTTTATCTGCCAATGGTTACGCTACAGATTTTCTCGCTGGTCTTAATATTGGTTTAGCGAGCCCTGAATACTTGCGTGAGATGGATGAATTTATCGACTACATTATTTTTGTAAGACAAGGATCTCTCAATGATTTGTTAACAAGCCGTGATGCCTTCCCCCGCAACTCTCAAGCTGCATCTGTATTAGGAAGCCGAATGTTAGCTTCTAACGAACAGGCCCCTGCTCAAACGGATATGAATAGAATTGGCCTGCTTATGCGCCCAGCAGTTCTTGCAACTGATGGCAATGAAGTGCACCCAATTGTTCGCGGAGCCAAATTCCGCTCAAGATTTTTATGTGAATCTACAGGAGTCCCGGCAGGGGTTGCTTTAGCTGGTGATCTTTCATTCTCATCTGACACTGCGAAAGCGACTTATTCAACTCGCTACAGAACAGAGAAGCTAACGGCCTCTACATCTTGCATGGCCTGCCACTCAAACATCAACCCAGTTGGTTTTGTGTTTCAGCATATCGATAATTTCGGCCGCTATCGTTCTATCGAAAAGTCTTACGCTGCGAATGGCACGGTTTTAGGTAACCATCCTATTGATGCATCCGTTGCTATAAAATTTAGTCCTACCGAAACTGAGAAATCTGTTTCAAACGGTGTTGAATTTATTTCTCAACTTGCTGAGCGAAATCGCTTACCAGCTTGTTTCGCTACTCAGATGCATCGCTTCTACCGCTTACGTATAGAGAGCAGCGCAGATAGCTGTATTCAACAAGAGGTCTATAACGACTTGGCAGTTGACCCGAATAAGTCCCTTTTAGATGCGTTTAAGAAGCAGATATTAAACAAGGCCTTATTAAAGCGTAGAATCCAATAAATCATTGTCTGATGGTCATTTTAGTGCGTATAACTTGGCTAGGATGAATAAATCGATTTACAAATTGATGCTCGGTTTTCGCCGATTTCGCGACAAATATTTTCAAGAGAATCTTGAAAACTCGCTCTATCGCCGCCTTTCATCGGCAGGTCAAAATCCAAAAACTTTATTCATTGGCTGTAGCGACTCTCGTGTCGACCCAGCTATCATGACCGAAGCTTCGCCTGGCGAACTTTTTATTATTCGTAACGTGGCAAGTTTAGTGCCGCCTTATGAAAATCCGACTTCTGGTTTTCACGGTATTAGTTCGGCTATTGAATTTGCAGTCGAACATCTTAAAGTAGAAAATGTGATTATCTTAGGCCATCGTCAGTGCGGCGGTATTCGCGCTATGATGGATGGCACTTCTGGCGGCTTCATTAAACGCTGGATGAGTATTGCCGAGGCCGATAAACAAAAAATTTTAGCCGAGCACGCTGACGCCGATCACGACACGAAGGTACGACTTGTTGAGATGGAGTCTATTAAAACTTCAGTTCGAAATTTGCGTGGCTTTCCGTTTGTGCAACAAGCTGTGACTGAACGTAATTTGAATATCATAGGTGTTTATTTTGATCTCGAACAAGGCGAGCTTTGGGAATACGAAGAAGCCGCCGACAAGTTCACTCTCTCTACTTTCTAAGCATTAGAATCTGACTCTCTTGGAGGTCTTATGCCATCATCACAAAAAACTATACATCTTGCTGAAACACGTGGCCATGCCGATCATGGTTGGTTGAAAAGTCATCATACTTTCAGCTTTGCCGACTACCATGATCCTTCACGTATGAACTTCGGAACTTTACGAGTTTTGAATGATGACGTCATACTTGGCGGTAGCGGTTTCGGCACGCATCCCCACCGTGATATGGAAATTATCTCTATCCCTATTGGTGGAGCGTTAGCTCACAAAGATAGCGTGGGCAATAGCGGAGTCATTCGCCATGGTGAAGTTCAGGTGATGTCAGCCGGGACCGGCATTGCTCACTCTGAATTTAATGGCTCGGAAACTGAAGAAGCCAAGCTTTTGCAGATCTGGGTTATGCCTAAGAAAATAGGTGTGACTCCTCGCTATGATCAGAAGAAATTTGAGATGAACGAACGCAATAACGAGTTTCAACTCGTCGTCTCACCAGATGGACGCGAAGGCTCTTTAAGCATTAACCAAGATGCATTCTTCTCATTGGCGAATTTGCAAGAAGATCGAACTTTAAGCTACAAGCGCCGAAAAGACGGCAACGGTCTTTATGTATTTCTTATCGATGGCGAAATAGAAGTTGCTGGCGAAGATATGCGTAAACGCGATGGCATCGGATTGCGCGACATCAATGAAGTGACTATTAAAGCTAAGGCTGATTCTGAGATCCTCGTCATTGAAGTTCCAATGGCTTAAAATAACCTTTGAGCTTCTTTGGGCTCGAACCTATAATTTTTAAATGAAATTTATTAGCCTTCTTTTGCTCGGCCTTATTGCTGTCACAAATGCTCACGCCACCTGCTTAAACTGCAATGTGATTTTGATTTCACTTGATACGGTAGCCGCCAAACATCTTTCTGTTTACGGAGCCAAAGGAGAGACGACTCCTTTTTTAAAAAGCTGGGCCAAAAAATCTCGACTTTATTCAAATGCCTACACAGTTTCGCCGTGGACTCTTCCGTCTCACGCGGCGATGTTAACAGGAATTTATCCCTGGAACTTAGGAGTTTTTTCTCCTGAAGACACTCTCAAACCAAAAGCCACGACTCTTGCTGAATTATTAAAAGGTGCAGGCTATAAAACGGCGGCCTTCACTGGGGGCCTCTATGTTTCTCAAAAATATGGTTTTAATCAGGGGTTTGATTCTTTTCAAGTTATAGGTACCAAAGACAGTTCTGAGAAAAACTTTAATACCAACATCGATTTAAGTTTAAAATGGATTCATAAAAATAAAGCGAAACCTTTCTTTCTCTTTATGCACACTTTTGATGCTCATGCTCCTTATATGCCGTCGAAGGAGTCACTTAAGGCCTTAGGCGGCAGCGGAAATGAGCCTGTCGTGCGCACTGAATATTTAGTGATGGAATCTAAACGGCCCAAGCTAGACGAAAACGTTGTTAAACAAGCGCGCTTGGCTTATCAGGCAGGCCTTCTTGATGTAGATAAAAAATTAAATATATTCTTCTCTGAGCTGCAAAAAAAAGGGCTCGATCAGAATACTATTATTATTTTAACTTCAGACCACGGTGAAGAACTGGGCGAGCACAACAGTGTCGGCATGCACGGCTTTCAGCTTTATGACGAAGTTTTAAAAGTTCCGCTGATCGTATATGAGCCCAATAAACCCGCTGCCGTAATTAGCTCTCCCGCTTCTATTGTAGATATTGTTCCGACAGTGATGAGTTTATTGAATCGGAAAAATAAAGTGAAGTTTGATGGAATAGTATTGCCCGAGATAGAAGCTAAAAGTGGTCTTCAGCGAACTGTTTTAGCGAGTACCAATTATATTAAAGACCATCTTATAAAAGTCTTTGATGCCGGAATGGCTCAGATTTTAGCGCAGGCGAAGGGTGAGTCGGCTCCTAAAAATAGTGTGGCCAGCATAACCAAACAAATTCAGCTGGTTCATTTTTACTCGGCTATTAATAATGACCTCAAAATTATCATTGATTTAGATCAAACTACTTTAACGGCCTATGACAAAAAAACTGATCCGACCGAGATGAAACCACTAGCAAATTATTGTCAAAACTCTCTCTGTAAAATGCAGCTCGAGCTGTTTACAAAGTCTCGAACCCTATCGAAATAAATCTCAATCTGAGACGACCCAGATGAAAGACGAGACCGCGAGATGTAGCGCGGGTTTCATATTTTCTAAATTGTATTTTCGCCCCAAAGTGAGACTATTTAAGTCTAGTTATTTCAAAACCGATAAGTAAACATGGCGGGACGTATGTTAAATCAAAAAGGTATGGGTTTGGCCGAAGTTATGGTGGCCGTAGGTATTACCTCTATCAGTATGATGGGTATCGTATCTTCACAAAAACTCATGACTCAAGGTCAGAGAACAAATGTTCAAATTGAAGAAGCCGACAACTTGGCGTTAGCCATCAGCAATCTTTTAACAGAGCCTACAACCTGTGGACTTACTTTCGGACCTGCCAGCGCTGGTGGTCCAATGACTTTATCAGATACGGCTGATCTCACTAGAGATATTGTAGATTTCACCGGAATGCTTGTTTTCGATGCGAACCCACCTACAGCGCCTGGCATGGGCGCTGGCAAAGTTGTACTTCGTAGTTACCGTTTCATAGATATGGGCACAATTGGCCCCACTGCAATTCCAGGACAAATGCAGCATGCGGGTCGCCTCTTATTAAATATTGAACGACAAGGCGAAGGCTTTGGCGGTTTAATTGCTCGAAATATAACAATGCGAGCAATAGTGACCGCTCCTGGTGGCATCATCCAGTCGTGCCACTCGATGGGTATCAACCGTAGTCCATGGGCTATTGATGGTAATAATATTTATAATATCAACCCTGGTAACGTCGGTGTCGGAACAGCTAACCCGGCGGCTGGTTTTCACACGGCGGTTCCTGTATATATGCAAGATATCGTAGGCGTTGGCGCAATGCCTGTTGCGGGCACAGCACTAAATGTTGTCGGAAATTCAAATTTTGCCGGCGACATGGACGTAACCGGAGCCAGCACATTTAACGGGAATATGTCCGTTACAGGTTCATTAACTGCGGGTAGCATTTCTACTCCTCTTCTAAATGTAACTGACTTAACCGTGAGCAACAGTCTTACGGTCGGAGGGGCGTCGACATTTACTGGCGCAATGCAAGTCAATAACTCCGTAACAGCAACTCAATTCTGTATTGGAGGCGACTGTCGCACAACTTTTGCTGTGCAGACTTGCCCACCAGGTCAGGCCCTCATTCAACAAAACGCTAATGGAACTGTGAGTTGTGCCACTCCACAAAGTTTGATTGGCCCCACGGCGACTTGCTCAGATGGTTATTATCTCGCAGGGTATCTCCCTGGAGGGGCTCCGAATTGCCGTGCGCTTCCCAATGGTTCGTGCGGAGTCGGTCAATATATTTATACAATTGATCCGGTTTCAGGCAATGTCACCTGCCGACCAGTTCCGCCTGATGTACAGGTTGCAAGTTGCGGAGCAGGACAAAGCTTAATTGGTGTTTCTGGTGGTGTACCTCAGTGTGCCTACACGCGACCAACAAGCCAGACTTGTCCGGCAGGACAATCTATTACAGGCTTTGATGCCGCCGGAAATGCAACTTGTAGTTCTGCGGCCATTGCCAGCCAAGGCTGCCCTTCAGGTCAGCTCTTACAAGGCTTCGATGCGGCCGGTGCGCCGATTTGTACTACCGCCGGAGGCGGCACAATGGCGCCACTAAAGTTGAGCACTATGGCTGGGCGTACAACAATTCCAGTTGATGGGGCCGTTCAAAATCTTAATTTAGGTGACGTACCGGCCACTGCCGACGGTTATTTTATAAATTGGGCCTACGGCTCTTATGGTCTCGGCCGTTCTGATCGTAACTGTGTTTACTCGTCGACCTCTGGTAGTTACGACACAGTTTATTCTGGAACTGACTCTAAGGGTGATGGTGGTCAGCGCTATATGGGCGGTACTATTTTCGTTCCTGCAGATCCTTGCGGCACTGTTCAAGTTTCTTGTAATAACAACGGATCTCAAGGTTACATTCGCATCACAGCCTATGCTGATGATGGAATGCCTAATGCGTGTACAGCCGCTTGGGTATCGCAAGCCTGTGGTTATGTGTATCCGATTGGAGACCCTTGTACTTTCATGTCTCCATGCGGAGGCGAAACTGCTGGGGCTTCGTGCACTTCGGTTGGAGCGCAATGCTCTCAAGGCGCTACTTATCTTCGCTGCGAGCGCAACTAGATAATTATACAAACTATTAAACAAAAAGAAAAAAGATAACGGTAACAGCTTCGAAAGAAGCTGAACTGTTTTCTTTTTATGAAAGATAAGAATAAAAGCTGATAACCGACCAAAGCGAAGATACAAACCGTTATCGCTAGTGGCTTGTTCTGTAAAAAATAATAAGTCATGAGAAGCCCCAGAGCTGAAACGTGCAGAACATAAAACGGCCACATCAAGCCCGACTGCTTTACAACCTGACCTAAGGTGATAAGACCTCCTTCGCGATCTGCGTCCGCATCGAGATATTCATTCGCAAGACTACCGCTACCAAGTATCAAGCCAAATAAAGCCGCCAAAATTGCGATCTCACTGCTGTAAGAGGCTCCCGCCACGATAAATGGGGTGAGTATATACGCGCCTCCCATAAAGCAATGGATGAGTAAAGAAAACCCAGGTTTTTCTTTCAAGCGAAACGGCGGAGCAGAGTAAATATAAGACACCAAATTTAAAATAAATATAATGAGAAAAAAAGTCCAAGAGACTTGCGCTGCTGCAATGAAAGAGGCGGCCGTAACTAAAATAAAACTTGATAACGCCACGCTTGGCTTCATTCTGTGTTTTTTTCGTGGATTCAATCCATCCAGTTCATAGTCGGCGTAGTCATTAATAAAGTAGGCTGCGACAATATGAAGAAAAAGTGCACTTAAAATCAGTGTCTGATTTCCGGCCAGCAAGCCCCAGCTCTGCGCAAGACCAAAAATGACGATAAAGAAAATCTGTACGATTTCAAAAAGACGAAACTTTTGCAGAACTCCCTGAAGGCCGGCAGCTATAAACTGCGGTTTGCAAAAATCTTCTTTTTTGGCCTTGTCTTGAAAAAATAATAATAACTGACGATAAAAACCCGTGTGATTTTGCTCTAGCGGCTTCAAGGCACCATTATAAAAAAATCGTAATATCTGAGCTACTTGGCGATTTAAACTAAAAGTTTCCGCCTCTGCAGAGTCTTTGAAAGCTGCGATCTGCCAATCACGACGAATCTGCCCATCCAGCTGCAGTAGAGTCCGTGCGCAGTCGCTCGCTGCATGACCTTCCGAAAGATCCAATGCACTTTGGATGGCACGGATTTGTTTTTCAATAACGTTCAGTCCACGTAAATATGAGGGCTGAGAAAAAACATAATTTTGGCCAATCAAAAATGTTTTGGTTTGAGCAGCGGCCTGCAACTGAGAAGTCGGGACGATATAACTCACAAGATTTGGGATAACGATTAGTTCTGAGATCGGTTCTGCTAAATTTACAATTTCACTAGAGACCTGTTGATGACGAGTACAGCGAGAAAATAGTGCTTCAGCTCCATCTTCGCAGCGTTCGTAAACATGGGCAGGAACAAAGAAACAAATATCAAAAAGATCTTTACCAACTGAAAAAACTCCGCCCCGACAATCTGGCACCGAAAAAAGTTCAAGCACGGGTTTTCGCCCCTCATACCGATAACTGCGGCGTAAACATACATAGGCAGGACTCGCAAGCTGAACATTGGCGCTGGGTCGCCCAGAGACTTTGAAGAATAAATCCGCCGCACTCGGCTCGATCGTCTCGTCGCTCGCCTCTACAACAGTCGATTTTTCTAAAAAACCTCTCAGGTGGCGGCAAAAAACGACGTTCATTAAAACCACAAAGCTCTCGCCTTCGTCTTGCGGTAACGATTCATAATCCGAAAACCGGCTTTGTAAGATATCGCTGTGGGTGAATACCGAGAACTCTTCCGATCGCAATGAAGAGAAGAATTCTGGAATTATCTCTGTCAGCAACTTCTGTACTTTTGTGGTCAAAACGATCGGATGATCGGGTCGTGGGTGATATTGACCAGGCACCAGCTGGACTCGAGAAATCCGTTCATTGAGGTAAAGGGAGAGCAATAAGGCTCCTGGTCCATTTCCATAAACAACACCAGTTTCACACCGATTCAATAGGCTCCCCTTGCTTTCGCTTTCATATAAAGTCTATTACTAAAAACAAAATATATGCTAGTACTTGCCTATGATTTATCAGTATGACGCAGTCATTATCGGCGCCGGTCCCGCAGGTTTATCTGCGGCGCATACGCTCGCAAAAGCTGGCAAGACGATTTTGTTGATCGAAGCCGACCCGGTTTACGTCGGAGGTATTGCGCGCACAGTCTGCATTGATAATTATCGTTTCGACATTGGTGGCCATCGATTTTTCACAAAGTCACAAGAAGTCGATTCTTTCTGGCATGAAGTTTTACCCAATGATTTTTTGCAACGCCCACGCAGCTCTAAAATTTTTTATAAAAACCGCTTCTTTGATTATCCTCTCAAACCTCTCCAAGCATTTTTTAGGCTTGGCGTTTTAGAGTCTTTTCTTTGCGTATTCTCATACGTGAAGGCCCGCTTCAGTGCCTCAGCTCCAGCGAAAAATTTTGCCGATTGGGTGACGCAGCGATTCGGCCATCGACTCTTTAAGATATTTTTCGAAAACTACACCGAAAAAGTTTGGGGCATGAAATGCACAGAAATTTCTTCTGATTGGGCCAGTCAGCGCATTCAAACTCTCTCACTCGTCTCTTCAATTTTTTCTCAACTTAAAAATTCGGCGCGTAGCTCACGACACAAATCATTGATAAAGCTGTTCAATTATCCTCGCCTTGGCCCCGGTCAATTGTGGGAGAATTGCGCCCGGCAGTTCGAGGCCGCCGGTGGTAAGCTTTTAATGGGAACACGCTTCGTCAGTGGAGTGCAATTGAATACTGGCGGCTGGAGCATTGCGCTTCAAAATGCGAACGAAATTAAAACCGTATCCGCACAGCACTTAATATCTTCGGCCCCGCTTTCAGTTTCTATCCCAGCTCTTACTCCACGCCTCTCTGATGAAACCCTTCTTGCAGCTACGCTTCTCACTTATAGAAATTTTATTACCGTCATCTTAATTATGAAGGGCTCGGCACCGTTTACTGAGCAGTGGCTTTACATACAAGACCCTAGCGTGCACGTTGGTCGCATCCAAAATTTCCGCGCGTGGTCTCCAGATCTTGTTCCTGACCTCGGCCATGAATCGTTTGGCCTTGAGTATTTTTGTTGGGAAAATGACCATCTGTGGAATATGACAGAAGCCGAACTTATTGAGCTCGCAAAAGACGAGTTTTCTAAAATCGGTCTCTCGAGCGGCCTGGAATTTGTGCGAGGCCATGTCGTTCGTCAACCAAAGGCTTATCCGGTGTACGACGATGGCTATAAATTACGGGTTGAAAAAATTCGTGCCGAGATCGATAGAAAGTTCTCAAACTTTCACTTTATCGGACGCAACGGAACACACCGCTACAACAATCAAGACCATGCCGTTATGACCGGCCTTCTCACCGCAAAAAATATTCTCGCCGACAACCGGCAGTTTGATATCTGGCGGGTCAACCAAGACGGCCAGTATCTCGAAACTACAACATAGAACAGAAGTTTTCTAGGTTGTTAATATTCACCTTGAATATGAAAAAGCTTTCATACGGCCGTAAGGCCTTATCAACGCCGAATACGAACTGAGTATTCATTGTAATAAAATTTTTTGAATTGATTGGCGAACTACTGATAACTAAAATTTTCGGATTAATGTTGCAGGCAACGAAATGTATCCGCTCGTAAAGGTACTTTTCATCGGTGAAATACAAGCGTTTCTCTGGGCTACCACCTAATCTTACATTCTTTAAAAGACGCGGATCAAGATTAGAAACCAAAACCGACTTTCCCTCTTCGTAATCGTAATATGGGCGCTGAAGGTAGGCCATTACACTCGAGGTCAAAAAAGCAAGTTCTGGCATAATTTCATAGTCTGGATATTCTTTTAAAATAAATTCGGCTGTTTTTTTGCCGTCTGAATAAGGATATTCAAAATCCAATTTAATCGCCTTGGCTCCATAATACGCTTGAAGAGAAAAAATTAAAGATCCGATCGCGATAATAAGTGTGCGATTCACCTGACGCAGTCCCAAACCAACCCATGCTGTGGCAATAAATAGCAATGTGTATTGACCTACATGCCGTGGAGGCACAGCTTCGTGGGAGCGGGCCAAATGCATAAGAGTAAACGCAAGCGCTACACCTAACCACAAGTACATCAGTTGGCGGTGAGCCCGAAGTAACCATGCATAGAAGGCATAGCCTATGGCCAACAAGAGAAAGGCAAAACTACCGATCACGTTGTAATTCGCTTTTAGATCATAATCGTCGAGAATCTCGGGTGCGAAGCTAGACTTCACAACGCTGTAGAATGAACGCAAAATTTCGTGCAGATGTGGCCACTCCGGACGCAAAATCCCAAAGTGGTGATATCCATCAGGAATGGCTAGCCAAATAGCTGACCCATAGAATATGGCCGCTAAAAAAAAGTAAAAGTAGTAATTCTTTTCTTTGATCGGGCGGCGCTCTTTGATCCACTCGTAAATGAATGGCCCGATAAAAACCGTCGCAATGAGTGTGCCATAAAAGTGCGAGGCCGCAAGAAGTGAACAAAACAGTATATATACTTGAGGATAGCGATTTTTATAAAAAACGAACTTGTCGTTCCATGAAGCGCAGACGAGAAATAGAAAAAACATCTCGATCGAGTAGTTGCGGGCGACGACGCCGTACTCGAACAGCAAGAAATAATTTAAACTTAAAAGGACTCTTAAATATGCTGGAAACGGCGAATAAAAATTGAGGAGCACCACGGCGCCTGCGGCGAATAAAAAGCTCGTGAATTGGAGGGCCATAACCTGGTCTGTAAACAGCGATACTGACCTAAGAATCCAGTACCAAAGAAATGGATGGCTCTCACTTTTTGTCTCAGTAATAAGATCGAGATAGCCAAATTGTTTTGATACGAGCCACGCCCGCGCCTCATCCAGCCAAATTTCATGATTAAGTAAAGTGAATACACCTACCAAAGCAAAAATTAAAATCGGGCCATAAGCCGAAAACACATTCTTAATTTTGTTTAGATCTGAATTTGTTTTGTCTTCCATAGTTTTGACTTTCAACTTATTAAATCCTAGAGTCTATTTAATTATTTGAAAAGCCTTTTTGAGGTCCAAACCATGAGAGCCATCGCCCAAATTTTCGTCATCTTAGTGGCTCTTTTGCACCTCTACTTTTTGGTCCTTGAAATGTTCTATTGGACAAAACCGCTCGGCCTTAAGGTGTTTCGCCAAAGCTTAGAGCAAGCGAAGGCCTCTGCCACGCTCGCAGCCAACCAAGGTCTCTACAATGGTTTTCTATCTGCCGGGCTTCTTTGGGGATTGATTCATCCGCTACCAGAATTCGGACTTCAAATTCAGATTTTCTTTTTAATTTGTGTTTTTATTGCCGGCGCGTATGGCGCCTACTCAGTGAACAAGAAAATATTTTTTATCCAAGCTCTTCCAGCCCTCATCACTATTTTACTGATAAGCCTTTCATATGCTTCATTCTAATTGAAACTTGCGTCACCGGCGCAGCCACTGTCACTTTTGACATCTCAAACGATGGCGGCCCGAAAGTTTTCATTTTATTGTTTGAAAATCCAAAGCCTTCTTTAGGTATTTTAATCGGAAAGCCAGCCTTATTCATTTGGCCATTATCATCTTCATCGTGCAAAACAGCGATGGCGTATTCGCCAGCGGGAAGATTCTCAATTATGAATTTTTCAGACTGGGCCACCGTTAACTTCAACTTCACGACTGCCTTTTCAACACCCTCAGGAAATGCTTTTGTGTCTTTATCATTAAACACCGAAACTAAAACTGAACCTTGTTGTGAACGCACATTTGAAATTGAAACTTCAATATCCGCCGCTTGATTTGCAAAAGAAGACAACGAAAATGCCGTGGTTATAAATAAGAGAGCTGTAATAATCCGTGCATGTCTAGACATAAAGTCTCCTTGATTCTGTGAGACTCTGATTTTAAATGATCTGGTTTTTTAACCCAAGTTTATAGTTATCAGAGTGTAAATTAGAATCGACCGTCTAATTATTTGACAGATTCCGCTGGCGAGCCCGATGTGCCACTTGGACTATACGAGCTGCCGTTGGTTATGAGTGAGTAGTCACAAAATCGCCCACCCAAATAAGCGCCAGTACAGCGCTTATATTTATCTCGAGGACAATGCCGACTCAGCAAAGAGAGTGAGATACCCAGATTTAAAGCATCCAGCTCTCCGCCGAGGCCATTTGTTCCACGAAACGAAACTATATTACCGTTGAACTCCAAGGTCCCGCTATGTCGCGAGGGAACTTTCTTTCCACTCTCCACCAAGGCAATACATTTTTTTATAATATTTAAGCCACTTTTTAAACGACGGGTTTGCTCGTTTAGCCTCTCTCGCTCGTATCGAGGCCCCGCTTTTGATCGCGCACTTTCTGATCTCGTAATTTGTCTTTGAGCATCTTTAAGCAAAGTTGTCTTAACTTGTTTTAAGTATTCGATGTCACCCACACAAAATGCACGATGCGCGACCTCTGGGTTTATAAACTGATGAGTCTCGTTACCTGAAATACGAATACCCTGAACGAGCATATCAGATAAGCAGCCACCCTCGCTGTCATTCGCCGTACCCGTTGGAGCCGAGTAAGAAGTGCGCGATGATGCTCTTGATACAGAGGCAGAGCTCGGTGACGGAGTAGAACTAACAGCGCGGACTCTCGGCGCAATTGCCGGCAAAGTATACGCTTGAGCTGACTCACGGATTTCACCTAGCCGCGAGCGCACCATACGACAAACACTCGCTTGCCGACCTTTACGGCAGTAATCTTGAACCTGGGTTCTAAAGCGCTGCCAACTCTCAGGATTTTTTTCACGATAACCTCTAACAATACCCAGGGCTCGAGAGCTTTTTTCGCAAGAACTCGTGGCCCTTCTTCCTGGCGATACGCAGACATCAGGCCCATAAAGAAGTGGATTACATTGAATTCGGTTCGGCTGTCCTGCGCAAGCTTCTGGGCGAGGACAATATTGTCCCGCAGGACGCGATTTCACCCAACCTGCATAAATGCAGACACCAGAGCCAATTGCATAGGCTTCACGTATTATCCAATTGGTCGGATTTTGATGGGCATAATCTGCGTCCGTAGTTTCATCATTTTCATTGAGCTCAAGAATCAATTGTCTCAAGCCAAGCCAATACAGGTCCTGCTTTTCTATCGTGAGAGCTTTAATTTCATCCATTGTGGGCAGCTCAAGCTCAATATCTTCATTCAATAACTCTGGTGGCGCCGCAAGTACTGCCGTGGCGAAGAAAATAAGTCCACCCAAAAATAGAAATCGAAATGAAGACACCATAATTAGATTCTAACCTTTTATTCTTCTCACCCGAAATCCTTTCTCACTCTACTCCGGCGAAGGGCTGCTCGCTGAAGGTCCAGTCCATTACCTAATACTGAAAATTTTAAATAATTCGGCTTACAATAAGCTTCAAACCTGAATCTGCGGAGCGCTCAATCATGTCAAAAGTAAAAGTTGCTGTTGTTGGCTCCGGGATTTCTGGCCTTAGTGCCGCCTATCAGCTCTCTAAAAATCCTAAAGCTGATGTGACTCTCATTGAAGCAAGCTCTAAACTTGGCGGCCATTCTTATACTTATGACATGTCGACGCCAGAAGGGGCCCTGCCTATCGATATGGGTTTTCTCGTTCATAATGATCGCACCTATCCAAAACTGATTCAACTCTTTGAAGAACTCGAAATCAAAACTCATCCGAGCGAAATGTCATTCAGTGTGCATCTTGAAGATATTGGACTCGAGTGGTCTGGCTGCAATCTCTACACCGTTTTCTCTCAGAAGCGAAATCTTTTGCGACCCCAATTCCATCGCATGCTTCTTGATATATTGAAATTTAATAAACATGCCAGGCGCTATTTAATTCTTGTGCAAAACAACAAGTGGTCTCTTAAAGATCTCCTGTCACATGAGAAATATTCGGAAAGCTTTATTAATTGGTATTTGATTCCAATGGGCGCGGCTATTTGGTCAACACCGGCTGATCAGATGCTTAACTTTCCAGCAGAAACCTTTATTCGTTTCTCAATTAATCATGGGTTATTACAAGTGAGCGACCGCCCGCAATGGAAAACCGTGGCCGGTGGTTCACGTGTATACGTTGAGAAAATGGCTCGTCATATTCATAACGTACAAAAAAACAATCCTGTCATCAGTCTTCATCAGGCTGATGATTCTTTAGCCCTTCAAACTCATCACGGACTGCAAAAATATGATCACGTGGTTTTCGCCTGTCACTCTGACCAAGCACTGAGAATCGCACGCTCCCTCATATCCGATAAAGCCGCCAATATACTTTCAAATATCCATTACTCAGATAATACGGCCCACCTTCATACGGATCGCTCCTTCTTACCAAAAAGTAAAACAACTTGGGCTGCGTGGAATTATGCCCGCGCCACTGGTGGAGCGCAAAAGCAGCCGGTTTCAATTACTTATCTGATCAATATGCTTCAGCCACTTCCGATGAAAAGACCGATTATCGTCACACTCAATCCACATAAAAAAATTGATCAGAGCAAAATTTTGCATTCAGTTGAATTTACTCACCCCGTGTTCGACCAAAATGCGATTGACGCACAAAAAGAATTGCCGACTGTACAAGGCGATCAGAATATTTGGTTCTGTGGAGCGTGGACCCGCTACGGCTTTCATGAAGACGGCTGTATGTCAGGTTTGAATATTGGTGAGCGTCTCAGCGCTCACATTGATTCACAAATGGTAAATCAACCGAATGAACTCGTTGTATCTTTATAAAGGGCAAGTTTTTCATAAACGCTTTATGCCCAAACCGCATGAGTTTATCTATAATATTTATTACTTATGCATGGACATCGATCAGATTGATGAAAGCAGCAATGCTTTTTTCTCGGTGAATGGCTGGAATCTTATCAGTTTTTTTAAGAAAGACCACGCTCGCTACTCTCAAGAGAGAAGCAGCTCTGACGGAGACCTACGCAAGTGGTTAGAGCACGTTCATTCCCAAGCTGGCCACGACTTCAAACCAGCCCAAGCCTGGCTTCAGGCCTTCCCAAGAATATTAGGCTACACATTCAATCCCATTAGCGTTTGGTACTCTTACAATGATAAGCAAGAGCTTATTAGCATACTGTGTGAAGTGAATAATACTTTTGGTGAGACTCACAATTACTTGCTCACTCACCCAGGCCTTGCACCAATTCAAAATGGCGATGCATTTGAGTCCAATAAGAACTTTCATGTCTCTCCGTTTTTCAATGTACAAGGAATGTATAAGTTTAAGGTCACAGGTCATCCTCTCTCAAATGAGAGTAAAAGCCGTCTTGATATTATTTATTATGATCAGAATACCAGCAGCTCACCCACTCTTGTAACATGGATGCAGGCAGAGAAGAATGAATGGTCTTCTAGTGCCGCACTTAAAACCTTCTTGGGCTATCCACTACTGACGGTTAAGATAATTTTCTTGATTCATTTTCACGCCCTTCTTTTATTTTTCAAGAAAGCGAAATTTTATAAAAAGCCAGAATCACCTAACTCAATGTCGACGGCGGCTGCGCCTATCGCACGAAAGTCTTAGGCTTCTTTTTTAATATCAAAAATATTGATCATCGATTCAACGCCGTCTTTTTTAAATTGCTTTATAAGTTGCGGCGACACATGAATGCTAACTACTTTTTTATCCACCTTTGCTGCCGTTGTGCAGAAAGAAAGAATGACTCGGTATTCACTTTTCAAAAGCGTCTCGACTTTTTTAAAATCTAAAACATAGAGATGAGCATCGCCAAGCAACCAAGATTTTGATTCTACATCAAATTCTTTTGCTGCTTCATCACTAAAGACTTCTGGAAGAGAGATGGTCTGGACTTTATCTTTAATCGTAATGTGAATCACTGGCATGATTAACGAATCGGAAATTTTTTGAAGAAGTTAAATAGTCCTTAAAAAAGAAACGGCCTGTCATGTCTCAGAACAGGCCGTGGCCTTTGCTAATTTAAGGACTGGTTATGAAAACCAATCCTGGCCTGAATTATTAGTTCTTTGGGGCGTCTGCCGTGAGTGGTCCTGAACCTGCCTCGAGGGCCGCAGTTTTCACGCTTGTGAACACAACAGTTTTGCCACCAGCAATACGGCTCAATTTTTCAATGTTCGCCTGAGTTTCTGCATCTACACTAGATATATCATTGCGATAGAAGAATGTCTCTCTGCGCTTGGTTGCTTCATTAAATTTTGTCTGAGTACCAATATATGAAAGTACAACGGTGTTTTTCTTAGAAACTTCAATTAATAAACAACCCGAGCTAGTCTCTGAATCGCAAGCTTTAGAAGAGATAAGCGCATCATAAATCAATGTCGGTACTGAGCGAACTGGGCGCTGCTCAAATGAGAAGTAATTATTATCTGCAATTTTAGCAACAACTGATGCTGACTTCATTTCGATCTTAGCAAGTAACTGATCAACTATGGTTTTATAACCCGAGCTACCAAGATTTTCTTTTGACGTGTCGTCCTTATCTAAGTCTTCTGGTGTTTTAACAACTAGTGTTCGACGAGCGGCTTCGCGTTCAACATCTGCTTTCGACTTTTCATCTGCAAGGCGCTTGGCTTCATCAGCTTTATCAGAAACTGACGGAGCTGGCTTTGAAGTCGATTTAGCAGGAGTCACAACTTTTTTAGGCGCTGGCTTATTATCATTTGTTACTGCCGCCGGTTTTTTAGCGTCAGGCTTAGCAATTACTGCAGCCGATTTTACAACTGGCTTCTCTTCTGATTTAACTTGTGGTTTAGCTTCAACTTTAGCAGGAGCTGGTTTTGATTCTTCTTTTGCTGGAGCTTTAGCAACAGGGACTTGAGCTGGCTTCGTTACAGCGGGAGTCGCCTTAGGCGCAGGTGTTGGGGCTGGCTTAGCCACTGGCACGGGTTTAACAACTGATGCTGCTGCTGGGGCCGGAGCTGCTGGCTTATTTACAGCTAGCTTTGGAGCTAACGGTTTTACCGTAATGCCGCCACCACCAGAGATAACAGGAGTTTTTTCTGAATCTAAATCATCATCCGAAATGATCTCGTCACTAGGTGTTGGCTTCGACTCATCAGCAGGTTTTGATGCCTCGTCTACAGATTTATCTGCGGCTGCTTTGGCCGCATCTGCATCAAGCGATGGTGTGCCCGGTTTTTGCGCACCAGTTTGTTGTCCACCTTTATTACGAACAGTGGCCTTCGAGCCTTTGCTGTCTTTGCTACAAGCAGAAAGAGACACGGCCAAGAAAGCACCTAAGATAATACGTGAAATAATAAGTGAAGACATAGAACACCATCCTTTTTCACCCGTTAGGATGTGCGAGGAAGGTGCCATTTAAAGCCCTATTTATATCTAATTTAGGGTGATTGAAGTGTCTAATGGGCTGAAAAATAGCCCAAATTCGTCACTTTAAAGCTTCACGAATATAGGCGCTAGCCGTATCTAAAGACCATACGACGAGAACGATCAAGAACGCCAAAGTGCCGACTTCATTCCAGAGAGCTTGTCCCTGATACTGAATCAAAAGCGTACCGATACCACCGCCGCCGACAAGACCGATAACAGTCGCCATACGCACGTTAATATCCCATCTATATATAGTGAACGAGATATAAGGCAGAACAACTTGAGGCACAATACCAAACCAAATGGCCTGAACAGAGTTGGCCCCTGTAGCTACGATACCTTCGATAGGTCCGTTATCAACGCTCTCAATAATTTCTGAGTATTGTTTCGTTAACGACGCTACTGAGTGAATCATAAGTGCGAGCATACCCGCAAACGGACCGATTCCCACCCATACCGAAAAGATAATGGCCCAAATCAGCGGTTCAATCGAGCGAGTTACGTTGAGGAACGTACGCAGCAAGAAATAAATCGTCATATTCGTCGTGCTCTTACCCATGATATTTTTCGCGCAGAAAAATGCCATAAAAAACGCGATCGGAATCGCCACCATCGTTGCCATAAAAGCCATAAAGATAGTTTCGATAACTGCTAAAATACCTGAAGGCAAAACACTCCAGTTCGGAGTCACAAGCGCCGTGAAAATACGAACAGCGCCCGCATAACCTTCAGCATCGAAAATTTCATAGAAACTGAAGCGCGTGAGTACAGTTGCAACAACGAAAGTTACAACAAACGTCACGATAAACTGAATGCCCCAGAAAGTTTTGAACCAAGTTTTAGGTTCGCGCTTTAATTTATCGTGCTTCGGCTCGAAAACGCTAAGCCCTAAAGTAATAACACCAAATTTATTGAGAACTTTAGTCACAGCAAATCCTGCCACCAAAGTACCTAATGCAATAAGACAGTGAAGTCCCATATCAGCCATTTGCTGCTCTTGGGTTGGCTGAAATAAAACAACCAGCGCCACACAGAATAGATAGGCTAAAAGAATTGAATCAAAAACCAATGATTTAATGTTTGATCTAGCTTTAGTTGACATGAACTTCTTTCGCGGCCTCGCCATAGATTTGCTTGAACCAATTCTCATCAATTTCAGTTGGGCGCCCGTTGTAAACGAGCTCCCCACCTTTAAGTGCGATTACGCGAGTGGCATAACGACGCACTAAACTTAAAAAGTGAAGGTTACACATAATAGTAATACCGAGTTCTTTATTCACTTTTTCAAGATAATCCATAACTACGTGACAAGTTGCTGGGTCAAGACTCGCAACAGGTTCGTCCGCCAATAAAATTTCAGGACCCTGAACAAGTGCGCGTGCAATTGCTACACGCTGCTGCTGGCCACCCGATAATTGATCGGCGCGAATACGCGCTTTTTCACTAATACCAACGAGCTTCAAATAATCGAGAGCTTTTTGTTTATCTTCATCTGAGAACATTCCGAATACACTCTTTAGTGAATTCGTTTGCGAAAGACGGCCCATAAGTACGTTGCTTTGAACAGTATGACGACCCACAAGATTGAAGTGCTGAAAAATCATAGCAACGCGGCGGCGCAGTTCGCGTTCGTCTTTGCCTTTGACCTGAGCAATATCTTTACCATGAAAAAGAATTTCGCCAGAAGTGGCTGCGTTTAAGTGATTGATACAGCGAAGTAAGCTCGACTTACCAGATCCGCTGAGACCTATAATGACTAGAAATTCCCCAGGCATTACATCAAATGAAACATTCTTTAGGGCATGAACACCATTTGGATAAATGATGTTCAGGTTTTTAACTGAAAGAATTGGGGTTTGTGCTCCGTTAGTAGACACTCTGACTCCTCTTACTTCTTCGATAACTCAGCTGCTGATTTGCCTAAAGTCTTAAGCATCTCGCGGACGCCATCGTAACGTGCATCTGTCGCACGAACCATGCCCGTGATACCGTAGATGTCGCCGAAAACTTTTTTGCCCTCTTCAGTGCCCATGTAAGTCATAAGCGCATTAATAACCGTCTCTTTGATTTCTTCGGGAAGATCTTCTCTGAATACGATGGGATCGTTTGGAATCGGCTCAGTCAATTGAATGATTTTAACTTTATCAGCAACATCTGGATATTGCTTAAGCACCAAGCGGCGAGCATCTTCCATTTCGCCTTTAGCATTTGGTGGAGAGTAGAATGTCGCACCGGCATCAACTTGCTTTTGGTAAACCATCATCACAACGTTATCGTGCTTGTTAGCAAATACAGTTTCAGCAGGTTTGATTTTTGCTTCCATGAAGAGTTTCGCAGGCATCAAGTATCCAGATGTAGACGCAGGGTCTACGTATGCGAACTTCTTCTTATCGATGTCTTTTAGCACTTTAATTTTTGAATCAGCACGGGCAATAATTTGTGACTGGTAAGTTTCGCTACCGTGACGAATGAATGTGATTCTCGCCTGAGTTTTGTATCTGTCATGAGCCATGATGTAACCGAATGTATTAAGCGATGCGATGTCGGCACGTTTTGTTCCGAAGGCTTCAACCACTGCTACGTAACTGTTCGGTACATTGAATTCATATTTATAAGGAGTGTTTTTCTCAAGGTAGACCTTGATGTCTTTTGCTGTGTTCTCAAGAAGTTTTGCATCAACAGATGGGACGAGCAAAAATTTAAGAGGATTTTTTTCTGAACCTGGCACCCCGCGATCGCGTGTGCATGAAGTCATGGCTAATGCCGCGAAAAGCCCAACGAGCAAAATAATCTGTTTCTTAAACACAATGACCCCCCAATATTAGATATTCCGAAGCACGTGTAGTAGCACTCTAAGTCCATTGTAGAAAAGCGTATTTATCAAACCGACTCGCCGTCTAATAAGATTCTGATCAGATAACATGACTCTGCGCGTCGCAAACTTATCGCTGGCTTAACAACAACCGTATAATTTTTTCTCTGTTAGACTTCCAACTAACGGATGCGCTACCTTCCCAATTAGATAATAGTCGTTGGGTCATAAGCTAGGGGGGTTCTAATGCTTAAGTCTTTTGCGTTCATCAAAGGTTTTCTTCTTATCTCTTTGTTGGGCTCGTTCGCGATCGCTCAGGATGCGGGTTACAAAGTCGCCACAGGCGCCAACGAAATTAAGGTTATGAGCTACAACGCTGAAAATCTTTTTGATAATGATCACGACGCTGGAAAAAACGACTACGAATTTCTACCCAAAGCACATCCTGAAAAAGGCGTTTGTGAGAAAGATAAAAACCCGACTCGCAAAAAATACTGCCTCGATACAGATTGGACAGCTGACAAACTAAAAATCAAAGTCGCCCAAATGAAAAAAGCAATCCTCGCCAGCGGAAGCCTCCCTGATGTTTTAGGATTAACAGAAGTTGAAAATGCCGCTGTAACTAAGATGCTCGCTACCGCTCTTGGCTATGATGGCTTCTATATCACTAACGGCCCAGATGCTCGCGGCATCGATAACGTTATCCTTTATAAGACTACAAAGCTCGCACCCGCTGGTTTTAAAGAACAAGAGCTTAAAAACCCGATGTTCCCAACGCGCAATCTTTCTGTGGCTCACTTTCGCATTAAAAAATCTTTTGGTCATAATGCCATCCTCGCGGTTTACCCAAATCATTGGCCTTCACAAGCAAGCCCAGCGAAATCACGTCTAATTGCAGCTGAACAAATGCTTCAGTTCTTAGATGCAAATGAACGCTCATTTAAAGGTGAGACTTACTACGCAGTTGTAATGGGTGATTTCAACACGATAACAACTGACAGCCCAAACCCAATCAATGATGTGGTTTTATCTCCTAAAACTGGTCTTATTGATGTGAAACCGCTTTCTGATATTTCAGCGAACCCAATGAACGGCAAGATGCCTCCCGCCAGCTACTACTACGGTGCTCGCAATGACTGGAACGAACTTGATCGCATCTTCATCAGCGAAAATCTAAACGATAATACTGGTCTTGAAGTAGACCCGACCTCATTCAGAATTCATGCTCCAACATTCTTAACTAAAAAGAATGACAGCGGCATGGCTATTCCTTACCGCTATAACCACAGAGCTGATAACCCAGCATGGGCCGGCTTCAGCGATCACTTTGCACTTGTGGTAAAATTAAAGCTCAAGTAAACAAAGCTCTCTTAAAGGGAGCTTTACATGCTTGAATTGATTAGTGTTTGGATTCTCTCGGCTTTAGCTATTTACGTAACTGCGGCCCTCACTCCAGGTTTTGTGCTTAAAGGCTTCGGCGCCGCGATGATCGCATCTGTGGTCATCGGCCTTCTCAATATGACAATCCGGCCTGTTCTTTTGATCTTAACTTTACCTATTAACATTTTAACTCTCGGTTTATTTACAATTGTTGTGAACGCCATCGTTCTGCGTCTGTCGGCGGGATTACTAAAAGGCTTTGATATCGATGGCTGGCTTCCGGCATTCCTTGGAGCCATTGTACTAGCTCTAGTGCAGGCTCTTCTCTTCTACATGTTCGGTCCGACTGCAGCTGAAGTCCAGGGCGGCGTGGCAGTTTAAACTTGTTGCTGAATTGAACCTCAAGTAAAGACTATTCCAATGACAACACCGAAGCATCTGGCTCGCACCGAATTCGTTATCTTAATGGCTCTTCTCACCTCGATTATCGCTCTTGCTATCGATGGAATGCTGCCTGCTTTCCCTAAAATTGCAGAAGACCTGAATGTTCAATCGCCGAATGATCTCTCGCTTATTATCGCAATTCTTTTTTTTGGGTATGGTATCGGACAGCTCGTGTTCGGCCCTATTTCTGATGTGATCGGCCGTAAACAACCAATCTATTATGGTGTTGCTATTTTCTGTGTGGGAGCTGTGCTGTCAGGATTTGCTCCGAACTTTGAAATCTTTCTCGTTGGCCGTTTTCTTCAAGGTTTTGGTGGGGCCGCGCCACGTATTATTTCTTTAGCGCTCGTTCGTGATGAATATTCCGGTAATGCAATGGCGAAGATCACTTCACTTATTATGACGATTTTCATTCTTGTCCCGGCGATTGCACCAACGATGGGCCAGGCTGTTCTTTTCTTTGCGAGTTGGCGAGCCATTTTTATTGTTCTTTTTGCCGTTGGTGTACTCACGTGGACTTGGTTTGGTATTAGACAACATGAGACTTTGCCCAAAGCTTCGCGCAGCAAACTGAGCTTGGCCCAGCTTAAATATGGCGTGAAAGAAACATTCTCTCAGCCTACAACTGTGGCCTGCATCGCTGTTTCTGGTTTGCTATTCGGCATCTTTGTCGCTTATCTCGGTGCCGTTCAAGAAATCTTCACCAGCATCTTCCATGTAGGCGAAAGCTTTCCGATGTACTTTGGCATTTTGGCTCTCGCTATTGGCGCTTCTTCATTTTTTAATTCTCGCTTAGTCATGATTTTCGGAATGCATCGGCTGATCTTTTTTGCCTTTATTTGTATGGCCGTGCTGTCGAACATTTTCTCAATTTATCTCACTCAGCTTCAATTAGGCGTGCCGCCGCTTTGGCTTTTTATGAGTTACATGATTTTAACTTTTCTCTCAGTGGGATTTCTCTTTGGCAATCTTAATGCTCTTGCTATGCAGCCCTTGGGACATATTGCCGGAATGGCCTCTGCACTTTTAGGTTCGATTCAAACTTTAATTTCGGTTGTTATCGGTGTGCTTTTGGGCCGGTATTTTCATGACGATATCTTACCGCTAGTTTTAAGCTTCGGCACCATCAGTATTATTTGTATTGGCATTCTCTGGCGCTGGGTTAAGAAGACTTAAGGGCTTCAACCTGACTCTATTAGGCCTCGGTTGAAAATCTTTTAATGAGCTCATGCAAACCCATCTCTTCTAAAATCCATTGCAGTCTCTCGGCCGTGCGCTGACGAGGACCTTCAATACGAGTGGCTACGATAAGCTCGTTCTTCATTGAGTGTTCGTGCCCCACAAGCTCGGTGACCGTCACTTGATAACCGTGAGCTTCTAAACGTAAGCAGCGAAGCACGTTGGTAAGGTGAGAGCCAAATTCGCGCGTATGGATGGGATGACGCCAAACTTCTGCTAATGGATTCGCAAGTTGTTTTGCTTTATTCTGCTTTAAATGCCGAGCCACTTCGGCCTGGCAGCATGGTACCAAAACTAAATGTTTTGATTTTTTTGCAAGAGCAAAATCAATCGCATCGTCTGTCGCTGTATCGCAGGCGTGAAGAGCCGTCACAATATCAATTTTCTCAGGAACTTGTTTAGAGCTTATCGAGTCAGCAACAGAGACATTTAAAAAAGACATGCGTGGGAAATTTAACTTCTTCTGTAGATCTACAGATTTCTTAATGAGCTCATCGCGAGTCTCGATGCTGTAAACGTGCCCCTCTTGAAGGGTTTTGTAGAAAAGATCGTAGATAATAAAACCTAAATAAGATTTACCCGCCCCATGATCGACTAAATTCAACGCAGCTCCACCGGCCTGCAAATCTTTGAGTAAAGGCTCGATGAAATTATAGAGATGATAAACCTGCTTTAACTTACGACGGCTGTCTTGGTTGATTTTTCCGTCACGAGTGAGGATATGAAGCTCTTTAAGAAGCTCAATACTTTGTCCGTCGCGCATTTCTTCTAAAGGTTTTTGCATGGTCTCTCTTTTGTTAGGCTCAAAAACACAAAAGCCCCGGTGGTTGCCGAGGCTTAGCGAAGATCGAAATCTTTAAGTGGCGGAAGGAGTGGGATTCGAACCCACGGAGGCCGTAAGGCCTCTCCAGTTTTCAAGACTGGTGTATTCAACCACTCTACCATCCTTCCGTCGGCCAATTTATTGATCTGAGGGGGCCGAGTCAATGAAGGAGATAGATTTTTTATTTTTGAGCTTTAATGACGTCTAATCCCACGTATTTCTGGAGTGCTTTAGGGATCTTAACTGAACCATCCGCCTGCTGATAATTCTCTAGTATGGCGATCAAAGTACGTCCCACCGCTAGGCCCGAGCCATTGAGTGTATGCACAAAAGCTGGTTTGTTTTTGCCTTCACGGTATCTGATATTCGCGCGACGAGCCTGAAAATCACCAAAGTTCGAGCAGCTAGAAATTTCACGATAGGTGTTCTGACCCGGAAGCCAAACTTCAAGATCATAGCATTTCATGGCTCCAAAGCCGATATCACCAGAACATAAAGTCAGAACTCGATATGGCAATTCTAAGCGCCTTAAGATCATTTCTGCATGACCAACCAATTTCTCATGTTCGGCTTCGGATTCTTCGGGGCGCGTGAATTTAAGCAGTTCCACCTTATTGAATTGATGCTGACGAACAAGACCCTTCGTATCTTTACCGTAACTACCGGCCTCTGATCTAAAACATGGCGAATAAGCCACAAAATTTTGTGGGAGCATCGACGCATCTAAAATTTCTTCAGCATAGTAATTCGTCGCTGGCACCTCAGCTGTCGGGATCAAATAATATTCTGGAGATTTAAGCGCAAAAACATCTTCTTTAAATTTCGGGAATTGGCCCGTTCCTTCAAGCGATTTTGCATTCACCATAAATGGCGGAATCATTTCAACGTAGCCATTTTCTTCCGCATGAATATCCATCATAAATTGAATGAGTGAACGCTCGATACGAGCCGCGGCTCCTTTTAAGAAAGCAAAGCGGGCGCCCGTCACTTTACCAGCACGTTCGAAATCAATGATATTTAAAGCTTCACCCAACTCAATATGATCTTTGGGTTTAAAATCAAACTTTGTCGGCTCACCAATTGTACGCTCGATGCGATTGTCTTCAACTGAAGACCCGACCGGAACCGTATGGTGAAGAATATTAGGCAATACTAAAAGTTTTTGACGGACAACTTCATCCGCTTCAGAGGCTTTAACTTCCATCTGCTTAATTTTTTCAGCAAGGCCTTGCATCTCTTTTAAAAGATCGCTGGCATCTTTACCCTCGCGCTTAAGCTTTGCGATTTCTCCGCTCACTTTATTTTGCGTCGCTTTTGCCGTATCGGCTTCGCTAATGAAGGCTTTTCGAGTTTTATTAAGCTCAAGAACTTCGTCAACAGCCGCCGGGTCCCCGCGACGATTCTTAAGAGAGGCTTTATAGCCTTCAACAAAAGTCACTTTTAAAAATGGGTTCTCTTCGTTTTTTTCAAGAGCACGAATATCAATCATAAAATTTCTTTCTTCGGTGTTCTATTTTTTTTGCTTTTTTCTAACTGCCCGGTGCGATCATGATATACATGCGGAGCAAGAGCCCAATCAACACGCAGATCAGCGAAAACACCAATAGCGGTACGAACCGCCAAGCTTTTACAACACGGTAAAATGCGATCACAGACACAATGATAACTAAAAGGACCGAAGCATCGCCGTATTGAAAAATTTGCTGGCCGATAATGGCGAGGGTCAGGCCCAAGACAAAACCGACAAAGATTTTAGCTACAACTAATGAGATATTGGTTGAGGAGTTCTTGAACTTAATTTGTAGATCTTCGATAAACTGTCCCATTACATCCTCCGGAAGGTACCTTCAGAATATCCAACCAGAATTACTGTGACAAGCTGCGAATACGAGCCTCGACTTGCTCGCGATCGGCGGCATTAGGGGCTAGAACGAGATACTGCTGGTAAGCCTCGATGGCCTTTACCGCTTCACCACGTGTTTCGAAAATAAGACCCTGCTCTTTCCACACTTCTGGTTCGCCACTCTCTTGGCGAGCGGCCGTATTGATCATCGACATAGCGGCGTCCAAATTACCTGCTAAGCGAAAGCAGCGAGCCATTTTAACATAGATCTCAGAGCCCTGGGGCCTTAACCGTACGGCCTGCTGGTATTCAGAGGCACAAAGCTGATATTTCTGAAGCTCTACATAAGCGTCCGCCGCTAGCAAGTAAGGGTCTGCTAGGTTCGGGTTCTTCGTCTTTTCTTTTCGCGCTTCTTCAACCGCCAAATCTGGCGAGCCATTTTGTAAAGCTGCGCGACCTATATAAACGTTGATCAGCGGATAATCAGGGTTGATTTTCTGCGCGCGAATAAACTGCGTCTGGCCCTCAACCGGCTTGCGGATTTCTAAGTAAAGCATTCCCATCTTAACTAATGCATCCACATCAGATGGGTCTAACTCTGCCGCTCTTAAATAAGCATCAAGTGCGGAGTCATATTTGCGTAGAATCTGACGAACTTGCCCCAACTTTAAATTGGCTTCCTTAGACTTCGGATCAATTCGCGTCACTTGCTCAAAAACAGTTTCTGCTGAGTTGTAACTTTGATCACGCATATAAAGATCACCGAGGCCAATTCGGTAATCGGTAATAAGCGGATAGAGAGCAACAAGTCGATTCAGATTTTGAATGCCCGCCCCGATACCTTGAACGCCGGCCAGCGTTTCTGAATAAACGATTTGGGCTTCGCGATTATTAATATCAAGTTCGATAGCTTTACTTGCCGATGAAAAGGCTTTTGAAAACTCACGGGTTTCCAGCAGGGCTTTTGCGTTAATAATGTAAGACTCAACATCAGCTTCATAAAGCTGAATGGCTTTTTCAGAGCTTTGAATCGCGCCTTCTGAATTTCGGCGCCTCAGCTCCATCAAAGCGAAGCCGCGAAAAACTTTATAGTTGCGAGGCATAATTTGATTCGCTTTTGCTAAAATCTGCGCTGCGGCTGCAAAATTATATCGACGACCATAAAAGTCGGCGAGAAGTACATAAGCATCAATCATTTGCGGGTCGGCGCGAATGGCTTTATTCAGCCAATCAATGCCCTCAGTTGTTAAGCTCATTTTCCAGAGACAGTCGGCGGCTTTCATTGCAGCTAATGCATTTCGCGGGTTCACTTCAAACGCGGCTTTGTAGTGAGCTTGAGCGGCACTGCAATCTCCCTCACGAACAAGCTGATCGCCTTCATAAACTAATTGGCGATCCATAATTGGCGTGCTCTTTAATTTTCCTTCACCACCGATTTGTAAAATAATGGCGCGGGCGCGAGCGTTGGTTGAGTTGAGCGAATAGGCTTGCTGGGCATACTTCAGCGCCTCACCGCCAGAGCCCTTTTCAAGGGCGATTTCGGCGAGAACTAAAGAGGCCCGTGAGGCGATTTCGCGATTCACTTTATCTGCGCTGCTGAGACCTTTTCGAATCGTATTATTTGCCTGCTCAATATTGCGATAAAATCTGTACTCGATAATTCCCATCTCAAGGAGCGCCTCTGCGTGACGAGGGTTTGCGGCTAAAATTTGTCGCAGTCTCTTCGCCGCATCTTCTGAGCGAGCGAGGGTCACAAGAAGTTTGGCCTCAAGCTGATAAAGCTCTAACCACTGCGGCCAAATCTGTTCTGCCGAACGAATGTAATTCAGCGCCGACTCATTTTCACGATTAGACATTAAGAGGAGCGCTTTGAAATAATAAAATGCCACCGGATTCGCATTTGAGTGCGTTTCAAGTGCTGTCTCAACAATACTTCTCGCCTCAGAGTAACGTCCGCGAATAAATAAATCCACCGAGCGACAAGTTGAAGCTTCAATACTCGCCGGATCAATCTTCGCTGCAATTTGAGTAGCAACTGTAATGGCGCGCAAATCTTCAGAGTCTTGGTAAGCAAATGGCCAGAGCTGATAATATGTGAGACACAAAAATCCAATTGAAGCGGCATTCTTTGTGTCGAGTTCATAAGACTGCACGAGTCCGTTTTGTGCGCTCATATAATTGGTAAACGTGTCACCCGAAAAAATGTTAATGGATTCTTTAAGCTTCGCTGTCGAAGCCTGAGTATTTGAGGCCGCCGGAATATTGCGGCGAAGAGCAATCAAACGAATTCGGTCATCATTGGTCGGCGTATCATTCATCACCCAGTATCCAACAGCTGCCAGAACCACGAGTCCTATTAATATAGGAAACAAAGACTTCTGCGCTTTTTGCTTCCGCACGACTTTCTTTTTCTTCTTAAGCTCAATAATTTCAGGCTCTGCCGCGGGCTCGTCTTTTTTCTTTTTTTCTTTGGTCGATTCTGCAGGCGGCGGTGGAGACTTAATGCTCACACGCTCGGCAGAACCTTTTGAAGACACTTTTTTTAAGGGCTGATCAAACTGCCAGTCCTCTATATTATCTCTTGGAGATGCACTCGCCCCGCTGCCATCTTTCGGCGCCACTCGATCGCCCTCTAAGAACTCAAGAAGTTTGTCATAAAAATCAGGGTCCGTTGATATGGGCTGCCAATTTGTACTCGGAAAGAGCGAGATCATTTCTTCGCCCGAAATTTCACCCTTTTGAATCTGCAATAGCACTTCGTCCGTTCGATACGGACCGCGCACTACCCCATCGGGGCTCTTAATAATCCATTTTTTCTGAGTTGCTCCGCTCAAATGCTGTCTTTCTCGTTAAAATATTGGTTCCAACTTGGTGCCGAGACCCAATCTGGGCCACTCCAATATTAACCCATTGAAATTATTACGTAAAATTATTTCACACCTCATATAAGGTTCCATTAGTGAACCACAGACCAAGGTCGATGCGTCGCGTAAAATCCCTTTAAAATCAATAGGTTATAGATAAGCAAAACTTTGGCTTGGCATTCGTTTTGCTTTTGTAAGTCCTCATTCAAGGGGTTCGGTAAATGAAAAAGTTAATTATCTCAGTTTATGTGGCCATCGTAATCGCAGTTTCTTTATTGGCTCAGGCTTCATTCGCAGCCAGCAACACAGAGCTTCGCGGTGCCTACGTAGTTCTTTCTCAAGACGGTTCAGAACTTCTTGTAGTAGGTCGCTACCCAAACCCTTGCATTTCAAACGCGCAAGTTGAATTAGCTCCTGGCTCTTTCGACACCATCGTTCTTCAAGTTCGCGCTGAGAAGAAAAACGACGCCTGCATCGCTCTTTTAGGCGACGCTTTTAAAATGGTAATGCCTGTTGGTTCTTTGAAAGAAAAACTAGCCGCTTTATCAATCGATCCAAATGGTACTTACAAAGTAGTAACAGCTGATGGCCGCTTCAACGAAACAATTGATTTTGCCCAAGCTACTGAGACTGAACAAAAAGGTGATTTCACTACAATGATTAAAGTGAACATCAAAAAACACCCAGGTGTTCAGTTTTAATTTGATTTTAGATTTTAACGTTTGCGCGCTCCCCCTCCCCAAAATGGTCAGCGCGTAATCGAGAAATAACGGACCCCGAGCTGACGGCCCCTCCCTGAAGCTCGGGTTTTTTATTTCACCCTCAGCAATAGTCGTATCGCTTCGTTGCTTCCTCCTTCACCTCGCATCGACGTACATAAAGTACGCCTCAGTCGTCGCGCCTCGCGCTCCAACTATTGCTGAGGGCTCACCTAAGCTTTGGTTTATTTAGGATTTTAGATCTTTTTGAGAGGATCAGATCGCCTTCGGCATTTTTATCGGGGGTGGTGGATCGACTAAATTGTTTACAGTCCTGCAATGATTACGAGGTGTCTGGAAAATCAAATCCGACGCCGGTAATATGCCATCTATGAAATTGATTATTTTTTGCTTCGCTTTATGTTCGTCATTGGCTTGGGCACAAGAACCCCAGGGTGATTATTCTCAGATTCGTGCTGCTGTATTGGATGTACGACAAGGCCGCTCAATGTTTGTGGATAGTCAAATTCGTTTTGTGCCTGTGGAGGGGTTGAATAATTCAGAGGCGCTTATTGCGCTTTCTGCTAGGGCTAGTGGAAACTCACTAGGCTCTGACTTTAGCGACGTAAAACTTCAGCGTCATGATGAAATAATTGAAAATTTAAAAAAATAAAATACCTGTCGTACCCAATGAGAGCTGAACTTCTTTCTCAAGACCGGTCGTCCGGGCCGGGTCTGGCACGGGTTTCTCTGAATGCGATGCGACTTCAACGTTGGAGGTGCTGTACTGGGATTAGCTGCCAGTGATGCGTTTAATTTTAGCGCCTAAGTTGCTGAGCTTTGTTTCGAGATTTTCGTAACCACGATCTAGGTGATAGATACGATTCACTTGTGTGTCACCTTCGGCAGCTAGGGCGGCAAGTACAAGACTTGCGCTAGCGCGAAGATCTGTGGCCATTACTGGAGCGCCTTTGAGTTGGTTTCTTGTACCACGTACAATAGCTACGCGATTTTTTGGAGTGATATTGGCGCCGAGGCGTACGAGTTCTTGCACATGCATGAAACGATTTTCAAAAACTGTTTCGGTGATAACGCTTGTGCCTTCGGCTTGAGTCATAAGGGCCATAAACTGCGCTTGAAGATCTGTTGCAAAACCTGGGTGCGGAGTTGTGCTCACATCTACACCCTTCCAGCTATTGCATTTGTAAACCGTCATCGAGTTGCCTTCTGTTTGAATCTTAAAACCTGACTCACGCATTTTATCGATAAGGGCCCCAAGATCTTTGGGTTCGCAATCAGTGACGGTGACTTCGCCGCCGGTGATGGCTCCGGCGATAAGAAGCGTTCCGGCTTCAATACGATCCGGGATGATATTGTGTTCTGCTGGTTTTAATTTTTCGACGCCATGAATAGTCAGAATCGATGTGCCAGCGCCCTCAATTCTTCCACCCATTTTATTAATGTAGTTGGCAAGATCTACGATCTCAGGTTCTTTTGCGGCATTTTCAATGCGTGTTGTACCGTCAGCTAAAGAGGCGGCCATCATTAGATTTTCTGTTCCGCCTACTGTGGCATTTTCAAATAAAATTGATCCGCCTTTGAGGCGCTTGGCCTTCGCAAGAACATAACCATTCTCTGTGACGACTTCGGCTCCGAGAGCTTTCAAACCCTCTAAATGAAGATCAATGGGGCGAGTTCCGATAGCGCAACCACCGGGCAAACTCACTTGGGCTGAGCCGTATTTCGCAACGAGTGGGCCTAGGCAAAGAATGCTGGCGCGCATTTTACGAACAACATCGTACTGAGCTTCGAATGATTTTAATTTTTTGATATTTACGCGAAGAGTGTTTTGTTTGTGTTCAGTCTCACAACCAAGAAGCTGTAAAAGCTGACATGTCGATTCGATATCTTTTAAGCGAGGCGTATTGTGAAAAACGTGTTCACCTTCAGCTAAAAGCGTAGAGAAAATTAATGGAAGCGCGGAGTTCTTGGCACCGCTGGCTTTAACTTGGCCGTTCAGAACTTTTTTTCCTGTAACTAACATCGCGTCCATATTATCTCCGTTTACAGATCTATTTTCTCTCGCCGACAATCACTCGCTCGATGCCCTGAAGGTCTTTCTTCATTTCAATATGAGAGAAAACTTTTAATCTTTCTACGATCTTTTTAACTTCTTCAGCTTGGCCACGACCAATTTCAAAGGCGAAAACTCCACCAGACTTTAAGCTTTGTGCCGCATAGCCTAGCCACTCCTCAATAAATCTTAAACCATTCGCATCGGCGTACAAGGCGCTATGTGGCTCATAGGTGTGAACATCAACCGCCACTTCTTTATCGTGAGGAGCAATATAAGGAGGATTTGAAACCACAAAATCAAACTGGCGGCCTTCAAAAACTGATGGCCTTGCTGATTCATTAATAAATGTCGCGCGATTGTCTAGGTTCAACTGAACCGCATTCTTTTTAGCTATCTCAATAGCTGTTGGTGAAATATCAATAGCCGTTAAACGCGCCTGATAAAGCTCTTTAAGTAAACTTAGGCCTATGCAGCCCGAGCCCGTGCCAATATCACAGATTTCATAAGGCTCGTTAGGAGCGTTCAGCGCTTTTTTTAGAATCTCAGTCACAATAAGTTCAGTTTCTGGGCGCGGTATAAGCACTGAAGAGCTAATAAAGAAGCGCGATCTAAAGAAGTCTTTAAATCCTAAAACATAAGCCATCGGTTCGCCATTTTTGCGGCGCTCAACTCGCTCGGTGATCCTCGCTGTGATCTCTTGCGGAATTTTCAATTGGGGTTCTGACCATAAAGAGATTTCGTTAAGCCCTGCCGTTTCGGTGACTAGCCAGCGGGCTTCAAGTTCGCCATTTTCAAGATGTGAAAATGCTTTTCGTGCTGATTTGTAAGCCTCTTCGATTGTCATAGGTTTTTCCACATACTATGTACGCGCGGCTTGCTGTTTAAGGGCCTCGGCTTGGAAATGCGTAATCGTGGGTTCGATCATAAGTTCAAACTTACCGGCCATTACATCTTGAAGTTGATGTGTTGTATGGCCAATACGATGATCTGTGATGCGAGACTGAGGGAAATTGTAAGTGCGAATACGCTCTGAACGATCACCCGTGCCAATTTGTGAAAGGCGCGTATCAGAAGCTTCTTTACGGGCCTTTTCTTGTTCCTGATCTAAGAGACGTGAGAACAAAATTTTCATGGCGCGCTCTTTATTCGAGTTCTGTGATTTACCCTCTTGGCAGTAAACCACAGTATTGGTCGGAATGTGCGTTAATCGAACAGCGGATTCTGTTTTGTTCACCGACTGTCCACCCGCTCCACTGGCGCGCATAACATCGACGCGAACATCTTTCATATCGAGTTGTACGTCGACTTCGTCGGCCTCTGGCAATACAGCGACAGTGACTGTTGATGTGTGAACTCGGCCTTGTGATTCAGTTTGTGGGACACGTTGTACGCGGTGAACTCCGCTTTCATATTTTAGAACGCTATAAACTTTGTCGCCCGAGATACTGGCCAAGATTTCTTTCGCTCCACCTACGTTGCCAGGTGAGAACGCCATAAGTGTGACTGTCCAGCCGCGGTTTTGCCCGAAAATTGTATAAGCTCTGAAAAGCTCTTCAGCGAAAAGGCTGGCTTCGTCTCCGCCAGCGCCCGCACGAATTTCGACAATTACGTTTTTATCATCGTTCGGATCTTTCGGCAGAAGTGAAAGTTTTAATTCCTCTTCAAGACGTGGCTGTGCGGTTTCGAGCTCAGCAATTTCGCTGAGAATCATTTTGCGCATCTCTTGGTCTTTTTCATTAATGAGTAGGTCTTTGTTTTCGGCGAGAGATGAAACGGTTTTTTTATATTCTCTGAATTGGCCAACCAGCGCTTGTAGATCTGCATACTCTTTCATTAAAGAGCGATATCTTTTTTGATCATCGGCAAGACCCGGCTCTTGCAGTTGTTCACCAATCTGCTCAAACCGTTTCTCTACGTCTTCTAGTTTACTAAACATTTAAATTATCCGCCGCCCATGCCTTTTAAGAAATCGGCATTGGTTTTAGCGCTTCTGATTTTATCGAGTAAGAACTCCATGCTGTCGACGACGTTCATCGGCGCTAGAACTTTACGCAAGATCCAGAGTCGATTAAGGAAGTCTTTTTCAAGAAGCATGTCTTCTTTACGAGTTCCTGATTTGTTGATGTCCATACATGGGAAGATACGCTTTTCCATGAGCTTACGATCGAGATGGATCTCGGCATTACCCGTACCTTTAAATTCTTCGAAAATAACTTCATCCATACGCGAGCCTGTATCGATAAGCGCCGTTGCGATAATCGTTAAACTGCCACCCTCTTCGATGTTACGAGCAGCACCGAAGAAGCGTTTTGGTTTATGAAGGGCATTTGAATCCACACCACCTGATAGAATTTTACCAGACGGCGGCACAACTGTGTTGTACGCACGCGCTAAACGCGTGATTGAATCGAGAAGAATAACGACGTCGTGCTTATGCTCCACTAGACGTTTCGCCTTTTCGATCACCATCTCAGCCACTTGTACGTGACGAGTTGGTGGCTCATCGAATGTCGAACTAATAACTTCGCCCTTCACCGAGCGAGCCATGTCTGTTACTTCTTCTGGGCGCTCATCAATTAGAAGTACAATCAATTTTACTTCAGGGTGGTTGTGCGCAATCGCATTAGCGATATTTTGCATCAACACTGTTTTACCCGTTCGTGGTGGGGCCACGATCAACCCGCGTTGACCTTTACCAAGAGGAGCCATCATATCAACCACTCGCGTAGTCATATCTGTCGGGCTCCACTCAAGGTTCAAACGTTTAGTTGGATAAAGCGGAGTTAAGTTATCAAATAAAATTTTATTTTTAGAATTTTCAGACGGCTCGAAATTGAGTGAATCGACTTTGAGAAGAGCAAAATATCTTTCACCTTCTTTTGGCGGACGAACCGTGCCTGCAACCGTATCACCCGTTCTTAAGCCGAAGCGGCGAATTTGTGATGGGCTGACATAAATATCATCTGGCCCTGGTAGATAGTTGTAATCTGGCGAGCGTAAGAATCCATAACCATCAGGTAAGATTTCAAGAACGCCGTTACCATGAATATCGCCGATGAACGCCGCACGCTTTAAGATTTCAAAAATGATATCTTGGCGACGCATACCCGCAGCGTTTTCGATTTTGAGCTTTTCAGCCAAAGTTGTAAGCGCTTGGATATCTTTTGATTTTAAATCTTTGCTCGACAGTGCGTTTTTTTCGTCTTCAGTTAAATTGATGTCCGCTAGATCTGCGGCTGTGACAGGAGGTAGGTTTGAAACGCCTGGGCTATCTTGCATTCCTTGATGATCTCGATCATCCCGGGGGCGACCGCTGCTCATCACTTGGCGATAGCCGCCGTTGTTACGATTGCTATCACGCCCACCGCCGCGATCATTTCTGTCATTACGATCATTGCGATGATTGTTGTTTCTAAAGTTTTTACCGCCGCCGCCACTGCCACCGCTGTGGCTGGGTCTTTTAAAGCGATTTTCGCGTGGACCTTCGCCACCACCGCTTCCGCCGCCGCTCTCAGCTGATTCTCCACTACCACCTTCAGAAGATGATACCGCAGGGGCTGGGGGTGTGGCTTGTTGCGGCTGTGGTTGTGGTGCTTCTGGTTGCGCAGAGACTGCTGAAGACTCAGCTTTCGTTGAAGATTTCTCTGCTTTATCGACATTTTTTTCTGCACTTTTTGAACGTGTGCTTTTTGTCGTACTTTTATCTCCGTTGTCGGAAACTTCGCTCATTATAGATTGTCCTGGTTTAGTGTTTGGTTAATGCGGATGAACACCCGATTTGGTTTGTAGATCTATTATTATTTAATTGGTTTTGAACCTAATATGTACCCGTATAGACTAGCACAGATTTATCGGCGGGAATGTGATTGGTCAATACCTTTTTCTCATAATGAGCCAACCCCTCAATAACTCACAGTATTTTAGTTAGCTTAAACATCGATAAATATCGCTAAACTAGTTTACGTCTCACTTTGATACACTCTCAAATTGAGACAAGCTCATATCATTACACAACATTAATCTCTAGTTTCACTTCTGGCGCTCAATAAATACGGGAAAATACCGATGAATTAAGAGAACGTATGGAGGTTCTATGCAAGAGGGGAATTATAATCCGGCCCCTAGGTTGCCTTTACAGCTCGAGATAGAGTTTCGCAGAAGCTATTCCCGACGTGAAGAGCATGGCCGTCTAAAAAACATTAGCCTCACTGGCGCATTCATTGAATTCGAGTCACCAGCTCATGTGCTCGGCCCGCAAGATAAACTTGTTGTTAAGCTTTTGGTTAGCGGCCGCGAAAGATCAATTCCTGCATCAGTGGTATGGCATAACGAACGTGGTTGCGGTATTCGCTTCCGCCCGACAAACAATAGAGATACGCAACTCGTCGATGATCTTATGTATTTCGTAGAGAATTCACGTACTGGTCAGCGCAGCGTACTCGATACAATCTTCAAAAAAGTCGCTTAAAAAAAGAGGGCCAACTTTTTCAAGTTAGCCCTCCCACACCGTTTACAATTAATTTTCTATTCAATTTGAGTATGAGTTGCTGTTTGGAAATCGATATTCTTTTTCGATTTACGCTTCTTAATAATAATAAAGAGCGCCGCTCCCGCAATTAAGAATAATGCACCAATCATCATTGCCGTAGTTTGTTCTTCGCCGCCCAATAAATCTGCGAGCGGATTTGCACCTTCTTCTGGAGCCGCAGCCATTCCCGCATCAACTGGAGCTGGCGGAGCTTCTGCAATCACCGGCTCTGGCGGAAGAGATTCTTCCATCGGAGGCGGAGGTGGAGTTTGTGCTTGCTGAGCTACATCTTCAGGCATTGGCGGAGGCGGAGTATTGTCTGATGGTGGTGGCGGAATTTCGCCGGCAACCGATCCCGCTGAAGCCTGATCTTGTGGTGGCATTTCTGGTGGAGGGGCTTGCTCTGCTACGACCGGAGCCGGAGTCGCTGCTGGAACTTCTCCAGCCCAATATCTAAGGCGCGTACCTTCAGTTAATTCACCTTTAGATTCTACATCGGCATTTGTCGCCCAAATTTCTTTCCACGAATTTGTATCACCCAAGAGGTTTTTAGAAACTGCGCGAATATTATCGCCCGGCTGAGAAACATAGGTCTCAGGTACGAGACCGTTATCTTCGTAGAATGTTAAGAGCTGAGTATTGTCCGTTGGGCGCTTTGGCGAGTTGTAATAAACTTTGTCGCCGACTTTCATACTACGTCTTGCAATCGTCGGATTTATTTTTTTAAGTTCAGAAACTTTATCTTCTGAGCCGTAAATTTTTTGCGAAACCGCCGCGAAGTCGTCGCCTTGGCGAGCCAAGTAAACCGCATTCACTAATGTATTACCTTGAGTCCAAGGCGTTGGTTCAATTTTACGAAGTGGAACCATCGCTGGTGCAGCAACCGGCTCTTCTAGTGGAGCGCTTGTATCAGCTAATGAATCGCCTGATGTATCTGATGGAGTCTCTGTGCTACCGAGCTCGCTCGAACTGTCGCCCAGAGTATCACTTGGAGTATCTTCAGAGGCCGCTAAGCCCTCCATATCAGAACTGTCTGATGGAGTTTCAGTTGCGGCAGCATCTGTTGATTGAGTCTCATCCACTGATTCTGTGCTCTCAGCCATTGCTGATTCATCGACAGCCGCACCTTCATCGATAGCCGGAGCCTCAGTAGACTCTGCTACATCGCCCGAACTTTCTTCAGTGCCTTCTACGGCCATATCCGTGCTTTCATCGCCGCCGAAGTCTTCTTCGCTAACATCTCCGTCAGCGATTTCTTCGCCCGTCATGTCCGCAGTTGCGTCTTCTGTTTGGTCATCGACTTTTTTCGACGTGCAGGCCGAAATTGCAAAGACAAGTGTAATTGCTAAGAACAGTTGGAAAATCTTTTTCATGTTGCTCTACCCTTTGAGTTGAGAATCCATTCTCATTCAATATTAGAGCATACAAAAAATTGACACGGAAACAATAACTTGACTCTCTATGACCTAGGTAGGGCTGGGCCTTAGTCTAGTCCATTTTCAGCTTATCGCCCACTTTTACCTTATTGGTTTTGAACCACCCTCGGTTCACTTCAAGTGCGTACTGGGCCGGCTTTTTACTTACATAAGAAGGGATCTGGGTTTGCTGCTCAGATTTAACAGCTTCCATGTCCTGAATATCAACGAGAATTTTATTCTTATCAAAAAAACCTATGCTGAGGGGGATGAAAGTGTTTTTCATCCAGAAATTGAGTGGTCTTTCGGTTTCAAAAAGAAAAATCATACCGTAGCCATCTGGCATCGACTTTCGGTGCATAAGACCAACCGCTCTTTCTGCATCCGTCTGCGCCACCTCAACAATGACCTTAGCTTTGCCCACTTGGATTTCTTTTTTTCTGAAGTTCACCGCTTGGCTTGTTGTCTGGCCAAAAGCTGCGTAAAGCAGTGAAAAAGAAATTATTGCGACCAGAAGAAAATGATTCTGCAGTCTGAATTTAAAACTGTTCACGAAAACCTCTCATAAGCGTGAAGGGCCACGCCAAAGCGAACACCACGATCAGAAACTCGAATCGATTGACCGCCAAGAAACTTTGTTGTCTCGGCTAAAATTAGAAGACCCGCCACTATAACGTCAGCACGCTTTTTATCCATTCCTGGCAAAGCTCTGCGCTCTTCAACTGTAAGCTTCGCAAGTTTATCACCCCAAGCATAAAGCTCATCAACGGTGATTTTGAATCCGTGTACGACTTCGTGTGAGTAGGGCTTCTCACTGATAACGGCGGCTAATGTCGTTGGTGTACCCGCTACGGCCAAAACTTCTCGTACGTTTTTAATATTAATTTCTGTTTTTTTCTCACTCAGTTTCTTTTGAATATATTCTTTCATCGCTGCTAAATCTTCTTTAGCAATCGGATGATTTTTTACAAACATCTCAGTGAGCCTCACCGAGCCGATATCCACACTGGCTCCGCGAAGAGTTTGGCCGTCTTCACAACCAATAATTTCAGTCGAACCACCGCCCACATCAATCACGCAAAGACCTTTCGTCTCTGCTTCTTCGAAGGTTGAACCTTTAAAAGTGATCTCGGCTTCTTTTGCGCCAGGAATAATTTCGATTTCAATACCGTGCTTGCGACCAATTTTAAACAGCTCTTCGGCATTTGTCACATCTCGGGCCGCACTCGTAGCCATGGCGAGCACGTGATCAACTTTGCTGTCGCGAATTGTTTTGGCGTACTCTTCAAAACATTTATCAATACGCTCAAGCGCCTCGGGATGAAGCTTTCTGTTTTGATGGACGCCCTGACCCATACGAGTCACGTTGAGCTCATCATGAACAATATTTTGAATGCGACCCTTTTCAATATCAACCACCAGCAGAAGTGATGTATTTGAGCCTAAATCAAGTGCCGCAATTCTCATTTTAAACCTTGAGTTTCTTTTTTAATAGGTCATTGACCGTTTCTGGATTGGCTTGGCCTTTACTGGCCTTCATAACTTGTCCCACAAAGAATCCGAATACTTTTTCTTTGCCACTGAGATACTCTGTTACCTGTGATGGGTTTTTCGCAATGATTTCATCAACGATCTTTTCAATCGCGCCGGCATCAGTAATTTGCGACATTCCTTGGGCTTTTACGATATCGCCTGCATTCTGACCTGTCTTCCACATCTCGGCGAAAACCGTTTTCGCCATTTTGCTTGAGATGGTTTTATCATCAATGAGTTTAATCATCTCTGCGAGCTGAGAGGCTTTGATCGGTGCATGCTCAATGTCTTTTTCACTCTCTTTAAGTTCGCGCATGATGTCTGTCATGATCCAGTTAGAAACCGCTTTCGGGTTCTTACACTCCTTCGCCGCGACCTCGAAATAGTCGGCGATACTTTTCTCTAGAACTAAAACTGTGCTGTCGTACTCTGGCAAACCATAAGCTGACTGAAAGCGCGCCGCTCGCGCTAACGGAAGCTCTGGCAGACTCGATTTGATTTTCTCAACCCAAGACACATCAAGCCGAACCGGCAATAGATCTGGATCTGGGAAGTAACGATAGTCGCTGGCCTCTTCTTTAGAGCGCATAGAGTTCGTGCGGTTTTTAGTTGAATCGTAGAGGCGAGTCTCTTGAATAATTTTTTCACCCGACTCAATTGAATCAATCTGTCTTTGAATTTCGTAATCAATAGCTTTTTCTACGAAGCGGAATGAATTTACGTTTTTAATTTCTACTCGTGTTCCGAATTTCGTTTCGCCTTTTTTGCGAACCGAGACATTGCAATCACAGCGAAGAGAGCCTTCTTCGAGGTTGCCATCACAAACATCTAGATAGCGAAGAATACCACGAATGGTGCGGGCGTACTCTGCCGCCTCAGCTGGGCTCCGAATCACCGGGTCAGATACGATCTCAAGAAGTGGTACACCGGCGCGATTTAAGTTAATGAGCGAGTAGTCACCATGGTGGGTTGATTTACCCGCATCTTCTTCCATGTGCGCGCGCGTGATATCGATACGGCGCTTTTCACCATTTACGAAAATATCAACGTAGCCTTTTTCGCAAATGGGCTGATCGTACTGAGAGATCTGATAGCCCTTCGGCAAATCTGGATAGAAATAATTTTTGCGGGCGAAAATCGATTGAGTTTTAATTTCGCAGTTGAGCGCGAGACCCACTTTTACCGAATACTCCACAGCTTTTTTATTAATCACAGGAAGCGCCCCTGGCATTCCGAGGCTCACAGGGCTGATGTTTTCGTTATCGGCGCCACCGAAGCTGGCCGAGTCACTTGAAAACATTTTGCTGACGGTTTGAAGTTGCGCATGAATCTCTAGGCCGATTACCGGCTCCCAATTACCATATGCCATTTGGCACCTCTTTGAGCTGTAGCGCTTTTTCAATGGCGTAAGCCACATTGAGCATCTTCTGCTCTTCGAAGTGGGCGGCGTTGATTTGAATTCCAACGGGCAAACCCTCTTGACTGTAACCACCCGGCACCGACATGCCTGGGATACCAGCTAAATTCGCAGACACCGTGTAAATATCATTCATGTACATTTGTAGAGGATTATTAATTTTTTCACCCACTTTAAATGCAGGAGTTGTAAACACCGGACCCATAATCGCATCACACTTCGCAAACGCTTTTAAAAAATCTTCTCTTAAAAGACGACGAACCTGGCAGGCTTTTTTGTAATATGCATCGTAATAGCCGCTCGAAAGAGCGAACGTGCCCAGCATAATTCTACGCTTCACCTCTAAACCAAAACCCTCACCTCGGTTACGGGAGTAAAAGTCTGCGATGTCTTCAGGTGCCGATTTAGAAAAATCAGCGCGATAGCCATAGCGAACGCCATCATAACGAGCCAGATTGCTCGACGCCTCACAAGTTGTAACAAGATAATAAACTGGCACGCCAACCCGCGTGAGCGGTAAAGAAATTTCAACGAGCTCTGCGCCCGCACTTTTCGCAATTTGAATGGCATTATCTACAACTTTACGAACATCTGGGCGAATGGCATCGGTGAAATACTCTTTGGGCAAACCGATCTTCATGCCCTTAAGATCAGAATTTAAATTCTGCGACCACTTGGGCACCGGCTGAGCTGAGGTCGTCGAATCGTGATCGCATTGACCGCTGATCACCTCGAGAGCCGCGGCCGCATCTTTTACATTCAAAGTCATTGGACCTGCTTGATCTAAGCTAGATGCAAACGCCACGATTCCGTAACGACTCACGCGACCGTATGTTGGCTTAACACCAACAAGGCCACAAAAGCTTGAAGGCTGACGAATGGATCCGCCGGTGTCAGTACCAATTGCAATCGGAGCCATACGCGCAGCCACCGCAGCCGCAGAGCCTCCGCTTGATCCTCCGGGAACATAATCTGCATTCCATGGATTTTTCACCCCACCAAAATGTGATGTCTCATTACTTGAACCCATTGCGAACTCATCTTGATTGGCTTTGCCGATTGTCACGGCACCGGCAGCCTCAAGGCGCTTTACGACGGTTGCTGAATACGGCGGAACAAAATTATAAAGCATTTTTGAAGCGGCTGTTGTACGAAGGCCTTTTGTACAAAGCATATCTTTAACAGCGATAGGGACGCCCGCAAGTGGGCCGACCTCTTCGCCTTTGGCAATTTTGGCATCAACTTTTTCTGCCTCCTGCAAGGCTTTGTCATTTACGGTGATAAACGCGTTGATGTTGCCATTATGTTTTTCGGTTTGCTTCATAAATGCTGACATAACTTCTTTAGCAGAAATTTTTTTCTGCTTAACTTGGGCTGCAATATCGGTGGCAGGCGATTTAAGAATATCCACTTTGATTCCTTTAAAAAATTAAACGACAGGCGGTACGCGAAAAAGCTGACCTGATTTTGCAGGAGCATTACTTAACGCATCTTCAGTTGTAAGCTCCGTGACTTTTTCATCGGCACGCCAGACTTGTTCGATTTCAGTTGGAGTTGTCAGCGGCTCAATGCCGTTAGTGTCAATGAGCGCCACTTCTTCAAAATATTTGAAGATGGCTGAGAGCTGAGCTTGATACTTAGATTCTTCGTCTGGCTGCATATGAAGGCGGGCCAAATCCGCCACTTTTTTTACATCGATCATGATGTCCATCTTGTAGAATTTGCTGCTAAAAAAGGCAACTCACAGCCCTAGAGATCTCTTGGCAACGCACCGCCTTATCCGGTATGTTTTGAGCGCCATGAAGAAAGACAAAGCCGTTCAGCGAGCCGAAGAGCTTCGCCAAATCATTCGAGATCACGATTATCGCTATCACGTTCTTGATCAGCCCACGATCACTGACCGCGAATACGATAAATTGTTCAGCGAACTTCAAGAAATTGAAGCGGCTCACCCCGAAATCATCACAGCCGAATCACCCACTCAGCGTGTAGGAGCAGAACCTGTCGGCGAGTTTGAAAAAGCCCCTCACCGTAAGCCAATGCTCAGTCTTCAGAACAGTTACAACCCTGAAGACATCACGGCTTTCGATGAGCGCGCAAGAAAAGTTCTCGAAGCCAGCCACACAGAATACTATTGTGAACCTAAATTCGATGGTCTTGCCGTTGAACTTATTTATGAAAATGGTCAGCTCACTAAAGCTCTCACCCGTGGTGATGGTGAAATCGGCGAAGTGATCACTCATAATATGCGAACACTCAAATCCATCCCTCTCCGTTTGCATACGAAAAAGCCGCCGACACTTCTTGAGGTGAGAGGCGAGGCCTTAATTTTGAAAAAAGACTTTGCCGAGCTCAACGAACAGCAACAAGAAGCGGGTCTGCAAACTTTTGCTAATCCCCGTAATGCAGCAGCCGGCAGTCTTCGCCAACTTGATCCTCGCATTACCGCCTCTCGGCCGATTAAGTTTTTTGCTTATGGTTACGGCGTGATTGAGGGCCTCAGCTTTAAAACTCAAAAAGAGTTTGTCGATCAGTTGAAAGAATTAGGATTTCTCACAGCTCCAATCGTCAAAATCACAAAAGATGCTGATGAAGCCGTTGATTACTACCTAGATATTCAAAAAAAGCGCCATGACTTACCCTATGACATCGATGGCGTTGTTATTAAGGTCAATAAAATTTCCCTGCAAGAGCAGCTGGGCTTCGTCGCCCGCAGTCCACGCTGGGCCTCAGCCGCAAAATTTCCTCCTGAACAAGCACAAACTGTTGTAGAGAACATTGTAATTCAGGTCGGCCGCACAGGAGCTTTAACTCCAGTCGCCGTTATGCATCCCGTTCGCGTGGGCGGAGTCTCGGTGACGCATGCTACGCTCCACAACCAAGAAGAGCTCGATCGCAAAGATGTTCGTGTTGGCGACACTGTTGTTGTTCAGAGGGCTGGCGATGTGATCCCTGAAATTGTTTCGGTCGTGACCGATAAGCGGCCGAAGAAATCTAAAAAATTTGAAATGCCGACAGCCTGCCCCGCGTGTGAAACGCCAGTTGAGAAACTTGAGGGCGAAGTTGTTTTGCGCTGTTTGAATCCGCAATGTCCGGCAAAAGTTCGCGAAGCTCTTGTTCACTTTGTTGCCCGACGGGCGATGAACATTGATAAGGTCGGCGAAAAAATTATTGATCAGCTTTTAAATGCGAAACTCGTTACACGCGCCAGCGATCTTTATAAGCTCACCATAAAAGACATCTTAAGTCTCGAGCGTAAAGCCGAAAAATCGGCACAAAATATTATCGACAGCATTGAAGAGAGCAAAAAACCGACGCTTCAGCGATTTATTTACGCTCAAGGGATTCGTTTTGTTGGCGAAGAAACGTCGCGCGATTTAGCGAATCACTTTAAAAGCATAGATAAGCTTCTTGAAACAAATCTTGACGAGCTTCTACAGGTTGAGGGCATTGGCCCCAAAGTGGCCGAGGCCGTTGTTCAGGCCATTTCTCAGAAATCTTTTGTTCAAGAGATCAAAGCTCTTATCAAATGCGGTGTAGAGATTCAGAACCCTGCTGCCAAGACACAAGCTGCGGGCGAGCAGAAACTAAAAGATCTAAAAATCGTAATTACGGGTTCGCTCCCGATGCCAAGAGATGAAATTAAAGACCTGATTGTTTCTTTAGGCGGAGAAAGCGCATCGTCAGTTAGTAAGAAAACCAACTTCGTTCTTGCCGGTGATGAAGCCGGCTCTAAGCTTGATAAAGCTAGAGAATTGAATGTCCCAATCATCGACTGGGACCAATTTCAAAAGATGATTAAATAACTTTAGTCAGCTTGAATATCACGGGCCATAACAGTCTTACGACCGTCAGCTTTTGCAGCTTCAATACCTTTGCGGCAGAGTTGCTCAACTGCTTTGCTAAGAATATCAACTGTCTCTGCAGACGTGTTGCATCCGCCATTTTCTTTGATAAATTTTTTCACTTTGCTAGTCACAACTAAAACATCAGCCATAGGGCCCTCCAAAATTCATTGTGTAGACTATGAATTATCAGCGAGACCCCGTTATATTCAATGAGAAGTTGATGCCGCTTAGTTCCAACAACAAAGATTTAACCCATAAGCTGGCGGTCAGCTCGGCCACCTGAGGCAAAAACCTCATGTTCTTGACCGTTTTTGAACTGAAAGACCTTGGCATCACGGGTTAACTCACCGCCGGGCCCCACTTCTTCGGCTGGAGCGATCCAAATGTAGGTTTTCTGGCCTACCGGGTGCTCACACTCCACATCTAGAAATGCTGGCGACCATGTTCCACTATTGAGATGCTCAATTGGCCCTACAATTTCATGCCGGACTATATGGGTATGGCCATACACAACTCGCGAAACCTTTGTGATAAGGCCAGCTAAGCTGAGGATTTTTTCTTGTGGCTCTTTGAAAACCCCGACTGATGAAATCACCGAGCGAGCATAAAAGAGAAAAAACGGAATAAAGAGAGAGAAGGGTATGAAAAGCCACCACACCGAAATATCAAAAATATTGTCAATCTGAAGGAAAACCAAATAAAGAACTACTATGGCCACCAAAAGTATCAATGAGCGATCAAGCCAAAGCTCTTTCATCAAAAGGATGGGGTTGCTGGCCGCTGGCGCCACGAAAAGTTCGCGCAGCTCACGCACCATTCTCGGCGTAGCATTGGCCTTAAAAGCGATTTCTTCAATACGATCTTCAATGGTTAACGGATCTGTCATTTTCGGCTTCAATCTATCTGTGAAGGCCTGAGTTAACGCCAAAGTCGCGCCGGTCAACCAGTCCAAGACAAGCAGCGGCTGGGCTCGCACCATGTATTTCGTAAAGAAGCGCACGTACTCACTAGGAGTCATAATATAATTCGAGTCGAGATGCGGGTTGAAAAAGCCCATGGCGTTAACAAGGTAGCGCGTTGTTAAATTTCCGAAGGGCACGCGCACTTCGATTTGATTAAATTTTTGCACGAACGGGTTGATCGGATCCTGACAAACACAGTACGGGTCGTATTGATTCCCGTGCTCAATTAGCGTGTCTGCATTTGAAATGTAAAACCACTCGTTGAAGCGGATTTTTTTTCTGTCCGCTTCATTTTCAGCTAAAGCATCAAGAATGACCTTCTGTACGCGCTTGAAGTGAAGCTCAAGATCGTGATTCCCGATAACGAAAATGGCCACGTTACCTTGGGCAATAAAGTTTTTGACTGATTTTACCCATAGCGGGTGATGCTCTAAGATGCGCTTGATTTTGAATTCTGATTTTTCTTCTTGCGGATGTAAGCCGCGATTTTCTTCTAGCGCACTAATTTTATAAGGCGGGGAATCTGGTAGTCCGGTCACCGAATCAAAGTCGAAAATATCGCCGTTCAAAACCAACTCAATTTTTTGCCCGCTCGCTTTGCTTTCAATTTTTTTCAAAAAACCCAAGAAATCTTCATCGAAAAAGAACTGACGAGTTTTATATTTCTTCCAGAGCGGAAATTTGGGGTGAACGGGCTCTTCTTCACACAAATGAAGGTCGCTCACGATCGCCGTATACTGGCTTTTTGAAAAATCCATTCTGAAATTGTATGCTTTTTCACTCGTAAAGTTGAGTTTTGCCCGTCTCAATTTGAGAAACTCACCGTCTAAAGTGCAGGAAACTGCACATTCATTCGACAGCGGGCGAGACACATTCTCACAATGAGCGATGTAAGTGCACGATACTACTTGTGATTATTTGAACGCCTTGGCATTGGTCTTGCTTTTATATACCCATATATGAAACAAACTATTAAGAATGCTCTATTACACACTCTAAGCTTGATTATATCTCTATCTGGAGCATTTTCGGCTCCTGCATACGCGACTTATGCGACAAATATTGTCTCTGAGAATGTAAGTTTAACTCAGGAGATGACGGCTGAAGAAGTTGAGAATATAGCTCGCTCTTTGACGGCTGAAGCTGTTCTTGATGACGATGTTTTTGCTGGTGTAAGTGCGCCGGCTCCAAAATCAGATGAAGAAATCATTCCGTTTTCTAAAGAAGAAATTCTTGTCGATAAAGGCGCCCGCATTGCTGATGATTTTGCCATTCCAAAGGGTTTAGAAAAGCGCGTTTCTTTTTGGTTCGATGTTTATACAAAGTACTCTGATAAAACACATGTGATTCACCACGTACTATATCCTTGGATCGTATTTAAAATTGTTGATACGACCCCGATTTACTCTTCAAACCTTCATAAGTGGACGAAGTATCACAATGCTAAAAAATTCGTTTCTAAAGAAATCGCCAACGTTCGCCTGACCCTTCGCAAGCTTGCAAAAAGAAAGTCGTACAAAAACCTTAAGGGTTTAGAGAAAGAAATTTTCTCAGCGCTGGCAGAAGTTAAGGGTTCGCGTCGAAAAGTTCTTCGTGAGGCCGCCAACAATATGCGCGTTCAATTAGGCCAGAGAGATTTCTTCTTAAGTGGCCTTACTAGCAGCGCAAAATATCTTCCTTATATGGAGCAAGAATTTAAAGCCGTTGGTTTGCCAACCGAACTCGCTCGTCTTCCATTTGTTGAATCTAGCTTTAACGAAAAAGCTCATTCAAAAGTTGGTGCAAGTGGTATCTGGCAGATTATGCCTGTTACTGGTCGCGCTTACTTTCGTGTTAACGACAATATTGATGAGCGCAATTCTCCACTCAAAGCTTCTTTGGCTGCTGCTGATATTTTCAGAACTAACTATAAACAATTAAAAGATTGGCCACTGGCAGTAACAGCTTACAACCATGGTGTTGGTGGTCTTAAAAGCAACCTTCGCAAAGGTCGCGCGACGAATCTTCCAGATCTAATTGCTAAGTATCATGCGGGTTCATTTAAATTTGCGTCTGCGAACTTCTACACTTGTTTCTTAGCCGTTGTGCATGCTGAGCGCTATCACCAAGAGATTTTCTCTAAAGAAGAAATCGTTCGTGACGCACCGATGGTTCACCACGTATTTGCACTTAAGTCGCCGATTCGCGTGAACAAGGTGATTCAAATGACTGGCTTAGATAAGGAATCATTCTTAACTTACAACATGGATCTTAAAAACGCGGCGAAGAAGAATATAAAATTGCCGGCAGGCTTTAAAGTTTTGTTACCGCCGGTTGCTAAGCGCAACTTAGAAACAAACCTCGGTCCTTCTTTAATGAAAGAAGCTGAGAATATGAGCTTGAACAGGCCTGGCAAGAAGCGCCGGGGTTAAAAATCTGAAACAGTTTTATTTATGTACGTGATCGCTTCGCTATCCACGTACACGATATCAGTCAAAATATCTTTCGAGTTCGTCGGCACAATCACTACAGTATAGAAACCCGGTGTTAACCCTTTAACTACAAAGCGTTGTCCATCTTGTCCGTAGTTTTTATCAGTGATCTCGCTCTTCTCATCTAGGTAAGCAACTTTCACATCGTTATTCGTCACTGTTCCTGACTGATTCATAACTACTACTGTGTAGCTATCGCCTTCGATATCCCCGACAACTAAGTTTTCACCGAGTTTTGCGGCCCACTCATTTTTAAATGCTGGCACATGAACTTCGTTTTCTAGGCCTGATAGTAGGGCTCGAGTCTGCTGATATTCCACACCCGGGTCAAATTCCGCCATCGTTAAACCTGCACGAGGCAACACTAAAGACATTTTCTGCGGCGCTGGCTTCAACATATCTTTATGATCTTCGACTCCAATAAATTGAACTCTAAATGGCTGGAAGCGGCTCGCGTCTTCAGAGCTATAAACTCCGAACTCGATTACACGCTTCGTTTGAAGAGTGTAATCTACTTGCGACACAGCTTTTTCATCTGCAAATACGACGAACGGAAGTTGTTTCTCACCATTAATAGTCGCTTGAACATAGTGAACTCCACCCGGAATACCCGTAAACACAAACTCACCGTTAGCCGAAGTTCTCACCAAAGACTTATCAGGAATCATTCCGTTGAAGTAAATCGGCGTCACTTTCGTGTCTGCCATTAACTCAAGCTTCGCATCGGGAACTGGCTGACCATTAATAGTCAGACGACCCCAAATAACTGCTGAGTCTTCTGCATCACGTGCTGAGAAGCGATTGCTCGAAGCCAAGCTGAGAAGCGCCGTCATTGTTGATTTTGAGAATAAACCCATCTGAAATGGAGAGCCGCTTTCGGCCAACATTTGAGAAGACCAGTGGCCGGGCGCTTGAGCGCGAACCATAACATGAGAGCCAAGACGGAATTCTTTATCGGTAAATGATTGGCTCTTCGGCTCACGAATAATTTCACGATTTAAATCTGCAATCGTAATGCGTGCCTCTGGTACGGCTAAAGATTGTTTAAACGCTGAAGCGGCGGCTACAACTTCACCTTTAAGTGCAGATTCTGCTGGCGCGATTTGAATAGCTTGGTTGTTAACAATCGAGCTCGCGAGCATTTTATCAGCGAGATCACGAATTGCTATTGTGCCGCGACCCATGAGCTGGCCGTCACGAGTGCGAACTTCTGCGATAATTCTTCCGCGCGGCTCTTGGATATTTATTTGATACTGACCCTGATTAAAATAGAACTCACCTCGACTGATTTGAGCCGAGCTGTACTCTTGGTATACAAAGATTTGATCGTTACCTGGTGAATAAGCCATTCCGTTTACGAATTGAACTTGTCCGCGGATAGAAACTCGGCCCGTTGTTTCTTCAACTAAGCTCGAAGATACCGGTTCGCGCTTTTTAATATCGTTCATGGCAAGCGTCACTTCTCGCGCTTTGCTTGGGTTACGCACTTCAACTGTTCGTGATGGGCCACGAGCAAATGGGTTACGTGCTGGAGTCGGTTTGTTATCATTATTATCTAAACGAGCAATGGTGATGACGCCGCCGCCAGAAGTGAATAAGTTTCTTTGGGCACGCACCCGTGATGAATTCAGTGTTGCTACTTTAGCTGCTTCACGTTTTTGAAGTTCGGCGGCCACCAACTCTTCTGCCGCTTGAGTGGCCGATGGGGCGTGAATCACGTTTTCTTCAACATGAATTTGTAGTGCGTTTAATCTACGAACGGCCTGCACAAGAGTCACTTGTGCAGAAGCTGGGCGACCGGCTACAAGCTGAACATTTTGTTTTGTTTCAATTTTTGGAGCAGCGACTTCTGCGCTTCGCTCACTACTAGAGTCGCTTCTTAAATCAACAAGTGCGGCGTAAGCTGGAGACGTTCGACTCACTTCAATTTTTAATGCTCTGATGGGCGCGCGAACTTCTGGCATTGTCGTCGGCTTCGGAAAGAAAACTGCCGCGGCACAAACAGACGCAGCTGAATAAACCAAAATGGTCGATTGTTTTAAAAACAGTTTTCTAAAATTCAAAGACTCACCACTCTCGATGCATATCAAGTTGATCATTCAAAGTGATCACAGTGACTAGTCTATTTAGAAAACTCGAAAATCGTCAATGATGCTGCGATCTTCTCGACGTTCGTGGAGGGCCTTTTGAATACGACGACTAACCACTCTGCCTAGCCCTTCATCAGGCCCAAGCTTGTCATATTCACCACCAGATGAGCGTTTTTCTTTGAAAACGATCACCTTAATTGTGTAGGGGCGACGATCTCCGTTGATTACAACTTGAGCGGCATATCGAGTAGAGGCCTCAGGGGCCGCTTCAAATGTACCGTCTTTCTTTACGCCAAAGTAATTAGAAGTAAATGTGCGCGCATTAGAACTGACTGAGCGTCTGCCTCCTGGCAATGAAGCTTCAACGACCTTTTGTAGATCCATCAATGAGCGGTTCTGCTCACCAAGGTCAATCTCACCACGTGTTGAACATGCTGAAATGAATAGGAAAGTTGAAAACAAAGCGGCAAATACGATTTTATTCATCAATTACTATTTCGGCACTTTCTCAGCATCCTTTAGGAACTGAGCCAAACCTTTATCAGTTAATGGATGCTTAGTTAGACCCTGCATAACATTGAACGGCATCGTTGCGATATGCGCTCCCATCATTGCTGATTCAACAATGTGGATGGGGTGACGAATAGACGCGACCAAAACCTGGCTAGGCAGATCGTAATTTTGATAAATTTGAACAATTTGATTAATCAAATCCATACCATTAGAACCAGTATCATCAAGGCGACCAACAAATGGAGAAACTAAAGTCGCTCCGGCCTTAGCCGCCATCAAAGCTTGGATTGGAGAGAAAACAAGAGTTACGTTTGTTTTAATACCTTCAGCAGTTAATTTCTTAACGGCGATCAAACCTTCTTCAATCATTGGAATCTTAACAACAACATTGCTCGCAATCTTGGCAAGCTCGCGACCTTCTTTGAGCATTCCTTCAGCTTCGATGCTCACAACCTCTGCAGAAACTAAACCTTCAACTTCGGCGCAGATTTCTTTAATCAGGTCGTGATGGCGTTTGCCAGACTTCGCAACAAGAGTTGGATTCGTCGTGACTCCGTCTACCCATCCACGATTGTTAGCTTTACGAATTTCTTCGATATCAGCGCTGTCGATATAAAACTTCATAAGTATTCCTTTCCTGGGCCATAGTATTCACCCCATGACAGATCTTGGAAACTATTGGCCAGATCTGACATGGTTTTATTTAAAATTGGATGGTTATAATCCGGCCAAACTTCAGCTGCAGGTATAACCTCTTCTGGGTTCATATGGAACTCTGGGTGCGGGAGCGTCAATGGCGGAGTTCGGATCACTTGTGTTCCATAAACCAGGCAATTCACGCTGACCGTGCGCTTGAGCTTTTGATCGCTCATTTCCCGCTCAATTTTCTGTATGTGATTGAGCAGACTTTGTGGATCAATGGCTCCTGTGCCGCGCACGACACAGCTGAACCCATCTAAAACTTCTTCGCCTCTGATGAAGCGAAGGCCCTGAAGGCTTTCGGCTTTGCGAAGAACCCTGTAGACCGAAGAGATGCCAAGCCACTCTACTTCTGGACGCATAGATGCTAAGACATCCTTAATCCGGTCTGGGCTGCGTCCCGACATGATTTTTAATGAAATAAGAAAGTTATTGGCAGTCGGACTCAAAATATATTCTCGAATTTATAAAGTCCGGGCTTTTGTTTGATCAGCCAGTTGGCGGCAACAACGGCTCCTTTAGCAAATACGGCGCGATTGAGCGCTTGATGCTCAAGACTTATAACTTCTTCGTCAGAAAAAGCTAAAACTTTATGGACGCCGAAAACTCCGCCGGCGCGAATTGAAATAACCTCAGGAATTTTTTTGGCGCGCGCGGTGCCAACGGCTGCCTTTAATTCCTGCTGAAGAATTTTAGCTGTTCCGCTTGGGGCATCTTTTTTATGTTTGTGATGAATATCTTCAATTTGAAAATCAAATCCTTCATCAAGAGCCTGAAGCTGCTGAATGCACTTTCGCAAGACATGTATGCCCAGACTCATATTCGGAGCCCAAAGCACCGCCGTTTTCGCCGAAGCTTTCTTAAGTGCTGCCTGAGCCTTTTCTGAAATGCCGGTTGTGCCGCTAACAAATGGCGTTTGAGTTTGCACGCACCAATCTAGAGCTGCACCCATCCCTTCTTCAGATGAGAAATCAATAACTGCATCAATCTTCTGCTTTTTGATTTCTTTAAACGATTTAAAATCACCGCGACCCTTTGGGTCTACCGTTACTATTTTATTTTTCTGCTGCGTGATGATTTTTTGTAGCTCTGCACCCATACGGCCAAAGGCGCCGTTTAATAAAACTGTTTTCATCGCAAAAGCCCTAGGTTTTGCAATTCAGCTCTAAGTTTTTCAGTGTTCTCATCGGTCATCTTAACAAGTGGGAGCCGCATCTCTGGCGAAGTGATGAGGCCCATCAGGTGAAGAGCCATCTTTACCGGAATTGGATTGGGCTCAATACCAATAAGGCTATTTAATCTTTCGTACTTTACATACGCTGTCGTTACGCTGGCATCACCACTTCGTGCGCGATCTGAAAGTTCTCGCAGAGCTTTAGGAATCACGTGAGAAATGACCGAGATAACACCCTCTCCGCCAACTTTCATAAATTCTATGCACGAAGCATCGTCGCCGCTCAGAAGAATAAATTCTGAAGATGACAAGGACTTGATCTCTTTTGCTAAATCTATTTTGCCCGAAGCCTCTTTAATGCCGTGAATGTTTTTAACATTTGATAATTGCGCCGCCGTATCCGCTGTCATTGATATCACTGTGCGGCCCGGAACATTGTAAAGAATGATGGGCACATTGACCGCTTTAGCAATGGCTTGGTAATGGGCGATAAGACCCGGCTGTGTGGGCTTGTTATAATAAGGCACAACAATAAGGGCCGCATCGGCCTTCAGTTTTTTCGCAAGCTTCGTTTTGTTAATTGTTTCTGCGGTGCTGTTAGAGCCCGTGCCTAAAATCAGAGAAATCTGGCGCTTGTTCTTCTTCTCAAAAGCGTGAACTTGCTTCTCGACAAATTTATAAATTTTAATAACTTCTTTCTCGGTGAGCGTTGGGCTCTCGCCGGTGGTTCCGTTAACAACAAATCCCTCAACGTCATTAGCCAATTGATGCTCAACAAGTTTCTTAATCGAAGCAAAATCAACTTGGCCTTTATAAAAAGGTGTTACGAGTGCTGTAATAACTCCGGTGCATTTTTTAATCTTCTTCATTCTGCTTCTCTTTTTTTCTGTAGCTCTTCTCGCTCTTTCTCGTCAGCTTCACTGCGATCTAAATCTGGTGGCAATTGCTGCTGAACTTTAATGCCTTCAGTTGCGCCTTTAAATGTCGGCCGGCCGCGACCAATATAGGCTGCTCTTTCTGGCGGAATCGGATCGCCCTTAACCCCGCATGCGGCGAGAGCTAGTGTTGCCAAGATAAATAGAATTCCATTTTTAATCATTTGCTGGCCTCATTATTTTTCAAATAGGTAACGACCTCTTCTGTTCTTTTACATAATAGTGGCTCAAGTTTATACTCACGTCTCTGAACGGCGGTCACGTCTTTGCAAAGATCTAGATATTTCTCTGCGTAAGGCACGGCTTCTGCCGCGTGCGGTTCATGTATTTTAAAGTTCCAATAGGCCACTTCGGGCATTTTTCCGTCGGTGATTTCTTTTAGCGCCTGGGCTGACTCTTTCAGTTTTTGCTGATTGAAATAAATCTCGGCTTGAACCAGCTTATATTCTGTCTTGAGCTCGTCTTTAAAAGCCGGGTCAGTTTCTACGCCGAAAATATTTTGTTTAAGACAGAGCTCAGTTTTTAGCTTTAAAATTTTTCTCTCTGGCAGAAACGGATTTATTTTATCAATCTGTAGAAGCGCGGCACTCGCAGCCGAGCAGTTTCCTTCAAAAAGTCGTGAGCGCACAAGCCCCAATAAAACTTCAGCATTCATATTTTCAATTGTGAGGGCTTCTTCATATTTTTCTGCAGAGCCTGGCTTACCAGAATAAAGAATCGATTCTGCTAATTCAAAATTCTTTTGGCCCTCTTCGCTCAAGAAAACTTTCGATAAGCGGTCCATCTCCCGAAGAACTTCAGCGCGGCCCTTTGGCTTGTGGGCCTCTTTTTCAAGGGCCGTTGTTAGCAGCGCCAGCGCACCAACGCGATCTTTCTTTAAAATTAATTGGCGCGCAGTTTGAATAGCTTTTGAGACCGGGGCGGCAGCAAAAGAATTGCTAGAAATAAGGGCAAACAGAACCAAAATTCGCATCATGATTCTGTAACATACTATTTGAGTTCGTTCACTAAAACTTGGCGCGGTTTGCTGCCATTAGCTGGGCCCACAACCCCTTGCGATTCAAGGACTTCGATCATCCGTGCCGCTCGCGGGTAGCCCAATCTAAAGCGACGCTGCAGCAACGAGGCGCTGACATCTTTTAATGTTGAAATATAGGCCACGATTTCGTCGTAGCGCTCATCCATCTCATCATTCCCATCACCTCCATCATAAGAGGCGCCCTCACCACCGTCGCTTCCGTCTCCACCCATGCCAAATGTACCCTCGAGGGCTTTCATTGCCATTGGGTCAAATTCTGGCTCGGCCTGGCTGTGCCAGAACTCAGTGACTCTTGCGATTTCATTATCGGCCACCCACGGTCCGTGGTGGCGGGCCGGTTTTGATGTTCCCGGAGAAACAAAAAGCATGTCGCCTCGTGTGAGCAGGCGCTCGGCTCCGCTTTCATCTAAGATAATTCTTGAGTCCATTTTGCTGGCGACTTTAAAACTAATGCGACCCGGGATATTTGTTTTAATCATGCCCGTCACAACATCTTTGCGCGGGCTCTGCATCGCGAGAACCAAGTGAATGCCGCAAGCGCGAGCCATCTGTGCCAAGCGAACAACTGATTGCTCAACATTCTGCTTATCTACGGCCATCAAATCTCCGAACTCTTCGCACACAACGACAATATACGGCTGCGGAGTGTAATAATAAGAGTCCATCGCGACTCGCACCCCCAACTCTTCGTGAAACTTTTCGTGCTCAGCCAAATCCGCCGTCGAAATTTTTGCAACCGTGGCATTGTAGCCTTCAAGATCCCGAGCTTTAAATTTACTCATTGAGCGATAACGCTTATCCATTTCTTTAATCGCCCAGCGTAACGCACTGATCGCTTTTTTAGCTTCGCGAATCGGCGGCATCAAAAGATGCGGCACCCGAGAGAACGTCGCAAGATCGACCTGCTTCGGGTCAATCAGAATCAAGCGGAGCGTTTTCGGTGAGTGTCTAAATAATAAACCTGTTAACAGAGAAACGATAAAAACTGATTTGCCAGAGCCCGTCGTGCCGGCCACCATTAAGTGAGGCATTTTGCGGAGATCGACAACCTTTTGTTTACCATCGGCTTCGCAACCCATGGCGATCGGCAGGAATGTTTTTTCGTCCCAGAAGCCTTCACTCGCTAAAATATCTTTTAAGTAAACTGATTCACGGTGGAGATTTGAGGTCTCAATACCCACAACATCGCGACCCGGAATCGGCGCGATAATACGCACTGACTCCGCACTCAGCGCCAGAGAAAGATCGTCCGCCAAATCTGTGATTTTAGAGATCTTCACATCAGCATTCGGTTTAAATTCAAAAAGTGTAACCGCTGGGCCCGGCTTCGCGTCCATCACTTGCCCCTCAACCTCGAACTGCTTCAGCTTGTTGATCAGGATGTTGGCTTTTTCGCGAATCTCGTGGGCGTCGACTTTTTTGCGATTGTAGGGCGGGTCCTCAAGAAGATCGAGCTTCGGAAGCTCCCAGTTTTCGATCTTGCGCTGAATCGCCTTCTGCATCTTTACAGTGCGTTTTTTCGGGGCCTGCGCTGACGTCGCGCTAATCGTCACTCTTTCTTCTGAGTCCTCTTCGTCTTCTGACTCTCTATCATCTCTATCAATAGGCAAGAAGTTTGAGCCGTCGCCCTTCTCGGTCTTCGCCTCACTCTTTGAAGAAATTAATTTCTTCAAAGAGAATTTGCGCGTCGATATTTCGGGCACGCGATCTAAATTATTAATTGGCGGGGCCGCTTGGCGAGCCGCCGGGGCCGCAGCCACCAAGTCTTTGTCATGATCTAAGAGTGAGCGAACGGCCTCAATAAAGGCCGTCCATTTGTTACGCGCTCGTTTTACAAATGAAGATTTTAAAATCGCGCCGATATCTCTGAAAACTGTAATCGGCCAAGCCAGCAATTCGCGAAGTGGTTTTTCAGTATAAAAGACGATGAGGGCCGCAAAGGCCGTCCAAAGAATAACGGCTACACCGGCGGAGTTAAACGCCGCCACTAAATTTTTAGAGAAAATATTTCCGAAGAGTCCGCCCACGAGAATCTGATTCATAAATATTTTCTTCGTCGGCATGTAGAGAGAGAGCAAACTTGATACCGTCAGAAGAAGAAGAGCAAGCCACACCCCTCTTAACGGGCTTTTAGGGGCAGGCTCTCCTTTGAAATTTCTCCATGCTAAGCGAATAAATCCAATAACAAACATCCAGGCACATAGGCCAAACAGCTGATACAAGATGTCGCTGAGGAAGGAGCCGAAGTACCCGCAATAGTTCAGAACTGCCAGGCTCTTCCCCGTAGAATTGAGCGAGGGATCGTTGGGATTGAAGCTAAATAAGGCAAGGGCGAAAAAAATTCCCATAGACAGCCAAATTAAGCCAGTGATATCTCTGCTGAAGCGTTTAAAAAGATGACTCATATTCATAGTTTAAGAAATACATTCACCCTTTAGTAGTCTGGTTTTAAGATATGTTAAAGATCAACGAAATATTTTTCAGCATTCAGGGAGAATCGTCTCTGGCAGGTTATCCAACTGTCTTTGTACGAACGTCTGGCTGTCATCTTCGTTGCACCTACTGTGACACGACTTACGCCTACTACGAGGGCAAAAAACTCGCTCTCGATGAGATCATTGTCGAGGTTCAGAAGCATCCGGCCCGTCACGTTTGTCTCACTGGTGGTGAGCCGCTCTTACAACCGGACTGCCTCGACCTTATGAAAAAACTTTGTGATCTCGGCTATGTAGTTTCATTAGAAACAAGTGGAGATCTCAGCTGCGAGGGCATCGACCCGCGCGTACTAAAAATTATTGACGTGAAAACTCCTGATAGTGGTGCGGCTGATCGTTTTAGTACGAAAAACTTAGATTTATCAGATACAAATTCAGAATTTAAATTTGTTATCTGCTCTGAAAATGACTTTTATTGGAGCGAAAAATTTGTCAACGAGAATAAATTAACGGACAAATATATGGTCTATTATAGCCCATCTCACGGTAAAATTGAGACCCGCTGGTTAGCCGAAAAAATTCTTTCAGAAAAATCAAAAGCAAGGTTGCAATTACAGCTGCATAAGTATATCTGGTCTGCCGATACACGTGGCGTTTAGCGGAGGCGACCTTGGTTCCTAATATAAATAGTACTGAAAATTTATTTGTCGCAAATCTACAATCTGTAAGCCTAGAAAAATTAGTTAAAAGCAAACTTGAAGTTATTTTTAAACAACAGAAAGATTCTGATGTTGAACTGAGCGGTTTGTATTCTGTTGTTCTAGAGCAAGTAGAAAAGCCTTTGATTGAACTCACCTTGATGAACTGCCGTGGCAATCAAGTCCGCGCGGCCCAGCTGCTCGGTATCAACCGCAACACGTTAAAGAAAAAGATTGATACTTATCGAATTCGAGTTAGAACTAAACGAAGCATAAGCTAATAGCATCAGCGGGTCTTCTTGCATTTCCTCTTTGATTTGGCCCGCAAGTTTTTTACATTTTACCGAAGTCTATTCGATCGTTCAGAGGGGGGATGATGGAGTCGCGACTACCACCACAAAATATTCCAGCCGAACAATCCGTTTTAGGCGCCCTCATGCTCGAGCCAGAATCTTGGGATGAAATTGCCGATATCATTACGGAGGCCGACTTCTATAAGCCCAGCCATCGTACTGTCTATGAAACCATCCGTGAGCTTCATAAAAAAGGCCAACCTACAGATATTATTACGATCTCGAACCACCTTCTATCGATCCATAAGCTCGATAATATTGGTGGACCTACTTACTTAGCAGAGTTGATTGAGTCGTCTCCAACTTCGGCCAACATCAAAAGCCATGCGAAAATCATCAAAGAGAAGGCTCTGCTCCGTCATATTATTTTAACTGGGCAAACTTTTGTTGAGAAAGCCTACACCCAAGATTTCGTTGATACTGAGAGCTTCTTAAATGAATTCGAAGCCGCAGCCTTTAAAATCGCTGAAAATAAATCCACTTCTGATCTTATGGATGCGGGTCAGCTTGTAAAAATGTCCCTTGAGAAGCTTGAGTTTCTTTATGCGAATAAAGGCGAGCACACCGGCGTTATTTCTGGCTTCCATGATCTTGATAAAATGACCGCTGGATTCCAGCCAAAAGAAATGATCGTACTTGCCGCCCGTCCCTCAATGGGTAAGACCGCCTTCTCTTTGAATATTGCTCTTCACGCCGCTCTTCGAGAGAAAAAATCGATCGCGTACTTCTCGGTTGAGATGGCGAAAGAACAGGTGATGATGCGTCTCTTGGCCGGCGAAGCCAAAGTTTCGTTATCACAGCTTCGTACTGCGAATCTTGATGAGAGTGCTTGGCCTCGCCTTATTAATGCGGCGGCGAAGCTCAGCGAGGCAAAGATCTTCATTGATGATACGTCTGGTATTAGCCCCTATGAAGTTCATGCAAAATCTCGCCGCTTAAAAGCAAAGCATGGCCTTGATATGATCATGATCGATTACTTGCAGCTTATGCAGCTGAAAACTCGAGTTGAGAGTCGCGAGAGAGAAGTTTCTGAAATTTCAAAAACTTTGAAAGCCATTGCTAAGGATTTAAACGTCCCCGTTATTGCTCTCGCACAGCTGAACCGTGGTGTGGAGGGTCGTTCAGATCGTCGGCCGATGCTTTCAGATTTGCGTGAATCGGGTTCAATCGAGCAGGATGCCGATGTGATCGGTATGCTTTACCGTGAAGATTATTACGAGCGCGATAACCCTGAGGCGCGCGGTGCTGCCGAAGTTATTATCGGAAAGCAGCGTAACGGACCAACTGGTACAGTGAAGCTCCGCTGGCAGCCCGATTACGGTTTATTCACAAACAATATTGAAGGCGGCCAATCAGCGCCAATGCCTTCGGCTCCACAACCAGGTGGCCCACCTCGCATGCACGGTGGTGGCGGCCAAAATGGTAAGCCTAAAAACTTCGCCCCTGGCGTTTAATTATTTTAAAAATAGACATCTCAAATGTCCGTCCGACCCAATTTTAAACTGACCGCTTCGTCCCTTCGCAGAGAATACACGAGCAACTGGAGTCAGGCCTTTAAAATGCAAAAGGGATCTTGCGAGAGCAAAGATCCCTTTTGGTGATCGTTAGTCTTGTATTGATGATCGCTGCTAAGTTTGGATTATTGTGAAGTTCTTGGGTCTTCAGCGTGTTCACCTTGATATGGGCTTCGGCTCATTTTGAGATTTAACGCATTTTCTGAAGGAGTGTGACTGCACCATAAAGCCTCGCGAGAGAACTAGACCTTCGTCAAATTGCACCTTCGCTAACCGCTTGGTCTAATTAGGCTGTCGTTACATTTGAGGGTTTTAATATGACGGGGCCAGAGCTACTCCAGCAGATCATTTTATTATCGGGATTACCGGCCGAGTCGGCTCGTCGTGAAGTTGAGGCGCTCGCTCTTCAAAGAAATAAAAACTTAGATAATCTGACTTTAGATGACGTCAGATACATCTTAGCGATGTATCTACAAGACGTCCTGCTCGGAGCTAAAAAAGAATTAGCTCCGCAAGAAACTTAAAGGTTCAGCCCGCCCGAAAGCGGACGACTATGCAGTCGCGCGCTCAACGGCAACAGTTACTTCGCCCGAGAGGCCTTCACCAAGAGTCACAACAACTTTATGTTGTCCCAACTGCTTAATAGCTTCCATTTCGATATCGCGACGATCAACTGAGAAACCTTTTGCTTCTAATTCTTTAGAAACGTCGTGAGCTGTAACAGCTCCGAAGATTTTGTCATTTTCGCCAGCCACCATTTTGAAGCTTAAAGTTATGCCTGCAAGCTTAGTCAAAAGCTCTTTGCGTTCAGCAACAGCTTTCTTTTTCTTAGCTTCAGAAACTTTAAGTTGGTGTTGCCAAGCTTTTACGCGCGTCTCTGTTGCTTCTACGGCCAAACGGCGTGGAAACAAAAAGTTACGAGCGAAGCCGTCTTTCACGCTAACTACATCGCCGACTTTACCAACATTCTTTACATCTTTTTGAAGAACAATTTTCATTGCATGCCTCTTTGTTTAAAATTTATTCCGAAATACTTTTTTTCTTTAACTCTGATGATTTCTTCATGAGCTTTTTTCTGAAATCAAACCAGTAGTCTGCTACGCCTACAAAACTTAATACTAAAAACAATTGGAAAGTAAAAATCGCAATCCAGATCACGCGCCAGAAATAGCCGACGCTGAAAACCTGAAAATAACGACATAAAACCGCAAGTCCTTGAAAGAAAAAGCAAACCGTTAGAACGTTCAGCACATTAATACTCACAGTTGAAAGTAGTTTATTGCTACCTTCCCAGAAGGCGAAGAATACAGCGGCAATCAAAAGCCAGATGAAAAAATCTGGTAATTTGAAGTCTGTTAAACGCTCTTGGTTACGAGTTGTGTGTCCTGACCATTGCAAAATTGGTTTATCAAAAATTGCCACCATGGCAGCTGCAATCACAAATACGATCACAACTACAGATGGAATTTGTAGCATGAGCTCATCAGCCTTTAGGCTTTGCGCTAATACTAAATCAACTTTTGAAACTCTTGCGATCACTGCATCGATTGAAGCCATGAGCTTGTCTTGCCATACTGCCGGGTTTTTTCTGGTCACCAGGTAAGTGGCGCCAACCGCGACGGCAAGTGCACTTGATAATCCGGCCAAAGCGCTTTTGAAAAGCGAAAAGCCTCGTTGCTCAAGTTCAACCCATGTTCCGATCATGACCGTGAAAAGCAAAAGTGCTGTTCCGATAGTTGGAATTTGTAGAGCCCAGAATAAAATAGAAAGGCCCATTCCTAACAACCAAAACGGAATCGCACCAATGTTAGTGCGAACAGTTTTCAAAGGAGCCGCTCCGAATACAAAAGTGCTGCCAGTCAGAATTACTGACCATACTAAGAGCAGAACTGATTTATGAATCGGAGTGTGCGGCTTCAAAGATTACTCGCCATCTTCCATTGAGCCTTCTTCATCATCATCGCGGCCACGACGTGGGCGACGATCTGAATTAGACATGCCAGCAGAAGCTGCTTTGCGTGCATCACGCTTCGCATCTTTTTCTTGTTCGCGACGAACAGAATCAGCCAACGTCTTTTTGAAATCTTCAACGTATTGGCTAAGGCTCTTACGATCATCCAGCTTCGTGTGGAAGAAACGAAGAACGCGATCGTCAATACCAAGTAGACGCTCGATTTCGGCTACAGCCTCAGCTTTAGCCTCGAAAGTTGTATGGAAATAGTTGCCCATTTTCATTTTTTTAACTGGGTTCGCCAGTCTTCTTTTGCCCCAAGTATCAAGGTGGTTCACACGACCTTTAAAACTTTGGATTGTTTCTGCATTACGTTTGAAAAGAGCTTTTTGCTCAGTCTCATTAACGTCTGGGTGTAATATGATGATGGCTTCATAGTTTCGAAGCGGTCTTTCAACCAACGAACTCATTGTATTCCTCTCGGTTAAAGCCCTTATTTTATAAGAGCAAGGATTAATATTTTTGGACCGAAAAGGATTACCATTAACCCCCTAGGCGAAGCAAGGCGTAAAGGTTATGATGTTTATATGGCTTTTGTACTCAAAATTAAAAACGGCCCCAAGGCGAATCAAATCGTTCCTTTAAAACCAGGAATGACGATTGGCCGTTCTGCCGAGACGTCTTTGCCTTTTGATGACCCTAAAATGTCCTCGAAACACATTCAATTTAAGCTGACGGCCGAAGGCTGGATGGCGATTGATCTGGGCTCTAAAAATGGATTTCGTTTTAACGGCGAAAGAACTAAAAAAAGCTTAGTTGTTTCAGGATCTTATTTAAAGGTTGGAGACACAGAGTTTGAAGTTTTACAGGTCGCTACGCCACCGAAAACCCCTACACAAGCGCGAATGCAGGGGCCTCCAACTTTAAAAACCCAAGTTAATACAATAGCTAAGGGCTCAGTTGTTCCTGGAAAACGGCCCGAAGCGACCGTGATTCAGCCTAAAACTTCGGTTACAGAGATGACTCAGCCTCCCGTTGAGTTGGGGGTAGCTCCGGCTCCGGTAAAAATTGAAAGGCTTGAGTGGCCTGAATATTTTGCTCAGTTTATTCAAATGTCGAGCGAGAAGGTGAAGTCGCGGCCAAAAGAAATTGCACCATTTAGTCGCGCTGTTCAGTTGAGTGTTCTAAAAGGATTACAAACTGAGACGGTTTGGACTTTAGGTTACGGGCCTCGCGATGTTGGTCCGCATTCGGTTGATTTAGTCATTGAAGATCCGGGCGCGCCGCCAATTTGTTTTTCAGTTTTTCAAAAAGACGATGATATTTACTTTGTCACAGATCGCCCAGACGTTGTTTTACTCAACAATGCCTCAGTGAAGACCGATACTTTAGAAGATGGTGATTTAATAAGTTTTGCCTCAACGACCATCAAATTTTCGTTTATAGAGTAATCCATGAATTTAGTGAGCAAAAAAACCGGCTCTTTCAAAAGCTACGACGGCACAAAAATTTACTACGAAGTCCGTGGTGAGGGCCCACCTATAATCATGGCTTATGGAATTGGTTGCCTCATCAATCACTGGCAGCCCCAGATAAAATACTTCTCGCAAAAGTATCAGACCGTAGTTTTTGATTATCGCGCCCACCATAATAGTGAGATTCCCCTCGATCATTCGCAAATTTCAATTGATGCTTTGGCGAGAGACTTAAACGCTCTGACCGATCATCTTGAAATTGAATCCGCAAGCTATTGGGGCCACAGCTTCGGCGCCCAAGTTCTTCTTCGCGCCTATGATATTCGCCCTGATAAGTTTAATAATTTAATTTTTGTAAACGGCTTTGCCTCTGACCCTATCAGCGGAATGTTTGGCAATGGGCTGGCCGGCCAGGCGTTTAATTTAATTAAGAGTGGTTTTGATATTGCTCCAACTACGTTCTCATATTTATGGAAGCAGGTCGTAAACAATCCGCTGTCTGTCCACTCTTCAGCTTTACTCGGCGGATTCAATATTCAGCTGACATCACTGAAAGACATCGAAATTTATTTAAAGGGCGTGGCCTCAATGGACCTCAATGCTTTTTTAAAACTGTTCGATGCGATGATGAAGTATGATGGTCGCCCAGTTTATGATCGTGTTGAAGTTCCTGCTCTCATCGTTGGCGGGAAAAAAGATGCTGTGACCCCTCAACACTATCAGCAAGAGATGCACCACAAGATTAAAAAAAGCGAGTTCATGATGGTGCCGTTTGGCTCCCATTGCACGCAGCTGGATATGCCAGATCTTGTAAATCTAAGAATTGATAAGTTCTTAGCCGGGATTGGCTACAAATAGTTCGTAGAAAAATTACCTAAAATTCTTAAGAAACTTTTTTAGAGTTGTCTGCCGCTGTAAAATCAAACTCAAGTTGAGCTGGCTGGGATTTTTTCGCGACAACGCTCGGGCGCAGAATCTCGTCCTCGGCTTTAGGCATCGGCACGCCCACATGAATCGGCGTCGGCGTGGGTGCTGTCTGCTCCGCCTGCTTGACGAGATTTTTAATAAACGCTTTTTGCACATCTACTGAAGAATCTGGGTTGAACCCTAACTCTTTCATTAAATCGCCAATCGAACGCATGGTGACCCCCGTCATTGGCGGCATACAAATACCGCCTTTAGTCTTATCGGATCTTCTGCTTAAACGATGAGGTGAAACTCTAGATGTGGGTCTACGAAGTATGATCCCACTAGATGTGACACTAGGGGCGGAGCATCAAGGGAAAACAATAAACATAAAAATGTGGATAACCCTGGGGTTAAGCGGTCGGAATGTGGATAGATTCTGATTTTTCCTTAAAACTGCTACTAAATTTGGGAGAGAAAGATTTTCATCCCCCTGTATCTAGTGTTTCATTAGCCGGACGCTCCGCAGCAGATGCGTTTCTAAAATCTCGGTTCATTCTCGCAATTGTTTCAAGGCTGATGTCTTTCGGACAAGTCGCCGAACATGCGCCCGTATTTGTGCAAGCTCCAAAACCTTCTGCATCCATTTGAGCCACCATTTTTAAGGCCCGTGCAGCCCTTTCAGGCTGACCTTGTGGGAGCAAACCTAAATGAGAAATTTTTGCGGCCGTAAATAAAGAGGCAGATGCGTTTTTGCAGGCTGCCACACAAGCTCCGCAACCGATACACGCCGCCGCTTCGAATGAGCGATCTGAATCTGTTTTTGGAATTGGAAGCGAGTTCGCATCCTGGGCGTTCCCCGTACTTACAGAAATAAATCCACCCGCTTGGATAATGCGATCAAAAGACGAGCGATCAACAGTTAAGTCTCGAACAACCGGGAAGGCACGAGCGCGGAACGGCTCAACAACCACTGTATCGCCGTTATTGAATTTGCGCATGTGAAGCTGACAGGTCGTTGTCGATTTTTGCGGACCATGAGGATTACCGTTAATAACGAGAGAGCAGGCACCACAAATACCTTCTCGACAGTCGTGATCAAATTCCACCGGATCTTTTCCACTACGAATGAGATCTTCGTTCATCACATCCAGCAACTCGAGAAATGACATGTCTGTTGAAATATCTTTGGCGTCATAATCCATGAACGAGCCTTTGTCGTTCGGGCCTTTTTGTCGCCATACTTTGAGTTTTAGATTTATTTTTTTGTCGGCCATTATTTATAGCTCCGAGTTGCAAGTTTTACGTTTTCGAAAGTGAGCGGTTCTTTATCAAGCTTCCAGTCAATTTTATTTCCAGACTTAGCGTAATCCCACGCACTCACGTGACAGAATTGATCATCATTACGCTGAGCTTCTCCATCAACCTGATATTCTTCTCTGAAGTGGCCACCGCAAGATTCTTCGCGCGTGAGAGCATCAAGCGCCATAAGTTCACCCAGCTCTAAGAAGTCCGCTACGCGGCCAGCTTTTTCGAGCTCAGAGTTTCTGAAGTTCTGCTCACCTGGTACGCGAATGTTTGTATAGAACTCATCACGAAGCTTTTGAATTTCTTGAATTGCGGCTTGTAATCCAGCTTTCGTGCGCGACATTCCGACCTTATCCCACATGATGTGACCTAAAGAGCGGTGAATATCATCAACAGTGCGCTGACCATTTACTTTTAAGAATGATTCAAGGCGAAGTTTTTGTTCGCTTGCACTGTCTTTGAAAGCTTGGTGATCGTTTGTCACTTTATCGAGTTTCGTCGAAGCTAAGTAATTACCTAGCGTGTGCGGAATCACAAAGTAACCATCTGCTAAGCCTTGCATAAGCGCGCTGGCTCCGAGACGGTTGGCGCCGTGATCAGAGAAGTTCGCTTCGCCAAGAACATGAAGGCCCGGAATCGTACTTTGTAAGTTATAATCCACCCACAAGCCGCCCATCGTATAGTGAACCGCCGGGTAAATTCTCATTGGCTGTTTATACGGATTTTCGCCCGTAATTTTATCGTACATCTGAAAGAGATTGCCATACTTTTCAGAAACAGCTTTCTCACCTAGGCGAGCAATTGCATCTTTGAAATCTAAGTAAACTGCGCGGCCTGTAGCACCAACGCCGTAACCTTCATCAGCTCTGAATTTTGCCTGACGAGATGAAACGTCTCGTGGGGCTAAGTTACCAAAGCTCGGGTAAATTCTCTCGAGATAATAATCGCGATCTGCCTCTGGAATCTCAGCCGGATGACGTTTGTCGCCCTTTGTTTTCGGAACCCAAACACGACCATCGTTACGAAGCGACTCTGACATCAGCGTCAGCTTCGATTGATAGTCTCCTGAAACCGGAATGCACGTCGGGTGAATTTGCGTGAAGCATGGGTTTGCAAACGCCGCACCTTTTTTGTGCGCGCGCCATGAAGCCGTTACGTTACAATTTTTTGCATTCGTCGAGAGAAAATAAACGTTGCCGTACCCACCCGTTGCTAAAATTACTGCATCCGCTGCGT
>CAYHVK010000012.1:0-135934 GCA_964360255.1 uncultured Pseudobdellovibrionaceae bacterium | reverse complement strand
CCGATCAGCTTATTGGTGGTCTAAGTGGCCAAACTCGATTTTTAGATGATCGTCTTTTATCAACCTTAGGTTATTATTTTTCACAAAATGAAAGAGAGAGTGAGAATCTGGTTGATGCAGCAAGCACAGACTTCTCATCAGACTCTTTTAAAAGCGAAAATTATAAAATTGAAACTAGTCATGAGCTTTCTGTTGGTGAAGAACATAAAATTCGTCTTGATTTGCAGTGGCGTGAAGAGGCGGGCAAAGGTGAGTCTTCATTTAATGGAACTGACTCGGCTATAGGCGAGAAGCATCAGGGCGTGCTCGGTGAAGCTCTGACTTATATTTATGAGAGTGAGGCTTGGTTTGGCGATGTGGGCGTAAGATCTGATCAGTCGACCGAAATCAATGATATTTTCAGTCATCGTACTTCATTCGGTCGCTTTCTGTCATCGGGCAAAAGATCAAAAATCTATATCACTTACGGAACGGGTTTTAAGCTTCCAAGCCTTTATCAATTGTATTCGAGTTTTGGTAACACTTCACTTGATCATGAATACTCGCGAACAGGTGAAGTCACATGGCAAGGCAATCTAACTCAAAAAGATCTTTCTTCGATTACGGTTTTTGATAATATTTATCGCGACTTAATTGATTACGACACTTCGACAAATAAATACCTGAATGTAGCGAAAGCCAACAGTCGCGGCGTAGAATTACAGACTCGCGTGCAGCTTCAAACTGATTTAAGTATTAAAGCTTTTTTTAACTATTTAGATTCTGAGGATGAGACAACAGGATTGCCTCTTGTGCGCCGACCACGACAAAGTTTCAGTTTAGAAGCTGATTACCAAGTGACTGCATTCACCAGTTATTTAAAATACGGTTATCGTGCAAAACGTCCTGATATTGACCCCGTAACGTTCGGTCGCATCACGAATAGTTCTTATGGAGTATTAGATCTGGGCACTGAATACAAAATTAATGACGAGTTCAGCATCAAGGCCCGTTTAGAAAATGTCTTCGATAAAAAATATGAAGAAGTCGCGGGTTATGGTACTCCTGGGCTTTCTTTCTATGCTGGCTTAACCGGAAGGCTTTAATTGTTTCGCTCTATTGTTTTTCGCACTTTAATTTTCTCAGTCCTGCTACATGCAGGTCTAGTGATTTTTTTGTGGAATGACAAAGGGAGCGGCGATTCGACTGTCAGTATTAATGTTCAATATCAAGGCGGCGATGGCGGGGCTTCTGAAGCTGTAAAGCGGCCAAGCAATAAAGTTGGTGCCGCTGGCTCTCGAACGGGCGTCGGAGTTTCAGGTGAGTCCTTAGGACTGCATGCAGTTTACCCAAAGCTTTCACGAGTGTTAGGGGAGTCGGGTTTAGTTCGAATCGAAATTAAAGACGATCAAGCTCTTATTAATACCTCGAGTGGTTTTAAGCGTCTCGACGAATCAGCATTAGCTAGTATCAATGATGCTTTAAAATCTGGCGCGTTAAAACAAGCTTTGGCGGGGCGCGATTCTTTGCTGATTAATTTTATTTTTCGGTTAAAGTGATTCAATGAAGTGTGAGCGCTGCCAAAAAACATTCGAATGCGGAGTCAGTGATGGTTTAGCTGAAGGGAAATCTTCTTGCTGGTGCACGAGCCTTCCTCCACTTCATCCATTACCAAAAGATTTTAAAAATTGCCTATGCCCAGATTGTCTAAAAACCTTTGCAAAGCCTCTCGTTGAAGGTGAAGATTTTTATTATGAGAGCGGCTACATGGTGATGACAGAGAAATACCACTTAAAGCGCGGCGTTTGCTGCGGTAGCGGTTGCCGTCATTGTCCTTATTAATTAACATACTCCTATGAAAACACTGACTCGTTCGCAGTTTTTAGCGATGTTCGGCTTATGGATTTTAGCCCTGATCGCATCTGGTATCGGCCCAAAAGATCGCGCCACTTGGTATATGGAGGTCGCACCTGTGCTTATTGCCATGCCTATTCTTTGGTTCACGCGCACAAGCTTTCCTCTGCCAAGATACATTATGCTTTGGATTTTTATTCATGGACTCGTATTGATGCTGGGTGGCCATTACACTTATGCAGAAGTTCCGCTGGGTTATTGGCTAAAAGATGTCTTGTCGTTTGAGCGCAATCCTTATGATCGCATCGGTCATTTGATGCAAGGGTTTGTGCCGGCCTTGGTCGCCCGTGAAATCTTAATGAGAAAAAATATCGTGCGAGATGCAGCTTGGCTCTTTTTTATCACCGTAACGATTTGTATGAGCATCAGCGTCGTTTATGAGTTTCTCGAATGGTGGGCGGCTTTGATTATGGGTGAAGGTGCTGATTCTTTTCTTGGCACTCAAGGAGACCAGTGGGACACTCAGTGGGATATGTTTCTTGCAAGCCTAGGCGCAGTCGCTGCTCAATTGGTTTACCGTTATAAAGCTTGACGCTCTTTAACAGGAGTCTCATCGGCAAAACGAACCTGAATCGTGGCTGGAGCTTCGGCTCCCATCCAATCGGTGATGATTTTAGTTAATTCTTTGCGGGCTGTTTCACGCACTAGGTGTTGGTTAAAAGTCGCACGCTGCTCTAAAAGCGGGGTGAGCTCTTTTTGAAGGCCAACTGCCACATCGCGCTCATTGCGGAACATGCTACCTTGGCGAACTTCAAAATTTAAAGCCGAAACATCAGCGGCCGGGGTGTTAAACTTTAAAGCCGGAGCGACCACCAGAAGCTCGGTGTCTCGCTTTGTAAATTCCCAACGCTCGTTTAAATCCACATAATAAAGATATTCAACCGGTACCGTAGCTCGCACCACAACATCGGGCAGCTGTACATAGTTCCAGAATAAGCTGGCGCCAGATTTTCGCTCAAAAACCTCAACTTGTTTCAGCTGGGCTACGCTAAGGCGACGGGTGGCGCTGATAGTGGTCGCATAACTCATAAAACGGGTTTGTAAAGATTCATTAGAAAAATTTGAAGCCTGATGCGAACGCATCTCGCAAGTCATCAGCCACGCCGTTAACGAGGCGACGATTATGCAAACGATAACTGAGAGTGCGGCACCAAGACCGCGAGGTTGAACAGAAGACATCAGAGTTAAATTCTATGTATCATAATTTTTTCTTGCAACTTTTTTTGAAGTATCCTCAATAAGAGGTATGGGTATGAATATTGGCGAAGCGCCGGACTGGGACGAGGTTGTCGATCAACTGGGTCCCAGGCTCTATACTTATTTTAATCGCCGCAATCTGGCGCAATTGGCGTTTGGTATTGCCCATTATGTGGGTTTAGAGGCCTTAAAGGGTTATAAATCTGCCGATGAGCTCAGCGATCAGCTGGTTTCAAACTCTCGTCGCAGCAGCAAGTCTAAGACTTTGCAGTTGTTTCTTGTCTCATCTCAACCCACTCCGATCGAAGTCGAGGGATTCCTCGACTTCGATCGGAGTGTTATTTAAGTGTCTGCATTGATAGCGGTCGACCCGCAAGCTCGCGGGCAGGGCGTAGGGGATATTTTGATGGACACGGCCATTCAGTGAGCCAAGTCCAAAAAAGCCTCGGCAGTGATGCTTCTGATTACGAGCGCTGTAATATTGAAATGAAACTGCCGCTGTAGTACCGTTTATGGCAGCTTATGCCATCCCAAACATCTGAGTTTTTACAGCCTGATCGCACTATAGATTTGAATCCATTTTCGAATCCGCTCTATTACTCTGCGATCTTTGAATTGCTGCTTTCAAAGATGCATGAAAGCTACGCGCCATGGTTTTCAAAAGACTATCAAGTTTTTTTCTCAAACTACATAAAGCTCACGCCGCACGAGCGATTGCTACTAGCCCGTTGCCATTTTCGTAGTGGAGCGTACATTCGCCTCGATTCATTAAACTACGAAGAAATTGAAAATATCCCAGCTTGTTTTGAGGCTCTTAAGGATAAGAGATTTTTAGAGCCTGCTGAGCTTGATGCTGAAGCGCTTTCGTTATTAAAAATTCCTGAGTTGAAAGCTCTCGCAAAGTCTCTCGGACTACCTAGTGTAACTAGCCTTAAAAAAGACGAACTTGTAGATTTGCTGCTACCCATTTTGCCGACCCACAAATGGCAAGAGACGGGAGTCTATACAAAAGTCCTCGCTGATATCAATGAAGTGGCGCGTGCCTTTTTCTTTGGCGATTTTCAGTCTGATGTTTTTAGTTTTATTAAGGGCGATGTTTTAAAGCTCAGCTTAGAGAAATTTGAAAGCCAGTTTGAAATGGCATTTAAATTTGAAGCTGAAGAAGAGTTTAAGGCCGCCATTGAGTTTTTCGCTCTTCGCACTGAGATGTACAATATTATGAATCTGGTCGAGCCAGATGTAGATGATATTGCGAACCTAAAAGCGATTTTTGCGCAGATGAAAGTGCTCCCGCTGAAAGATGCGCGGCTCATTGAGCGCCGATCAAAGTACTATTACAAAACGGGCCATACACTTGAGCGTAATAGCCATGATGATGTCGAAGAGGCTTTTGCTTACGATGTGCTAAGTTTAAGCAATGACGAAAGAGCTGAGCAGAAGTGTCTTGCTTATTGGTTGAGACAAGAAGACAAAGCAAAAATCGAAAACTTCTTTGCCGTCAACAGTGAGCGTGTGCTTAACGATCCAAAATGGAATAAATTTCTGCCTTCATTCGTTAAGCGAGCAAAGAAAATCGATATTCATATAGACCTTGAAGCTGAATATGATCTTCCAACAGATACCTACGAACTTAAAAAAGACGGTCCCATCGAAGATAATCTCTGTCGCTATTTTGAAGACCAAGGCTTAATGGCCCACCATTTAGAAAACTACTCAGTGCGTTTGCTCTTCATGCTTTATTTCTGGGATATTATTTTCACCTCTTTACCAGGAGTCTTCCGCCATCAGTTTCAAGCCGGCCCAGATGATTTCTTTGACAAAGATAAATTCTATCAGAACCGTAAAGCTCTTTGCGACGAGCGCCTCAAAGAAATCGAATTGGATGCCATCAGCACAGATCAAATCATCCAAAGATTGAAAGAGAAAAAAGATTTTATCAATCCACTAGCTCAGCTGAGCTGGCTTGAAGAAGATTTGCTGAAAGAGATTATTACTGGGTTAACTGGCCAGCAGCTAGCCGGAATTTTCAGAAACTTCTTAAAAGACATTCGCACTTTCAGTGCGGGCTTCCCTGATTTAGTGGTGATTGATCGCGCGAAAAAAATCTGCAGCTTTATCGAAGTCAAAGGGCCAGGGGATACGCTAAGGCCTGTTCAAATCGAATGGCTTGAAAGTTTAATCGCTGCTGGTATCGACGCCCGTGTAGCGAAGGTTGTGTATACATGAGCCTCACTAAAAGCCTCAAGTACGCCGTCACCGATTTTGTCCGCCTCGCGTGCTACGATGGCGGCCTCGGTGTGCTCTCGACCTATTACGGCGAAACAAATGCCCTGCAAGAGGGAAGGCGCCTTCATTCTGAGGTGCAAGCGCTTCACCCTTATTTTACTCCTGAAAAACACATCGACTGTGAAGTTTTTGGAGTGGCCCTGCGTGGCCGCGCCGATTTGTATTATGAATCTGATGAAACTCTTCACCTTATTGAAATTAAAACAGGTCTTGCCGATTTTTTCGAGCTCGATGCTGAAGATATCGAGCGCATGTTCGCTCAGCTCAAAGTTTACGCGCTGATGTCAGGGCAGATGTGTGCGCAGAAAAAGAAAATCGTCCTTGAGCTGATTTACATTCACCAGGTTTCATCGAAGCAAAGAACAGTCAGAAAAGAATTCACTTTGGCTGAAATTGAAAAAGAAATGCGTCCGCGGTTTGAGTATTTCAAAAAATGGCTGGCGCAGCTCGATGCTTTAAGAGAAAGAGAAAAAACGGACCTAGAGCTTTTACCATTTCTTTACCCAGAGTTTCGCACCAATCAGCGCGATATGACCGTCTACGCCTATCAAGTTCTGAAAGGAAGCGGCCACAGCCTGGTGGATGCTCCTACCGGTATCGGTAAAACAGCTTCCATGCTTTTTGCGGGCCTTAAAACCCTGGCTCAGCACGATGACAAAAAGCTTTACTACGCCACCTCGAAAAGCTCGGTGAAAAACCAAGTCAGCTCTTTTGCGACGAAATCTCTCGATCAAACCTCAATACGTACCTGTGAGCTGACTTCAAAGCAGAAGGTTTGTTTTAATACCGATAAGCGCTGCGACTCTCGCGATTGCCAATTTGCCAAAAATTACTTCGCAAAAGCCCGTGCGGCTCTCGCCGAAGGCTTTGCCAGCGAGCAACAATTTGACCGCGCCCGCATTGACGAGCTGGCCCGTAAACATGAAGCCTGCCCCTTTGAGCTCAGCCTCGATATCTCTCGTTACTCACGAGTGATGGTCGGTGATCTCAATTACGTTTTTGACCCTCTGGTGCGCCTTCAGCGCCACTTTAACGAAGAAGATGAAATGCTTTTAGTGGTAGATGAGGCCCATAATGCTCCGAGCCGCCTCAGGGATATGTATTCGGTCTCCATCAGCCTCGCTGGCTTGAGAAAATTAGAAGACGACGTTGAGGCCGAAGCTCCGCAGGCTCTCGAAGTAGTTAAACCAATAGTTAAACTATTCGCCGCAAGAGCCAAGAAGATGACCGAAGATTCGCAAGTGACAGAATCGGTACCGCGCGGACTTATGGCGAAACTCGATAAAGCCAATGCTTTTCTTAGAACTGAATATGGCGAGAAAGAAATGGCCATCCCAGATGTGTTCGCTCCTCTACAAAATTGGTATTACCGACTGCAATTCTTAATTGAGCTCCCAGACCAATCTGTATTTCGTATTATTGAAGAGGGCGGCGAGCGGGGTTATGTTTTTAATTACTTCTGTCTCGACCCGCGGGTGTTCTTAAGAGATGTGGCGAACACGATTATGAGTAGCGTTTGGTTTTCGGCTACGCTGCGACCGAGCCGGCTTTTTTCAACCGAGCTACAGATTTTCGATAAGATGCATTACAAATCCTTCGGCAGTCCTTTTGTGCCTGAGCAAACCGATGTGAAGCTCAGAGCCGACATTGATTTGCGCTATAAAAACCGCGAGCAGTCCATTCCAAAAATTATCAAATTGATTGAAGAACTTGGGCAAAGTACCGAGAACTCCATGATATTTTTCAGCTCTTACGGTTTTATGAAAGCTGTTATGGCCGAGATTCCGCCCGAGCTCTACGAACGTCTGCATGTGCAGGGCAAAGGCATCGATGAGAAAAGCCAAGAGCTTTTTCTCGAGCGTTTCAGAACCCAAACTGGAGTGATCGGCTGCTGCGTTCTCGGTAGCTATTTCTCTGAAGGCGTTGATCTTGTAGGGGATTCGCTTAAAAACGTTGTTGTTCTGGGAGTGGGCATACCTGCACCATCGGGCACGCAGAACGCTTTGCAAGAGTACTGGAATGACCAAGGAGAAAACGGCTTTGATTTTGCTTATCGCTTCCCAGGAATTGTTAGAGTGCTTCAGGCCAGTGGTCGCCTTATCAGATCAGAGTCGGATACGGGTCAGCTCATTCTTTGTGACAGCCGCATGTACGATATTATGTCGTATATGCCCAGTCACTATCAGCTCTAAGGCTGTAGCAACTTTTGAAGTTCGACGGCGAGTGCGCCCACATTGCTTAAGATACTTTCGCGAGCGATGTAATCGATAAGAACCAAACCATGCTCTTTTATATAGGCCCGATCTTCCGGAAACTTTGTGGCAATAATTAAAAGATTATATATCGCTTTATTTCTATCACCATGAGAAGGGCGATCGAGTTGCTTAAGTAGGTTGTCGATCATTCCAAAGCGATGGGTCTGAACCGTCACCTTATCGATAAAGTGGAGCGTAAAGCGCGAAATATTATTTCTCACTTCAGATGAGGGATCATCTAAAAGAACGCTGGCTTTCACTTGCGTTTCGCTAAGGACATTCAGTGTCCAGTTTAATAGATTCGCGGCTTTCTCGCGTTTCTGTGCATCTTTGTCATTGGCCAGGACATCCAAAATATTATCGCGGTACTGAGGCACTTGCTCAATGAGCTGCATAACAATTCCGTGCATTTCTAAGTCAGAGAAATCTAAAAATCCACGGTCAGCCGTTTCTTTGACGGTAATGCCTTGCTCGAAAAGCTTCCAGAGGCGGGCATAAAGAAGATCGTAAAGTTTTAAAACTTCTTCAGAAGTTAAAGCAATATCTTGTGCAGGAGCCTCTCTAAACTGGTTGCGGTGCTCATCGCCGGCTTCGATAATATCAATAACGAAATAAGCTTGGCCTTCGACATAGCGAACGGCCGAGCAGTGAGTATCTGAAAAGCTAAAGCTGCTTTTTAAGGTTTCACACCAAGTCTTCCAGATCAGTGGCTCTTCTTTGTAAATGTCGCCAGATTTAAGTGGAACTTGTTTGATCACTTGTTCTTTTGTGATTTTTTTAAGGCCCACGATTTCAAATCCAGCCCATGTCCACTCAGTTGTTGGCGGAGCAAAAGTTGCGTGCGTCGATGCCGAGAACAACAATGGACTCAAAAAAAATGTGAGTAGGAGAGATGTAAAATTCATTTCGCCTCTTAAGTGGCAAACACCTTAACACTCTCATCAATGCAGATCGAGTATTGGCGCATACAGACGACGTTCGATAACGGGCAAGAGCGCACTATGCCCCTAAGTCCCACTATCGAACGTCGTCTGTATGCGTTGCCTTGTATCTGCAAAAATCTGTTGGCCCATTGTTTTGCATAGCGATCTGTTGAACAATGGAGAACTCGATGGAAACCACTTTAAAAACACATTTCGGCCTCAATTCTTTCCGCGTCGGACAAGAACAAATTATTTCGTCCGTCATTGCCGGACACGATGTCCTGGCGATTTTGCCAACGGGTGGTGGCAAATCGCTTTGTTATCAATACCCGGCAGTTATAAAAGAGCAATTGGTGGTGGTCATTTCTCCGCTGATCGCGCTAATGAAAGATCAGGTAGATGGACTGACGAGAAGAGGTATTGCGGCCGGTTGTATTCACTCAGGCCAAACCGAGGCTGAGCAGCGCGAAGTTTTTGCGCGTCTCAAAAAAGGCTCTACTTTTATTCTTTATGTCTCGCCTGAGCGGGCCCAAAAGCCGGGTTTTCAAACCTGGATCAAATCACAAGCCATCGCGCTTTTTGCCGTCGACGAAGCACACTGCGTTTCGCAATGGGGTCACGATTTTCGCGAAGATTACGCTCTTTTAAAAATCCTTAAAGAAATTCGTCCTGATGTGCCAGTGCTCGCATTAACCGCTTCAGCCACTCCATTTGTACTCAATGATATCGCTAAGCAACTGGCTTTAAAAAAACCTCAGCGTCACGTCCATGGTTTTTATCGGCCGAATCTTTATTATCAGGTTGAGACCTGCACTAATGAAGAAGAAAAACTGGCGCTTTTACAGCAGGCCTTAATTCAATTCGGCACGGGTCGTGTGATCATTTATTGCGGCACTCGTAAAGTCTCTGAAGAGCTCGCTGAAACTTTGGGTCATAACTTTAGAGATGTAGCTCATTATCATGCGGGGCTATCGCCAGCGAAGCGCACTGAAATTCAAGAGGCTTACGCGAACGGTGAAATTCGCATTCTCACTGCGACCAATGCGTTCGGTATGGGAATCGATCATCCTGATGTGCGTTTAGTTGTGCATTATCAAATGCCGGCCAACATCGACAGTCTTTATCAAGAGATGGGCCGTGCCGGTCGTGACAACAAAAACTCCACTTGTCTTATGCTTTACGCAAAACGCGATAAGGGCCTCCAGTCCTTCTTTATTCAGCAATCAAAGGCGCCTGAAAATATCCAGGCTTCACGTTGGCGTGGTCTCGATAACATCGTGTCTTATGCTGAGGGCGGTGAGTGCCGTCATGCCGAAATTTTAACTTACTATCAAGATTCGCAAAGACTTGAAAAGTGTGGGCACTGCGATGTTTGTGACCCGGTTTCGGCGCGCCGAGTGCAACGCCCAGTCACAAAAATAAAAGTGAAATTGAAGAAAGCTAAATCTTCGGCGGGCAAATCGGCCGCCGTCACTGCCGCTCTTGAGGGCGACGAGCTTCAGCTGTTCGAGCATCTTCGCAAGTGGCGTAAAGCGAAGGCCAAAGAAATGGATATGCCAGCCTTCGTGGTGTTAAGTGATAAATCCCTAAGACATCTCGCTTCGGCAAAACCAAAAACGATTTCTGAGCTCCATGAAATCTACGGGCTCGGGGAGCATAAAATCGAGAAGTTTGGAGATGAATTGCTCTCTGAGGTCTTACTCGGCGGCGGCTAAAATCCCGGTGGCTGGTTAGAGACCTATAAATTTCGGTTGCACTAAACCGGGAATCTGCCCCAAGTTCGCATGCGGGCAGAGAAGTGTACGCGTATCAAAAGTTTTCTTCTCACCATCTTGTAAGGCAACAAATTTAAATGGAACGCTCTGGCCATCCCAAAACATTTTGCTCTCCCACTCGGCGAGACTGAAGCCAGGCATTTTTTGAACGCTCCAGTGAAGGTGCCGATGGCCCGCTAGGCCTGTCCAACCCATGGTGCCGATTTTTTGGCCGCGACGAACTGACTGACCATTTTTAACGGTCACTTTATCAAGGTGGACATAAAAACTGGCGTAGCCCCCTTGATGAAGAATCTTAACGCTGTTGCCCCAGCCGCTGCCGCAATCATCGATTTTTGAATATTGAGCCGAGCCATACTGTGGACAAGGTTTGCCATCTTCACCTAAAAACACAAAAGCCTTACCTGATTCTGAAGCCAAAATATCAGGAGCCGGTTGATCGTAAGGCGTAGCCAAATCTAAAGCATAAAAAGCATTGGGCCAAGAATGGCTGCCTTCTTCGGCTGAGTGAGTGCAAGTCACCTCTACACCTTTTTTGAAGGGCAGTGCAATTTCAGGTAATACGGCATCCGCTACGGCAGGTTTACACACGGGTGCCGGGTTGTTACTCATGCAAACCTCATTAGCGGCGCAGCCTTTATTGCCCACTGGCGTGCAAGTCGAGCTTGAGATCAATCGTGCTGAGTTGTGAGTGCAGGCGACAAGTGTCAATAAACTGAGACTTAAATATTTTTTCATGACTTTATTGAATTTCAGCTGAAGAAAAAGGTCAACCTATTTGCCTTATCGAGCTTTTCAGGTAGCCTTATTTCTCTATTCACCAGGAGTATTTATGCGCCTTGTTTTATTGTCTCTTATCCTCTCAAGTTCAGTCTACGCAACAGCCGCGGTGAAATTATCACCACTTAAGCCTACAGTGAAAAAATCTGAGCTTAAAATTGGTTTATTGGCTGTTCGTTTGGTGGATGTGAAAAGCGGCAAAGAAGTCGCCAAACTTTCTGGTGAACTTGGCGATTGCAAAAAATGTATTCGTGGTGCTTCAACAGGCTTGATCGGGATTCGTATCGAAGGTGTTACGCCAGAGAGCCTAAATATGGTTCATAAAGCTGAATCTAAAAAAGTGAAACTCACGCGTTGTGAGCAAAGTGAAGCCGCCGTTCATGGTGGTTTCACATGTGAGTTTACACAAAACGGTCAACCATATGCCATGTTCTTAACATTCTCAGCGGCGGGTACGGCAGCCGTCAGCCAAGGCGCGAAAGAAATAGTAGATAGCTTTTACAAAGATTATTTAAGTGGCTCGATGAGTTCAAAGAACAAAAAGCCAGAAATGGCATTCTCAGAAAATTTTAAAGGGATGATCGAGAAGAACGCTCAAGTTTGTAAAGAGAAGGCGGGCGGCGATATTTGCGGATGGCAGGCGAATGGCAATGCTTACCTGAATTCGCAAGAATATGACCCTAAGCTCGACTACAAGAACTCTGGCATCAAAGTGACTGAGCCTGAAACAGGTAAGGTGAATGTAAAAATGAATATCTACCCAAGCCAAAAAGGTTCAGGTGAGTTTTATGATCGCAATATTACGTTCATAATGATTCAAGAAAAAGGCAAGTGGGTCGCTGACGATATCGTGTATGGCGATAAATCTTCACGTAAGACCATCCAAGAAGAGATCGATTTTTATACGCAGTCTAAAAAGTAATTGTTAAGAAAAAATCTTTTGCCTCATTAGAAAAGTAGTGCTCAGCTAGAGCCTCATAACCTAAGGAGGATTTATGTTAAAATCTTTATTTCTCGTGGCTGCACTTTCACTTGGTTTTCAAGCCAACGCAGAACTCACCAGCGTTCAATTAGACGCAGTACAATCCATTGCACAAGCTATTGAAGTTGCGGGCCCAGATTGGAAAGTTGGCGATACAGCTGACTATACAATGAGCGGCAGCATCATCAACGGCACTATGCATATGTCAGTTCGTGAAAAAGTAGCGCAAGGCACTTGGATCGTTCAAGACGCAGACCTTGGAATGCTCGGCAAACAAAAGGTCGAAATTCTATACTCAGATGATGGCCGCATCCTTGAGTTGATTGCAAACGGTCAAAAACAAACTCCACCTTCACCAGAAGACCAAGAGATTGTTGAAACGCGTAATGAGACAGTGACTGTGGCCAAAGGCACATTCGATTGCATTTACGTAAAAATCAAAGATGTTAAATCTAACGCAATCACTGAAGCGTGGATCAATATGACTTTGATTCCAATTTCAGGAATGGCTAAATCAATCGTTGGCAGCCAGATGGGTCCCATCACGATTGAACTCACAGCCTTCACTAGAGGCAACTAATCATCGCTGTGACTCGGCTGGCGCGACCCGAGCGCCAGCTTAATGGCAATTCCATGACGAATATAAAAAATAATAGCCCTTTTGGCCTTTTTACGGTCTGATATTAGTAGAGAACACAAGGAGGATTTATGTTCGCATTTTTAATGGCTCTTGGTTTAGCTAATTTTGCCTCAGCTGCGGCTCCAGAAGTGAAAATCGAAAGCTTCTATTACACAGGCAATACATCTCAAGAACGTACCGCTGAACTTTGCGGTGGAGTTTATCCCAACCCAGGCGCGGGGATGTTCGTATCAGTTACGGTCGACCCGAGGTCTAAGAAGCCAGGAGTTTATACTGTAGCCACAAGTGCAGCTGGTAAATTCTGTACTCTAGTTATGACTTTCACTGGTACAGCATCAGCTGATGCAGCAGGATTTGCTCCAACTGCTGTTGTTAATGCTCAAATTAAGTAATCGCTTTTAAAATTAGTTTTTATCGCTAAATAGTTTAGCGTAAACCTGGCCGTCGTAAAGGCGGCCATCTTTTTTGTAATGATCTTTAAGCGTGCTCTCAAAACGATAGCCACATTTTTCTAAAACTTTTGCTGAGCCGATATTGTAATGAAAAATATGGGCCGTGATTCGCTTCAGACCGAATTTTTTGAATCCGATTTCAGTCACCACTTGAGCCGCTTGAGTCATAATGCCTTTATTCCAATAAGGTTTGGCTAACCAATAACCAAGTTCGGCACTCTCACTTTTGCCAACATTAAAACCGTGAAAGCCTGCGTCTCCGATCAGTTTGTGATCACTTGATCTTCGAATGGCCCAATTTACTGCCACACCATTTTGTTTCTCAGCGTTTTGTAGATTAAGGTTGATCCACCATTCAGCATGAGCTTCGGTGTAAGGATAAGGAATATTAAGAGTCTGCTCATAGATTTGACGCTCTTGTAGGTATTCAACCAAAGCCGCACTATCGGTTTGGGTGTAGGTTGAGAGATAATAATCTCTATTAAGCGATATCAATTCAGCTCGCATTCTAAATTAGGCAGGAAAGATGCGGTTGCACCCATCTCCGTTGTAGCAGAAGCAACATGAAAAATCTTTATTTGAGGAGCGGATCGTGCCCCCACGGCCTTTAAAGCGAGTTCACGGTATCGCGCTCGCATTTTAGTCTTATCATCATGAAACATACTGGATTCAGTTGTGATAATGCCGTTAAGAACAGTGACTAGATTTTGAGCTGCCTCCATGCCATCTTCAAAATCGAAATAACCATTCTTTTTGCCGTTTTCTAAGAGGCGCTGTAGACGTTCATTTCCTTTTATCGTGGCGATGGTGTTCAATTCTTTCATTTGCTTATTCTGAGTCGTATACCAGAAGAAAGCGATCCACACCATGGCATGCGATCTGAATTGGTCATACCAATTAAAAAGGGCATCAATGTAGAGATTGAAACTTTCGAGCTCATTACTGCCGCTACTAATCGCATCTACAACGGAGTTTTGTAAGATCACACGAATGTATTTTACAGCACTGACTTTAAGATCATCTAAGTCTGTAAAATAATATCTAATCAGCGGCCGCGATACTCCGGCTTCACGAGCCACTCTTTCGAGAGTCAGGTTCTCAAACCCCACTTTTGAAATGCATTTGATAGTAGCTTCGAGAATAAGGCCGGCTTTTCGGCGCCCTTTCGGTTCTTGAAGTTTCTGGTAAATTTCGCGAAAAGCGATATCACGCAGTTCATCTTTTAATAAATGAGTCATTCGGGCACTGTACGCAACAAAATTAAATTATCCAATAAGATCATAAGCTTAGTGCATTTATTTTACGGTGAATTAATAAATGTTTCAGGGTTTTGCTTATATCAACTAAAACAATAGCAGCTTATGGAAAATAAAAAGTTTTTTGATCAGTATGAATGGTTTGTGCAAAATGTGGGAGATCCGAAGATCCGACTCTTGCGCCGAATTTTATGGCAGATTGTTTTTCATGAACTTCACTATGAGATAATACCTGAAAATCTTATTCGGGGAGTGGCTCAGATTATGCTGGACGATTTATTTCCTTACAGTGTTGATAATAAAAAAAGCTTAGGCTCTATGTTCGTGGATATTTCAATATCACGGGAAGAAGTGCAGATTGAAGCCAACGAAATCTTAGAGTTTGCTAGGTCTTTAATCGAGAAAAATTTGCCTACAAATATTTGAGCTGATCTTTACGAATTAAGATCCCAAAACATGTAAACCTATATCTTTGATTCTAGAAATTGATAAAAATCAAACCGTATCAGATTGTAACGACCTTTCTTTAACTTAAGATTTTTATGGCTCTTCTCGATATGATTATAAGATGTCACATACATTGAATATTCATCGATTAGTTTTCTTTTTTTTATTCACTTTATCTATAGAGAGTCAGGCCCAAACTGTAGGGCCCAACCTTATAGTTAACGGTACTTTTTCAGTGGCGCAGGGCTGGCAGTCACTAACTAATGGTAGCATCGTAAACGGATACGCTCGTGTCGGTAAAGCCGCCGGCGGGATCGGCCAAAGTGTTAAAGTAAAGGCTGGTACAAAATACCGCCTGAGCGGTGAAGGCTGGTTGGGCGTGGTGGCAGAACCAGCTTCATTCAGACTTGAATTTAAAAATGCAGCAGGAGTAGTGCTCGCTCGCACCTCCATGACTATCTCGGCCACTTTAAAACAAAAACGCACTGTAGAATTGGTCGCTCCTGTAAATTCGGTGACTGCTTATATTAGTTTTCTGAAACAAGTGGGTACAACCGCTTATGCTTTTGCTGATAATGTTCAGTTCGCAGCGATCACTCCGGTTGCGGGGCCGGTACCGATCATCCCTGGTGGTGTGGGCTTCGGGATGCAAACTGCGGCGGGAAGCGGACGTAATTTTACTCCGATCAATACGACAGTTTATAAAGTCACGCATTTGAATGCGACAGGCCCCGGATCTTTTCAAGCTTGCGTTTATGCAAAGGGTCCACGAGTTTGTGTCTTCGAGGTTTCGGGCACCATTGATCTCACTGGCGATAAAATGAATGGTCAGGATAAGTTGAGTATTGAGAATCCTTATTTAACTATTGCCGGGCAAACAGCTCCGCCACCAGGGATTACAATAAAAGGTAAAACCATTCGCCTAGAAGCCCATAATGTTTTAATTCAGCATATTCGTATACGTGTTGGTGACAGTCCGATGGGTGCCACTCCTTACGAGAATCGCGATGGTTTCGTTATCATCGGCAGTATGGATAAGCCTGAGAGTGAGCGCCCGCACAACATTGTTATCGATCACGTCTCGGCGAGTTGGGGTATTGACGAAACATTTACAGTCAAAGATACCGCTCGCAACGTGACGTTGACGAATAATCTAGTCACCGAGGGATTGCGCCAATCTTTGCACCCGAAAGGTTCGCACTCGAAAGGGATGATGATTTCTGGTAACTATCTCACCGTGGCCGGAAATTTGATTTCGAATATCGATGATCGAGGTCCCCTTGAAACTTCCCCCAATGCAGTTGTGGTGAATAATCTGACTTACAATAGCACCATGGTCGGCATGTATATGAGTCCACTCGATAACAATTCGATTTATGCTTCGGCGTCACGCAAGAACACTGTGGCTCGCAATGTACGCATTCCGGGGCCCCAGACGCCCACTTCGGCCAGCAAACATCAGTGGGTAACAATCGCCGAAACTCGGGCGGGTTCACAAATTTACGCCGCCGAGAATTTATGCGGTAGTTTTGCAAATTCGGCTTGGCCGTGCGTGACCTACCTCACTCAAAATGCGGCAAAAGTTTTGGCGATGAAAGTGACAAAGCCGCCGATTTGGAATAGCGGCCTTAAGTTTCTGCCAGTCGCCCAAGTGAAGGACGCCGTCCTCGCCAATGCTGGTGCGCGGCCCTTAGATCGCGATGCAGTTGATAAGCGTGTTGTGAATGAAGTGAAGACAGGAACTGGTAAAATCCCAAACTGTGTCGAGAGTAAAACGCTTTATTATCCGACCGGTAATGTTTTAAAAGCAGCTGCGACGAGCGTCGATATTCCCATGGAATTTTGCGCGGCCAACGGCACTTTGCTGAAACGTGAAATTCAAATCGTTTCAGGCAAGGGAGCCGGTCAAGCGCGTGTGTTCAGCGCGCAAGCTTGTATGACGGGTGCCGCACGCGGAACTGTCAGCGCCGCATGGACGACGATTCCGGATGCCACTTCGGTTTTCAGAGTGAAGCAGGATTGCACTAGCAATGCGGGTGGCTGGCCGGTGCTAAAAAGTCAGACGCGCAAGCTTGCGATTCCTGCTAATCCCAATGAAGTTATGCCATCGGGGTATACGCGGTTAGAAGAGTATCTCCATTCTTTTTATAAGTCTGTGCAGCCTTTGTGATTGGATTAGAAACTGGCAGTTATAAATTCCAAAGGTATCCAAGAAGGCCGCCGCTAACGACCAACCATGCCGAATTGATTTTAAACTTTATGAGTAAAATCGTGCTTACAAGAAAAAGCGCGATTGAGAATCTATCTATGATTGCGCCTTTTGCTAAAAAGACCGTGGCTATAGCCATAATGGCGAGAGAAGCCACGTTTAAGCCATCTAAAAAATAATGTGCTTTTTCTGATTGCCGAAGCTTCGGTAGAATTGGGGCCGTGAGGGCGACAAAGACGAATGCCGGCAAAAAAATTCCAAGTGTGGCCAGAATCGCGCCGCTTGTGTCAGCCAATAAGTATCCAATAAAGGTAGCTGTGGTAAACACCGGGCCAGGAGTGAGTTGCCCAACGGCGACTGCATCTAAAAGTTGGCTCTCGGTCAGCCAGTGCCATCTTTCAACAAGATCTGAGCGCAAAAAGGCCACAAGAACATAGCCGCTCCCAAAAAGAACAGATCCGACTTTCAAAAAAAATAAGAAAATATTTGTTAGTGTGAGAGAGTTGGCGACACCAGTGGCGGCGGCCCAAGTGCCAGCTGTTATCAGCGGTTGTGGGCTCAGCAAAGCGAAAGCCCCCATAAAATTAATTCGTCTCGGTGGATGTGCTACGACCAGTGCGACCACCCCAACTGTAACAAGAATAAGAATTTCGTTGATCTCAATGAGCGATAAAATAATCGCTAGTGCGCAAAGAGCGCAAAGGATTTTACTTTTAAGAGCCGTTTTGCCGAGGCTCCATAAGGCTTGAATTATTACGGCGACGATCACGGGCTTGATGCCATAAAGAATAGTTTGTACGGCAGGTAGTGTGCCGTACGTTTTATAGGACCAGGCGATAAGTGTGACGATAAGGGCGGCGGGTAAAATAAAACATGTTCCGGCTAAAATAAGTCCTAGCATTCCACCTTTTTTATACCCGATATGAATGGCCACCTCGGTGGAATTGGGCCCGGGTATAAAGTTAGAAGCGCTGATAAAATCTAGAAGCTCTTGTTTAGAAATCCATTTTCTTTTTTCAACAATCTCGGCTTCCATCATCGCGAGGTGAGCCGCCGGTCCGCCAAATCCGATCGTGCCGAGTTTTAAGAAAACTTTGGCTATCTCTTTATGGATGTCTTTCATTTACGCCGGCCCAACGCCCTCGACATGGGGAAAGTAAGTCCGCTTCTCAAAGATTTCGTGGCCTGCAGGCAAACCCGTGCCGAGTTCATCAGCACGCAGTGAGGATTCGGGTAAGTTCAGTGACTGGCGAAGTTCGTTCATGGTCGAAGGCGCAAATGGCGCGAGCATAATCATAAGGTTTTTTAAAACATAGAAGCAGGTGAAAAGCGCGTCTTTTCTTTCTTGCTCTGGCGCGCGGTCATCGTGCGGTTTAAACTGCGTGAAAAGAGAATTGATCTGCCGAGCGTAATTTTCGATCTGGCCCAAAAGTGTGGCGTAATCGCCTTTTTGCATAGAGCGAAGATACATCTGCACAATTTTAATTGTATCGGCTTCAGCTTTACCAATAAGCTTTCCATCAGGCACGCGACCATCGAATTTTGAATGGCAAGCAGAAATCGGTTTTTCAAAAGCGGCATTCAGTGGGCCCGCCAAAAATTTATTACGTTCAGCAAATTGGTCAAAATCAAAGCTTGAAGCTTTCACCGGTAAACTCAGCATCGCCAAAAAATAACGAATTTGATCGGCCGAATGTCCCATTTCAAGAAGTTGATCACCCGTATAGAAGTTGCCAGTGGACTTCGACATTTTCTCGCCGTTCACCATTAAGTGGTAAACGCTTAAGATCTCAGTCATTTGCAATTCGCCCTTGACCGGCTGGCGCATGATATCGCTTTGAGTGCCAAGCCACATCGAGCCCTGCATGATAACGTAAAAGAATACATTATCTTGTCCTAAAAACTGCACCACCGACGCTTCAGGGTCGCACCAGAATTCTTTGTATTGTTCTGCTTTACGTCCTGATTTTTCAAGTGCGACTTGGGTGAACACAATTGGTGCAATCAACGAATCGGGCCAAACATAAAGAGTCTTACCCTTCATATCCGGGTCAATCTCTGGCGGAACCGGAATGCCCCATGAAACATCGCGCGTAATTGGACGCCGTGACCAACTGTCGGTTTCAGTTGAAGGAATACCGGCCGCCTCAAGCTTTTGCCGAGCTTGTTCAAGGTCGGTTGTATGATCGAAAAGACATTCGACTTTCTTGCCAGCCACGTAACGAGATTTGTGTTTTGGCAAAGTGTCTTTTATTTCTTTATATTTTTCTTCATGAATATTCTCAAAGCGGCAGCCGATCAGTACGGTGTTTGAAACTTCGTTCACCACCGCTTGGCGCCAAGCTTTTTGTTTTGTATCGATCCATGCTTTAAGTGGGTCGGCGACCTTCCACATATCTAGCCACCAGTGGGCTGTTTCTCGCAGTTCTGGTTTGGCATCGCTCAATTGGCTGCGCGGATTCTGTAAAAGGCTTGGGTCAAACTGTGTTCCGCAAGCTTCGCACTCGTCTGAATAGGCTTCAGTATTGCTGCAATTCGGACAGGTTCCGCGAACGAATCGATCTTGAAGAAAACGTGAGATTTTTGGGTCAAACCATTGCTTAGTGACACGCTTTTCTAAGAGTCCGTTCTTGTAAAGTGCCCGTAAAAAATCTTGTGAGTACTTTTGGTGAAGAGGATATGTCTCGGGGCGCGAAGTGCCAGTGAAAATATCAGTTTGAATCGAATATTTCGCGAGCGTTGTTTTTTGTTGTTCGTGAATCGTATCAATAAACTCGCGAATGGGCTGGCCCGCTTTGAGCGCCGCCACTTCGCTAGTTGAGCCGTGATCATCATTGCCGTTAACGAATAGTACGTTTTCGGCACCGATTAGCATACGCATCCAGCGCGCATAGATATCCGCCGGAACATGGGCTCCTGCTAAGTGCCCGAGGTGTAGGGGGCCATTGGCATAGGGCATGCCAGCAGTAACGACTACTTTTTTTGGTCTTTTATGCAGGGCAAGTACAGACTTTACATCTGTTGGAGGACCGAACTGACCTTGGCGTTTTTGCTCTTGTGACATAGTAACCTCTTACACGGCGATAAAGAAGAAGGTTACAAATTGTTAACGGTGAATTCAAGTCACAATTTCAGTAGTTTTTCACTCACCTTGAAGGCTAGAAGTGCTCCTATGGCTTGAGCGACAATGAATCCTGGTGAGCCAGTCCATAAAATTCCGGCAAACGTATCAGAGAAGCTTCTTGCGATTGTAACGGCAGGGTTGGCAAATGATGTTGAAGAGGTGCACCAATAGGCTGAAGTTATAAAGAGTGCCACCGCGGCCGGAGTGGCATGCACATTCTTTCTGCCCGAAATGGCGATAACCAGTATTAAACCAAAAGTCGCTATGACTTCAGAAAGAAGAAAACGAAAATCACCTCGATCTTTTTGTGAAAATTGAATTATGTTTTGGCTGAACATAATATGAGTTAAGAAAACCCCTATAAGGCCGCCAGAAACTTGTGCGAGCGAGTAAGCAATAAAATCCTTAGTACTGATTCGTTTCCACAGATATTCAACAAAACTAACGGCAGGGTTAAAGTGAGCTCCTGATATGGGCCCAAAGGTTTGAATGAGAGCATAAAGTCCGGCACCTGTAGCGATTGAATTGGCTAACAAAGCCATCGCCGCATTTTCTTTAGATAGGGTTTCTCCCATAATTCCAGAACCTACGACAACGATTAAGAGCCCTGCCGTGCCTAAAAACTCTGAGAAATACTTTTGCTCTGGTTTCATTTGGTCATCTCAGAAGCAAAAGCCGTAATTTGTTTCTTAATTAACTCCCGCGTATGACGAAATCTTTCTAGTTGTTCTTCATCAGTGCCGTCTTGGCCAGCCGGATCTTTAAAGGGCCAATGAAGACGCTGGGCCGTCTTCGAGGCCATCGCCGGGCAAACTTCTTCAGCACATAAAGTAATAATAAAATTAAGGTCAGCGGTGAAATCAGGCTTCAAATCATCAAAAGACTTTGAGTGGTGACTTGAAATATCAATGCCGATTTCTTTTAGAACTTGAATAGCAAAAGGGTTCACCTTTTTGGGCTCTGAGCCGGCGCTTTCGACCCAGGCTTTGTTACCAAAAATGGATTTCGCCAGTCCTTCTGCAAGTTGACTTCGAGCTGAGTTAGCCACACACATAAATAGTATTTTCACAATACTCCTTGTCTTTAATCGTATAATTACGATATATGATAATTTATATGGCATTGGCAAGAATAGATGATTTTCCTCATAGAGATTTAAAAAATGCTGACTTTGCAAAAGCTTTGTCACACCCGGCGCGAATTGCAATTTTAAAAGCCCTTGCCGAACGCAAAGAATGTATTTGCGGAGAACTGGTCGCCGATCTGCCGTTAGCTCAGTCCACGGTGAGCCAGCATTTAAAGGCGTTAAAAGACGCCGGTCTCATTAAAGGCACCATAGACGGGCCGCGCTCGAGATATTGCATTGACTGGAAAGTATTTATACGGGCTCAACGAGAGATGGCGGTTTTTTCTGAGAAAATGCTGCAGTTACGTCAAGACAATTGTTGTTAGCCCTCTATTGAAACTCTGTCATCGGCGATGACAAAATGTCTCAAAAAAATCTCGATTCTGTAACCTTCTCAGTTTAATTAGATCTGGCTCTGGCGTTGGCTTTGCTTCTGAAATGGCTCACGGAGAAAACCATGGCCAAAATACTCGTCGCTTATTATACAAAAAATCAGCAAACCAAGAAAATTGCTGAATTTATTCGAACAGCTCTCGTCGTTAGAGGACACGCTGTCGCGCTACGGGATATCGAAAAGTGTGAAGTAGTAGTAGAGGATTTTGATGCCGTTATCGCCGGTGCGCCTGTTTACGTCGGTCAATATCCTCGAGCCTTTAAAAAATGGGCCTTTAAAAATTCCGCCGAATTGGTGCGTCGCCCTTCGGCCTTTTTTTCAGTTTGCCTTGGCATTTTACAAAAAGATCCTGAGGTCCAAGCTCAAGAGCGTAAATTCGTCGAAGATTTTTTTCGCGCGACAGATTGGTATCCCCAGCTTTGGAGCATATTTGCTGGCAGTCTTAAATATTCAAAGTACAATTGGCTTGTCAAAGCTATCATGGAAACTATCTCGGCAAGAGCTGGCTCACTGACCCAGTCCGACCGGGATTATGAATTCACTGATTGGAGTGAAGTGAAACGTTTTACTATCGAGTTTGCCTGCAATCTAGAAGAGCATCGCGACGCCCGCGACTGGCCGCCAAAAGAGTTGAGCAATTAGCTATTTGCGAAATAGTAAAAACTGGCGATAGAGTAAAGGCCGGCCCCGACGAGGGTTAAGCCGGCGGCGAGATGTTTATGCCGTGGAGTTAGGCGAATCGCTCGTTTCATATAAAGAGAAATAGCCGAGAGGGCCGGAAGCGTGCCCAGCCAAAAAATTCCCATAACAAGGCCACCAGTGACTGCAGAGCGCGTCGCCACTGCGGCTAAGACATAACTATAAAGCCATCCACAAGGAAGAAACGCTGTCAGAAGTCCTAAATAAATACCGGGACGATCAAGGGTCGCGAAATGGCGGAGTCCTAGAATTCGCGGCAAAGTGAACGGCTTATTTTTTATAATAATATTAAGTCCCATAAAAACTAATATCAGCGCAAAAAGGACACCTGAAAAAATACGAATCAGGTAAAACTGGTGATCAAGAAAGAATGACCCAATAAGACCACCTAACGTTCCCAAAAAAATATAGCTGAGGCCGCGGCCTAAATTATAACTCCAGAGCGATTTCTTTTTCGTCATTAAGCTTGCGGTAGGACTGCACATAGCAGCGCAGTGCCAACTGCCCCAAAAACTTGAACTGAGAATAGCCATACAGAGAAGAAGCGTGCTCATTTTTTTGGTCCGATCAAAGCCAATTTTTCTGTGAATATTTCGCCTTTGTCATTGGTAAGAATCACATCCGCCTGTTCTGTGCCTGAGTGTTCAAAAAGCTTTCGCGGAGCTGTGACGAATAGATGCCAAGTCCAGTTGCCATACGGTTTAATGACGACCGAATTCTGGGCTACGGTAAGTGAGACCCCACGGGCTAGAGATTGCGAGCTTAATGTTACATGATAGCGTGAGCTCTGACCCAGCTGATTATTCAAGTGCAGGCGAAAATGATTTAATACTGTGGGTTGAGAATTTATGTCGGTCGTAAGCTCATAAGGTGTGTCGATGGCTCGTAGGACTGAAATATTGACGTCTTCACGCGAAAGAAGGGTGTAGATGAGTCCTACTGTCGCGATGGTGATGAGTGCTGCATACGACAGAGTTTTAAATTTGAAGAGATTGATTTTAGATCCATCAAGTGTTTGATAACGAATAAGTCCTGGCGGTTTTTTTACTTTGGTCATGATCGCATCGCAAGCGTCTATACAGGCTGTGCAGCTGATGCATTCCATTTGCAGTCCGTTACGTATGTCGATTCCGGTCGGGCAAACTTCAACGCAGCGGTTGCACGAAACGCAGTCGCCAGTTTTTTTCGTTATAGTCGTTTTTTGTCGACGAGGTTCGCCCCGTTGAGTGTCATAGACAATAGCCATCGAAGAGGGTTCGAGGAGAACACTTTGAATGCGACCATAAGGGCACATGATAACGCAGAATTGTTCGCGAAACCATGCGAAGTCAAAAAGAAGTAAAAGAGTGAAGCCGGCAATGAGCAAAAAATAAGTCCAATTTTCAGCCGGTGGCTTTTGCATCATAGCGAGAAGAGATTTAGATCCGACAAAATAAGCGACGAAGCTATGGGCAAAAAGCGAAGAGACTGCAGTGAAGAGTAGCCATTTGCTGCCTGTTTTTCTAAACTTAGACAAACTAAATTCTTGAGTTCGTAATTTTCGGCGCTCGATGTATGATCCTTCTGTCCACTCTTCAATGCGGCGGTAGACGGCATCAATAAAAACAGTTTGAGGGCAAGCCCAACCGCACCAGACTCGGCCCCATACGGCGGTTACAAAAGCGAGCCCTAACGTAGCAATGGCGAGAAGAAAGAATAAAAGTGGCGCATCGTGAGATTGAAAGGTTAAACCGAATAAATGAAATCTTCGATTGATAATATCAAGCAGTACGATTTGCTGGCCATTATGTTCAATCCACGGAAGACCTAAAAAAATAATAAGTAGAACGGCTTGCGACCAGTTGCGATGTCGCCTAAAAAAACCTTGAACATCCGCCGGAATAATATTCAGGCGGGCTCCGCTAGCATCTATGCTACTTAATTTATTTAGATCTTTTTGTTCCATACATTATTCAATAGCCTCACCCTGTGGGGCCTTTGCTTGCGGTGGGTTTGATCCACGCTTAGAGATAATGAAGCTGGTCAAAGCATAAATTTCTTGCTGGCTGACCATTTGCCCCCATGCTGGCATACCTTTATCGACAACCCCTTCACGGATTACTTTTACAATATCAATACGTGTGGCTCGCCCGTGGAGCCAATAGTTATCAACGAGGTTCGGGCCAATCTGGCCTTGCAGCTCATTGCCATGGCAAACGGCGCATTTGCTGGCGTAGGCTGCTGCCCCAGCTGCGGCTTGCGCCGGATCATTCATAATTTCTGTCAAAGATTCTTCACTCTCCATTAATGCTGGGGCGTGAACTTGTTTTTGCTTTTCTATAATGGCAAGAGCCGTATTCAACTCTTCTTTTAAAGTTGGAGCCGCACCTGATTCATAATGGACGAAATAGAGAGCGGCAAAAATTATTGAAAGTAAAAAAGTCCAGAGCCACCAGTCGGGCATTGGGTTATCGCATTCGGTAATTCCGTCGTAGCTATGCCCTGATATTTCTTTTTCTAATTTTTCATCTTGATTACTCATGATCCACCTCAAGTGGAAGATTTTCTACTCGGCGATAGAGTTTTTGGCTTTCGCGCCGCGAAGTCCAAATAATGACCGCGACAAAGAAGGCGAAAAAAATCAAAAGCCCAATAGATGTAAGATACGTATCGGTAAAATAAGCAAGTCCTTCTGATTTCATTATTTCTTTCCTTTCTGTCCAAGCGCCTGAAGATAAGCAATCAAGGCGGTAATTTCTTTTTTCTCTAAATCTTTCGGCCCGCCATTGGCGGCAATATCTGCGGCTAATATTTGGGCGGCCTTTTGGGCTACGATGTCGGCATTGGCCACTGTGTCGTCAGAGTACGGCACACCAAGATATCGCATCACTGAGAGTTCTTTTCGCAGTGGCGTGAAGTCGAGGGTTTTTTCTGCGAGCCACGGGTAGTTTGGCATAATACTTTTTTGCGTAATACTGCGTGGATCTATCATGTGATTGAAATGCCATAAGTTCGGATATTTTTTACCGACGCGGGAGAGATCTGGCCCTGTGCGTTTCGAGCCCCATTGAAAAGGCCGATCGTACATAGACTCTTCAATTGTCGAAGCCGCTCCGTAACGAATCACTTCTGATGGTATTTGCCGAATTTGTTGAGAGTGACAAGTGTAACAGCCTTCACGAATGTAAATTCCTCGTCCTGCGAGTTCAAGTGGAGTGTAGGGCTCAGTCACATCGTTCGGACTGATGTATTTATCCAGCGAGAGAGTCGGATAAATTTCAATCACTGACCCGACTGCGATAGCAAGAAAAGCGAGTACCGAAAATGCGAAGCCGAGGCCTTCAAGTTTACGGTGAGATTCAGACTTCTCTTCGTAACCAGTACGAGCCACGCGCACCGGGCGAGCAGGGACGTTGGCGGGGGCGAGGCTAATAGTTTTGTAGACATTGTAGATCATGATTGCGAAACCGATGATAAACAAGAATCCACCACCCGCACGAACCCAATAAAGCGGAACGATTTTAATCACCGTTTCGACAAAGTCTGGGTAAGTCAGCTGGCCATTAGGTTCAACTGCGAGCCACATAAGGCCCTGGGTGATTCCGGCTGTGACCATAGAAGTGTAATATAAAACAATACCAGTGAGTGAAATCCAGAAGTGGTGATGCATCAGCTTTTCGCTATACATTTTCGTGTTCCAGAGTTTTGGAATCATATAGTAGAACATGGCAAAGGTGAGCATGCCGTTCCAGCCCAGAGCGCCCGCATGAACGTGACCGACAATCCAATCTGTATAGTGACCTAATGCACTTACACTTTTGATTGAAAGAAGAGGCCCTTCGAAAGTGGCCATTCCGTAAAAGGTGAGAGCCGCAATAAAAAATCGAATGATCGGATCAGATTTAAGTCGCTGCCAGGCACCTTTGATAGTCAAAAGTCCATTGATCATTCCACCCCAGCTTGGGGCCCATAACATAATTGAAAAGATCATTCCAAGGGTTTGCGCCCAGTCGGGTAGCGATGTGTAGAGCAAGTGATGGGGGCCCGCCCAAATATAGATAAATACGAGAGCCCAGAAGTGCACGATAGAAAGTCGGTAAGAGTAAACTGGCCGATCAGCTGCTTTCGGAATAAAATAGTACATCAAACCCAAAAACGGTGTTGTAAGAAAAAACGCGACGGCATTATGTCCGTACCACCACTGAACAAGCGCATCTTGAATGCCAGAATAAACTGGAAAGCTTTTCAGAGCCGCAACGGGAATTTCAATTGAATTCACAATATGGAGAACCGCAACTGTAATAATCGTTGCAATATAAAACCAAATGGCGACATACATGTGCTTTTCACGGCGTCTTTTAATTGCGCCGAAAAAGTTAATGGCAAAAACAACCCAAATCAGGGTGATGGCGATATCAATGGGCCATTCGAGTTCTGCGTACTCTTTTGACTGGGTGTAGCCCAAAGGAAGGGTGATCGCCGCCGATAGAATAATCAACTGCCAACCCCAAAAGTGGATCTTTGAAAGTGTATCTGACAACATTCGTGTTTTCAGCAGGCGCTGGGTGGAGTAATAAATGCCGGCAAAAATGGCATTGCCAGCGAAAGCGAAAATTGCCGCATTGGTGTGGAGCGGTCTCAAGCGACCAAAGGTGATCCATTCGAGATTGCCATTGAGTGGCCAGTAAGCGAGCTGCAGCGCAATTACAAGTCCGAAAATAAATGCGGCGCCTCCCCAGATCAAAGTCGCGATCAAGAATTTTTTTACAATATCATCATCGTAAAATATTTCTTCGTAATTATTATTTGGTGTTGTCATTGGTGTTCTCCCTTTCGTCGTCTAATATTCTTAAAGCTGGCGTGTTGAGATCGTCCATTTGTCCGCTGTGAACAGTCATAATGAACGAAATCAAAAAAGTCGCAGTGAGAGCCAGCGAGATGGGAATCATTAAAATTAAAATATTCACCGTCGGCTCCGTAACCAGGTCGACGCTAAAATGATTCCGCTACTGACAGGCATAAGTAAGGCTGCAACAAGAGGATTGATAAAACCCGCGAGAGCCAGTGAGCCGGTCACAGTATTGTAAATGACCGCAACGAGAAGATTGGTACGAATTCCAAAGATGGCTTCTCGACTGATGTCAAAGAGGGCCGCGATGGGCGCTAACTGAGAATTGGTGACATACACTGCAGCACTCTTAAGGGCCGCATCCACGGCACCTGTGGTTGCCACGCTGACCTCGGCTTGCATGAGGGCTAAACTGTCGTTGATTCCATCACCGATCATCATTGAATTGGGACATTTTTTTACAAGGTGTGCTTTTTGGGCAGGACTCATTAAAAAGTAAATATCTTTATTTTGAAATCCTAATTTATGGCCCATCGAGAGAGTGGCTTCTTCAGAATCTCCAGAAAGAAGAAGAGTTTGATAACCGCCTTGGCGCAATTTTTCTAGAACACTCAAAGCGTCGACGCGAAGCTGGGCAGAAAAAGTGAATTGCGCCGTCAGTTCTCCATTTTTAAAAAGAGCGCAAGCGGTCGTGGCTTGAGCGCACTTTTTGATTTCGTAGAGGTCTTGGCCGATACGGGCACTAATGCCTTCGCCTGGCTTCTCGCTCCATTCTGTTACATCAGTAAGTATTTTTGATTTTGTAAAAGCCTGTCGAAAAGCATAAGCAATAGGATGTTGTGATGGAGCTTCAAGAGTCAGTACCACCGACTTCAATTCGTCAGAGTAACTTTCAGGGTCCTCAACTAACGAAATTTCATTTTCGGTGAGGGTGCCGGTTTTATCAAAAAATAGAGTGCGAATATGAGCACATCTTTCAAATACATTAGCATCGCGAACCAAGAGACCATTCTTGCGCGCTTTGCGTAGGGCCGAAGAAAGAGCGAGGGGTGTGCCGAAGGCCATGGCGCAAGGGCAAGCGATCACGATCAAAGCCAGAGCCCGACGAAATGACTCTTCCATATCATTTGAGACATTGAAGGTGAGGTAAAGGGCTGCGATGGCGAAAACGGCAATAAGTAAGCGTTCGGACCACTTATCACTCATTGAGATAAAGCGATTATTAGAAAGGCTGAAGCGCTCTGCAGCGTCGAGAAGTTGCCCGAACTCTGTGTGCTGAGTTAAGCGCTGAACATGGATGTCAGCACTTTCAGAAATTATACGAGCTCCCGCTTTTATGGTTGAATTTTTAGTGAGTGAAACGGATTTTGATTCTCCTGATAGCCAGGCTAAACTGATGCGGATGCGTGGGCTAATAACCGTGCCGTCAACGGGCACTGTTTCGTCTCTTAAAATACGAATTTTATCACCAGGCTGAAGAAGTTCCGCCGGAACCCAATACCAGTCCTCACCAGAGAGTTTGCGCATCTTCTCAAGTCCTAGGGTTTCGTTGGATTCACGTGTCAAAAATGTTTTTTGTAATCGTCCTTGCATCCAGCGAGAAATGAGAATTAGAAATAAAAATCCGCTTAATGAATCAAAATAAAAATTTTCTCGGCCATTAAAGAGCTCAAAGGCCGAGTAGAAAAAGCCGGCCAATGAAGCGACGGCCATTGGTAAATCAATTGAAACCTGTTTTTGACGAAGAGATGATAAGGCCCCGGTGTAGAAGGGCCAAGCAACGTAAGTTACAACCGGTAAATAGAGCGCGAAGCTCAACCAAGAAAAAACAGATCTGAAAATTCCGGTGCTGCCGAGATAATTGGCAAAACTGAACATCATAATATTGCCAGCACAGGCCGCTGCGATAGCGAGACGAATAAGCTCAGTGCGGTTCGCGCGATGTCCAGCGGTGATCTTTTCAGAGTCCGATAAAATCGGAGTGGGCCTGAACCCCATGCTATTCAATTTCATTGCAAGTTGTGAGAAACTGAGAAGTTGTTGATCGATTTCGGCATAGGCCAAATTCGCTCCTGAATCGATACGGAGATGAGTGAGACCAGGCAAGGTCTCTGGCAGCGTTTCTAGTTTTCTTATGCACTTAGCACACTGGATACCGTCGATGTGAAATCGCATGACGTTTTGTTGGCCTTCTAGGGCATAGAGGTGCTGTACAGATGGCTCATTTAAATAGCTAAAATCGGTGCTGGAATTACGTGCAATGTTGGGCATATATACTAGGGATTGCGAGCCCGGTGCCACTCACTTTCGTTATTAAATAGAACCTATTGGTTATAGCCTGATTTTTGTGACATTCTGTCAAAGAGCTATTAAGGGCTGAGACAAATTGTCTGCAAGGGTTCCGGAATGAGACACTCCCATCCCAATTCCTCATTAAGGCGGCGTCGGATCTCATCTGAGGCCGAAGCTTCACCGTGAACTATAAAAGTCTTTTTTGGTTTTATTTTAGAGTGTTTCAGCCAGTCGATAATTTCGCGATAATCTGCATGGGCCGAAACATTGTCCAATATTTCAACATGGGCTTTAATCGGAACATAAGATCCATGGATCTTTAATTCCTCGGCTCCATTTTGTAAGGCCTCGCCACGTGTCCCAGCAGCTTGGTACCCGGTCAGTAAAATGGTGGTGCTTTCAAGAGGGCCAAAGGCTTTGATATGGTGAAGGATGCGTCCGCCACTGATCATTCCGCTAGCCGAAATAATCAGTTTTGGGTCTGTACGCTTATTGAGCGCAATGGACTCTTCAGGTGAGCGAACATACTGCACGATATTGCAAACTTCGGCACATTCATGGGTCGAAAGCTTATGTAAGTCTTTATGTTTTGCGAGTAAGTCATTGACGTTTGTAGCCATCGGGCTATTTAAAAACATCGGAAAATTTGGAATCCGATTTTCAGAGCGTAATTTCCAGAGCAAATACATAATAAATTGAGCTCGGCCCACTGCGAATGTGGGAATCAATATGGTTCCGCCTCTTTTTAGAGCTTTATTAATTTGCAATTCCAGCTCATCGATCGCCGCCAGCTTTTTATGTCTTCGATTTCCGTAAGTGGATTCAGTCACTAGAAAATCCGCGGCGGGAAGTGGCTCAGGTGGAAACAATATAGGATCTTCAGGGCGACCAATGTCACCGGTGAAAGCGATCCGTTGATCACCAGCCGTTACGATGACAGAGGCAGCACCTAAAATATGACCTGCATAGAGAAATTCAATACGGACGCCGGGCAGAATTTCGGTTTCTTTTTTAAACGGTAATGTTTCAAAGGCCTCGGTGGCTTTTTCTCCTTGTTCGCGGGTGAACAGCGGTAACGCCGGATCGTGTTTTGTTTTCTTTCTTTGATTGAGATAACTCGCTTCTTCTTCCATGAGATATCCGCAATCAGGTAATAGAATTTTACACAGGTCGCGAGTCGCGGCTGTCGAATACACTGGACCTTGAAAACCATCATTCAAAAGGCGCGGTAAATATCCTGAGTGATCAATATGGGCATGAGTTAAAATCACGCAAGAAATAGATTTGGGATCAACAGGTAGCATCTCCCAATTTCTGAGTCGTAAAGCTTTCAATCCTTGAAAAAGCCCGCAATCAATGAGAATGCGGTGCTCGTTGTATGTCAGAAGAAATTTCGAGCCGGTGACTGTACCGGCTCCGCCAAGAAATTGAAGCTCAAGCATGTTGAATCCTAAGGTAAAATGAGAAGTGGAGTCTCTGCGTCTCGTACTAATTTTCTAGTGACGCTACCGAAAAACGGCGAGCGTGCTTTTTGATTTCGTCGTGGTAGGGCAATTAAATCGAAAGCCTTCGCTCGTCGTGCAATTTGCTTTGCCGGAAGTCCGATGACACATTTAACAGGGGTCTTCGGATTTTTCTTTTTTAACCGATCAATCTGCTGATTTTCACTTTGCCTTTGAGTTTCTATCATTGCGCTCCAAAGTTCGTAATCAAGAACCGGGGCGGGCTCTTGAAAAACGTGAAAGAGTTCAAACTTTGAATGGAATGTTTTCGACAGTGGTGCCAAATATTCTGCCATCACTGATGAGCGGGGCTGAAGGTCGCAGGGAAGGAGAACTTTTTTTGGTGAGACGGTTTTTTCTCCTCGGTGAACCCAAACTGGATAAGGCGATGTTTGAGAGAGCTTTTCTGCGACACTTCCGATAAGAAATCGAGCCAGTGGGCTTTGTCCACGATGACCGATGACAATCAGGGGTTTTTTATGCGACCGTGCAGCTTGGATGATCTCTTCATGGGGCGCACCGAGCTTGACGATGATTTGACGTGGTTTTAATGAAGGATATTCTTTGCGTAACTTTTCTTTATACCATTTCACGAGTTGCTGAGTGGGGAAGCGCGAAGCATTAAGGCCAGCGTAGGGTTTTTCTCCGGCGTACACCGCCACGAGCGGCACTTTCATTTTTTGTGCGAGCTGAAATGCTTCTTTCAATACAATTTTTGAATACCAAGAAAAATCGAGGCCGACGATGATGGTTTTGATGCTGAATGGTTTCATTTATGAGTTCCCTTTTTTAAATTGTTGAATTTCTCTTTCTACATCATGCATATCTTTTTTAAGCGCCCCTAATTCGGGCGTGATAAACGCAGTGACTAGAAATGCCATATAAGTCCATACAAATGCGGTGCCGAAAAGCATGAGTCCGAGCAGAGTTAGTTTTCCGACTGTTGTTAAGGGAGTCAATACGTATCCAATAGTTGTGACGGTGCCAGCACTCCAAAGAATGCAGTCTAAAAAGTTCACGGGCGGCGACTGAAGTTCTGATTCGAATAAGTAGAGCATAAAGCTACCCAAAAGTATGATCGAATTACCAAATAAAGTCAGGCGCCAAAAAAAACTATTTGCTAACAGGGCCTTTATTCTCCGGTTGATTCGAGCCTTACTCCACTGATTCATTCGTGGGTTTCTTTCGGATTTGTCTTAATATAAAATCCACTACCACTATCCGGACTCAATTCAGTGAATGGCTCATTACCGATTCGACGAAATGTGAGGCGTGCGGTGGCAGGGTCGAAGCGAGCTTCTTCACGGCCGACAACGTAGAGACGAATTGGTTCACCAATTGAATATCTAAAATCAATTATATGGGCATTTTGCCTCAAGACAAAAACTTCAGGACCCACTTCGTTCTCGAGTGGAGATGAAGCCAGAGCTGCTACTGAAATAAAAAAGCTGAGTAGAAGTGTTTTCATATTATTTAAGACGTGTTTCAAGTAAATCAGAAAGTGCTTTATAAGCATCGACTTCAGTAAAGATACCGACGAGCCGTCCATTATCGACAACTAAAGCACAGCCATATTTCTTCTCAGCCATATGTGCTGCTACTTCGTTCAAAGGAGCGTCTGGTCGCGTAATATAGGGATTCGACGTGTAGGCGTCTTCAACAGTTAGTTTGTTAGGATCAATATCCTTAAAGCTCGATATAAATTTAATGTCTCGGTCAGACAAAATGCCGACGATTTCGCCGCCTTTCAGAACCGGTAAATGACGAATATGTAGCTTCTTCATAAACTCATTGGCTTGACTCAAGGTTTGATCGTACCCAATCGATTTGGGTACAAATGTCATATATTTTTGTACGGCTGGAATTGCTTTCATTCTCTCACTCCTTAGATGATGTTGAGGTGTATGAGTCCAAGAACCCTGCCAGGCTCAAAATCAAACCAATTGACTTTGAGGAGAGCAAATACGACAAGTTGTCATAATTTACTTAAGCTTATGACAACTTGTCTCAAGTTGAGTCTTCATTAGTAGGTAATGCTGAAAAGGTCATGGCATAAGACTTGAAGTAGAGTTGGGTTTTTTCAAAGGTAGTGTATGCGATTGAAACGTAAGATAGCCGTAGTCGATGATGATATTGAAATGGGCCGCGTTGTTAAGGAGCTGTTAATCGACGAAGGTTACGATGTCGCGCAGTTTTCGTCGGTGGCTGAAGCTTTAGTCAAATTTAAAACCGATGTTCCGCAAGTTTTAATTACCGATAATAAAATGAAAGATGTCGACGGACTTATGTTTCTCAAGAAGGTTCAGTCGGACTACCCACAGATTGTTTCTATTATGATGACGGCCTTCGGATCGATCGAAACCGCTATCGAAGCCATGAAGCTGGGAGCTTTTCATTACATTGTAAAACCTTTTAAAAACGAAGAAATGGTTTTACTGGTTAAGCGGGCATTAGAGACGGCTCAGCTGAAACAAGAAAATAAATCATTAAAAAAAGAACTTCAGAAAAGCTTTAGCATTGATGACATTATCGGCAAGAGCCCGAAGATGACTGAGCTTTTTGAATTGATCAAAATCGTTTCTCCGGCAGCAGCGAATGTTTTAATTACCGGTGAAAGCGGATCCGGAAAAGAGCTTGTTGCGCGAGCCTTACATAATTCGGGGGCACGGCGCTCGAAGGCGTTTGTACCACTTAATTGTACGGCGATTCCTGAGAATTTGTTAGAGAGTGAACTTTTCGGTCATGTGAAAGGTTCGTTCACCGGAGCCATCACTGATAAAATAGGACTTTTTGAAGAAGCTAACGGCGGAACCCTCTTTCTCGATGAAATTGGGGACTTAAGTTTGACTTTGCAAGCGAAGCTCTTACGAGTGTTGCAAGATCGGCAGATTCGCCCGGTGGGCGGCAATGATCTTCGTCCGGTGGATGTGCGAATTATTGCAGCGACTCATCGCGATTTGAAGGCGATGGTGAAGAGTGGACAGTTTCGAGAAGACTTGTTTTATCGCCTGAATGTGGTGCCAATGCGCGTGCCGCCTTTGCGCGAACGTCCCGATGACATTCCTCTTCTTGTTCAACATTATATTGAGAAATATGGACCGCGTAATAATTCTCGTGTGAAAGAAATTTCATCAGATGCCCTCGCTTTACTCATGGCTCATCCGTGGCCAGGCAATGTTCGCGAACTTGAAAACGTAATTGAGCGTGCCATTATTTTGTCTCCGGGTGAAAAAATTGAAAAATCGATGATTTTTGAAAGCGCTTTAAGTGAGGCGAAACAGAATATTGAAAGCTTGCACTCTGATCGGCCAACACTTGAAAAACTAGAGGAGCGTTATATCAAACTGATTATGGGAGAAACTGGGCAACGAAAAGATGAAGCTGCGCAAATTCTCGGAATCAGCCGTCGCACTCTTTATAGAAAAGAGAGAGCCTACGGAATGATTTCAGATGAAACTCCAGAGCCGATTGAGGACCTCGATGAAACCAGCAAATGAGGGGCTTTCGGCCAAAGAATTCGCCCATTTAAAATCAGCCATAGATGAGGCGGCTATTGTTGCCATCACCGACAAAAAAGGTACCATCACTTACGTTAATAAAAAATTCTGCACGATTTCGCAGTATTCACGCGAAGAGTTGATTGGCAGCACTCACCGAATCATCAATTCAAAACATCATCCCCCAGAGTTTTTTATTAACATGTGGGCTACCATTACCTCAGGCCAGGTTTGGGAAGGCGAAGTTCAAAACCGCGCTAAAGACGGAAGTTACTACTGGGTTCATACAACAATTGTTCCGTTTCTTGATTCGACTGGCAAACCTGAGCAGTATGTCGCCGTTCGGTATGAAATCACCGAGCGCAAATTAGCTGAAGAAAAATTAATCGTTTATGCCAAGAAACTAGAAGTCAGTAACCGAGAGCTACAAGATTTTGCCTCGGTAGCGGCCCATGATCTGCAAGAGCCTTTAAGAAAAATTCAGGCCTTCTCTGATCGTCTTAGAACAAAAGCTATAGATGAGCTCAATGATGAATCGAAAGATTACCTAGATAGAATTCAGAATTCGGCCAATCGTATGCAAACCCTGATCAACGACTTGCTGACATATTCTCGCGTTACAACTCAAGCCCAGCCGTTTAAAATGGTAGCTTTGCAGGATACAGTTCGTGATGTTGTAGCAGACCTTGAGGCTCAATTAGAGCGTAGTAAAGGCCAAGTGGAAGTGGGAGAGCTTCTATCTCTTGAAGCCGATCCCACTCAGCTGCGACAGCTTCTGCAAAATTTAATTAGTAATGCCTTAAAATTTCAAAAGCCTGGTGTGCCTCCGCTTGTAAAAGTCTCGGCTCGCAAATTACAAAAGTCACCCCTTGGAGCGCCCGGAGTCGCTGCCGAAATCACCATAGAAGATAACGGAATTGGTTTCGACGAAAAGTATCTCGATCGAATTTTCACGATTTTTCAACGCTTGCACGGCAAACATGAATACGAAGGTACTGGTATTGGCTTGGCGGTTTGCCGAAAAATCGTTGATCGTCATGGCGGCACTTTAAGCGCCACATCTGAGTTAGGGAAGGGGTCGACGTTTATCGTCACCCTTCCTCTTAAACATAAACAAGGAGTTCTTCATGATTAATCGAAAACCAATGCCAATACTTATTGCAGATGATGATGTTGATGACTGCCAGCTGATTAAAGAAGCTTTTCATGAAAGTCGTCTGCTGAACGAGCTCCACTTCGTAAAAGATGGCGAAGAGCTCATGTCTTATCTACGCAGAAAAGGGAAGTATGCCGATGTTTTGGGCAGCCCAATGCCTGGGCTTATTTTGCTCGATCTCAATATGCCGAAAAAAGATGGTCGCGAAGTTTTAGCTGAAATTAAGGCTGACAAAGAGCTGCGCCATATTCCGGTCGTCGTGCTGACAACTTCTTCTGCCGAAGAAGATATTCTTCGCACTTACAATTTAGGTGTGAACTCGTTTGTGACTAAGCCTGTGGCATTTGGTGATTTGGTCGGTTTAGTGCGCGATATCGGTCACTACTGGTTTGAGATAGTGGCCCTTCCGCTACCTCATGAGCAGGAGAAAAATGAGTCCCGATGAATTCCGCATACTTCTCATCGATGATGACGAAGATGACTACATCAATATTCGAGATCTTTTTCGTGAGATCTCAAACAGTCGGTACGTAGTAGTATGGAAATCTTCTTACGAAGAGGGATTAAAAGCAGCGATCGAGCAGAAGTTTGATGCCTGTTTACTCGATTATCGTTTAGGTGCGCAGACTGGCCTTGAATTTTTAGGTGAAACTAAGAAGTTAGAAATTAATTTTCCGATTATTCTGTTAACTGGTCACAATGATCTCGATGTGGATTTAAAGGCTATGCAAATTGGTGCGGCCGACTATCTGATTAAAGCTCAGCTCACTTCGCCCCTTCTTGAGCGCTCGATCCGTTATTCGATGAAACATACGCTCGATATGGAAGAGCTAAAAGAAAATAAAGCCATGATTATGCAGCAAGATCGTCTGGCCTCTATTGGTCTATTGGCATCAAGTTTAGCCCACGAAATTGGCACTCCATTGGGGATTATTCGCAGCCGTGCTGAGCTGGTACACAAAAAATCCGGTGAAGAGAACACGAAGCAGAATATGGATATTATGGTGACGCAGATTGATCGAATCGCCAAACTGGTCAACTCTTTACTTCATTTAGCCCGAGAGAAAAAGTCCGGAATGGCATCGGCTGTTCAACTGAGCGGCGTTATTGAAGATGTGCTCAATCTTATGCAGCATGAGTTCAATCGAAAAAGTATCTTACTTGAAGTCAAAGTTGACCCATTGATCTCTGTTAAAGCAGAGCCAGGCCCCCTTGGTCAGGTTTTTTTAAATCTTCTTGTGAATGCTGTACACGCTATTGAAGAGGCCCGTCAACGCGGCCGACTCGAAGGTCATCGCGTCCTTATTTCTGCCCAACCTAAAGCTGACTCCATTGAAATTTCGGTGGCAGATACCGGAACGGGTATACCTCAGCATCTACTGAGTCAGATATTTAAGCCCTTTTATACAACGAAGGCAATCGGCGCCGGAACGGGCCTGGGCCTGGCAACTTCTTTTAAATTTGTCGAATCATGGGGCGGAAGCTTATCAGCGCAAAACTCTGAAACGGGCGGCGCAGTTTTTATAATGCGTTTGCCCAAAGCTGAAGAGATTCGGACACCCTGACGTAGCCTTTTGCCAGAATGTCTCAAATAGACCGTCCAAATCCAATTCAATGCACTTAAGTCTAGGTATGTGGCTTGCTTAATGAGTCTTAAACACTTTTTAAGGGGGCTTCATGCAACTTATCCGTTTTCTTCCAGTTTTATTGCTAATCGCATCTATCTCAGATGCCCAACCACTTGAGCAAAAGTCACCGACAGTAGTGATGACTCAGTTCAGTCGCCTTTATATTCCTGAAGGTTTTGATGATAATGATAATATTCAAATTCTCGGTGCAGGTATGTATCCAACCACTTGTTATCGAAATGCAGAGACGACAGTGAGTGTTGATGAGGCGCAAAAACGAATTCAGCTGAATCCTACAGCTTTATATTACAGCGGAATTTGTCTACAAGTGCTTCTGCCTTTCGAGCGAGTTTTAGATCTCGGTTTGCTTAAGGCCGGTACGTACTCAGTTTTTCAAAACGATAGCCCGAACAGCATCGGACAAATCAATGTGCGTCATGCTTTAAACTCTGAGCCAGATGATGAATCTTATGCGCCGGTATCACAGGTCTTTGTTCAGAGTAAGAATGCAAAAACACAAGTGCTCATTACGGGTGAAATGCCGACCAGCTGTATGAAGCTCAAAGAGATTCGTGTTGATGTGCAGAACGATGTTATTGTTCTATTGCCAATCATTGAAATGAAATCGCAACCGTGCACACCAGGTAAATATGCCTTTGAGAGCGCGAAGGATTTAAATGTTAAGCCCGGTCGCTACTTGATTCATGTTCGCTCTATGAACGGTAAATCTATCAATAACTTAGTTGAGATACCTTAGGCCGCTTATAACTTAAGGGGGGGATAATTGAAAACTATCAACATCGTGATTGTTGACGATGATGAAGATGATTATCTCATTGTCGATGGCTATCTCAAAGAAATTTCCGGAGTTCATTTCAATACAGTTTGGATTCCGGATTTTAATTTGGCTGTGCAAGCCATCAAAGAGCAAAAGGCTGATGTCTATCTCGTCGATTACATGATGGGCGAGAAGACAGGGCTAGATGTGCTAGCGGCGGTGAACACACCGCTACTGCAGAAACCAATCATTCTAGTCACTGGTCATCAAGATAGAAATATCGATCTTCAAGCCATGGATATGGGTGCGGCCGACTTTCTCTATAAGCGCACCCTCACGTCTGAGCTTCTAGAAAGATCTATTCGTTATTCAATAAAACAGTCCGAAGATCGTATGCGTCTTCACGAAGCTGATCAGTTTGAAATGCAAAAAAAGGCTTTAGAAACAGCCAATGAGTTTAAAAGCCGTTACGTCGCCGACATCTGTCATGAAATAAGAAATCCTTTAGGCGCCATTATTGGTTTCGCAGATTTGGCAGGTGATCCGGGTACAAATGAAGAAGAACGAGTTCACTTTATATCTACCATACAAAGAAATGGTGAGTACTTGCTAGGCCTCTTAAGTGATGTTCTAGATCTTGCAAAACTCGAAGCGGGCCAAGTGCAAATATTTGTTGAAAAGTTTAAACCTATGAATGTCTTTAGTGATGTCATTGACCTTATGAGGGTCTCAGCCCGAGCAAAGGGTCTGGAGCTTGATTTGATCGTCGAAAATCCAAGCCTTGAAATAAATTCTGACCAGCGAAGATTAAAGCAGATTTTGCTGAACCTCGTTGGCAACGCAATAAAATTCACGGCGGCAGGCAAGATAACTATCGAATGCCGGATATTCAAACAAGATCCAAAGGGAAATTTTTTGCATGTAGTAGTAAGCGATACTGGCATAGGAATGAGTGCCGAAGAGGCGAAGCATCTTTTTACGGCTTATCAACAAGGTCAAACTGGCCTCAAACAAAAAATTGCTGGCACAGGCTTGGGGCTGAACTTATCGAAAAAATTAGCGGAAACGCTGGGAGGGAATTTAACATTAACGTCTACAAATTTAGGAGTCGGTAGTACTTTTACTTTGGCGCTACCTATAACGGCATAAAAAAAGGGCCCGCCTAAGCAGACCCTTGTAGTTGTTGTTGCGGTCTATTGAATCGCAATTTCTTTAGCTTTTTCGCCAGCGGGCTTTGGCAGTTTAACTGTCAGCACACCGTTCTCAAACTTAGCGTCAATATTCTTCTCATCAACCGGTACAGGCGATGAAAAACTTCTTGAGTAAGTGCCATAAAAAACCTCTGAAAGAAATTTTTTCGCCGACTCTTGCTTCTTCTCTTCTTTTCTCTCTGCGCTGACAGTGAGCATTCCGTTATTCACTTCAACTTTAATATTTTCTTTTTTAACTCCAGGCATATCAAATTTGAGCACGTAATTGGGCCCGTCATCAGTGATCTCGCAAGAAGGCGAGAAGCTAAAATCATGCTGGCCTAGAGTTTTCTTTGTTTTCATCATTTCGTGAAAAAAACGATCGAATGAACTTTCGAGCTTTGATAGGTCACGAAACGGATTTCCATCTTTCTGGTCGAGCCAGCGTTGTAGTGGGTTTGACATAATAATTCTCCTTGTTAGTTGGGTTAGTGTTGATGAATTGTTAATTTATTTTCTACTGCTGTGACGCCGGGAGCGCTCCAGGCCGCCCATCGGGCATCTTGCATTTCTGCGAATGATCTGACTTCGCCGCTCAAAAGCACCTTATCGCCGTCCACTCGTACAGAAATGCTCTGAGCTTCCTTTTCGGCAGCTCGTTTTAGTGCTTGCTCGATGTTCTTTTTAACATCCGAAGTGCTAATTCTCGGATGAATACGCAGGAAGTTCGTTAACGATTTGACCCCGGTGATTTCACGTACAATATCTTCGGCTGCGTTGCGCTCATAGTTCCAGTCGACCTCTCCGCTCAGTGTGACGTGGGCATTTTCGACAGCGATTTTAATTTTATCTTGCGGGATTTGCACACTCCATTTGAACTGGTTCGCAACGGCCTCGGCAATAGCACGGTCGTCACGGCGGTGTAGAGAGGGCAATACCACCTCAATATCGTCGGCAACAGCACGTACGCCAGCGACTCTTTGCGCGGCGGCTTCGGCGGCGCGCTTTTCACTGTAGGTGGGCACCTGACCAGTGAGCGTTACAATGCCTCGCTCGACGGCGACACCAATGTGTTCGTGAGTGACGCGGGGATTCCAGCGCAATTCACTGATCACATCAGTTTGAATTTGATTGTCTGTTTTCATTTTTGCTCCTTAGTTTGTTCAACTCACATCCTTCGGCGCGTGCATAACCCATACCACTAAATTCTTCAGGCTCTGTTCTTGCTAAAGCCGATCTTGCTCTCATTGATGAGAGAAATTGAGACAACTTGGCCTTGAGATTCGCCAATATGGCTCGTGCGAAATTTGTTTTGCGTTTTAATTGCCAGAAGACTGGCCTTGGCCTTGCAGATGCTTGTATGACAACGTTAATTTCGATTCGAGAGAATCCACAATTTAAGGGGCCAAGATGATACCTTTTCATATTCAATATTTAGATTTTCCAGAATCTGACGCCGTGACCCAGGCTTTGCGAAAACGCATTATGAAGCTCGATCATTATTTCAAGCGTATCGTGAGGTGTGATGTATCTGTCTCTTGCCCACATCGCCATCGTCATGCAGATCGTCTTTTTGATATTCAAATCCATATTGCTTTACCCGGAAACGATATTATCGCAAGCCGAAATCCAGTTGACGACGAAGCTCACACTGATGTGTACGTAGCTATTCGTGACGCATTTGATGCTGCTGAAAGAATGCTACGTGATAAGGCTCAGATCTTGCGCAACGAAATCAAATTTCACGAAAAAGAAGAGCGGATATAATTTGAAAAGTATTCCGAATTTACTAACAATTTTAAGAGTTCTTCTGGCTTTGATGTTTCCGTTTGTTGACCCGGGCCAGCGTTTATTGATTCTTACATCGGCATTGTTAACGGAATTTCTTGATGGCTTTATTGCTCGAATTATAAACGCCGAAACAGTTTGGGGGCGAGTGGCCGATCCCATTGCCGATCGACTCGTAGCTGCGTCTGTGGCGCTCACTTTCTTTTTAGAGGGGAGTCTTAGCGGCGCTCAGATTTTTGTGCTACTCATTCGTGATATCACTGTTGTCGTCGGTCTTGCTCTTACTATTTTTTATGTTCGTCATTTAGACTTTATTAAAGATTTAAAACCTAGTTTCTGGGGTAAGGTCACAACTGCCACACAGTATCTTGTATTTTTGAACGTGCTATTCAATTGGGTTCCGCAAAATTTATTAATTGGCCTTGCCTGCACCTTTAGCATTATGGCCGCCATTCTCTACGTAAATAATTTTCTATTTGGGAAGCTTCATAAAACAAGAAATACACGCTTCTTCTAGTAGGGTCGCCACTTCGACGACCCTACGGAGAAATTAAAGGCCAGAATCGCTCGCCATTTGTGAAACTCTTCCTAAAAAGTCTTTCGTAAAGAAATCACTTATTTTATGAGTAATTCCATCTTTGTCGTTCAAGAGTTTAAGCAGAACACGTAAAAGATCATCAGTCGTGATAATTCCTTCTACCTTTTTTCCGTCGGCAATAAGAACGGCTGAGATTTTCTCATCGAGAAAGAGTTGGGCCGCGTCGCGAAGATCACTTTCAGCACTGATCATTTTTGGTGGCCAGGTCATGTAATCACCAACTTTTGAGTCCGGTAAAAACTTTAAATCTTCAACGCGCATTCCGAAAATATTCGTCACTTGTGAGCTCATTCCGCGCTGAACATCTCGATCAGAGAGAATGCCGCAAATCTCATTGAACTCATTGGTCACAGCCAAATGGCGAATTCGATTAGCGCTCATAATTCGGTACGCTGTGTGCAGGATTTCGGCTTTATTAACAGTTATAAGGTTTGTACTCATTTCTTTAGTCAAAGTAGTTGTCATAGATCCTCCGTGCTTTTTTATGTCGCAATTTTGATGCCGTGCTTATTTGATTTATAGTGGGTTTCCTCGCGACTTTTGGCGCCAATCGTGACAAATTGTCTGAGTGAGAGATAAATAGGGGTCTTTTTGACCAAAGATTTACAAAGGGTGAAAAATGAAACGGAATCCATTTCGTATAGTCTTAACCGGTGGTCCTGGCGGTGGTAAAACTACAGCGGCTGATCTTTACCGTCGTGAGATTGGGCCTGACGTTGTGGTGGTACCAGAAGCTGCAACGTTACTTTATGGGGGTGGCTTCCCTCGCAGTGGTAATGCCGAGGCCCATAAAGCTACGCAACGAGCGATCTATCATGTGCAAAAGAATCTTGAAGAAGCACAAGCGGCCCAATACGGAGGTCGGATTCTTCTTTGTGATCGTGGCACGGTCGATGGCGCGGCCTACTGGCCGGGCGAGCCTCTTGGCTTTTTCGCAGAGATGGAAACAACTATTGAGAAAGAATTTTTACGCTATGATGCGGTTTTATTTTTTGAGACGGCAGCTGTCGGCGGGATTTCTTTCGAGGGTGGTAATCCGATTCGTATAGAGACGACCGAAGAAGCCTTGCATCTTAACCGCAAGCTGAAAGATCTTTGGTCGCCCCATCCGCGCTTTATTTTTATTCCTCATGAGGCTTCATTTATTAAGAAGGTGAATATTGGGCTTGAGCAGCTGGCCAAATTAGTGGCCGAGTTTCACGCCCAATAACTTTTTAATTCACCGCCGAAGCCGCAATAATTTTTTGTAAAACATAATTGAGTGGCGATGCTGCCGCTTGAGAGGCGTAAGGGGCCACTCTAATGACGTCATTATCATTTCGCACCTGCATGTCCTCTTGATTTAAGGCCATCGATTCTTTCACTGGCATCCAGATAAAATCTGGATGGCTGTTTTGGTACCATTCACCACCGATGATTTGATCGTTTCCATCAATTTCTAAATCGTAGTAATATGTAACAGTGCGCTCGTTGTCGTTATCCGGAGAATCAACTTGTAATCCGCGAGGCTGGGTTTCAATGACGTATGAAAGTGTCATGACGATGCCCACGAGTTTAACGGCATTTGGATTTTTACGATAATTAGAAAATTTATCTTTAAAATCTGGATCTTTAAAACTGATTGTTGATTTTTCTAAAACGTCTGACTCTTTCATAGTTTTTGGATTAAAATAGCGATAACTGTAGGTGCTGACGGGTTGGTTCCAAACCTCATAGTCATAAGCGGCATCAATGATGAATGGACGGCGCTCGCTCCCAACTTGATTAGTCACTACGATATGCCAAGTTCCGGGATTGAGGTCAAAACAACCAGGATTAATAATTCTGTCTGTCTCAGGGTCTGTGGGCGGCGCTTTGTCGTGGCATCGACTGCCGAGAAAGCGGGTGCCAGGTCGAGAGTAATCACTGGTAATGACCGTGCCATTGGCCCACTTTAAAGTGGCTAGTGCTTTCACATCATCCGGAACAAATGTAACCGGTGTTTGACCGCTTACATAACTGGGGATGCTGACGGTGCGAACCGGGCGGGGCTCCATAAACGAGGCCGGGGCCCAGCCGTGACAGATTCCCATCCAAGCTTCTACTTCACCGAATTCATCATTATAAGATTGACCCTGACTCCAGTTGGCAGAAGTTAAGGAAAAGTTTTTATCTCCGACAATTAAGTCATATTTTTCTGTGGGGGCGAGCAGGGCTTGCTCTGTCTTTAATGGTGGGTTGGCTAAGTAATAATTGTAAGCGTCTTGCCACGAGCCATGAGCCGGAAAATTAGGGTCCATATATCTTTTGGCGGCTGTACCTGAGCGCAAGGCCCAGAAATCTCCTGACCAGGGTCGTGACAGCACTGCGCCGTCTCTGAGGTTTTTATCGAGAGAGTGAATTTTGTTGATGACTTGAGGATTCTCTAAAAAATCAGCGGCCGACTCAGTGCTTTCGTTGAAGCTCTTTAGGCGCGTGTTGGCCGACATACGTTTATAAAGCGAATGGGCCGAATTCATAATAAATTTTCGTGAAGGAGTTTGGCGGCAGGCTCTAATTTTTTCTTGGAGTTGAGACTCGCCGTAGCTGGCTCCGCTCTTCGCCGGGATTTCGCTCATAGCCCGTACGCTATTTTCTTTGAAGCGATTTAAAAAGCCTCCAAATGATTGTGAGTAAAAAAACAGTGATAAAATCGATATTCCAAATATTTTGAGCAAGAGCTCCCCCTTTTTTATTTAGTCTGCGCTGAATGCACGCAAGAAAAGTGCCGAGGCGGTAAGGGTACAGAGTTCAATTGGGGTCTAGCTTCTCGCCATCTTGGCCCCTTACAGGACAAATTGTCTCATCGCGAGCAGGTCATCTCATTTAAGTCAGTTAATAGGCGTGGTGGAATAATTGCACTTGAGTTCAATGCAACTCAAACTTAAGGAGATTTTATGCAAATGGATATTGGAATAAAACAAGTTGATCGTGAAATTATTGTGACTGAGCTATCAAAAGTGCTGGCTGATTCATACACGCTCTACTTAATGACTCATAACTTTCATTGGAATGTCACTGGTCCTATGTTTCAAACGCTGCACTTGATGTTTGAGCAACAGTACACTGAGCTCGCTCTTGCTGTTGATTTGATCGCTGAGCGTATTCGAGCTTTAGGTTTTTTTGCTCCTGCTACATATAGAGAATTCGCGACTTTAAGTTCGATTAAAGAGCCAATTGGTGTCCCGAGTTTTCGCGATATGATTCTTCAGCTCGTGCAAGGTCATGAGTCTGTTATACGTACAGCACGAGCTGCATTCTCTGCTGTCGAGCGAGGGCAAGATCAGGCTTCGGCAGATTTGCTCACTCAACGAATGCAGCTTCATGAAAAAACAGCTTGGATGTTACGCAGTCTTCTTGAAGGGTAGCTCGATAGAGTCAGTCTCCTGTATCGTTGGCGCCGGCAACGAAGCCATCAAGTGTGATAAAGACGTAATGTTTCTTTCCAGCATTATCGAGTGTGAGAACCCACTCAGGGCCTTTACTGAATGTCTTTTTTGAAACATCAGTCACTTTTGCTGTCTTCCAAGAAGCATCGATCTTTCCCCATTTGCTGAGATGATTGATGGCTTCTGGAAGTGCGGCTTTCAGTTGATCAGCAGTGCATTCAGCTGTGCATTTTGCAACTTTCTTTGGGTGAAAATGGCCACCGCCAGCGAGCAGGGCTGGTGTCCAAAGTCCGATAGCTGCGAGTAAAATTAACTTTTTCATGATTCTCTCCTTTAAAGAGTTAGTGTTCGTTGAGTTCTTCTGCTTTTAAATCTTGGTGAATATGATTGTGGTCGTCTTGATTCAGCGGGTAATCTTCTACATGAGCCGTGTGTGTATGCCCGTGCAGCTGCATTAAAAGTAGTAAAATGCCTCCAGCAACTAGGGCCACGTTTGCTGCTTTAGCAAACTTTGCGAATGAATCTGCTTTTCGCCAGCCCCGAAGAAAAATGAGCATGACCGTCAGAGCGACAATCTGTCCAATTTCGACGCCGATATTGAACGATAGAATCCGTCCAAGCATTGCCATGCTGTCATCGCCGAGTGGAAGTTGTTGCAGACGTGTTGAGAGGCCAAAGCCGTGGATTAAACCAAAGATGAATACCATTCGTACAAGCGTCGGCGGCTGCCAATCGAAATACTTTTTGAATCCATCTAGATTCTCGAAGCCCTTGTACATTACGCTGATCGCAATAACCGCATCGATAAGGTAGTAATTAGTGGTGATTTGAAAAAACGTCGCAAAGATAAGCGTGATACAGTGGCCCAACGTAAATACGCTGATGAACTTCACAATATCTTTAAACGTTGTTAGAAAGAAGATAACGCCAAATATAAACAGTAAGTGGTCGTAACCTGTCAGCATATGTGTGGCGCCGAGCCAGATATACTTTAAGTAACCACCACTCAGCATGGACATTTTATCAGCTTCAGATATGCCATGAGCCCAAAGATCTGTGCTCATGAGCAGTGAAAATATAAATACAAAAAATCTCACTTCTACTCCTTTGATTTCATCTCTGTGATGAAAAATTAAAATTAACGAATAGGTCAAAGGTTGACCCAAAAAAATTTAATGTGTTTTAAAGGTATTAGACGTTAATCGGAGGGCGGAAGATTCCGAAAATATAAGGGGTTTGTGGGGGATTTTGATCGAAATCAGAATGTGGTGCAGCTAACTCGAGGCGAACAACATGAGCTAAAAATTCGCTATGTAGAAAAGGTTGCTGACTGCTTATCAAGGTTTCGTGTTGGTGAGGCTGCTCTTTGTGGTTATTGGCAGGTTCATCATGATCAGCATGTTCATGGTGATGGTCATCGTCATGATTATGAGTGTGTGTGTATTCAACTTTAGACGTTTGCCAAATTGAGCCAGTCAAGTTTGCCGATAAAAAGCAAAGCAAGTAGAGGCTGGCTAAGATGAAGTATCCAGTTTTATTCACATACTAATCTTGCGGGGAGCTTTTTGATCAGGCAACAAGATTTTACTGAATAGAACTAGTTAATCAGCGATTCTATTGCTGAAGCGTTGGGCCGCCTTCGTTTTCCCAACGATCTAAGCTGATGGGGAGAGGTTGCAGCATCGGCTCTTCATCTACTCCTCGCACATTATGATCTGTCATGCGAGCGACCGTAAATGGGTGGAGCGTATCTTCATCCATTTTCATTGGGCGCTCCCAACTTCCATTCCAGGCATGACTGTGATTCGGTACTTTGTTATCTGATTTGTTGTTCATAGTGCACCTCACTTCGGCCTTTTATTATACTCCTGATTTTACGTCTGAAATGTCATTTAAGCCTGACAAAGGGATGCTTTTCTACTGGCTGCAAATGGTATAAAAAATGACTTGAAAATGTCCCTTTAAAGGGACATACTGAAAGAGCAAGCGTGAACAGGAGATTGAGGGCATACATGAGGGAACTAAACGATGAAAAAGACTAAAAACAAAAAATCTTCTGTTTTGAGTAACTCAAAAGAAATCGCTAAAGCTCTAGGCATCGTTTCGTCGGTGGATATCGCGTTGATGGAATATAAAGTTCTTCTCTCTGAATTGGCGACTAAGGCGATTTATGACTCTGGTTTAACGGTCAACGAGATCGTTAAACGGTCGGATGTTGCAAGATCGAAGGTGTCGGCGATCAAGAATGGAGCCCTGGCGGGCATCTCTAGCGATTTATTCTTAAAAGTCATTGCTGCCGCCGGCGGCAAAGTTACTTTCAAGCTAGCGGGATAAGCTTTTCTCAGTGTTTACGGCCGACTAAATAATTCTCAAGTTTATCAAAAGATTCATTCCACCCTTGTATACAGTCTTTTTGCATTTCGCGGGGAATGCCTTCTTGAGACAGTTTGAAGCGGCTCGTGTTTTCGCCAGTCGAACTAAATTCAAGTGTGATATAAACGAGTTCCGGCCATTCTCCCGGCATTTTCGCTTCTTGAGCCGAGATCGCGCGACCCGTTTCATCGGCAAAATTATCTGTCATGACGATACGCTCATTTTCAACAATTTCTTGAAATTGACCGGCCATTCCGCCGCCGCCTTTATCGGCGGCCCCCTTCATATTGATAAAGTATTCACCGCCTTCGCGAAAATCGATGTCGACCTGATCGGCATAGAGTCCTTGAGGCCACCACCAGGCTTTAAGGGCTTTAGGCGTTGTGAAGGCTTGAAAGAGCTGGCTAACAGGGACGCTGAATTCACGTTCGATAACAAGTAGGGGCGATACGGGAGTTGAGTTTTTGTGAGTCGTTGGTTGGGTGGGTTTGTCTTGGGATGTTTGCATAGAGCCTCCTTTGAGTAAGAGTGGATTGACTTGAAGTATGGATTGCAAATAGGTGGCCGGATGAGCTTGGTCTATTTTAGAGATTAGAAATATTGCGGGGAGTCTTGCCTCGGGACTTGGTCGGAATTGCCCGTGACCAGATTGTTATAGGCACGGTGGTTCGTCTTGAGAGAGGTGCAGAATTATAAATTCTGTAGATATCCAGCAGTGAATTGATATAGAATAATTAAATATTTGCTATTTATTAAAAGGATTTAAATGTCTACTCCTGCTTTAGATGAGCTCAACTATAAAAAAGCTATTGAATTCGCACAGCTATCAGAGATCGCTTATGAGAAATTTGAACTTGATGATAAAAGTTTAAAATTCAAACTATCTGAGATTGATTACAAACTAGAGAAAATATTTTTTTCTAAAGAAACAGATACTCAGGCCTTTTTGGCCATCAAAGAAAGAGCTGGGGTTCTTGTATTTCGCGGTACAGAAATGGAGTGGCTGGATATATTAACAGACTTAAAAGCCACATTAGATCTAACCCATGAGGGGCATGCTGGCTTTTTTGCTGGCTACAACAGTATTCAGCAGTCTGTTGGGTTGGCTCTCGACTCTATTGATGTAGATGAGCTTTATTTTATTGGGCACTCTTTGGGTGGAGCTTTGGCGTCGGCAGCGGTTTTACTAGAATCTAATCGTAAGATAACTGCATGCTACGGTTTTGGATCACCACCCATTTGCACAAAAGAAAGAGCGAGTAAAAACAAGGTGCCTTTTTTTCTTTTTGTGAATCAAACTGATGTTGTGCCTAGAGTTATGATTGTGGGCATATTATTTTCCCCACTTATCTTGTGGGCCATGATGTTAATTTATCAGTTTAAAGCAAGTGAAAAACTTTTGAACTTTTTTAGAATTTTTGACGACCTTAGAGGTAATCTAGATAAGTACTCGCATTTTGATGGTGTTTATTGGATTGGCGTAGATGGAGTCATGGGCCGCTTAAAAACTGGTGATGAAGTCGTAAATTTATGGATTCAGGTGATTTGGAAGAATTATGAGAGAGTTTTTGAAGATCATAAGATGCAGAATTATTTAATTGCCCTGAGAAGATTGATGAGTTGAAGCTTTTTTGCATGAAGAGGTCTGTATGTCTATAGAATGTCCTATGTGTAAAAGAAATGTTTCAATTTTAAAAACTGGAAGTCATATTTTGCCCAGATTCTTTCTCAGAATTATTAGGGATCCTAAAAGTGGGCAAATTAGAGTTATTGATGTTTTTAAGGCTATAATTGACAGTAAGTCGCAAGATCTTCCAAAAGGAGATTTTATTTGTGAGACATGCGAGACATTGACGGCCAATTTAGATTCCTATGCAGCTAAAATATTGAAATATCCAAACAAAACTAAGAGGCAGAGAGTTAAGAGTGGAAAAATAGATTTTGAGCTTTGCAACGGCTTAGATTTTCAAAAGTTTAGAGATTTTGTAATTAGTGTTGTTGTAAGAGATCATTGCTGGAGAAAGTCTGAGAATTTACAAACCTTTATGTCAGACTCAGAATATGAAAGTTTAAGATTTTTTTTAATATCTGGAGATGCGACTGACGATACTTCATTCCCAATTATAATGCATAAAATTTTACCGCTTTTGAACGTCCCCAATATTCATAACAGTACTTCGCCGCCCGTAATTAGTACTACTAAAGACGCCGTCACATTTATTGGAATGGGATATGCTTTTATGATGTATTTTAAAGCGTCAGTCTCACCAGGTATGGATGCTTTTATTCAGATTTTTAAACTAAAAAATGACGGTACTTTGCGTACGCCTTTTGCTGATTTTATGAGCATTGGCACTTTTAAAAATTCCCATAACGCAATTATTGAAGCTTATAGAAAGTACTTTCATAATTAAAGAAAGAGCTGGATTGGACAGCTACTCGTTACCACGCAATGCCGCAAGTGGCCGACTGTTGGAATTTAAATTCAGCAATGATGAACTGCTCCACAGTGAGGTCAAAGCCATGAAAATTTATGTATTTAAATCGGTACCGTCAGTTCTTTGGGGTTACACTCGCGACCTTCGTGCCATGTGGGCGTTAGAAGAATGTGGAATCGCTTATGAGCCGATCGGGCTCGACTGCGGGCCGAAAGGTCTTACAGATGAACCTGGGTTCGAGAAGATTTCACCTTTCAAACAAGTTCCGGTGATCGATGATGACGGATACATCCTGACAGAGTCGGGGGCCATTCTTCTCTATCTGGCAGAGAAGTCAGGAAAATTAATTCCTCGTGATCTGCAGGGGCGGGCGCAAGTTTATCGCTGGCTGATCACATCGCTTAACAACATCGAGATGTTTACGCTGCCGATTTTACTCTCCGATCTTCAAGGCGATTCGAATCCCCATGCAAAAGCGCAGCGTCCTTGGCATGTCGAAATAGTCGAGCGCTTTCTTCCGGTGATCGATAAAATGTTGCAGACTCAACCTTTCTTGACGGGCGCAGATTTCACTGTGGCCGATATTATGTTCACCTGCGTGCTTCGTGAAATTCGCAAGACTGAGATTTTGCCTAAGTATCCTGAAGTCGAGAAATATCGTTATCGCTGCGAAGAACGGCCGGCATTTGTGAAAGTTCTCAATGCGTATGAAGATCGCCTCGGTATTGCTCGTGGAAGTGCGCGGTAGGGGTGCAGCAGTTGGCGACTCAGACTAACAACTGGCTTGTCCCTCGCCCTTCCATATCATTCGTTTTACGAATACTATGCCCCATACACCAATCGCAGCGATCCAAACCATTGCAGCGTACGCAAGGTGCATAAAATAGCTGGAGCCGATAAATGGAGCGGCCACTCGAGTGGCAGCGGCCGTTAAAATTAGGGCTCCGCAAATCCAGAGCGCACTTGATTGTTTTTCGAACGTAAGATCATAAGAACCATGAGCGAGAGTGACACGAGTTGCAACGGTCAAAGTCATCAGTCCAAACCCGGCTATGTAGGTAAGATGCATCCAATGGACAGCGAATGAAGGCTGAAGCACGCTCATATAAATACCACCCAAAACCATAAGACCAGAAATTCGCATGCCGAAGGCTAGACGGGATTTTGTTTGTGACTTTGTGAGAAGACCCCAGCCAAAGAAAGCAACCCAACTGACAATCAAGCTTTTAAGAACTCCTCCGGTAAGTGTGAATCCAAAACCTTCAAATGCGAAAGCCAGCACCAGAATTAGACCCAAGAAGACGTTGCGCAAAACAACCCATCGACCGTTTTTTTCATTAGTGATTCCACGACCCGAAATGACCGGAATCAAACGCGAACCAATTCCCAGAACCAAAAATAAAATCATGCCTTCAAAATAGATCTTCTTAGCAAAGAGAAAAAGTTCGGGTGGGGTTTGCATAAAGCCATTGGTGCTCATAATAATGGCGCCAGATAACCCTGAGAGTAAACCTAAAAGAACAAAGGGAAAAAATGGTGGAGGGGACTTCGTTCTCGCGCGGAATCGTCTGCCAAAAAAAACAATAAGGCCAAAAATAGAAGTCGCACTCATCAAATAAAATAATTCAGGGCGAGCCAGGTAAGCGCAAAGTGCATTCGTAAGTACCAACACAAAGGCAATAACCATCTCGTAAGGCTGGGCAGCGAAACTGGCCGTCATTTTTGGAATCGCAGTCATTAAGAAGCCTGCTGCGAATGAAAACAAAAAAGTTCCCAGCATAAGTTTTGAATGTAATTGGCCGGGATATTCGAAGTGAGGAATAAATGCATTGGCTATCCATACGTAGACGCCAAGTGCACCAAACATTGTTCCTATGGGAAACAGCAATCGATAAGGTTCAATCGTTTTAAGCCACTTCATTTTTCCCACCCGGTTTTCTAAGTAGCGCGGCGTAGCGGCGGTCCTCGATGTCGATATGATTTTTTAGCCAGGCTTCACAAAAGTCGGAGATACTTATAAGAAGCGCTTTCTGAGACTCCAAGCCTTCGGTTTCACGAAGTTTTTGGTAGAGGTCCATAGCATGGGAGCGAAAATCAATGTGAAGTTTTTCATGGCCTACAACAAACCAACCCAAGCCATTTTTCTTTAGAAACGCTTCTTCCATATCGAGGTGCTTGATGGAGTAATCCAGAAGATCAATTACGATTCTTTGAATTTCATGCCATTGAAGATCCGGATATTTAGTGCGCGCTAATAAATCGAAGAGGGTAGCATGTTGTTCATCCATTTCCGGCACACCAATTAAGTATTTTTTTTCCATATCTAACCTACCTTTTTAGCTTCGCCGGATGACTCAATATATTTCTTCTTGAGCCACTTGCGAATGGTTGAGTGCATGGCACGACTGGGGGCAATGAAAACCAGATGCGTACAATAACGTCCTGACTCACTATCGAGTTCGGATACAAGAACACGGGCAAGACAAAACGTGCGCTCATTTGGATTCTCCGAGAACATTTCGGAGCCAAAGGTGAGGACGTCTCCAGAATTAAATTTTCGATCACAGAGAATAATCGCCCCGTATTCGGAAGCTTGGATCATCGTGCCAGTCACCGCCATATTGACTTCGTCTCGCACGTTCATGCTGAAGAGCATATCATTTTTTAGAAGGCCAATCTTCGGAATATAGAGTTGTAGCTTCTGGAAAATCAAAGCTACGTCAATTGGTTTTAGAAATATATCGACATAACCTTGTAAGACAGCGACTTGTCCGCTGTTAAAATCACATTCATTTTTTAAAAGAAAGATCGGGGCACGATCATTCCCGAGATTTTTGGAAAGGGATGCTCTGATCTTATTCACCCAATCCGTCGTCAGGGGTTTATTGAATGCCTCATCAATGAAAATGGCAGCCAGTTTCTCTTTGGATCCGTATTCCGTGAACTTTTGACCGGTAGAGCAGGGAAGAATCCTGAGTGGTGCAGCTAGGCCAACAGCAGCAGCCTGCATATCTTTCGCCACTCGGATATCCGAGCTCAAGATCAGTATTCCTGCGATAGGTAGGTTTGCCATTTTTTTTCCGCTTTTCTAAAGCGAACCCTCAATTTTTTTGAGGAACTCGCTTGCGTCGCGACCAAGCCCTTCGTGTTTCGCTACGACTTCGCCCTTTTCATTAACAAAGAATACGACATTTGAATGAATATAATCTCCTGAAGGGAGTCTTTTATATTGGATTCCTAAAGCTGCGGCGAGCTCGGCAACACTGTCTTTTGAGCCAGAATAAGCCGACCAATTCTGATCTAATTTATATTTTGATTTAAAATCTTGTAGGGATTTGTAATTTTCCGAATTGGAATCAAAAGAGAAAAGGTCGATATGAAGTGTATCGGCCAGGGGTTTCGGAATTCGTGTAGTCATAGTCTTAATATCCTGAACCAAGAGCGGGCATGCCGTTTGGCACTTTGTATAAACCATAGCGATGATACGTGGCTTACCGGCCAAATTATTCAAGTGAACAGGGCTGTTTTCTTGATTCACCCACTTTGAATTCAAGTGATACAAAGAGGCACTTGGGAGTGTAGAAGATTTTGTAGCCGGGCCATTATGCTTTTCACAGGCACCAGCGACCGAAGAAATTCCACTAAGGACAAGAGCCACTAACATGATTCGACTTATTTTTAACTTTCGCATTTGACCTTCCTATTGAGCGTTTCTCACGCATCTAAAACCTAAATTTCTTCCAGTTGAATCCGCTTTCAAGCTGCTTCTATGAGCAAAACGCATAAAAGTTGCATATTGCGAAGGATCTTTGGCCTTCAGCGATCCGCTTCCGCAAAACATTGCGCTACTGATTTCATTCGAAGAGCGAGAATCATTCGCCATAATTGCAGACGAGTAGTCTTCAACCCACTCCCATATGAGTCCGTGCATGCCAACGATTCCAAAAGCATTAGCTTTTGCTTGAGTGACTGGCTTTAGCGTATCGTTCGTTTTGCCGTACCATTCGAGAACCGTTCCGAGCACGGCAGAATCTTGTGCATTCGAAACATACTCCCACTCAGCAGTCGTCAAAAGACGTTTATTTGAACTCTCGCAGAATTTACGGGCAACAAACCAAGAAACGTTGGTCACAGGGAGTAATGCCTTCTCTTTTAAAAAATCTAAATCCGATGGCCAGTGCTCAAGATATCCGTGGCCTGCGAATATTTCTTTACGTGATGATTTACGCCATTCTGGGTGCGCTTTAACGAACGCCAGAAAATCTTGGTTCGTCACAGGAAATTTATCCACCCAAAGAGCTGCAATAAGATGATCATCTTCATCTTTGTCTCGAAAGAAGGGCTTATAGGTTCCGCCTTTTATGTAAATCTCTGGCGTGGGCCCTGCCACAGCACGAGAATTGAAAATTACAATAAAAAGGAGTATCCCTATGAATCTCACTATTTTTCTTTCCTAACTTCTTCTGGTGTCACGGCATCGCCTTTATTTCCCCATGAATTACGCACATAGGTCAGTACATTTGCCATCTCTTCATCTGTTAAGCTCATAGCTGGCATGACGTTGTTATATTTTTTTCCGTTTACAACGACCTCACCTTGCAGACCTTTTTTCACAACACGAATAGATCTAGCCTTGTCCGCCATTAAAAAATCCGATTTAGCGAGAGGCGGAAAGACATCCGGAAGACCAGCGCCAGTGGGTTGATGACAGGCGGCGCAGTTTTGTTGATAGATCGCTTTGCCGGTGTTCATGCGCTCTTCAAATGTCTTTGCAGTCGAAGCGACCGCTCCATTTTCTCCTGGCATTTTTTGAATCGCTCCTCCTTCTGGAAGGTAAACTGAATCCATAGTTTTGCCCGTAAAAATAGAGGGATCATGCTCACCTGGAATTTTCAACATTCCTAGAGCTCCTTTGTTAAACGCGCGAAAGATAGAGTGATCCACTAATATCAGGGTGCCTGGTCCGTTTGCCACAAAGTCGACCATCGCAGAGCCGCCCGCAGGCACTAATGTTGTCTGCACGTTCTTTTGTGAAACGAGAGTTCCTCCTTCACCGTAGACATTGTCGAAGATCTCTCCGATCACATGAAACGACGACACTAAATTAGGACCACCATTTCCAAAAAAAATACGAATTTTCTCTCCGAGCTTTGCTTGCAGGGCAGTATCGTTGGCTAGTGCGCCCACCGAACCATTGAAAACGACGTAATCGGGTTGTTCACGAATGGCCTTTTCCATGTCGAAGGGTTGAAGCCCGCGTTCGCCGTATTTTCCTTTGGTATAGAACTCGCTTTGGAAGACGTAAAACTCGCGGTCGACCTTAGGTAATCCTTCTTCTGGCTCGACAAGAATGAGACCATACATGCCATTTGCAATGTGCATTCCCACTGGCGCCGTAGCACAATGGTAGACATAAAGACCGGGGTTCAGTGCCCTAAATGAAAATGTCGAGCTATGCCCAGGGGCTGTAAATGAACCTTCGGCGCCTCCACCTTGTCCAGTCACCGCATGTAGATCAATATTGTGTGGCATTTTACTTGAGGGATGATTGCTTAACGTAAAATCGACGTAGTCGCCCTGACGAATTCGTATAAAAGGGCCTGGTACTTTTCCACCAAATGTCCAGAAAGTGTAATCCACACCGTCGGCCAAACTCATTGTCACTTCTTTTGTTTCAAGATCGACTTTTATCCTTGCTGGTGTTTTTCTTGTAATGGGCGGCGGGACTTCAGGAGCATAGGTGAGGACCGCGGTTTCTTTTGGCAATTTATTGATGTCAATCGCCGTAAGTTTGTTTGTTTCGTTTTTACTGCTCCAGCAGCCGACAATCACTATTGTTAAAACAATAATGCTAACAAATTTAAATTTCATTTTTATTTACCAACTTTCCTTATGCGATCAATCTTGCAAGGTTGCTGCCACGGCTTTGTATTGGCTAACATATTGATACCAATATATTGTTCAACCAGTGGAAGGACGTTTTGTCATGAGCTTGTGACAATTAGTCTCATCTCACTTTGAAACATTCGCTGATTCCTTCCTAGGCTTAAGTGCCGATTGGCGCAAAGGATGCAGTTAGAAAAGGTGATTAGAATCATAAAGGTGGAGGTGATATGAATAGCGAATTCTACAATGAGCTTGGGCCCGTTACCCGCGAGATCAATCGAGAGCTACTCACAACGATTCCTTATAGTGAAATTCTGGATCACGTTTTTTCTCGCCTTGAGCCTTTGATTCCATTTGATCGCATAGGTATTGCCCTTGTGGCTGGCCAGCGCCTACAGTCGTTTTGGAGTAAATCGAAACTTCCGATCCGACATCTTCCATTAAAATATTCTGCGCCACTTGCGGGTAGTAGCTTAGAATCAGTTTTGAAATCAGGTCGGCCTCGTATCATCAATGATTTGGAGACCTATTTAGAAAAGCATCCATCTTCAGATTCAACTCAACGTATTCTGGCTGACGGAATTCGCTCGAATCTCACTTGTCCACTTTATTTCGATGGTGCATCTGGAGGGGTCGTATTTTTCTCTAGTAAAAATCCAGGGACTTACCTTGAGCGTCACATCGAAGCTTTTGAATATATCGCTGATCATTTGGCTCTTATCATCTTAAAGGGAAAGTCAAAATCACGGGAGCTCACTCTTTCGACCATTCTGCACGACCTCAAGTCACCGCTTGGAGTGATGCAAGGGTTCTTGAGTCTTCTTGATGAAGAGGATCGGTTCAAACAACTCGCGCCTCCATCGCAAAATATAGTTCAAGTGCTGACACGCAACTGCAGCGGGATGCTAAAGTTGGTTGATGATTTAAAGAATGTAGAAAAAATCATGCGCGGCGAATTTTCTCTTAAACTTGAAGAGATGGAGCTTACAGCATTCCTTGAGTCTCTTGTCGCTGACATCAAACTTCTGGCATCAAAAAAGGAAATCGACTTGCAGACTCACTTTGACTCGGCGTTGCCTATACGAGCTTTCATTGACCCTCTTCGAGTGACGCAGATATTAGAAAATCTGCTTTCAAATGCGATCAAATATTCTTGGCCAAAATCTGTGGTTCATTTAGAGGTAACGGCTGAACCCACGCGGATCATCTTCAAAGTAAAAGATCAAGGACCTGGAATTGCCGAAGCTGAGCAAGATAAACTCTTTCATGAGTTCGGGAAGACCAGCACTCGCCCCACGGCCGGAGAAGAAAGCACTGGCCTTGGCCTTTACATCTGTCGACAATTGGTTGAACAACATGGTGGTGAAATTTCTGTGCAGAGTGCTCTTGATAAGGGCTCGACCTTTACTTTTTGGCTACCTTTAGAGAGAGTATAAAAAATGAATCAAGTGCAAAGTATTATGGATTCCTTTCGCAGAATCGTTCGCGCCTTGCGAACATCTTCTCGTATTTCTGAGAGCCACTTAGGTTTGCGAACGGCGCAGGTATTCGTGCTTCAGCAACTTGAGAGGTGCGAGCCGGTCTCGCTCAATGAGCTTGCTGAGAAAACTTACTCACATCAAAGCACTGTATCAGTGGTGGTGAACACATTGGTGAAGAAAGGTTATGTTTGCCGAAAAGCACGTGAAGGGGATCGTCGCTTTCTAGTGCTCGAAACTACGGCCAAGGGCAAAGCTTTATTAAAAAAGCAAAGCCTCACGATTCAAGAGCAGTTTTCCAGTGTTATTCAGAATATGGAGCCAAAGGAAAGAAAAGAATTAGCGCGTCTGCTAGAACTCTTTGTGACAAGTGCTGGTTTAGGAAAAGAACCGCCTCACTTTTTCTTTGAGAAGGAAGCCAAGTCTAAACTTAAAAACCGTTTTTAGGCTAAATCCAATTTACGAAGACTGAAAATTGGTTGCGGGGGCCGGGTAAGTCGTGGAACTTAACTTCTGTAATTCCGATTCCCGCACAAAAGTCTCTCGTTATCTGCGCTTGATAGCCATCTTCCCACTCTTGCAGCCTTGGCAGAACTGATTCTTCAGAACCTCTTTGAATTTTTAAGGCTTTCAAGAAAGCCGTCAAATCATCTGGAACAGGTCCTGATGTTGATTTTCGTTGGGAGCGTGAATAGAGATCGCTAAACGATGTGGCATTCACATTCGCCGATGTAGCATTTGGTATTTGTCGAACAGTCGATATTAATCATTTCAGCGCGCTCGTGGGAGATGCCTTTCCATTTGTTGATCCGGTTGGAAGTGCAACTCATCTTCAGCAAGTGAAAGCGCATTTGCGAACATTCCCTCATCTTTCAAATATAAAATAGGCCATTTATTTTTGAGATGTATTCGTTAGTTGATGAATCAAATGGTTGCTACCCAAAGTTATTTCTAACGAGAAGCTTTCTGTTCACAAGGAGCAGCAAAAAGCCGAAGTGAAGCCCCTAGTTGTTTTGTACTGCGTTCATGTTCAGAAAACGACAATCGCCCAACGTCGCCGTAACAATGGGCTTCGCCACGTCTAATTTTGTTCATCCATTCGGCATCAATTTGAAACTGATATCTATAATTATTATCATAGAAATCTAATCTAATAAGCCCCACTGAATTGCTAAACAAACTTTTGCTTAGATTTACAGTAATGGTGCCCTCAGGTAACTCTCGATGTTTTGCAGCAAACGCAGGCACCTTTATTTCAAGTTTTAGCGGTTCAAAAGGTTCATCAGATATTGAACTTGCAGGCCAATTGAGAGAAAGGGTGACTTCAATTTTATCTTCGCTGATCGCCTTAAGCTGTCCAGTACTGCTTGAGTTAGCGGATTCTGGATTTGATGGAATTGAAGTTACGGGAATTATCTGCGGTGAGTTTTGGGTCACTTGCTGACCGACTTTTACCTCTATGCTTTCAGCGGTTTCGCCGATTTCCCGACGGGCCATCGCTTCAGCAGGTAAAATGGCCGGAGAAAATGAGAAGAGAGTTGAATTCAAATCAGATTTTCCGGCAGAGCCACCTTTAAGCACATAGCCATCCGGTACAGGTCCGATCGGTTGTTTCTTTTTTGCAGCGACAGCAAGTTCTAACTTTTCGAGAGGTAGATCATATTTTATAGCTGCTTCTTGCAATGCCTTTGCAAGGAAGGATTCGCCTTTGGCCCCTGAAAGAGACTTTTCTAATACTTTCGCCAAAACAAAATGTTCAGCATCAATAACACGTTTTGGGCCGCTCAAATTTTTAGCAAGGCCCATATCTTTAATTGCGTCACCTATGCCTGTTGTTTCAATTCCTAAAAGTCGATAGCCGCCTTCAGTTAAAACCATTTTACCAGGTAAGACGTGGCCAGGTTCGATGATAACTACATAGTTTTCTTTTCGATAATCCGCTACAGACGAATTAAAACGAGTTACAGCGAGGTAGAGGCTAGTGCCTGAAAAGCATTGCATCTCTCCGCGGAGAGTCACATGCATCATTGTAACGGCGTCTTTTTGATAAACGATTTTTTTGCCTTCAGCGCGGTCTTCGAGCACTTTTTCGTAGGCTGCTTTTTTCTTAAGTGGAGCCATGTTTTTTGTCTGTTCAGCTAACACGAATATTTCATCGTGAAGAATTAGCCGGTCATTTTTATCGGTGTTGGTTAGGCGAATAAATTCGTCAGCATGATCCAAAATAAATAATTCAGTGATTTCACTAAAGCTAACAGCTTCGCCTTTATTGATTTTTTCTGCGAGTGCTTTACGGTCGTCGGTGAGCGCGTCAGTTGCCAACGGTTCGCTAGCCGTATATTGGGCCTGATCAGAGGTACGGGGCTTGATTCGGATTTGTACAGTATGATCGCTACCCTTTGACTTGGATTTGCCGCAGCCAAATTGGCTTAGGGCTAGAACAGCTAGAAGTTGTAGAGCTACAATTTTGTTCAATGTTTTCATAAGTAAACCCTTTATAAGTTTCAATGAAAGAGCCGCAAAAGGGCATCGTCTGTACAACAGAAAGAAGACGTTGAACTCTAGCGCTAACAGGCAATACGTTGCAGCCGCTGTGCCATATCCCTTCGAGAAAACCCGAATCGCAAGTAGCAAGCGTGTAGCAAAAAAGTAGCATCGAAGTAGCAAACCGCCGAAATTTCGTGAAATTTGGCGAAATGTCGAACTTGAGCGAGCGAAGCTCTTCTCAGTGATTTTAAGTGTTTAGCATTTTTAGTGATTTCTGTTTTTTACCAATTCTGCGAATCGAAAATTGGTTGCATCTAGCGGTTTTAAGTCATTTTAAGGGCTTAGAGCCTTTAAAAACCAGGTAGTAGCTGTAAAGCCACTACCTCCACCGATGCGGATAATTCCGCGCTTTTAGCGGAATCACCACAGCTTCATGAACATCATTAAACTTGTCGCCCACAGCGGCCATGAGCGTTTTATTGGCTTCTGTCGGGTCTTTTGATCTGTAATCCAGCGGATCAGTGATGCCTTTATCATCGACCCCTGCGAGTCGCACATAATGCATCATCGTCTTTATCGTCGTCCAACCTCCGGCCCTCATTACAGCGGGCACTGAAACTCCACGCTTGAGCAGTTCGGTTGCAAAGCAGGCTCTTAAAGTGTGAAAGCAGACGGGCGTAATGCCTATTTCTTCACAAAATTGTCTGAGCTTACTGGCTTGTTCGCCGTTTTGCCATCGCCCTGGTCGCGGCAGAACGTAACCCACATGATTGCATTCATTTCTTGCGACATCGTGGTCATGACGGTCTTTCAGTTGCTGAACGATCTCCCAAAGTGGTTCGCAGATCGAGACATGTCGCCATTCTCCGGTCTTTGTGCATTTTTCTTCTTTGAACTTTTTGTTGTACGAGCGTTGTACCGTAATCATTCGTTCTTTGAAGTTAATGTCTGACCATTTAAGGGCGTAGAGCTCTCCGTTTCGGCAACCTGTATAAACTGCGAAGGCCCAAATAAAATACCAAACGGGTTCATACTGGAGGGCGTAAGAGAGAAGCTTAACAATCTCATCGTCCCGAAGAATTTCAGTCCGCATTCTTTTGCGAGATTTAATTGTCACTCCAACGGTTGGGCTTTGTCTCATGCCGCGAACGTGTTCGTGCATGAAACCAAATTCAAAGACCTTCTTCACATCGGCCCGCATCTTCTGAAGAGTCGCTTCAGCGCACCCATCTTCTTTCATGCGGTGGAGCAGCTTCGTCACATCACCAGACCCAATTCTTGCTGCGACTTCGTCATACCAAGGTGTCGTCCATTTTCTTAAAGACCGAATGGCTTCATCAAAAGTTTGTCGGCTCTGGCACCATTCGCCACTGCGAGCTAAGGGTGCAGTGTGAACTTCATAAAGATCCAAAAGAACTTCCCAAGTTTTACCTTGAGTCTCTCTTTGCGCCTTTTCTTGATTAGCTTCCTGAAGTAACGCGCGCTCAAGCGACTGGGCCCGAGGGGAACCTAAAGTGACCCCCTTGTACCGTCTCTTGAGCTGAACTCTACCACCAGGATGATCTTTACAGCGTACAGATACGTTAATTTGGAGTGTTTCGACTCCGTTATCTAAAATTATTTTTTGCGGCATTATACTCTCCTTGTCGTTGTCGGAAGAGCAATCAGCCGCTCAAGTCTATCTTGTTCATGAGCTATTCTTTTTTCAAAGATCAATAAATTGCACTCTGATCTTAAATCTTCTAGCTCAGGCTTTCTATAAATATCTTCTTCTGTCTTCCTCTGTGTCATTCTTCATTCCTTATTAAAATTATCCTCCCGTTAACTTCGTCGTCGTGTCCGTGACTCCACTTCAACATAAAACATCACCAGATGTTGTTGGAGTGGAGTCACGGACCTTTAGAGACGGCGATGTTAACGGGAGGCCCCTGGTAATTAATTGATTCGTTTAAGAAAAGTGTAAAAGTTGAAACGAAATTTTTAGTAGTTTGCTATATGGTAAGCTCTATATCTTTTTGGTCTCTCGTCGATTGGCTTTGGCACTCTGATTTTTTATTTCGATGAGTGCGTGGAGTGCTGAGTGAACATCGATTTGTTTTTCTTCTGACAATAAACGCAGTGATTTGCGGACATCTATGTGTTTCGCTCGAAGCCCATCTATTTCAACTTTAGTCGATAAGATGATTTCGTTAAGCACATCTGTTTTTGAAATGCGGCCTTGTTTAAAGCCTGCATTGGCCTCGGTCGTATAAGTGTTAAGAAGCTCGCAAGCTTCATCGGCTAGGTTGAGTCTCATTCTTTTACCCATAAATCTCCTTTGAAAGGGTTTGAGACTCTATATTGCAAGCCCATGCCAGGGCTGCGTGAGACTCCAAAATGTTGTTAAGTGCTGGACAGTAAATAGATTTTTAAAAAACCCATGAGTCTCAAATTTGGGCTTGAGTCTCACGAGTCTCAGAGACAGTCTCACAACGCCGCGCTCCAGTGAGACTCGAGTCTCAGTCAGATCGAATTGGTTTCAGCAAAAATGATTAGGCCAGCAATTAATATCATCTTTATGTCAAATTGCTCTGTCTTGATGAAAAATAAATGAACACGTCGGGTCTGACTTCAATTCATCGTACACGTTTAGATAGGATTCAATTTCTCCGGTGCTTGGATTAACGAAATAAATAACCCCTGGGTAAAGACAAACATTTGCATTTTCAAGTAGGTAGGCCAAAAAACCACCGTAACGGTGAATTCGCTTCTTCCACTTCTCTAGTTTTTCGCAGGTAAAAACAGCGACCTCGTTCAGTTGTCCGCCTTGATGACTGCCAACTAGTGCGTAGTGCATAATTTCGGCATCGACGCCCATTTCACCGATTTCATATATTTTTTCAAGCTTCTGACCTGTCAGTTCAGAGGCGAGACGCAGGCAACGATCACCAGCTGAAGCGAATGAATATCCGATGTAGTCTTCGGTAATCATTTTTCGCATTGTGCTTAGAAGACTAAGATCGATCTTTTTCAAATTTTCTTTTGATAAGCCTAATTCTTGATAGGGGAAGTTAATGATCGAATTGAATGCAAAGCGTTTATAGAGGGATTCAATAGCGGCCTTATCATTAAGGTTATTTTCGTATATCGCTGCAATTGAGTTTCTGTAATCGGTGCCATAGCGCATCTCATTTTTTAAAAGTTTCAATAAATTTTCAGCATTGTACAACTCTGAGTTGCTGTATTCGCGAATCAAATAATCAAATAAATTTGCAAGCCCTTGGTTTGCGTTACTAAAATCCATTTTCAGTATTGAGTTCTTAACAGAGTCTCGAATTTTTTGGTCGCAACTTAGTATGTCTCTTTTATTGTCAGGAATACCAACTAGCTCAAGCAATGTTTGGGTTGTACACATCGTTAAGGGTGCTTTTTTTATAAAATAGTTCAACTTGTCGAGGGACGACCAAAACTTTTGTTCTCGCTCAGGCGTCTTCTTCTTAAAGACGTTGTTGAGGATGCCTGTATCGTAAAAAAGATCTTTGCAGAGAATAGCGTGGCGAACCATAGACAATTCTATCGCAGTCAAAATTCATCACAAGCATATTAAAAGCTATTGGCGCGGCTGTAGTCGCTTTGCAGCAGTCCTTGAGAACCACACTGGTAAAGGGTATCTTAACTGTTATGGCAAGATGCACAGCCCCCTCAAGAGGTCATCGTAGTTCTGGCGCGCGCGCAGATTGTCCAGCGTGCGGTGGCCGTGGCCGAAGCTATGGCTCTTATTCTTACAGTCCATCGTACACCCCCGCGCCAACTTATTCTTCATCACGAAGCAGCTCGACTACCACAAGCTCTCGGCCGCGCTGGTCTCGTTCAGGATCAACGGTCGTTTACACGACTGCAGAAGTGAAAACGCTCACTCCGGTGCGTGAGAATTTTGAGAAGCTAGCTACGGTGCCTGATCTTCGAGATATTTTTCTCTGTCACGCATGGGATGATCGAAATGAGTCAGCAAAAGAATTGTACGACTTGCTTGTATCGATGAACGTTACGGTTTGGTTCAGCGAGAAAGACGTTGTTCTTGGCTCGGGCCTTCTCCGTGAGATTGATAAAGGTTTGGCTAATTCGCGTATTGGTATTGTTCTAGTCACTCCTGCGTTTCTTGAACGCGTGAGATCTGCTGGCATCGCTGAAAAGGAGCTCTCTGCTTTATTAGCGCGTGACCTTTTAGTGCCCATTGTACATAATACTACATACGAAGATCTTCGTAATGTAAGCCCACTTTTGGGCTCGAGAAGCGGCTTGAGTACAGCGGAAGATTCAATGATGAACATCGCGAAAAAACTGACTGAGCTGGCCACTCCCTAGTAAAACTAGCTAAAATGAGCCAAAGATATTTTACATTTTGTCGCTACAAGAGTCGGCAAGTTAATAGCCGATGCGAGTGAATACGATGCATCCTAAAGATCGTACAGGCTTTTCATCATCCGCACGGTTTTGATTAGAGTTTCCTGTTCCCATGAGTCTGTTACGCCAGGAAAGGTATCTTGAAATCTATTGAAGTGTGACCAATATACACGAGACCAGGGAATGAATTCCATTTTATCTTTACTGAAGCCACCATTCACTTTTTTCAATATACCAAGTCGTCCTTCTTCGATGACGAGTTTGCATGTGCCAATGAATGATGCTGGCGTGTCATTCTGTCTTGCGGGTTCGCCGACAAATAGAACCATATGGAGCGGACTCCAGAGCTTAACTTGTTCTTGTAAAATCAAACCAAGATCATTTTTGACTGAGTCATCCCAACATTTTCTATATTTAACTTCGAGAAGCCATCCTACTTTTTGGTCAGCTGTAGTTACAAAAAAATCAGGCAATTTGCGAAGACTTTGGGGCAAAGACATCTGGTGGTACTCGTCTACGCTAAGCGTATTAAGTTCCCGTATAACTTCTTCTATGCCAAGAGGCATAACACGGTACTTCACATCATTAAGAATGGCTTGTACTAGTGATTGTGTAATAACACCCTTGATGCGTTTTTTAAAATCCATCGCTTAGTGCATCACTTTTTGCACGTTCGTGATTCTGGGCGCCTCGAGCAGTCAGTATAACAGACTCCGAGTGGTCGATATTTTACGATAACATTATTTTTAACAAAAAACTGGTGATTGCACTTCACAGTTTGCATTCCGCCGCCAGAGCAAGACGTGTAGCCATAAGCGTTAGTAAAGCAACTTTTTTGAGTTTGATGTGTGTTGGAGTTTACATAATCGTATAGTGTTTCACCTGTGCTTAGCTCAGTTTTTTTCAATTCCATGGTGGAATATACGGGATGAGATTCCAATTCGCTGAATTGGACGCCTTTCCATGATTCTACGTCTTCCTGTCGTACTGATTTTCCAGCGCAACCCACTAATCCAATCATTACGAAAATATATAAGAATCGCATGGTATCTCCATTTTTGAAATCCGATTAAATTACGAAACATTTCAATAATATATTCGGAACACAAGCTAAATTTGTTTAGTGATAGAAGGTATTTTGACTCGCTCTGAGCTTTTGCAGAGTCCGCCTCTGTGGTAGCGAGAAAGCGAATTGAAAAAATGCGACCAAGGGCCAGTGCAGTCACTTAAAATCATTATCAAGGGTTATCTATGAGTATGGTGTATTTGCAGGCTATGAGATTACAAGAGTTGATGGCAAGTACTTCGATTATGACGATGACTGGATCGCTGGATGCAAAATCGAAGGGAAGAGTATTTTCTCGCTTTACTCATTGGCGTTGAGGGGATTTAGTTTAAGGAGTTTATGGATTGTCGTGAACAGCGACATTCTACAGTAATATTTTTGGCAAGTGTCTGCTCGCTAAAAGTATGTCGTGTGAATTCATACGACATACATAACTATTTGCAGTCAGCCACTATTTCTTTCGTTTCAATTGAGGCTTGTGAGTAAGGTAAGCCCGTTTCGCAAGGACTAGATGTTAATTTTTCTGCTTCTCCGGCAATTCTGCAAGCTACTTTTCTGCCGCAAGGAGTAAGCGTTGTTACTTTGCCATCATTTTTACAAGCGCTTCCCTCAATAATATCCCCATTGGACTTAATTCTACAAAAGTTATAGCTAGTTATTGTTGCTTTTGGCTGGCTCGGATTTTCCGCGGCGTTTGCTTCTGAAAACTTCATCGCAAATTCCACGGTGATAGATATCGTTAAGGTAGCTAGTATGAAAAAGCGTGCCACTTGAGTATCCCTCCAACTTCCAACTTTTGGTTTCTGGGCAACGAGCAATGAAGATGTTATCAGAGTCTGCCCAAACGAGTCTGACAGCATCGTCACCATCCTTCACTTTAATTTTGGCATCAAAGCTGAAAAAATTGCCGGAATGGCTTCTGGTTATACAATAAGAAGAGATGCAAGCTAAGGCTGTGAATCCGATGACCATAAGCGGTCTGGCTTTTGCTTTCGGAGACCTGAAATAGTAAACAATTAAAGCCATATGACTTACGGCAATTGAAAAAAGAAAAACCCCAAACCATCTAATATCCGTAAATGTTTGGCTAAGCTCTTTTGTTCCGAAATATACTGTTAAAGCCGTCTGCAGTAGCATCAAAATTATTGGCACTGAAACGTCTATCGCAGATTTTCTAGATTTTAACCAATGCCTCTGGACATAGTTAAAACCTAAAAATATGCCTGTCATCGAAATGAATACTAGAGTGAGTTGCCAGAAGTTTTGTCCGTCAAATAACCAGAAAACCATCGCACTAATTGGTGCTAGAAAAAGCGTAGACGTATAATGTGCAAAAGAGTCAGCAAAGTCAGGGTAGTAAGGGATGCCAATGTTGTGGAAGGTCCCTAATGTGTAGGAGTAGGCAACAGCACTTATGAAACCAGCGAGTTCAAGAATTTCAGTTGGAGAAGTGGGCGGATTTTCACCTAAATCTGAGTCTCTTTTAGTTTCTGCCATGTATGCTCATCGCTTTAAGGGTTGTACAAACTGTAATTGACGAGACGAAGAATAACAATGAATAAACTATATTAGTTTTGGCTAATAGAGTTTTGAATAAGTTAGGTGTCTTATTGCTTCATAATTGTCTGCTTGCAAGCGCTAGGAAATATTCTTGGAAAAGCTCTCCTAATTCGAATTAATGTGAGTTTGAATATGCTTGAGCAGAAACGGTTCTGGGGCACCAACTGCTTAAGCAGGCTAGTAGAGTGGCTACACCCATTTTTTGCAGCCACTTTTTCGACCAAAAAAAGCTGCGGTAGCTTTTTGCAGCCACCGTGCAGCCATTTCAGTCCATTTCGTTGCATTTCAAAACTCATGAAAAAGTATAAAAACTTGAGCGGAAAATTGAACTTTCCGTAGTGTTATTAATAAATTACTGACTGATTGTTGATGTTTACGTTTAAGCTGTGATTTTTGATTTTAAATCCAATTTACGAAGACCGAAAATTGGTTGCGGGGGCCGGATTTGAACCGACGACCTTCGGGTTATGAGCCCGACGAGCTACCAGGCTGCTCCACCCCGCGACATCGCTTATTAGCGCCGTTGACGAGGCGGTAAGGTAAGGCCGGGAGGGTTTTTGGTCAAGGGTTATTCGGTGAATAACCCTGCTCAGGTCGATTAAATGTTATTTCTATGATGTTTGTTTTGTTTTTGAATGCGACGGAGCTGTTCTTTGTTGGCTTCGCGAACAGCTTCTCTTTCTTTCTCAGCTTGCTCTTCAGCCTCTTCGCGCTCTTCTTCAAGTTGTTCGGGAGTCTTACCGCCCCATGCTGGGTATTGCGGCTGTTCTATTTTTGGAGCAGGAGCTGGGGAAGGAGCGGGAACTGGAGTTGTCGGTGCCGGTGTCGGAGTTACTTGCGAGCCCAGAGCGTTATTGATGTCTTTTTCTGTGATGAGTGGTTTGTCTCCAGCCATACCGTATGGATGTTGTTGATATGTTCCATCGTAAACTGTGACTAGAGTTTCTTCGACTCCGATTTTACCTACAAGTTCCCACATTAATTTTGCATTTGTTGGGTGAAGTCTTACGCATCCGCCAGAAGCTCTGCGACCTAACTCATGGTAGTGATCAGGAGTCGTTGCGTGCATTGCAATTCCGCCGTTGAAGAATTGGGCGAAGGGCATGCTGGCACCTGTCCATGTTTTTGAGACGTGATGACGGCTTCTTAAATAAATTCTGAATACACCCGCTGAAGTGCGACGATTGCTCCATTTGCCGCTTGTCGTTTGAACGCGTGTCTCTGCGCCTGTTGATACTTTAAATTTATAAACTAACGTTCCATCTAAATAAGCTTTTAAGGTTTGAGCATCTGTGGCTGTGCCTTTATTCGCTTTATTAATAATTACGTGAAGGCGTGGGTTTAGAGCTGAGCTATTCCAGAACATGTTTCGGCGAAGGCTCTGTTGCTGCTCGAAGCCAAGCTCTTCAGCTATTTCTTCAGGAGACAAAATATCGCCCAGATCGGTTTCGAAAGCTTGTGCATTCGCTTGTAGGGCGCTAACAAAGACCGTGAAGGCTAATAAAATTTGACGTACAGCTAACATATATACTCTCCATACAAACTGACGAATTTTGCGGCCTTCTTCGCTAAAAAGAGGGCTCAGATGCAATTAATTCAACAGCCGCGATAAGTAATTCATTACCGAGTGATATATGAGCAAAAGGGCGACCACTTTTTAGGGTGGTCAGCTCCATTATATTAGAGATATTAGCGAAGATATTCGCAATAGAGGATGTAAGCACTGCCAGGGTATGGTTAAATCTTCTGCGGCTGATGCTGCGCAGGTGTATCGAGGGCCATACGGCGGCGAAAGGCATCTTTATGGATACGCGTTGTCTTGTGGCCCATGCGAAAATGGTGGGCACAATTTTTAGAGCAAGTCTTAAACTGATCTTCTTTATCTAGGCAAGGCTGACACACGATTTCGTTAACACCACACTGGATACAATCTGTCGGAACCGTTCCGGGCTGACCGCAGTGAGGGCAAAGTCTGAATTTTTCTGTGGGCTTTAAGTGTTGATCAACAGCTACGCGGTAATCGAAGACGAAACATTCGCCTTCAAAACCTTGCTCAGGGAATTCTTTTAAGTAATTTAAAATACCACCATCAAGCTGGTACACATTTTTATAGCCTTGTTCTTCCATTTCTAGAATGGCTTTTTCGCAGCGAATTCCGCCGGTGCAATAGATCAAAACTTTTTGATCTTTTTTGATTTCGCCTTTGGCTTCGGCTTCACGTAGATAATTCGGGAATTCACTGAACTCTTCAGTCTTAGGGTCTACGGCTCCTTTAAAATGACCAACATCGTACTCAAAAGAGTTACGGGTATCGATAATTTTAACGCCTTCTTCTTGAAGAGCTTTATGCCACTCGGCGGGGCTTAAGTGACGATGAGTTTTTTCTTTTGGTACGAGATCTGGGCGGCTTAGCGTCACTATCTCTTCACGCACTTTAACTTTTAAATTATGAAAAGCATATTTCTCAGCGAAACTGTCTTTAAATAGAATTTCGCCAGAGCCAACAAGGTGAGGGAAGTCATTTTTAAATTGGGTTACAGCTGTTGTCGGGCCGCAGAATGTAGCGTTCACGCCTTCGGTGCCGATAATAAATAATCCGCGAATGCCGAGTTGTGAGCCGTAATCAAGAATTGTCTTTTTAGTAGCTTCAACCTTATCTGCTGGGATGGCAAAAAACTTATAAAACGTTGAGATGTGAATAAAAGGTTTGCGGCTCATGGATCAAGAAAATAAGGCTTTCGGTTGGCACCGTCAATCTTTGGAAAATTATCCTCACCCGAGGCTCATAATGAGCGCGGTTTTTAGGGTACTTTCTACGCACATGAAATAAATTATTGCACAGCCAGCTTTATATTCGCTGCCTTGGCGGCCACCTTTAAATTATGGCTCGCGGCCAATGATTCAGGGTGATAGCGCTGAGCCCTTTTTAAATAAAAAACAGCCAGATGATAATCTTCTCGGGCATAGGCGATATTGCCCAGGCCAATAAGGGCCCCTAAGCTTTTGGGCCATACGGTGAGAATGGCTTCATAGGCTTGTTGAGCTTGATCAGTATTGCCAGCTTGCTCGAGTCCGGCAGCGGCCACTAAATTCGCCAGCTCACCTGCATTAAAAGCCACTTCATCTGGAGGCATCACGACTAAGCCCCAATAATCTCCCAGCATCCACGAGCGCTCAAACTTTTTAATATTCCAAACTTTTTCTCGCTCTGGCCCTGAGTGCATTGTCACGGTCTGCTGATCAAGATCGTAGCCGTAAACAATAGCGTAATGCCATTTCGGTAGCCATTTCGTTGAGAGATTTTCAAAAACAATCACTGGGTGACCATGAGAAATTTCGGCCAGCAGAGTTTCAAGGCCCTCAATTTGAACCGCCATCAAACCATTCCGGCGACTCGCCGAAATCATATCTTGCTGAAGAGTTCCTTTCTTATCGGGGGTCATCACTTGCGGAGCCACTTGCTCAGCGCTGGTCAGGTAGCCGGCGTGCTGCATAGCCATGGCTAAGGTGGCCGGGCCGCACTGGGCGGCTTTCTGCTCGATATACGGTACATCAATCACCTTATATGAAGGCGGAAAATTATGGCGATCAGATTTTAATAAAGCTTCAGACTGCACCGCTTTCGAAGCGCAGCCTGAGGTGAGAAGTGTGCCGGTTAAGGCCACGAGGTAGATCAGCATTAAGAAAAGAAAACCCTTTTTCATAAGCCTAAATTCTTTGAATTAAGAAAATAATAAGTACAACTAACAAGACTGTGACAAGAACATCACCGCCGTATTTAGCTTGATCGAGCTGAGTTTGCAGCTGCTGCATTTCTTTATGAGAAAGTGAGGCCAGGCGAGTGGTAATTTCGCTTTCTGAAAGCCCACGCTTAGCAAGAGCTTGTCTGACATCATCGCGTTTTAAATAATTCGCTACTTTTTGACGAGACTCAGTCTCTGTGAGCTGCTCAACCACTGAGCTGGTTGAGATCATTTCGCCTCGGACGGTGACCTGTGCAGCGACCGCTGGGACGTTAGAGAGAATCAGCGATAAAGAGACCGCGATAAATGTTCGGACTGGACGAGTTGAGCGTGACATAGAACCCCCTGTTAACCAGATGAATTGCAAAGGTAGTGCCTTGGTCAGATCGTCTTAAATTTTATTAGAAGGTTTTCTGGACGGGAGATCTGCCACGCAAAAAAATTTGCGGGGCATAAGCGGATTAAGCCGCGCCTTCGAGATAAGCTTTCGTCACAACGTGAGTGAGAGCTTTAAAGACATCTTTAGCAAAAGGCTGACCCATTGTAGTTTCAATGGTGATCAAAGCTTCGCGGGGAGTCTTGGGTGCAGCGCAATTCGGATTTGCCATAACTAAATCAACAAATTCATTAGCAAGAGCTACTATGCGCGCCAGAGGATGCATTTTTAAGTTTCTAAGTTTTCGTGGAAAGCCCATGCCTAAAGCATTTTCGTGATGTTCGTAAACGATAGCGATGACGTCATCCGGAACAATTCCTAAACCTAAAAGCATTTGCATACCTTTAAAGGTATGGGATTCATAAATCTGAGTTTCTTCATGAGTCATTTTTGCTTTTGGTTTATTAAGTAAATCAGCGGGCAATGCTTTTTTGCCAATGTCATGCAGTAATGCTCCCAGTGCGATTTTTTCAATTGTCGCACGAGAATCCCATTTCATTGTTTGAGCAATCAAAGTGCTCACGGCGCAAACGGCCATTGAGTGTTTTAATAAATGATCTGAAACATCAGAAAGAGCGGCGAAAAGTTCAGATAAATCTTTGTGACCTTCTGCTAAGCAGATAGTGGCATCAACAATTTGTTTCGCTTGCGCGTAAGCTTCCATATTGATGCCCATTTCATCGAGTTGACGAAAAACTTGGCCCGCAGCATTGGTCAAAACATGTGTTTTTTGTTTTGTATCTAAGCTTTCATGGCGAACGATAATTCCCGCAATGGTGAGATTTGATTTTACAAGGGTGCTGTAATCACCTTTTTTCACCCAAATATAAAACACGGCTTTGCTTTCATAAGTTTCAAGTTGATCGCGCGCCGTTTTAGAATCTTTTTTGGCCACCAGAATAAATTTATCTTCGCCCAGCTTAACAAAAAGGTCGACGGGCACAGTTGCGCCGCTTACAAATTCGCTAATCGGTACTGGGACCATTTGAGGTGCTTTTTCAGTCATACAGGCTTATCGGCATTTCAGGTTTTTATGCACAGCAAAATCGAACTTTGCTTACCGACAACGGACCGAAGCCTAGGTATATAGTTTAAATATGAATAAACCGCTCCTTATCGAAAATCTATTTAAGAGTTATGGTCCAGTCAAAGCCGTTAACGGCGTTAACCTTGAACTTCAAGAAGGCGAAATCTTCGGATTATTAGGCCCTAACGGGGCCGGCAAAACTTCGATTATTTCATGCGTCGTCACTTTAGAAAAAGCCACTTCGGGTCAAATTAGTATTTTTGGCGAAAAAGTGGGCGATGCCACGCAAAGAGCCCAATCTAAGGTTGGAATTGTTCCGCAAGAAGTGGTGAACCACGGCTTCTTTTCGATTTATGAAATTTTAGAATTCCAATCTGGCTATTACGGTATCAGCAATAATAAAGAACGCATCGAAGAACTTCTACATGAGCTGCAACTTTTCGAGCACCGTGAAAAGAAAGTGAAGCAGCTCTCAGGCGGCATGAAGCGCCGCTTGATGATTGCCAAAGCTTTGGTCCACAAGCCACGCTTACTTCTTCTTGACGAGCCAACAGCCGGCGTTGATATCGAGCTTCGCTCTCATCTTTGGAAGTTCGTGCAAAAATTAAAACAGCAGGGCGTAACAGTTCTTCTCACCACTCACTATCTTGAAGAGGCACAAGAGCTTTGCGATCGTGTGGCCGTGATCAACCGGGGCGAAATCGTCGCTCTCGATAAAACCCAAAGCTTGATTCGGGGTCTGACAGATCGCACTTTGAAAATCAAATTCCACGGCCAAGAGGATTACAAAACTTATACAATGAAAAGCGGCGAAGCTTTGGGTCAGTATTTAGAAAAAAATAAAATAGACCCGCTACAAATCGATGATCTTTCGATCGAAGACGGCAAGCTCGAAACAGCTGTGCGTCGTTTACTGAATGAAAAAAACAATCCAGCCAAAAGCACTGAGGCTCTCCCATGAGTACCGCAAGACCGTCCAACCTAGTTTGGGTTCCATTTTTCACTTTGATCAAACGCGAGATTAAACGTTTTATGAAAGTCGCCGTGCAAACGGTTTTGACCCCAATGATCACGGCCAGTCTGTATTTGCTGATTTTTGGCGTGAGTTTAGGTTCGCACATCACTTTAACTTCTGGTGTTTCATATTTGGCATTTTTGATTCCGGGTTTAGTCATGATGGGTTGTTTGAATAACGCCTTTCAAAACTCATCCAGCTCTATTGTGATTTCAAAATTCTCTGGCGACCTTGAAGATTTAAAAATCGCACCGATTACCAATCAGCAAATTCTATGGGCCATGGGTGTAGGTGGTCTTTTTCGAGGAGCGTTCGTCGGCTTTGTGACTTTAGTGGTCGCCGAAGTCTTTTATTATTTTAGCGAAGGTTTAGTTTTGGGCATCCAGCATCCGTTGATACTCACGGTATTTTTAATTTTCGGCGGCCTCGCTTTTGCCTTTTTAGGTCTATCAACGGCTTTTTGGGCGAAAAACTTCGATCAGCTGGCCGCAGTGAATAGTTTTATTCTTCTGCCGCTTATTTATCTTGGTGGGGTTTTCTTTTCAATTGAATCCCTACATCCATTCTGGCGCTCGGTAGCAGCGCTGAACCCGCTCGTCTACTTCATTAATGGCGTGCGATATGGATTTTTGGGCATTTCAGATGTAGACCCTCTTTTGGCTTTAGCTGTTTCTGGCATCACAATGGTCGTTCTCTATGTAACAGCTTACTTCAGCCTGAAAAGAGCTTCGTTTATTCGCTGGTAGTTTTAATTTAGGATTTTCATATGTTTGATAATTTATCAGAAAAAGTTTTAAACACTCTTAAAAAAGTAAAGGGCCAAGCCCGCATCTCTGAAACCAATATCGAAGAGGCCATTCGCGAAATTCGCATGGCTTTGCTCGAGGCCGATGTAAATTTTAAGGTCGTTAAAACATTTCTTGATCGTGTAAAAGCCAAAGCCTTGGGCCAAGATGTTCTCGGCGCTGTTTCGCCCGGTCAGCAATTTACTAAAATCGTTCATGATGAGCTCGTGCAAATTTTGGGCGGTGAAGCCACTGAGCTTGATCTTAAAAAATCCAAACCCGGAGAACCCGCCGTAATTATGATGGTGGGCCTTAACGGTGCCGGCAAAACGACAAGTAGTGCTAAACTTGCTCTTCACATTCGGCAGAAATTAAAGAAAAAGCCCGGACTCGTTTCTGTCGACGTTTATCGCCCGGCCGCACAAGAGCAGCTTGAAATTTTAGCGAAACAAAACGGTCTGCCGATTTATACCAACCCGGCCGAAAAGTCTCCCGCCAATTTAATGTCTGGCGCCTTGAAATGGGCGGCCGAAGAAATGATCGAAGTTTTGATTCTCGATACAGCTGGTCGCTTTCAAATTGATGAAGAGCTCATGGCTGAACTTGATCAGCTTAAAAAAATCGCCAATCCAAAAGAAGTGTTATTGGTTGCAGATGCCATGCTCGGGCAGCAGTCCGTTAATGTGGCCGAAGGTTTTCACCAGCGCGTGCAGCTGACAGGCTTAGTGCTTACTAAAGTGGACGGCGATGCCCGCGGTGGCGCGGCTCTCAGTATTCGCGAAACAGTGGGAGTGCCGGTTAAATTCTTAGGTGTGGGCGAGAAAGTTTCGGCCCTAGAAATTTTTCACCCTGATCGTTTAGCGTCTCGTATTTTAGATATGGGCGATATTTTAAGTCTTGTCGAAAAAGCCCAAGAGCTGGTTAGCGAAAAAGACGCTCGCGAATCGATGAAGAAGATGGCGAAGAATAAGTTCACCGTCGACGATTTCTTGAAGCAGCTTCATATGCTGAAGAAGATGGGCGGCATCGAAAGCATGCTCGGAATGCTCCCTGGAATGGGTCAGATGTTAAAAAATGTAAAGAATATGGTCCCGCCTGAGAAAGAAATGAAGAAGATAGAAGCGATCATCAGCTCGATGACCATGCAGGAACGTAATAACCTCAAACTCCTTAATGGTTCTAGGCGTCTACGTATCGCAAGTGGCTCTGGGACTCAGGTTTCCGACGTCAATAAATTTGTGAACCAGTTCGAGCAAACCCAGAAAATGATGGCCAATTTCATGAAAATGGGCGGCCCCGGACGATTATTTTAGAATTTCTTTTGAAGTTTTAGTTTAGAGGATGTAGAACTGACGTCCGTTATAGGAGATATAAATGGTAGTTATTAGATTGGCCCGAGTTGGTACAAAGCACGAACCGAAATACCGCGTTACAGTTGCGGACAAAAAATTCCATGCAACTAAGCGTTTCATCGAAGTTGTTGGACATTTTAATCCGACCCCACGTGGAAAAGAAAAAGGCTTACACCTTGAACTCGATAAAATTGAATCTTGGATTAAAAAAGGCGCACAACCTTCTGAGCGTGTTCGTAGCTTGATCCGCAAATTTTCTGCGGCTCCTACTGCAAAAGCGTAGTTTTTCTCGCGCCTAAAGAGAAAACCCTCAACCTGTGAGTAACGACATGAATAATTTTGAAAGTTTAAAAGATTTAGTGGAGTTCATGGCTAAAGCGCTAGTGGACTTCCCAGATAAAGTTGAAGTTAACGAGATCGTTGGCGAGCAAACGACTGTAGTTGAACTAAAAGTTTCTAAAGAAGATCTTGGTAAAGTGATCGGCAAACAAGGCCGCACAGCGCGCTCTATGCGCACTATTTTAAATGCTGCGAGCACTAAACTTCATAAGAGAAGTGTCCTCGAAATCGTTGAATAAATACGTCTCCAGTCTTAAAAACCATAAATATCTTGCATCGCGTTAGCCTAGCTGGCATTTTAGCGGCTAAAGCGAGCATTTGCTCGCGCGTAGGGATTTATGGATCAAAACCTGTTTTTCGAAGTCGGACGAGTTAAAGACGCCCATGGTTTAAAGGGTGAGCTTTTTGTGCGCTTATTTGCCGGGCGAGCGGACTGGCTTGATCGTTTTACCGTGGGTTACTTAGTTTCTCCGGACGAATCTGAAGTTCAACAATTCGAGGTTGAAGAGGCTTCTCCTCATAAAGACGGTTTGATCTTAAAGATGGGTCTTACTGATCGTACTCCGGCTGAAAAATTAAAGGGCTACAGCGTTCATATTCCCTCAGACATGCTTGTGGCTAAAGAAGGCGAAGATATTTACCTTCGCGAGATCATGGGCTTTGAAGTGATCGATACAAATACACTGAAAGTCGCAGTAGTTGTGGGTATTTCGTCGAATGGCTTTCAAGATTTACTTGAGGTCAGCCATGAAGGTGGTCTCTTTATGATTCCTTTTGTAAAACCGCTTATTGAAAAAATTGATTTTGAAGCTCGTCAGGTTCGTATGAATGTACCGATGGGCCTCTTAGGTGAAATCGTTCCGGCGCAAAACTTGGATGATCTCAAGATTCAACAATGAAATTTCATATCGTCACAATCTTCCCTGAAATGATTAAGGCGCTCACTAGCAGCGGCCTAGTGGCTCAAGCGGTGAAGTCGAATCATATTCAGTTAGGGGTGACGACTCCGCGCACGTACGCTTACGACACGCACAAAACTGTAGATGACCGCCCTTACGGCGGCGGTGACGGAATGGTTATGCTCGGTGAGCCTCTTCGTAAAAGCATCGAAGAGATTGAAGCGGCTAATGGTGGCGTGGCACACGTGGTTTATATGTCGGCTCAAGGGCAGACATGGACAGATAAGAAAGCTCGAGAGTGGGCTGAGAAGTATCGTGAGACACCTATCATATTAGTTTGCGGGCGTTATGGTGGAATCGATCAGCGTTTTATTAATGAATGTGTAGATGAAGAGATCTCAGTAGGTGACTATATTCTAACGGGCGGAGAAATTCCGGCTCTATTGGTGGTTGATACTGTGGCTCGGTTTATTCCGGGCGTGATTGGCAATGCCCAGTCAGTACAGGTTGAGAGTTTTTCGAATAATCAACTTGAGGGCGCCAGCTTCACTCGTCCGCAAAAACTTTTTGGCCAGTCGGTGCCTGATATTTTACTCTCGGGCGACCATAAAAAAATTACGAATTGGCGTGAGGATCTCTCGCTTGTTATGACTTATCTCCGTCGCCAAGATTTGCTCACTGATAAAGTGGCCTTTGAAGATATTCAAAAGCGCGCGCAGAAAATCGGCAAGAATGATCTTGCAACTTGCGGTGTCTCGCAAGACGAGCTAGATACACTGGGCTTATGAAGCAGACGACAACCGAGGGGATAATCCCTCCACCCGTAAATTTTGGGCTTATTCATTGGCCTTGCCTCAATCAAAATGGCGAGATCATTTGCACTAATGTTACAAATTTCGATATTCACGATATTGCTCGAGCTTCGCGCTCTTTTGGTATTGAGCGCTATTACATTATCAATCGTATTCAAGAACAGTTGATGTTTGTACACCGCGTGCTTGATCATTGGCGCGTTGGCGAAGGGAGCGAACACAATCCCATGCGTAAAACGGCCATCGGCATGGTTCGCACCGCTGAAACGCTTGAGGGGGCTTTAGATGACCACCCGGTTAAACCCTTATTGATCGCCACTTCGGCTCGTAGTTCGGACGAATATCCGAGCATTACTTTTAAGGCTCTGCGAGAGAAAATATGGTCTGAGGCTGAAGGAAATCCGAACCCTCGACCGACTTTAATTGTATTTGGGACAGGTTGGGGCTTACACTCATCGGTTCTAAAGCAATGTGACTACGTTTTAGAGCCTATTAAGGGGTCGTCTCCAGACGATTACAGGCATTTATCAGTTCGTTCGGCGGCCAGTATCGTTCTTGACCGATTACTGGGCCAGTGATATCAACTTTAGCTTCTTTGATGAAGATATATGGTGAAGTGAGGCAGACATGGATTTCGTGAAAAGTTTCGCACTTAAAATGGCGAAGAAAAACAATTGGCTTAAAAAATTCGAAGACTTTAATGTTGGCGATACTGTGAAAGTATACGTACGTATTAAAGAGGGCGAAAAAGAAAGAACTCAGCTGTACAGCGGCTTAGTTATTAAATCTCAAGGCTCTGGCCTCGGTAAGACTTTTACAGTTCGTAAAATCTCTGCCGGCGTTGGCGTTGAAAGAACTTTCCCGTACGCAAGCCCAGCTATTGAAAAAGTTGAAGTCGTATCTTCAGGCAAAACACGTCGTGGACGTCTTTATTTCGTTCGTGATCTTAAAGGTCGCGCCGCTCGCTTGAAAGCAAAAACTGTTGCTGTTCCAGTTGAAAATACTGGCGGCGCAGCTCCAGCTGAAGAGGCTGCTCCAGACAAGGCGTAATCGCTTTTCTCTACGCGCAATTACATTTTAGATATTTATTTGACCCAACCCATTGTTGAAAACAACAATGGGTTATGTCTTTTAAGGCCAGCAAATTTCCATGGAAAAAACTAGAAAGTGAATACATCATCGGTCTCGATGAAGTAGGTCGTGGTTGTTTGGCCGGGTCTGTTTATGCGGCTGCGGTACTTATTCGGCGCAATCAAAAACTACCGCGCTCCATTTCAAGTCATGTGACGGACTCCAAACTTTTATCGCCGCACAAACGTAAAGACCTTTCGCTTCTGATTCGCGACAACTTACTTTTCGCAATCGGTTTTGCAACAGTTCGTGAAATCGAAGAATTAAACATTCATTATGCTTCGCTGCTCGCCATGCACCGAGCCTTTGAAAATCTTCAAATCGCGCCGGACATGTGGCCGGACTGTCACTTACTTATCGATGGTAACAAAAAAATAAAAACTCTCGATATTCAGCAAACCTGTGTGATTAAAGGCGATCTTCGGGCTTTACCAATTGGTGCGGCTTCGATTGTCGCGAAAGTTGAACGCGATGAAGAGCTGGTGCGAATTTCGCAAGAGTATCCAGGTTATGGATTTGAAGTTCACAAAGGTTACGCGACCAGAACGCACAAAAAAGCGCTTAAAAAACTCGGACCGACCAATATCCACCGGCGCACTTTCAACGGCGTTAAAGAGTTACTCGCTCCATAAAACGGGTGTTGAAGCTGAAAACGCTGTTGCAGAATATTTAAAACTCTCGGGTTGGAGCCTTATTGCCCGGCGATTTAAAACTCCTTATGCTGAAGTTGATATTTTAGCTCGTGATCGCGCCGGAGTTCTTTTTGTCATTGAAGTGAAGAAAATCCGAGACGACTTTCATGATGGAATTGTCTCTAGTCGACAGCTTCAACGTTTGCGTCGGGCTTCGGAGTCTCTCGAGGCGGGGCTGGTGATTGCTGCGGCAGGTCAAGATGGTTCAGTCAATTTACTAGACGATTTTTGATCGAATTTGCGGGGCGCTAGGGTTTATGTAACACTAATCTTATGCAACTCAGATCGAACAACCGTGGGCTTAAATCAGTCATTAGTTTATTAGCTGTTTCAGCGATTTTGACATCGTTTATAACGCCTCATTCAGCGCAGGCTCAAAGTGGCGGTAACGCAGAAAAAGAATTTATCATGAGCTGTACATACGGTGTGCTCGCGGGGACACTTGTGGGCGCAGCCTCACTCGCCTTTGTCGATAAACCAGGCGATAATTTACAGCGTGTAGCGCGTGGTGCTTCATTAGGTCTTTACGCCGGTATCGCTCTTGGTTACTACACAGTTTATTATTTACCGAAGCAGCTTGAGCAGCGTGAAGAAGATCTCTTGAATCCTGACAATGTTTATAATCGTTCGATTAAGAATCTTGAAAAAACAGAGTTCGCAGTATTTCCGTCGGTAGCGATGGATGCCGAGTCACATTTATCGGCGCCAGGTTTAGGCCTCACTTTAAATTTCTAATAATTTAGGTATTTCGCTTAGATCGCGCCGCCAAATTCAAAGTTTACATTCAGTTTCGTTGTTAAATCGTAACCGACGGTTTCGCTTTGTTTGAAATCAATCGTCCAGCAATCGCCAGGTGGTTTAGCAGTGGCAATGTACTCCCAGCCTTCAAAGAGCTGAGTGACGGCCGAGAAGTTGGCGCGGCCGACGAAGCCAAAATATTTAAGTTTAAAGCCGGTGCCAAAACCGTAATTTTCGATTTCTTTACTGAGGCTGTTGGCATTTTTCTCGTCGACGAATTGCTCTCGAGTGTAGGTCAATTCAACGAAATTTTTCATTTCCGTTGTGTAACGCAAACGAGTGGACCAGTTCGTCACCTTACCATAAGGGTAATAGTCGGCGATGGTATGGGTTTCAAATTTATCACCACGAATATCAAGTAGTGCATTGATCGGCGACCAAGGTTGTGGGTCATCACGGCTTTCTTCATTAAAATCATAAGACTGCTTTAAGCGAAAGGTGGCGAGCTTGTTATAGTTGGCGACGTCTCCACTGTATTGTTTGCGAATCAAATGATTGGAGATCACAAAAGTCGCTAGGCGTTTATCAAAGAGACGATCTTTATAATCGAACTGCAATTTTGAAGTTCCGTAAAAGTCATCGTTGGTCACTTGCTCGGCACGACGCGAGTAAGGCTGCTTCTCGAAGTCTCCGAAGAAAACGTGATTGGGTCTCTCGACCCAAGGAATAGTTGAGAAAATAAATTCAGGTACGATTTCGTGTTTGTAGCGATGAGTTGTGGGACTCTCGACGCCGAAAACCATACTCGTTTTAGTTCTTAAAGCTAAATCTGTTTGTACGTAACGGCGAACAGCATTCTGGCCGCAATCGAGTTGATTGCCATCGACATCTAGAGGGCAAGTTGATCCGGCATCAGGGGTAGCATTAAAGCGGTACTGAGTTTCGTTATAAGTCACTGTTGGCACTATGTCGAAAAGCTGGCCTATACGAAATGGATAGGAAACTGAAGGCGCAATAATCATACGATGGCCGGTACGAATAAAATCTGTAGAGGGGTCATACAGGCCGTCGTTATCCTCTTTCACACGACGAGAAGTATTAACGCCAGGGCTAGTGAGTTCTGTATCGTCATAACTAAAATCTTTGCGCGAGAAATTGACGTAATTAAAATCAAACTTGGCATAAAGGCCACTGTTACCCAATTCTTGTTCGGCAATATTGTAATTGATTTCTGGAAAGCGGTGAACAGCGCGGTCATTTGACGATTGGCTGTCTGATTGTAATAGGTTGATGTAATAGGCCGCCTCAATACTGCGGTGCTGAGTTTCAGAGTTTTTTGTCAGTGAAATAGAATTTTCAAGGGCTGATTGGCCGTGGCCATCTAAATCATCGCTAAAATCTCGCGGGTAGCGAAGATCTGAAACAAGGTTCAAGTTAGTTCTTTGAATCATATCGTTGGGTAATTCGTAATAATGCTTATAATGCAAGAATGAGCGGTACATTGTTGTTTCATTTGAATTCGAACGCCCATCTTCAGTGAAGGCGCGATCTCGCAAATAAGCCGTTTGTAAAATGCCCGAACTATTTTCATTGAGCATGTAGCGATATTCACCTTGGGTTTTTAGGCCTCTTTTTTCATAGTGGGTGAATGTGAAGGTCGCATCTTGGCTCGGGCTGATAGCCCAGAAAACACTTTGGCTCACAGCCGCACCACCCTTAGAAGAGAATTCTAAAGAAGGAACGAGAATACCGCTTTGCCTCTCAGTTTTAAGAGGAATCAAAATTCGCGGAAGTATAAAAACCGGAAAATCGGCAATTCGCAAAACTGGATATTTGATATAGGCGTAGCCGCCCACTTCGGCATCTATTTCAGAGCCAGAGAAGCTCCAAGCCGCTGGGCAGGTTGTGCAGGACGTATATTTTGCGCCCTTAGCGACATACGTGTTTTCGCCGGTTCTCTGGACTTTTTTACCTTCAAAGACCACTTGGCCGGCTTGAACAAAACCATCATCGATTTGACCGGTTTTATTTTTATAGTTGTAGCTCATCTTGGTAGCTTGAATTGAAGTCGTTGGCGAAGTGAGAAGAATATTGCCTGAAGCCACCACTTCGTTCTTTTGCAAATTAACGGAAGCTTTGTCGCAAGTCAGAGTCTGATCACCAATTGTGATCTTCACGTTGCCTTCAAGAGTCACAGTGCGAGTGTCGTAATCCCGTGAAACGTTATCCCCATTTAAGGTAATGCCGCCCACATCACCGAGTTGTGCGTAACCACGAGATGAAAGAAGAATAAAACTAAGAAGTAAAAATACTCGGATACCCATGATATTGCTCGAAAAAGCATACCTTTGGGTTCTGGCCCTTTGCAAATTATAAGACCGCTTATTAAGCGTTTTATTTAGTGGTCATTATGAATACGCCGTCCCAATCTGCAGGGGGAGGGGTGGCAATATAAGCTTCGCAGCGCTCTATGTACATTTCGGCTGTTGGGTCGGGCGTTTCTGCGCTATGAGCCTTTTTGAAATGCTCCATGGCCGAGACAAAATCCTTTTGATAGTACGACATGTATCCTTTTTGAAAAGCTTCTAAAGGAGCTTGTCTTAGCGCTGTCGGGCGCCCCTCACAGATCAATTCATAAATTTCAACGGGCTGATTTTTACCTTTGACACGCACGCGGTCAATTGGACGAGCGGTAAAGCTGTCTTTCACTTCGGCAAAAGTGAACTCACTGATGATAATTTTAGTCCCATACTCTTTGTTAATACCTTCAAGACGCGAAGCTAGGTTCACTGTATCGCCCATCACCGTGTAGTTACGCACGGTTTGAGAGCCCATGTTGCCCACCGAGCATTCCCCGGTGTTAAGGCCAATACCAATATCGATCTGTGGTAGACCTTTCGCAATATACTCTTTTCTTAGCACTTCAAGCTTCTCTAGGTGCTGAAGGGCGCAGCGGCAAGCCCATTTGGCATGATCTTCCATATGAAGGGGAGCACCGAAAAAAGCCATAATGGCATCACCCATGTATTTATCAAGTGTACCTTTATTTTGAAAAACTAAATCTGTCATTGGAGTCAGATAAGAGTTTAATAAATCTGAAAGTTCGAGCGGAGTCAGTTTTTCTGAAATGGTCGTAAAGCCACGAACGTCCGAGAAGAAAACAGTGATTTTTTCTTTGCGACCACCCAGCTCTAAGTTCTTCGGATCACGAAGAACTTCTTCAACGATCTGCGGAGAAACATATTTCGAGAAAGTTTGGCGGAGTTCTTTTTTACTTCGCTCTTCAGTGAGGTACTTATAGAACGTAAGTGCCATGTATGTGAATAGCGTTTGAAAAAGCGGGAAGGCAATTGAGACCACAATACCTTGTGAGAATAAGAAATAGCGATCGATAAAGGCGAGTGCAATAGCACAGAAGAGAGAGAGAAGCAGGCCAACCAGAGCGCCAGCATAAGCAATGGAGAATGAAAGCGCTGTGCCGAGAACTAACATAGCCACGGGCATTTGTAGATCTTCTTCAGCACTGTGGTAGAGAAAATCTTTTCTTAAGAGGTTGTCGATAACATTGGCGTGAGTTTCAACTCCCGGGAAGTTTTCATCAAATGGAGTGACTCGTAAGTCGAAGACGGCAATGGCCGTAGCCCCAAGAACAAAAATCTTATCTTTTAAAAAAGTCTTTTTGTCGATTTCGGTCTCATTGTCACGCCACTGACCTGTTGCGGGGTCTTTGGCATACTGAGTGACTAATATCGTTGTTTTATTAGGGTTCAGCAAATCCGCTATGGAGGCGTGGGGAATGGTATGCCCACGGCCAGCATAGTTGATCATCAATAGACCTTCAGGATTAGTCGGAACCGTTGAGATGGTCTCGCCCTCTTCGTTGTTAATCTTAAAAGTTTCAATACCGCGCTGATTCGGGTTCTTTGGCAATTGGCTGATGGAAATCTCGGCATTGCCTTTAACAGCACTTAAATAAGCCAGAAGGGCAATGGATGGAAAGTATCTGCTACCAGTGCGAGTGAGCAGTTGAGATTGGCGAATTGTGCCGTCGGCATCGAGTTCAGCATTGAAGTAGCCATGGTTGGCTCCGTTGGTCGTAACTCCAGGAATATTGAGCGTCCAAGCAAAAGTTTCAGGAATGGCATTCTTCAGTGAGTTCTGATCGATCAAGTTCAGCCATTCATCAAATGAAGCAGCTGGCGGCTTTCCGTCAAAAAGCTCAGTGGCAAGAGCCTCCCAGTTGGCAGCCAAATTTTTAGCCACTTCATCTTTATTGACGTCGAGAAAACTCTCTGCGCAGAAGTTTAATTTTTCATGGAGGATTTTATCTTGCAGTTGTTGTTGTTCAATATGTGAAAGACTAGAGAAGTTGGCTGGCTTCATTGAGTCATCTAAATCATTCAGGGCTTGCTTATAAGCCTCGCCTATTTTTTCGTTGAAGGTGATTTCACGGTCATCCGTAATAATAAAAGGATGCTCTTGACTGTCCACAGACTGCTGAAAAAGTGAATTTTTGAAAACAATATCTATGCAAGGCGTCGCTCGCGGCCGCATATTATTCTGCTGAGATTCAAAATAATTTCCCAATACGAATTGGGATTTGTATTTCGTGATAAACTCAGCGAGCAGGCGGTCATTATCACTTTGTACAAGAAGTTCATTCACTTTTTCTTGTGGTAAACCCACTTGGGTAGAAAGTTGTTCTGCAAAGCGGACTTCGGGGCGGTCGGTGGGTTCGCTCCACACCACGTCGGCCGCGATAACTTTCGCACCGTTTTCGTAAGCCGCAGCTAAAGCTCGAGCAAGAGTTTCGCGAGGCCAGGGCCAGCGACCCACCATTTCAATAGAGCGATTATCAACGGCGAGAACTGCTACATTCGGATCGGCGGGTCGAGGTCCACGAAATAAAAGGCGGTAGTCGATAGATTTTTGATCTACGTCATTTATGACTTTAAAAACATTTTGTAGCTCTTCTGTATTCTGGCGAGCTTGGTAATAGAAGAAGGCCAGAGTGGCCAATGCGATTGTTATATATAAACCGAGAGCACTTGGCGATATTAAGAATGCAAGCGCCTTAGAACCACTGGCTTTTTGAGCTTTAGTCATTTTGTACTGGCCTTTTATAAGAGCTCATTCAGCTTAGAAAAAACCACTCGTAATGACAAGCTGCCTTTAGAATCTGGACTGATAATTCTAAAAAATTCAGATTAAACTGAAAGTACAAATCAAAGACTTTCAAGATCAAAGTCTTGCGTCCCATGAGGTGAATTATGGAAGCAAAAGTTGAAGCCCGTGACGGAATTTATGTTGTCTCTTTAGCTGGGCAACTCGATTTCGAAAGTGCAGATGCACTTCGTGTGCGTTGCCGCCAAATTTTTACCGATAAAAAAGTGATTTTTAATCTCGAAGCTTTGAACTTCGTGGGCTCGAGCGGACTCACTCCGTTTCTTGATCTTTTAAAAGATATGAAAACCAATCTTGGCAAGAATGTAAAAATTTGTGCCGCCCAAAAAGACTTTGTTCGTCTCTTTGAAACGGGTGATCTGGCACAAATCGAAGTCTACGAGAGCGAAGAGAAAGCACATAATGCGTTTATCTTTGCTCAATTTATGACGGAAGCTGAGAAGCGTGCGAAGGGCCCAGAGGGCATCATTCGCCGTGTGAAAGCCTTCGGTCTCGATTACCCAATGGAAGAAGACGGCGAGTAGCCGTCGGTATTAACCGTGAGCTTCGGTGTCGGCGTTCTGCTTGAGTTCGCGGATGTCGCGACGATATTGGTTGATGGCCACGGAAAGCTCTTGGTTGAGCTTCTGTAGGGAGCTGACCTTCTCTTGTGACTTTTCAATTTGAAGTTGTTGATTTCTCCAGAGTACTTGAAGGTTGTCCACTTGCTCTTCTAAAGCTTTCTTATCCGTCGACACTTGTGCGAATTCAGTCTTTGTTGCTGAAAGCTCAGTGGTCGCCGCATCAAGTTCCATAGCGAGTTCTTTGGCTTCATTACGGTAACGAGCTAAAGCTTTTTGTAAGTCAGAGACTTCAGCTGCAGTGCGAACTTTTTCTTCTTGCTCGCGACGCTCAAGCAGGATCACTTGATTCTCTAAACGCATTTTCTCTTCGATTAAAGAATCGAACTGATGCATTTTTTCACCAAGGTTTTCGTTCTGCTGAGTCACTTCATTGAGTTTAGTTTTAAAGTCAGTGATGCGGGTCTCATACTGCTCGATCATTTTCTGTGTTTGAAGTTTATGCTCTTTAGTGAGTTCTTGAATGTACTGAGCCGACTCATTTAAAGAAATACGCAGGCTCTCTTGTGTCTTTTCGCTTTGGGCGAATTTCACTTCGGCTTGCCACTTTTCATTGGCCGATTTTTTAAGGCCCACAGCGGCGCGGTTGACGCGGGTGCGGTAGCGCTTAAGACGATTCAATTCTTTCACTTCATTTTCGAATTGCTTAAGCAGTTGCGCTTCTTTGTTTTGTGACTGTGAATAAAGTTCGCCGTAACGAATTTCAAGAAGACGAATTTGATCTTTCAAAGAAAGATATTCACCCTCTTCGCGATCTTTACGCTCATAGAGTGAGCGGCTTTTTTCTTTTAAAACTAAAAGTTGGTCATTCAAATTTTCGTATTGTGAACGATAGCGATCTGTTTCGTTGCGTGCATCGCTCACTTTTTCTTCAAGTAGAGCTACGCGACGAATTGCAACTCCAAGACGAGACATCAAATCATCGTTTTGGCTGATAAGGGCGTCTACAACTCCAGATTTAATAATATTTTGCGGGATTTGTGAGAAGTCGAGCCCCACTGGTACTTGGTTAGGTAGGGGAACATTATCGAGTTTCCAGTCGTCCGACTGGCTCGAGGTAAAATCAATACCTTTTATCTCCGACTGGAAAGATCCTTCTTTCATTGCTACCACTCCTTGGTATGACTAAAGTGTTTCAGAAAAATACACTTTCTGTCAAAAATCTGACCCGTTCGCGCCGCGTTATGGTTAATCCTGGACCTAAGTCTTCCGATGAGAACTTAAGACCGGGGGCAATCAAGTGGCAGCTAAAAGTGTGGATTATAGCAAGCTAGAGAAAGAAAAAGAGTTAATTATTCAGAGGTCGATTTCGCAGAAACTTGCGAATCAATCTTTTGGTAAAATCGACAGTTTAAAGCATGTCGTTCTAGTTGCTGTTGTAAAAGCTGAATATGAAAGTGCCGTCGCAGATTTAGATCGCTATGTTCAACTTAAAAGTCATTTCCCTAGTTTCGCGGTGCGAGCGACAGCTTTAGTGAGTCACTGCAAAGGCCTTATTGAAGCTATTGAAGCGAAGAGAAATCTTCCGGGCTTAGCCACATTGAACGTATCTCGCCAACAAGAAATGCTGGATCATGTAATCGCTCACTTTGAAGAACTTAAAGCGACAGTTAAACAAATTGAGCGAATTGCAAAAGACTGTGCTTTAGAAGATTTGCGCTCAACGGCTTGGGCTTTGCGTATCATTTGTTACGTTGTTATTGCTTGTGTAGTTGCAAGTTTCTTAATGGATTTCAATAGTTCACTGGGGCAGCCATTTATGGTTGTTTACAATGACTTTACAGACAAGCTCTGGAATGCGCTGATCTCTTATATATAAACTTAAAGTTATACTTTAAGTTTATACTACCTAAGAGTTTTGTAAACGCCATCTAAGACAGGCAACAGCTGCCCATTCGCCAACTTTTTACCGTTAACAAAAATTGTCGGAGTGCTTTGTACCATAGCCTTTTCGCCCATTTGCGCAGTGGCCTTAATACGGCTATGAGTTTCAGCGCTTTTGTAGCAAGTGGCAAACTCAGTTTCGCTCAATCCGAGTTCTTTAGCGAACTCAGACATTTTGCCATTCACTTTCTCTGCCGACATTCCAATGATTTCTTCTTGAGCTGCAAAAATTTTATCATGCATGCCCCAGCCTTTTTGTGAGTCAGTGCCTGTGCAAACAACAGCTTTAGCTAAGTTACAAGAGATGCATTTGTTTTCTGGATCTGTTTCAGGGACTTTTTCTAACGGAAAGACAAAAAATTGAAGTTGCACGTCGTTGCGTGATTTGACGAAAGCCTTAAGCGAAGGAGCCGCGTTTTTGCAGTGATGGCATCTGAAGTCAGCAAATTCTGTTATGACCATTTTCGGTTTCGCAGAGGTGTCACCTAAAACAAGCATTGGTGCTTGCTCGAAAACATTGACTGAGGCTAGGGCCCATTGATTCACAAAAAGACCCGCTTGCTTTTGAATGGCGGCCGTTTGGGGTTGGCGAGAGATAGAAAGATGACCGAAAAAAACAAGCGCCGGAATGGCGGCAATAAAACCTAAATAAATTCGAGCCCCAAACCAGTTTTTAATTGTTTTCACTAGATCAGGAGTTTCATCCAGCTCTTGATAAAGTAATGGAGCCGTTACAAACGAAACGACATAGGCCCCTATACAAAACAGGCAGTAGGAATTAAGAAATAAAAGTGAAACCACTCCCATGACAATGGAGGCGCTGACCGTAAGCAGGCTGAGCACGAATGCTGAGCGCGAGAGAAGAGAAATATTATCTGTCCAACCGATCATCCAACCTACAAGAAGAACAAGTAGGATGATATTTGTGGCTGCGCCCCAAAGTGCAAGCGGGGCGCCGAGTAAGGTTGAATACTGGCTCATTGAAACCGAATCGCAATTGAACTTTTCGCTCACATTGCAGACGCTTTCTCCAGAAGTGCTACCATAATTGAGGTCATAATAGTGAAGGGTAAGATAAGCATGAAGGCCAACGGCAATAAGTGTAAGTAAAATCGCAATCTTTAATTTCATGATGCCTCCAAGACTCAAATTGACTGGTCAATTCATCTAACTGTGTTACGCTTTTTAAGTCAAACACGCACAGGAGATTAACAGCTTTGTGGTATCTGCAGAAAAAAGGCAAGACTGAGGGCCCTATTCCCGATGCGACGCTGATTCGCGCCATCGAAAAGGGTGATATCGGTCCGCTCGACCTTCTATTTAAAGAAGGGGAGGACCGTTGGCGTGCAGCGGCTGAATTTGAGTCGCTGCGAGAGCATTTTCAGCTCGCTCATGGCCCTGATACAACCAATGAAGATGAATGGATCATTCTTTCAAAAGTTAAAGAGACCAAGAGTTTCAAGCAAAAAGGCCCGTTTAAAACATCAGATGTAAAAAGAAAGCTTAAGACTGGAGAAGTCCTTTGGTCCGATTACGCTTGGCGTGAAGGAATGAAGGAGTGGTATCGAATTACTGCGCTTGAAATATTTCACGGCGAAGCTCCAGATATGTCATCTGAAGATGTGGTGACGAAGACTTCGCCAAAGCTGAGTCAAAAAGAAGTTTTAGACAATGTTGAGATTTTACAGCGACCCAAGATGCCAATGAGCGAAGAGCGTCCCCCAGAAGCTGTGGGTCCCGATTTGACACAGAAAGTAAAAGCTCCTGCAGAAGTGCCTAAAAAAGAGGCGAAAAAAGAATCGAAGAAGCCAGTGGCCCGTCCAAAAGTAGATCCGGAAGTGACGCAAACCAATGTTTTCGCCCGTCGACTTTCAATTTGGGATCGTTTTCAAGAAATGAGTCCTTCGCAAAAATGGCTCATCAGCACGGCTTTTTTATTTTTAATTATGGGCTCGGCTATTACCGCTTTATTCTGGAATTCTTACCAAGATTATGTAGCCCTGCACCTGGTGTCTTCACGTCAGGCAGCACCTTCTCTGCAACCCCCGCAGCCAGTAGAGGCGGCGCCAGTCATACAAGAGCCAGTTGTTGAAGTGCTTCCTGAAAAAGCTCCTGAGGCCCCTGTTGTCGCAGCACCAGTTGAAAAGAATGTAGCGCCATCGACTATTAAAGCCGTTGTTCGTGGAAATAAATCTGCTGAACCAATTCTTGAGATTCAAACTAATGCGAGTTCTCACTACCCAATGACTTTAAAAATAGTGGGACGACTCGGTTCGGTGATCGGAGCTCGCAGTTATTACAGGCAGATTCGACTTAAAACTTTAGATGAGCGCAAAGTGGACTTAAAAAAATACAGTCTCAGGGCCGGCTTTTACGATGTACAGGTTCAGTTTGAAGGGGAGAATGAAAGATTAAGGTCTCAGGCCTCTCTTGAGGTCAGGACTTCAGAGAAAGATTTTCGGGGGGAGTTGAACAATCATCGTAAAGGTTTAACTCACTGGTCGGTTAATGAGCGTGTTCAGTTGATCAAGTTGGCTAGTCGTGCTGAAGAGCAATTAGGTGATTTTTTAAAGCAGCAGAGGGTATTAAAAGATAAATCTTCTGCCCTGCGTGATTATTTCCGTTCATGGCAGAAGCGTTTTAACGGAATCACCAGTCAGACTCTTAAAACTATTAATAGCCGAAATCGTAATAATTACGTTTATGCAGAAAATTGGCTTGAGCTCAAATCTTTAAAACAGAAAATTGTTGATCAGGCAGGGGCTACGGCTCGCGCCAAAGATGCCAATCAGGCTGCACAGAGCCTTCAAGCACTCAGATCCTCTAAAGAGGATCTGAGTCGATTGAAAGAACGAATTATCACTCTATCTATGTGGAAATAATTAAACGTGGGCTTGAGTCGCCGCAGCCGCAGCTACAGCAGCAGTTGGAGCGTGAACATCTGGGTCTACTAAGTGTTTGAACTCTTTGCCTGGACGGAAGCGAGGAACACGCACCGCTGGGATTACAATAGTAGAGCCAGTCTTAGGGTTACGGCCATTGCGTTGTTTACGAGCCGCACGATCAAATGTTCCGAAACCAACAATTTTTACTTCCTCACCAGATGATACTGATTTTTGAATGATTTCAATAGCTGCATCAAGAACCAATTCAGATTGAGTCTTAGTAAATTTTGTTTTTTTAGAAACTTTGTCGATGAGTTCGGCTTTATTCACAGTTGCTCCCTTTTTCACGAGAAAATATTTTTGAAAGTGAGGGAGCAAAGTAGTGAAAAGCTAAAATCAGGTCAAGGGTTCATGTGAGTTCTTTTAAAAAATTTAATTTTCTGTTATGTTTAAAAAAATGTTGACTCTACTCAGATCAAAATTAGCAAACGATGTTGCACCAGTTTTAGGATGTTCTCCTGAGAAAGTGCTTTCTCTCCTCGAGATTCCGAAAGATGTAAAATTTGGGCATCTCTCCGTTCCTGTATTTTGGCTCGCAAAAGAGCTCAAAAAAGCGCCGCCGCTCATTGCTATTGAATTCGCCACGGCGCTCAATGGTAAAAATTTCGATTATCTCGACAAAGTGGAACCAGTGGCGGGCTTCATTAATTTTTATTTCAAGCCAGAGGTTCTATTTAAGAACTTAAATGAGCAAATAAAAAACGAATCACACCTAGGTTATGGCCAAAAAGGTGCTGGCAAAAAAGTCGTTATCGATTATTCATCACCAAATGTTGCAAAACCTATGCATGTAGGCCATTTGCGTGCAACGGTCATTGGTCAAGCCATTCGCAACCTGGCTGAAACTCAAGGTTACAATGTGATTGGTCTCAATCATTTAGGCGATTGGGGCTCACAATTTGGCAAACTCGCCTGGGCTTATAAAAAGTGGGGTCACGAATTCCCATTTGATAAAAATGCATTTGAATCACTTTACGGCCTCTATGTTAAGTTTCACCAAGAGGTCGAAGCGCACCCTGAATATGAGCAAGAAGGCGCCATCACTTTTAAGAAGCTTGAAGAAGGTGACCCCGAAGTCACCGCGCTCTGGAAGAAGTTTATCGAAATATCGATGAAAGACTTCGATGAAATCTGGAAACGTTTAGGTGTAAAGCATGACCTTGTGCGTGGGGAATCTTTCTATAATGATCGTCTTGACGACGTAGTGAAGCGTCTTCAGGCCAAGAATCTTTTAATAGAAAGCGAAGGCGCTCAGGTTGTTGATTTGACCGCTGAGGGTATGGCGCCTTGTTTGATTCGTAAATCTGATGGGGCTTCGCTTTACGCCACTCGTGATTTAGCCAGCGCTTTTTACCGTCATGAAGAGTTAAAGTCGGACTTGAACTTATATGTTGTAGGTATCGATCAGAACTTCCATTTCAAGCAAGTCTTCACCGTTTTGAAAAAAATGGGTTACGAATGGGCCGATCAGTGTCAGCACATAGGTTTCGGTATGATTCGTTTCAAAGATGGTGAGAAAATTTCAAGCCGTAAGGGCAATATCATTCGCTTCAAAGACGTTCTGAATCAAGCAGTTGAGCTGGTAAAAGATATTATTCGAGCTAAAAATCCCAATATTATAAATCTAGATCTCACCGCAGAACAGGTCGCTGTAGGGGCCATAACCTTCAACGATCTTGTTAATGATCGTGTGAAGAATGTTGAATTTGATTGGGATCGTGCTTTAAGTTTCGACGGGGACAGCGGACCTTATGTCCAATACTGTCACGTGCGCTGCGTGAGTATTTTGCGTAAATATGGCAAAGAAGTGCCGACGACGTTTGCCGTCACTCCCACTTCCACTGAAGAGGTGGAGTTGATGAAGAAGCTTCTTGAATATGAACTCGCACTTTCAAATGCGTTTCAGCAGATGAAGCCCAATATTATAGCCAATTATCTTCTAGAGGTTTGCGCCATATTTAATAGATTTTATCAAAACCACCGTATCATCGGGGGTGATGAAAGTCTGGCACCAGCACGTATTGCGCTTGTGAATGCCACTCGTGTCACTTTGAAACAGGGTCTTAAAGTTCTTAATATCGCCGCGCCAGAAGAGATGTAGACAAAGGTCGGGTTTTTGCCTTTTACCTCTGAGATCGAGTGAGATCTCCTCGAGAGAACCGCCTGAGCTGCCGATAGCTAAGATGATGAAAAGCGGTGTGTTTTTATCATATTGTTTAATTTTAACTGCAGGTATTGTTTACTTGCAGTCCGAGTTGCGTGCGCATTTCAATCGCCCCGATAAATACATCGCTGAGATTTCTCATCTCAAAGAAAAAGTAAAAGAAAAAGAATTTCGCAACGAAATTGATCGTCATGAATTTTTAGAATTCAAACAGTATGTGGCGACTCTATTGCCTGAAGCCGTTAAGCAAAAAGGTTCTGGCGAAGCTAGCTACAAACTTCGCTCGCTGGCAAGCGTTGTTCAGAAACCTAAGGCCACCTCACTTATAGAAATGAAAGCTTTAGACCTTTTTGAAAAGGGCAAGGCAAGGTTCAGAGATAAAAAGTATCCGGAAGCCGCCAAACTTTTTGGTCAGCTCATTCGCAATCATCCTTACAGTGCGCAAATTCCAGAGGCTTTATTTTTCTCAGTTGAATCTTATTACCAGCTTCAAGAGTATGACCAAGTCGTTCAAAATGTGAATAGAATGGTGGACCTTTACCCCGAGCTTGAGCTCACAGGTTACGCTTTATTGCGAGCCGCTAAAGTCTTTGAATCGCAAGATCGTCACGATGAAGCTGTTTTATTTTATGAAACCGTCATCAAGACCTTTCCGCAAAGAGAAATTGCATCAACCGCAGAAAGCGCTCTACGCGCCATTGAATTATGAGCGAAAAATTCTTTCGTTTATTTCTTTTTATTCTACTCAGCTTCGTAGAAGTTAAAGTGAAGGCTGAGCTTGTTACGGTTCCTAAAAATTGTCTTAAAAATCTGCTGAGCTGTTCAATCCGCAGTGAAAACGACGCTGCCGCTTTAAATTTTGGTGCAGGCGAAATCCGTCTTCTTAAGAATTCAGAAATGACACGGCTTAATGCCCATAGAATTAAAATTATAAAAGGGCAGATGATGGTACGTGCAACAGCAAGACCCATTTACGTAGAAAGCTTATTCAGTCGAATTGAAATTAAAAATGGTTTGGCCATTCTTGATGCTTCAGACGAGCGTGTCGTAGTGAATAATCTTACAGCTGAAATTGGTTTTATACCGCTCGGGAGCAAAGAGAGGGTGGTTTTGCCAGCTGGTCTGATGAATGAGTTCGGACCTGTGCAAACGTCGGGTATTGCTAAAACTCAGTATCCGCGCTCTATGCCTCTTACGGGATTTATCGAAAAATGGGCCCGTTTTTTCGTGCAGTCCGAGTTCGCGGTATTTAAATCGGACTTTGAAGAGTTTATTCCTAAATGGCGAGAAAGCTTGAGCTTAGTGGGTCCTTGGTATTTAGAAACTATCAATCGCCAGCTCGCTGATCAGCGGGAAGAAGAAGATCGTTTAAAGCGTCTTAAAGAGCAGCGGCAAAAAGAAGAAAACTACTACCGCGAAATGTTCAGAAGAAAAAACTTCCTCGACTTCTAATTCTTTTTCTAGGCGACGCTTAGGTCGTTGGTCGAGATCGTTCGTCCTCCGTATCAATATCATACGAAAAAAGTGCTAATATTTACTTATGCAGTCGCACCATTTTCTCACGTGCGAAGGGGAGTTATTATGTCTAGCGTATCAAGCTCAGGTGGCAATTCAGGTTCTAGTGGTGCAGACGATGCAACACGCAAGCTTCGTGAAGAGTATCGCAAAAAAGAAGCGGCACTTATCAAAAAGCACCAAAATGAATTGCAGGCTATTGATCAGAAGTATTCTGAATCGATCAACTCAAAAGACAAATCACGAGCCGCAGAACTGAGCGCGATAAAAGAAAAAGCATCCCAGTCGCTCAGCAAGCGGGATCAGCGTTACCAAAAAGAAATCGATGATTTACGTAAAATGCACACAACTCAGCTCGAGCGTTTGATGAATGACAACGCTCTTAAAACAGATGTGACTAAGCAGGCGGCGAGAAGCGAAATTAAGCAGGCCAATTTGGGCAAAGAAGATCGCACCGCCGAGCTCAATAATAAGTACAGTGAAGCCATTGCGAATGCTGAGAGCAACTACATCAAAAACGTCGAAGAGATGCGTGAACAACAAAAGAAGTCTCTTGATGCCACTCGTGCGCAAATTAACGAAGCTCATAACAAAGAGATGGAAACTTTTCGTGATTACCATAACGAATCTGTTTCAGGGCTTAAGAACGATCTTCGCCAAACTCGCACGAATGCGAACCAGCGTTTGCGTAATCAAGAGGTGCAGCACTCCAGCGATAAAATGCGTATTTACAGCAATCATATGAATGACGCAAAAAACCGTGAAGAGGCGCAGAATCAACAGCTCGGCAATTATTCAGCGGATTACAAAGAGTCACTGAAAGACGTACGTGAAAAATATGGCCGTGAACTTGAGAAGCGCGCTGAAACACAAAATCAGTTTCAATCTGATTTTAAAAATTCAGTTGAAGATCGTATCGACAGCCGTGAATCGCGACTCGAGAGCGAACTGAGTCGTCAGAAAGAAAAGGTGAATATTGCGGAAGCTCAGGCTAATCGTAAGGCGAGTCAGCAGATTAAAAATGTGCAGAACTCTTATCAAGATAAGTTTGAGTATTTAGAAAATGCGCGTAAAGAAACCCTCGATATGGCGAATCAAGAGAACGCAAATAATATTAAAAAAATCCGTGCCGAGACGGATAAAATTGTAAGCTCGACAACTCGTCGCACGCTCGCCAACTCACAGGCTGAGGGTGCGCGGCAGCGTCAGGCCCTCGATCAGGCCCGTAATGATTTTGAAGTTCGCAATGAGTTTAAAGAGCTGGCCACAGAAGGCCGAGTTGATTTGATTCGCAATGACTCAATCACTAAAGAAAAACGCCTCCGCGAAAACTTTCAGACCAGTGTAGAGATGTTAAAAGAAAATAAAGAAAATGAAGCCCGTGAGCAGCGCGCCGTGCAAGAGAAAGATAAAATTCTAGCTGTGCAAGGCCTGCGCGAGCAACTTCAGCGCACAGAAGGCGAAGGTCAGCAGAAACTTGCGGACCTTACTTCAAAATATGAAAAGCGCATTTCTGAACTTAATGACCAATTTGTACGTGAAAAGCGTATGCGCGATGCTAAAGAGAAGCAGCTCGTTACTGAGCTGAAGAAGGCTAATGACGCCCAGGTTGAGGCGGTTAAGATGAAGTATGAAGATCAAAACCGTCAGACTCAAGCTAAGTATGAAAAAGAAATTAAAGATGTGACTCGACGAAACAAAGATCACATTGATAATATAATGTCTGTTTCTAAAAAAGCTTAATCAATAGGAATAAGACATCATGCTGGCACATCGTAGAACGAAAATTGTAGGGACTATTGGTCCGGCGTCACAATCACCTGAGATGTTAGAAAAGTTAATTAAGGCGGGTCTCAATGTAGCTCGCCTTAATTTTTCTCACGGTAAACATGAAGATCATTTAAAGGTGATCAATTCCATTCGTGAAATCAGCCAAAAATTGAAAGCTCCAGTGGCTTTGCTGCAAGATCTACAAGGTCCTAAGATTCGTGTGGGTCTTCTTAAGAATAAAAAGGTCTTCTTAAAAGAAGGCGAAGAGATTCGTATTTCAACAACGGTTAAAGAGGGTGATGAAGAAGTGCTAAGCACTGACTTTAAAGAGCTCCCGCAATCGTGCAAAATCGGCACGAAAATCCTATTAGATGATGGACTCCTTGAGCTTTCAGTGACTCATGTGGGGGCAGATGAAATCAAGGCGCGTATTGTATACGGCGGAGAACTTAAAGAGCGCAAAGGCATGAACTTGCCGGGAGCCATTTTACCGGTTGAGTGCATGACTGAAAAAGATTTTGCGGATCTCGAATTTGGTCTTGCCAATAATGTGGATTATATCGCTTTAAGTTTTGTTCGACGTGGCTCTGATATCAAGAAGTTACGTGAGCTTATTAATGCAAAAAATCCACAAGTTAAAATCATCGCTAAAATTGAAATGCTCGAGGCTTTAGATAATCTGGTCGAGATCGTTCACCTCAGTGATGCCGTGATGGTGGCTCGTGGAGACTTAGCTATTGAAGCGGGGGCGACTCAGCTCCCACTTTTACAGAAGCGTATTATTGCCGTTTGCAATGAGATTGGCCGGCCAGTTATTACCGCGACGCAAATGTTAGATAGCATGGTCGTGAACCCCACTCCCACACGGGCAGAAATTACAGATATTGCGAATGCCGTCTTAGATGGCTCTGATGCTTTAATGCTCTCGGCTGAATCAGCAAGTGGAGCTTACCCAGTTAAATGCATTCAAACCATGCACGATATTATTCTCGAAGTTGAAAAAACGGGCAGCTATTTTTACGATATCTCTCTTGAGAAAGAGAATTTAGACACCGCTGAATCGATAAGTATCAGCGCTTCACTTTGTGCTCTCAAGCTGAACGCGGTCGCTATTGTCTGTTTAACGACGACGGGTCGAACAGCTTCACTTATTTCTAAATATCGTCCTAAAGCGCCAATCGTGGCTTGCACTTATAAGCTCGAAGCGCTCAATAGACTTGAGCTTGTTTGGGGTCTTAATACCTTTCATATTCAGCCTTACAAAAGCTCTGAAGAGGCTATGGAGCAAATTGAGAAACAGCTTGTCCAGTATGGCTTTGCAGGCCCTGGTGATAAAGTTATTCTGACTCTCGGAATGCCTGTGAGTCAGGGTTCAAAAACTAATTCACTTCGCGTGTATACTATAGGTGATGTAAAGCCGGCTCCGGTGAAAACAGATGATCTTCCACTTCGTTTTCGGGCTTAGACTGAGGTCTAGCTCTTTCTCATGGTGAGCGCACGGTTTTGTTTTCGCGCTTAAATACAGATAATATTTATCTATGGCCGGTGATGTTAGAGAACTAAAAAAGGGCGAAGTGTTGTTTCGCGAGGGTGATGCCTCGGACGCCATGTATGTTATTAAAAAGGGTTCTGTAGCCATCACGAAAGCTAAAGGCTCATCAGATATTGAGCTTGCCGTTTTAGGTCCCGGTGAAATGCTAGGCGAAATGGCTTTTTTCGATGGCAAGCCTCGATCAGCCGGTGCAAAAGCGAAAACTGATGCCGTGATTGTGCGCCTGCCATTTACAGCGCTCTATGCACAGTTCAAAACATTCCCTGAATGGCTGAAGGCGATGGTTAAAACCATCAACGCAAAACTGCGCGATGCGAATGCCCGTATTAAAAATCTAGAACAAGCTTCGAAAGAAGAGACTACGCTTTTTGCCCCTCACATGATCACGCGTCTCTGCGGACTTATTTCTCTTATTGGCTATAAATCTGGTGAGAAAGAAGGCGATGGCTTAGTGATCCCGTATTATACTCTTAGAAATTATACGATTCAGATATTTCAGACCCCGACGACTAAGATGGATAAAATGCTCGAGGCTCTTCAGGGTTTCGGTATTACTAAAGTTGAAGAGCTGAGCGAAGGTCGAAAAAAAGTCACAATTCTAAAACATGAGCTGATTACGAAATTCACAGATTGGTACAATGACTATCTTTTTAAAGACGAAGCCAAGCGGGTGACTATCACTGAGAAAGAAATGCCAATTATGAAGGCGCTCATTTTCTACGGGCGCAAAGCTCAAGTGGACGATAAAGGTTTTGTGCAAGTCAGCCTGACGGATATGCAAAACAACTCAATGAAAGATTTGGGTTATCTTGTCAACGTTAACGAATCTGATTCTTTGGCAGAAAAAGGTCTCGTGCAAGAAAAGCAATCGGGCGAGGGCGGAGTGCTCACGCAAAAATTCATTCTTAAAGACATCGAAACCATTCACCCGTATTGGGAAATCGTCTTCGGTCTCGGTCGTCTTCAGGCCTAATAAAAAAGCGACTGTCACTAGTCGCTTTTTTAAATCACTTAAAATGTAAATTATCTTTAGTTGAATTTCATTTCTTTTACATCAGCAGCGATGCGAAGTTCTGCGCCCGTAGCTTTAGTGATCTCTTCAATTGACCAACCCGGAGCATATTCTTTTAACAAGAATCCTTCAGGAGTGATTTCAATCATCGCGCGATCAGTGACAATTTGCTGAATGCATTTCTGGCCCGTCAGCGGCAGCGTGCATTTTTTAACAAGTTTAGATACGCCTTTGCTGTCCGCGTGTTGCATAGCTACGATTACGCGACGTGCGCCTGCAACTAAATCCATGGCGCCGCCCATGCCCTTAACAAGTTTGCCCGGAATCATCCAGTTGGCGATATCGCCATTGGCGTCGACTTGCATAGCGCCGAGAACTGTTAAATCAATGTGACCACCGCGGATCATTGCGAAGCTGTCGGCGCTCGAGAAAAAACTCGCTCCCGGTACAGCTGTTACAGTTTGTTTTCCGGCGTTAATTAAATCTGCATCAATTTCGCTCTCTTTCGGGAAAGCGCCCATGCCGAGAAGGCCATTTTCGCTCTGTAACATAACGTTTTTTGAAGCCGGGATATAATTGGCGACGAGAGTGGGAATGCCAATACCCAAGTTCACGCAGAAATTTTCTTTCACTTCTAAAGCCACACGTTGGGCGATCTGTTCACGTGTTAATAATTCAGCCATTATTTGCTCACCGTTCTTTGCTCAATACGTTTTTCTTGGTTCTTCGTTACGATAATGCGTTTAACGTAAACGCCAGGTGTGTGAACTTGATCGGGCTCAATAGCACCGAGCGGAACCATCTCTTCGACTTCAGCGATGGTAATTTTGCCAGCTGTTGCAATCATGGGGTTAAAGTTACGGGCGGTTTTTCTGAAAACAAGATTGCCGAATGGATCAGCTTTCCAGGCTTTAACTAAAGCAAAATCACCAGTGATGCCTTTTTCTAAAACATACTGACGGCCGTTAAATTCGCGAGTCTCTTTACCTTCAGCGACTAATGTTCCCACGCCAGTTGGAGTGTAAAACGCGGGGATGCCGGCTCCACCAGCGCGAAGTCTTTCGGCGAGGGTGCCTTGTGGACAGAATTCCAATTCGAGTTCGCCACTCAAATACTGTTTTTCAAAAGTGGCATTTTCGCCCACGTAGCTCGACATCATTTTTTTAATCTGACGAGTGTGGAGAAGTAAGCCGAGGCCAAAATCATCAACGCCGGCGTTGTTAGAAACGCAGGTGAGACCTTTGGCGCCCGAATCCCGAAGTGCGAGAATCAAATTTTCAGGAATTCCGCAAAGTCCAAAGCCACCAACTAAAATAGTCTGATCGCTTTTAACATCATGAAGCGCTTCTTTTGCACTGTTAAAAAGTTTACTCATCCGATCCTCACAGTTTTTTAGGTACAAAAAAGCAGCAGATATAACTGCTGCTTTTTTAAATTATTACACTCGCTCTACGATACATGCCACGGCTTCGCCGCCACCGATACAAAGGGTAGCTAAACCATAACGTTTATTCTGTTGTTTCAAGTTATAAAGAAGAGTTGTGAAAATACGGGCACCAGAACCACCAATAGGGTGGCCAATTGCGATGGCGCCACCATTGATATTTACTTTTTCATGTGGGATATCGAGATCTTTCATCGCCGCCATAGTCACGTTCGCAAAAGCTTCGTTGATTTCGTAAAGATCAATATCAGAAGCTTTGAGTTTTGCTTTCTCTAGAGTGCGCTTAATTGCAGTGACTGGTGCTGTTGTAAACCATTTCGGATCATGGGCAAAGTGTCCGTAAGCTACAATACGAGCCATTGGAGTTTTGCCGAGCTCTTTAAGTTTGCTTTCAGACATTAATACTGTGGCTGCAGCACCATCGTTAATTTTTGAAGCGTTAGCGGCTGTGATTGTGCCGTCTTTTTCGAAAGCCGGGCGAAGTCCTGCCATTTTATCGAACTTGGCTTTGCCAGGCTCTTCATCAACCAAAATTTTAACTGTTTCTTTACCTTGTTGAACATCAACGCCCACGATTTGATCTTTGAAAAGACCATCAGCAATGGCTTTTTGCGCGCGCTTATAGCTTGTAATTGCGAAGGCATCTTGTTCTTCGCGTGTGAATTTATATTCTTTTACGCAAAGCTCAGCGGCGTTACCCATATGCCAATTGTTGTAAGGATCCCACAAGCCGTCAGCGAGCATTGAATCGCGAGCCGTAATATTACCCATGCGGTATCCAGTGCGAGAATTATCTAAAAGATGAGGCGCTAAAGTCATATTCTCTTGGCCGCCAGCAATAACGATTTGTGAATTACCTAGAGCAATGGAGTCAGCACCGAGCATAACGGCTTTTAAGCCTGAGCCGCAGACCTTATTAATTGTTATGCAAGGGATTGAGTTCGGTAAACCGGCATAAATAAGAGCTTGCCGGGCAGGAGCTTGGCCTACACCTGCAGTCAAAACCTCACCCATAATGCATTCGTCCACTTGAGAGCCGTCAATACCGGCTTTTTCTACAGCTGCTTTAATTGCAGCGGCGCCTAATTGAGTGGCGGGAGTATTGGCGAATACGCCTTGAAAAGAGCCGACGGGCGTACGTTGTGCAGCGACGATATATACATTTTGCATGGGGTCTCCTTGGAAGTTTTCTTTGGTACCATATTTTACGGAGGAAATCATAGACTGAAACTGAGGGTTGACAAGGCAGGCTAAATCCCTCAGATTGCTCAATCTATGGCAAAAACGACCGGTAAGCAAAAAGCTAAAAAAGATACGCCTTCTATTTTGACGGCGCAGACTCAGGTTCCAGAAGTTCCAGTACCAGCGGCACCGCCGGTGGCAGCTGCAATTGATGCGAGCGATGCTATTTCTACGGATGACGATATCATTTTAACGGATGCTGAAGGCCGCCGTTATTGCCGCGCTACTGATTGTGATCAAATTGGCAGTGTTGATGGCTATTGCCGTTACCATTATCTCTATTTCTGGAAGAAAATCCAAAACCGTAAAAAGATCCTCGCGGACGGCAAATTAGACCGTTACGTAGAAGAATTAACGGCCCGTTATGCTGATAAATTCCTTGAAATGTTACGTAAAGATCTTCGTACTGAAAAAGACTTTATAGCCGCCATCCAAGAGCTTGAGCTTGATGATTCTTCATCAGCTTCAGACGATGCTGACGACAAAACATATCTCGAAGAGATTCGCGGTATGGGCGACGAGACAGGTTCTCGCGCCGATGACGACACTTACTAGTCAAATTAGCCAAATTCGCACCAGCGAATATTGGCACTTCTAAATGCAAATCCCAAATTCTGATTAAGTTGAATATTCAAAATTGGTGTAGGCAGAAAATAGGTCCGGCCGGACCGGAGACGGCACGATTCTTTCGTGACATTATGCGACTCCACTGTGGAGTCGCTAGGCGTTAGAGGAGTCGCAAGTTCTCGGTAGGTTGTTGAAATTCAATTTCAATAATTTGTTAATGATCTTTGCGATTGCGGCCGTCATCTGGAGTGTCGTCGCCATCTTCAGACTCTTCATCGTCTTCGCCAGGTACAACATCATCGATGCCGAGCATTTTCTTAACCGTGGTTTCAATAACTTCCGTATCATCGCCAACAACTAAGTCTTCAGCTGATTCGCCGAGAAGTTTGTCGGCTTCTTTTTCTAATGTTGAATTAGTTGTCGAGACCTGAACATAAACACGGCGGTTATCGATTTCGATGACTTTCCACTCTGTGGGCATATCAATGAAAGATTCTTCTTCAGCGAAGTAGGTTTCCATCATTGACGCTGTGCAGTCTATTGCCAGATGGATAAGCTCCAGAGCATTTTGTTTTTCAGGAGCAAAATCTATAGAAACTTCAAAATTCGCCTGCTTGAGGCGGCCTTTTTCTGTGTAACCGGCGCGAAAAAGTAGCTCACTCGTGTATATGCGACCTTCAGTAATAAATTTGCCATTATTCTTCTGAATTTCGAAAGCTTCCTCGAATACAGAGCGCACTTGATCTAAAAGTTCTGGAGGCAAACTTGTCCATTTTTTTGAAGAATTTAATCTAGGAGCCATCGAATTTGACCTTTCGGTAATGCCCCTATATAAAACGAGTTCTTCTCTCTGACAAGTTGAATCAAGATTAGGAAAAGTCTCAATGAAAGACGGAGTTTACATATCTACCTACGGGTGCCAAATGAACGTCAACGACTCGGAGCGCATGTATGCACTTCTAGAGATGATGAATTTTGAGCCTGTTTCAACTCCAGAACAAGCCAGTTTGATTATTATTAATTCCTGCAGCGTTCGCGAAAAGCCTGTTCACAAAGTTTGGTCTGAAGCCGGTCACTACCGCAAACTCAAGCAGAAAAATCCGAATTTAAAAATTGGTGTTGCGGGCTGCGTAGCTCAGCAAGAAAAGGGTCAGCTTTTAAAAGATATTCCAGTTCTCGATTTCGTTGTGGGTACAGATCATATCGATCGTTTACCGCTTATTGTTCAAGAGGTTCTTGATAAATCGAACCGCGTTGTTTCAGCAAAATTTGAGCACTCTCAGCCGTATCAAATTCAAACCATGATCTCGAATCCAGGTGTCTCGACATTTGTGAACATCATGAAGGGCTGCGATAATTTCTGTACGTTCTGCGTAGTACCGTTTACGCGTGGGCGGGAGCGTTCACGTCCGATGATGGATATTATCAATGATGTAAATGGTCTCGTTAAACGGGGAGTGAAAGAAATCACGCTGCTGGGGCAGAACGTGAATTCGTATAAATCGCCTTGTGGCGCGACTTTCCCAGAGCTTCTTCAAGCTGTTGTTGAAACGGATATTCAGCGCATTCGTTATACGTCTCCGCATCCAAAAGACTTTACGCGCGCTTTAGCTGAGCAAATGCAGGCGGGTCGTCATAAGCTTATGGAATATCTCCATATGCCGCTCCAGTCGGGCAATACAGAGATTTTAGAAAAAATGAATCGCGGTTATACGCGTGAAGAGTTTATTGAAAAATCTAAGATGCTACTTGAAGTTATTCCTGGAGCTGTTTTATCTACCGACATTATTGTTGGTTTCCCGGGCGAAACTGAAGAGCAGTTCTTAGATACGCTTAAAATGCTCGATGAAGTTCCGTTCGATATGATTTATGCGTTCAAATACAGCCCGCGTCCGTTTACAAAAGCGGCTGATTACGGCGACCAGCTTGATGAAGCGACGAAATCAGATCGTCTTACTCGTTTGCTCGCAAAACACCGCGAACAAGGCTTTATCAGCTCTAAGAAATATGAAGGCCAGATATTGCAAGTCTTAGTTGAGAATTATCATGAAAATGACGGGTCGTGTTTTGGCCGCTCAACTCAAAATAAGAGCGTTCACTTCCCGGGAACAAAAGATGATGTGGGTCAAACGTTGCCCATTCTTATCAGAGAGGCTTATCCTCAAACTTTACATGGAGAGATCGTTCGTCCGGCACTACCGACGAATCAGATCATTGATCGAACAGGGGCTTACATACAGTGACCAATACTATTGCCAAAGAAAAACGCAAAGAACTTCTACGATCAGCAAGGCATAAAGCGATCGGTAGCAAGGCGCGTTTAGGAGCCCAGCTCACACCTAAAAAAGAGTGGATCGAACTTTTCCCATACGGCTTAGTTGTAAATTCAGATCAGACACGCCCAGTGATGGTTTTTAAAGATAAAGCCGCTCGTTATGTATTACCAGTTTGGATGAGTCCGGTTGATGCTGGCGTAGCTATGAGCCAAAGCGGCACTCAGGCAACAGATGCGAGCCCGCATAAAGTGGCATGGAAGATTCTAACTCCACTTGGGATTTCTTTAAAAAAATGTTTCTTCAAAGAAGTTCGTGGTCATTACCAATACGTCGATTTAAACTTTATCGGGGATGACCGAATTAAAAACATTGAAGCTCGCGCCGACGAAGTGATTTCATTCTGCTTAAGTGGAAAGGCTCAGTTTTACGCCACCATCGAATTTATGGAGCGTTGCCGAGTTCTTGAAGGCGAACTGCTCAATGCAGTTTTAAAATCTCCGTCAGGCAAAAACGGCGGCAAGACAAAGCCTCATGAGTATATGAACTAAGCGGTTGCGCCGACATTTAGCGTAGCAAGGCCGACAGAAGATCAAAGGGGGAGATCGACTATGGATTACAAAGCATCCGATAACACACATAAACCCCTTATCATGTCCATGTCTCGCGGAACTCCGCAAATTGGCGAAGATTGTTATATCGCCCCGACCGCCAATATCATCGGTGATGTGAAAATCGGTCAGCGTTGCTCGATCTGGTTCAATGCCATTGTTCGTGGTGACGTGATGCCCATCGAAATTGGCGATGAATCTAATTTTCAAGACAACTCGGTGATTCACGGCACCTATAAAAAATGTGGTACTAAAATCGGCAAACGGGTGAGCATTGGTCACAGTGTGACTCTGCATGGCTGCGAAATCGGCGATCGTGTTTTGATCGGCATGGGCGCTATTATTATGGATAAAGCTAAGATTGGTTCAGACTCACTTGTCGGAGCTGGTTCGCTCGTCACTCAGAATACAGAATTTCCGCCTGGGTCGTTGATCATGGGTCGTCCGGCAAAAGTTGTTCGTGCTCTCACAGCTGAAGAGATCGCAAACGTGAACAAATCGGCAGACAATTACTTGTTATATAAAACTTGGTACGAAAAGAAGGAGTAACCGTGAGTCAATTTGATGAAATGGCTTTAACATTCGACGATATATTATTGATCCCTCAGTATTCTGAGATCGTCCCGACGCAGGTGTCGGCCAAAAGCTTTTTCGCCCGAGACATAACGCTGACCATGCCCATTCTCTCAGCGGCAATGGACACAGTCACCGAAAGTGCAATGGCCAAGACTATGGCTCAGCAAGGCGGCTTCGGAGTGATCCATAAAAATCTCTCCATCGAAAAGCAAGCTTTTCAAGTTGAGAAAGTAAAGAAATATGAAAGTGGGATGATTACAGATCCGATCACCCTTTCTCCTGATTTAAAAGTGAGTGCGGCTTTAGATCTGATGAAGAAGTATTCTATTAGCGGCGTCCCAATCACGGTGAATAAAAAGCTCGTTGGTATTTTAACTAACCGTGACCTTCGTTTTGAAACAAATGTTGAGCAACGCATTCAAGACGTCATGACTAAAGAAGATCTTGTTACGGCAAAAGTGGGGACGACCCTTGAGCAAGCCAAAGCGATTTTACAAAAACACCGTATCGAAAAATTACCGGTGGTGGATGATAATTTTAATCTCAAGGGTTTGATCACAATTAAAGATATTGAAAAAGCGACGACGTATCCGAATGCGACAAAAGATCGTCTTGGCCGCCTCATTGTGGCGGCGGCTGTGGGTGTTGATGCAAAATCACAAGATCGCGTGCGAGCTCTTGTCACGGCCGGAGCCGATATTATCGTAGTCGATTCAGCCCACGGACATTCGAAGAATGTGATTAAGATGTGTGAGTTTGTTCATAAAGAATTTCCAGACGTTATTTTAGTCGCTGGTAATGTTGTAACTGCTGAAGGCACCGAAGCTTTAATTAAAGCGGGCGCTGACGTTGTAAAAGTGGGCGTTGGCCCAGGTAGCATCTGTACGACTCGTATCGTATCGGGTGTGGGTATGCCACAAATTTCGGCGATTCAGATTTGTTCGGCTGTCGCTAAAAAGCACGGGAAAACAATAATCGCTGATGGCGGTATCAAGTTCTCTGGTGATGTAACAAAAGCTCTGGCTTTAGGAGCGGGTTGTGTGATGGTCGGCAGTATTCTCGCGGGCGCTGATGAATCGCCCGGTGAAACGATTTTATATCAAGGCCGCACTTACAAAGTGTATCGCGGTATGGGCAGTCTGGGCGCTATGGCTGAAGGCTCGCGCGATCGTTATGGTCAGGCCGATGTGGATGATGCAGATAAGTTCGTACCTGAAGGCATCGAAGGTAAAGTTCCCTATAAGGGCTCGGCTTCGGCACTTCTCCACCAACTTCTTGGCGGTTTAAAAGCCGGTATGGGTTACTTGGGCGCTCCGGATATTAAAGATCTGCAAGTGCGAGCAAAGTGGGTTCGTATCACTCCACAAGGTTTGCGTGAGAGTCACGTGCATGATGTCAGCATCACTAAAGAGGCGCCAAACTATCGCCTTGAGAGCTAAGTTAATTTTTTGATCGGGTTGGGTGGATGGAAAATACTTTTGTCATTTTAGATTTTGGCTCGCAAGTTTCAAAGCTGATCGCTCGTCGCCTGCGCGAACTCGGCTATCATTCTGAGCTTTTGCCTTACAATACGGCCCCGCCGTTAATTCGCCAGCGTCAGCCTAAGGGTATTATTTTAAGCGGTGGTCCTTCTTCGGTTTACGATAAAGGCGCTCCGCAAGCGGATGTGAAAGAGCTTCTCTCTATTGCGCCCCTTATGGGTATCTGCTACGGAATGCAATTGATTGCAAAAAGTTTTGGCGGAGTGGTTGAGTCGGCAACGGTTCGTGAGTATGGCTCAAAACACATCACCTGGAATCATCCGCTCACGGCAGATTTCAAAATCGGTGAACAGCAAAAAGTATGGATGAGTCACGGCGACGTGATGAAGGTTCCGCCTCCTGGGTTTGAAGTGATTGCGAAAAGCGACAATCACCCGGCGGTGATGAAGGGCCCTAAAGTCTTAGCAGTGCAGTTTCACCCCGAAGTTCACCACACCGATAAAGGTACCGAGATTTTAAAATATTTCTGTGCAGAGATGTGCGAAGCTCAGCCCACTTGGCAGGCGAAAAGCATTCTTGCTCATTTGCTCAAAGATATTAAAGAAAAAGTCCCTGCCGGAGAGCGAATTTTATGTGCTCTGAGCGGTGGAGTCGATTCTACCGTTGTTGGTAAATTACTAACGGAAGCTCTTGGTGCCGATCGCGTGAGCTGTGTGTTCGTGGATACCGGTCTTTTGCGTAAAAACGAATTCGCAGAAGTTTTGGATATCTACAAACAACTCGGTATGAATGTTAAAGGCGTCAATGCTGAAGAACTTTTCTTAACCGAACTTAAAGATGTCAGTGATCCCGAGCAGAAGCGCAAAATTATCGGTAAATTATTTATCGATGTTTTCAAAGCTGAAATTAAAAAGTTAGGGAAAATCGACTGGCTGGCTCAAGGCACGCTTTACCCTGACGTCATTGAGAGCGTGAGCATTCACGGTGCGGGCGTAACAATTAAGTCTCACCACAATGTGGGCGGTTTACCAAAAGATTTAAATCTGAAATTGATCGAACCTTTACGCGAACTTTTTAAAGATGAAGCGCGAGCGATTGGTGAAGAATTAAAAATTCCGAAACATATTCTATGGCGTCACCCATTCCCGGGCCCTGGTTTAGCCATCAGAGTGATGGGCGCCGTTGATAAAACGTCTCTCGATATTCTTCGCGAGTGCGATGCTGTTTACATCGATGAACTCCGTCGCCGCGATATGTATCATAATATTTGGCAGGCTTTCACCGTATTGCTACCTGTTAAGACAGTCGGTGTGCAGGGTGATGGTCGCAGTTATGAAAAAGTAGTGGCTGTACGGGCTGTCACGTCTACAGACGGAATGACAGCGGATTGGTATCCGTTTCCTCACGAATTTTTGCAGAGCCTCTCAAATCGTTTAACTAACGAAGTGAAAGGCATAAATCGTGTGGTTTATGATATAACAAGTAAACCTCCGGGTACGATCGAGTGGGAGTAGAATGAGCGGCGAGAATTTTGTCCATTTGCATGTGCATTCACAGTATTCGCTTCTTGAAGCGACATGTGATCCACAATCTTTAGCTGAAAAGGCTAAAGAGCTGGGGCAAACCGCCGTAGCGCTCACCGATTATGGGAATATGTTTGGTGCTATTGAATTCTATTTCGCGGCCCAAAAAGCGGGTGTGAAACCTATTCTCGGACTTGAAGTTTATATTGCGCCTAAGACTCGCTTTATTAAAGGCGATGATCCGGATGCAGCGAAAGTTCCGAACCGGCGTTTAGTTTTACTCGCGCAGAACTACGAAGGCTATCAGCAGCTCTGTAAGATCAGCTCTATTGGTTATCATGAAGGTTTCTATTATCGCCCGCGTATTGATGATGAAGTGATCGCTCAGCACTCTGATAACTTGATTGCGCTTTCTGGCGGCTTTATGGGTGATGTCCCTTGGACATTTAGAACTCACGGCCCTGAAAAAGCACTTGAGCGAATTAAATTCTATCAAAAAGTTTACGGCGATCGTTTTTATCTCGAGCTTAACCGCACGGGCGTCAAAGAGTGGGATGATATCAATCCTTTCTTAATTGAGTCGGGTAAAAAACTTGGCATTAAATGTGTGGCCACTAATGATGTTCATTATCTCAATAGCGGTGAGCATGTCTCTCAAGAAGTATTGATTTGTATTGGGAGTAACAAAACCTTACAAGATCCGAGTCGTTTTCGTCTCGGGAGCGAACAATTCTACATGAAGTCGACCGAGCAGATGGAAGTTCTTTTTAAAGATCATCCTGAAGCGATTTCGAACTCGGTTGAAATCGCCAATCGTATTAATATTAAATTTAATTTGAAAACAGCTGACGGAAAGCCGATCTATCATTTACCTACGCTCCCAACAAAAGGGGGCGTGAGTCTTGAAGAAGAGATCGCGCGGCTTTCAAAAGAAGGTTTAGAGAAGCGTTTCATTGAGCTCGCTCGTCAAGGTGAAGCCGTACCTGAAGAAATGAAACCGAAATATTTTGAGCGTCTTGACTATGAACTCTCGGTTATCTCGAAAATGGGTTTTATCAGTTATTTCTTGATCGTTATGGATTTTATCCGTTGGTCGAAAGCCAATGATATCCCGGTAGGGCCGGGCCGGGGTTCGGGTGCGGGCTCGCTAGTCGCTTATGTTTTAGATATTACAGATTTGAATCCGATTCCTTACAACCTTATTTTCGAGCGTTTCTTGAATCCTGAGCGTATCTCGATGCCGGATTTCGACATCGATTTCTGCCAAGAGAATCGTCATCGAGTTATTGATTATGTAACACAGAAATATGGACAAAAATCCGTTTCGCAAATCATCACTTACGGAAAACTTCAGGCTCGTGCCGCCATTCGTGATGTGGGCCGAGTGATGGGAATGCTCTACGCCGAAGTGGATGTGGTCGCAAAACTTATCCCAGAAAAATTAAATATCACTCTTAAAGAAGCTATTGAAACAGAGCCGCGTCTTCGTGAATTAATGGAAGAAGAACCACGTGTTGGCACTTTGATGGAGCTGGCTCAAAACATTGAAGGAACAACTCGCCATGCGGGTATTCACGCGGCCGGCGTTGTTATTGCTGATGGAGACTTGGTTTCACTGGCGCCGCTTTATCGCGGTGCGGATGGTGAAAACGTTGTTCAGTTCGATATGAAGCACGCCGAGAAAATCGGCTTGATCAAATTCGACTTCTTAGGACTTAAAACTTTAACTTTGATTCAAGATGCCATTCGTTTGATTCAGCAGAATCGCAAAGATGAAAAAGGAAATCCAAAAGTTCTCAGCACAAAAGACATTTCTCTGCGGGACCCAGGTATTTACGAAATCATGGGTAAAGGCGATACGGCGGGAGTGTTCCAGTTCGAAGGCGAAGGCATAACGGACACTATGAGAAAGGTGCTCCCGAACTGTTTTGAAGATATCGTGGCTGTGAATGCGCTTTATCGACCAGGTCCGATGGATATGATCCCAGATTATATCGAGCGTAAGCATGGTCGCAAGAAAGTCACTTACGCGTTCGCTGAGCTTGAAGACGTATTAAAAGAAACTTACGGCGTTATTGTTTATCAAGAGCAAGTTCAGCTCATCGCCGCTAGAATTGCCGGTTACTCTCTGGGTGAAGCGGATGTTCTTCGTCGCGCCATGGGTAAAAAAGATGCGGCCGAAATGTCTCGCCAAAAAGAGCGCTTTGCCGAAGGGGCCGCGAAAAACGGTCATGACCCGAAGAAGGCTGCAGATCTTTTCGACCTGATGGCGAAGTTTGCCGAATACGGTTTCAATAAATCTCACGCGGCCGCTTATTGTGTGGTCGCGGCTCACACGGCCTATTTAAAAAATTACTATCCGGTAGAATTCTACGCGGCTCTTCTCTCAACGGAGATGAGTGATACAGATAAGATCGTAAAATACGTGAAAGATGCACGTAAGCATGGGCTACGCGTTGAGCCACCCCATGTGAATCACGCTGATTATAAATTCAATGTTAAGGGTGAAGTGATTTACTTCTCTCTCGGAGCCATCAAAGGCGTCGGTGAGTCGGCGGTCGAAGCGATTCTTGAAGCCCGTAATGCAAAGGCCGATGGCAAATTTGAGTCCCTAGATGATTTCTTCAGCTCCGTTGATTTGCGTCGGGTGAATAAAAAAACTATCGAATCCATGATTAAGGCTGGCGCGCTCGATCACTTCGGGTTCAACCGGGCTGAGCTCATGAGCGGTTATGCCCGCTTCATTGAGCGCCTCGATTCAAAACGCAAAGATGCGGCCAGCGGACAAGTGAGTCTTTTTGAAATTTCTGAAGAAACCCAAGAAGAAAAAGTTCAGCTCGAGAAAATGACAGATTGGACTCGCTCGGCCCGTTTGGCTTATGAAAAAGAGGTTTTGGGTTTCTACTTAAGTGGTCATCCACTCGACACTCTAGATGTAATGCTGCGTCCTTGGACCACGGGGACTATTGCGGAGTTTGATCCGGTTCCGCATAAGTCGAAAGTGACGATTGTGGCGGTTATGGCGAGCCTTCGTGAAATTATCACGAAAAAGGGAACTCGCATGGCGTTCGGCCAGGCAGAAGATACGACGGGTTCTGTTGAAATGGTGATTTTCCCGGATACGTTTGCGCAGTATGAGATGGCGCTCAAAAGCGATACGGCTCTACTTGTGCAAGGAACACTTGAAAAAGAAGATCAGGCTCCTAAAGTGATTGTCGAAAAAATCCAAAGAGTGGATGATGTTTTGAAGCAAGCGAAGCGTGTGACGCTTAAAATTGAAGATGAGGTTGATGACAAAAACTCTCAGGCTAAAATGTCTCTTTTGAAAGAAATGATGTCGCGCTACCCGGGCTCAACCACTTTTGTATTGCAACTCAATTTAAAAGAAATGGGTAAAGTGGTCGACCTGCAAGTGAACGAGCCACGTGGAATCGAATTAAGTAAGGAACTTTTTGATCAAATTGGCACTTTAATAGATCAGCCAAAAATGACTCTGCTTTAAATCTCAGCTCGAATGAGCAATAATAAGGAGAATATGAAAAAACAACTTGAGCTACTGCAACATAATATTTCTTCACAACTTTTAATCCAGATCATTCTCTTAAGTTTTATCTTAAGTGTAAGTGTTGTTTCGCACGCTCAAGAAGTGATCGATATCAATATCATCAGTCGCGCTATCCCGACGGATAAGACTCCAGGGCGAGATGATCTCACGCAAAATGCCATCGAGAGCGTTTCTTTAGATAATATTCGTCTTTTGATTGGCGCCGCTAAAACAGAGCGCAATATCAAATTGATCCGCGATAAAATCATCTCGAACTCAAGTCGCTATATTTTATCTTTGCAAAGCGGGACAATAGTTCGTCAAGGGCCGGCCCTAATTCTACCGGTCGATATAAAACTTTCGCTTAAAAATCTTCGCGCCGTTTTGCTTGAAGAGGGCTTGCTCTATCAAATCGAAGGCTCGCCAAAGGCGCTGCCGCTTGTTCATTTTGAAGACCGGGTAGGTTCACGAGAATTTGCTTGGTGGGCTCCGAATACAAATAAAGATATTAATGATCTCAGCAATTTATCTCTGAGACTTGAAGGGCAAATCAAAGCTCAATTGGCTAAAATTAACTTTGTTGGTGCCACTCCACAACTGACGAAGATGGTCGCATCGGTACCGGTACAGTTTAGAACTGTGAATCTTCAAAAAAGTGATGCTCAGTCATTAGGTGAGCAGCTCAAGAATCAAGTGGTCATTCGCGGTGATATTGCGATTCGCCCTAAGCCGAGCAGCGATTCTATTTTTTTGCTTGATATTAAGCTTGAAGCTCTTCACTCGGCGAATGGCCGAGTCATTGGCGAAGTGATCCGGACTTTTGAAACAGAAGCGGGGCCCTATCGCTCTGTAATGGTGCGCAAATTAAACGAAGTTTCTGAGAAAACAATCGAAGAACTTGTCACTCAAATTGGCGATGTATGGAAGAGCGGCTCTTTCGGCGCCACTCTTTTAAAACTAACTGTATTAGGCAATCTGAGCGCTAAAGATATGGATCAGTTAAAACGTACGATTCCGCTTCAGGTGCGTGATATTAAGAGCGTAAAAGAGCGTCTTATGCAGGCTCGAGTCACGACTTATGAGATCGACTCAACAGGTGTACCGCAGCAGTTGGCCATCGCCATCAAGGCGGCGAAGTGGGAGCCCTTCAAAGTCAGTGTTAAAGAAATTCTACCTGATGGTTTAGTGGTCGAAGCCACGAGATAATACGTAAATATTTTTCAAAAGCTGCACATCTTATAGAGGTGTGGCGACCGAAGTTATATAGGTTCTTTGTGCTGAAACATCACAATAGGAGCTCTAATGAAATCCGTTATCTTATCTTTCACAGCTTTAGTTCTTTTCTCTCTTAATAGTTATGCCGAAGAAATAGATTGTTCTGGCGCTGCTGTTCGTAAGGCTAAAGAAGGCTCACGCACGGCCACACGTGTATATGAAGTTATTGAGTTGGATTCAGGAAAATCTTATTTAGAAAAGTACTATGTAGTTCTCGTTGATTCTTATAAAAAGCCTCGAGTGCGCCGAGCTTCTACAATTACTCTGATGAAAAGTGATTGCTCAGTGACATCAGTGGTGCCAGAGCTGTAGTTGCACTATCGCCGCTAAGGTGACCTATTCTTACGTCTAGTTGCCGAAGCCAGCCAAAAGCTGGTTTTCGTATTTTTAGGCCGCATCTATCTTCCAGAAAAAGCCGGTTATAGCGTAAAATAGAGACATGAAGAGATCTTATTTTTCTTATCTATTTTTGGTCGCAGTTTCAATGCTTGTAGGTTGTTCAATGGCACCTATCAAACAGGCTCCGCAACGTAAAGTGGAAGTCAAAGATGTGCCGATGGATGCCCGCAGTGGCGAAGAGATGCGTAAAAGAGTGATTGTTTTACCGTTTCTCGATAGTGAATTATCACGCTCGCAAAATGTCGTTGATATAGCTCGTAAAACGGTGATCGAAGACCTTAATTACACGCGTCAGTTCATCGTAATTAATAACTCTGATTTTCCGCAAGATTTAGCCGGATTTTTGAAGGACAATAAAGAATATGACATGGCCGCTATTAGTAAAACAGCCGCTAATATGGGTATTTCAGCTATTGTTGAAGGCCGTATTTTAGAAATTCGGGCTCGCAAAATGGGCGACGAAATGGGCGTATTTAGAAAAGTGAAAGCCACCGCTGACGTAACAGTACAAGTTCGTGTTTATGGCGCCAAAGGCGGAAGAGAAATTTACTCAGCCGTTAAAAAGGCAACCGTTGAAACGCAAGCCACTCGAGTGGGAGATACAATTTCAGCTCGCGAGCTTGAAGAAGACCCGAATCTTGTTCGTGACGGGGTTCGTAAAGCATTCGCTACAACCGTGCCTGGTATTATTAAAGCTGTTGAAAAGCTCTCGTGGGAGGGCCGTGTAGCGCTTGTCAATGGAGATCGTCTTTATCTTAACGCAGGTCGAATTTCTGGCATACAAATTGGAGATATCTTAAAAATCACTGAAGATGGTGATGAAGTATTTGATCCGGAGACAGGATCGTTTATAGGGCTGGCTCCAGGTCGAATGAAGGGCACCGTTGAAGTTGTTTCTTACTTTGGCAAAGACGGTGCCATTGCTGTGATCCATTCAGGTTCTGGCTTTAAAGAAAACGACAAAATCGAACTCTATTAAGCGAAGCCATAATCTTTGTTAATCACTCTGACGCAAGAAGATTTCAATTTATTTGATTCTTATATTTTGCTAAAACTGAGGCCAGATGCGAACACAATGGCTTGGTCTTTTTGATTATGTGAAAAGTTTAGAAATGCAAAATGAAGCAATTCTAAACGCCGAACAAGATCCAATTGTATTTGGTCTTGAGCATCCAGCAACGATCACTCTGGGTCGTCGCGGTGACCCCATTAAAGATATTAAAGTTGGTTTTAAAACTCTTCGCGAGAAGTCGATTCCTATCGTTGCCGTCGAGCGTGGTGGTCAAGCGACTTATCATAATAAGGGGCAGCTGGTGATCTACCCGGTGATCTCCTTACGTGCCTTTAAGCTGGGTGTGAAAGATTATGTGGCCATCCTCGAAGATGTGACCAAGAAGCTTCTTATGTCTTACGGGTTAACAGCCTGTTGTAAGGGTGATGAGCCTGGGCTTTTCACCATAAAAGGTAAAATTGCCTTTTACGGGGTGCGAGTCAGTCGTGGCATTACTAGTCATGGTTTAGCTATCAATGTTTCTAACGATCTCGATGAGTTCTCAATGATTCGCTCTTGTGGCAAGGCCACTGAGCATTTTGCGAAGCTCAGTGATTTTATCGATCCGGTCCCGTCATTAGAAACCCTATTCTCAGAGTGGTCGCATCTGTTTTTAGAAGATCTTGGGCTCACCCAGAGGGCTGAGTCCCAAAGCTTGACCCTTGATTCTGTGTCCGATAACTTGGGACACGAAATAGTCCTAACTTAATGCGGATATAGCTCAGTTGGTTAGAGCGCGTGGTCGACATCCACGAGGTCCACCGTTCGAGTCGGTGTATCCGCACCATTCAATCAGATATCAGGGGTAAAAAATGTCAGAGCCTAAATTCACAAAATTAGTAGCACCAAAAGAAGGCGAAGCGGTTCGCATGACAGCGACGGGACTGCAAGTTCCTGATCGTCCGATCATTCCTTATATTGAAGGAGACGGCACGGGCCCCGATATTTGGAAGGCCTCGCAAATGGTTTTCGATGCAGCGGTAGAGAAGGCCTATAAAGGCAAAAAGAAAATCGTTTGGTTTGAAGTGTTCGCTGGTGAGAAATCTTTTAAAACTCAAAATGACTGGCTTCCTGAAGATACGCTTGTGGCTTTGAAACACTATCTTGTTTCAATTAAAGGTCCACTTACAACTCCAATTGGTAAAGGCATGCGCTCACTCAATGTGGCGATTCGCCAGATGCTCGATCTTTACGTGTGCTTGCGTCCAGTGAAGTATTTCACAGGTGTGCCGTCTCCGGTAAAAAGACCGCAAGATGTTGAGATGACTATTTTCAGAGAGAACACTGAAGATATTTATGCCGGTATTGAATTTGAACAAGGCACTGAAGAAGTGGGTCAGGTTCTGGCTTTCATTAAAGAAAAATTCCCTAAGATGTATGCAAAAATTCGCTTCCCAGAAACTTCGGGTATCGGCATTAAGCCGGTATCGCGTGAAGGCACTGAGCGTTTAGTTCGTGCGGCGCTTGATTATGCCATTCAGTTTAAACTTCCGAATTTAACTTTGGTGCACAAAGGTAACATTATGAAATTCACTGAAGGTGGCTTTCGTAATTGGGGTTACGCATTAGCTGAAAGAGAGTACGCCGGCAAAGTCTACACTTGGGATCAGTGGGAAAAAACTAAAGCTGAGCAGGGCGAAGAAGTAGCCAATAAAGAAATGGAAGCCGCTGGTAAGGCGGGCAAAGTGATCGTTAAAGACGCTATCGCCGATATTGCGCTTCAACAGGTTTTAACTCGTCCAAAAGAATTCAGCGTGATTGCAACATTGAACTTGAACGGTGACTACTTGTCAGATGCGCTTGCCGCCCAAATCGGCGGTATCGGTATCGCCCCTGGCGGTAACATCAATTATAAAACGGGCCACGCGGTCTTCGAAGCAACGCACGGAACAGCTCCTAAATATGCGAATCTTGATAAAGTAAATCCGGGCTCTGTGATTCTTTCAGGTGAGATGATGCTTCGTCACTTAGGCTGGAACGAAGCGGCTGATTTAATTATCAAAGGTATGCTCAGCTCAATCGAGGCTCGCACGGTGACTTATGATTTCGCCCGCTTGATGAAACAAGAAGGCGAAACAGTCAAAGAAGTGAAGTGTTCTGAGTTCGCGCAAGAAATTATTAAGAGAATGTAAAATAAAAAAGTGCCTTTGAAGGCACTTTTAAAACGATACCGTGATTGTCGAACCCAGAACTTCGCGGTTGAAGTTTTCATCGGTATTCGTAGGGATGTTTGAATCGTATTTTTCACGTGAATAATCGATTCCTAGCGCAACGGTTTTGCTGAGATTAATTTCAGCGCTTACACCAGTTGTTACGGCATCAATTTTACGAGTTGAGCCTGTCGGAACCACTCCGGTCGTCCAATTGTCGTAATCAACAGTGACGGCGTTAGCTGAGGCTCCTAATTTAAATCCTGTATCTTTATCTACATCGATAACAATGGCGAGACCGCCACCAGAGTAAGACGTATCTTCTGCACCTAATGCACGGTCGATATCCTGACCCAATTTTACTGTCGGCGTGATGGTGAACGCTCCAAGTGTGGTTTTGAGGTCAAAAGCGAGTTCATTGGTGATTGATTCACGGCGTGGAGTTGTGGCATTCAAAGCCGCATTGCCTTTCTCTCCATTTGTTTGACGAGCTGGCTCTTCTTTATACTTGCGGTGTTTGATCGCCGGTTTTGCTACGAGAGTCAGAGAGTCATTGAACTTGAGAGCAATATTCGCATCAAGCTTCGCATCATTCAAATCGCGGTGATAATCAACTCGTCCTAATACATTATCATACGAACCAGTTCTATAGGTCGTTGTATAGTCACGGTTTGAGTAAGAGCCATTCACGCCCACAGTCAGTCGATTGAGTGAGAAGTTCAGTGATTGCGTGAATTTTGTTTCGAAGAAACGAATCACCATGCCGTCATTTGTATCATCTAAGAAATCAGGCCATCTGAAGTCGCTATTTAAGAAGCTGACTTTTGAAGTTGTTGAAACGTCTTTTGAAACTGAAAATTTGGCGCCTATATCAGCATTGATATCGGTCTTTTTTGCAATGTCAGAATTTTCTTGGCTTGAGTAATCTTTAATTGCGGCTCCGAACGAACCTAAGAACGTATCGCCTTCATATGACAAACTTGGCTTCATCTCATAGAAACCACCTTCGATATCTTCGCGGCTGATTTCATCTAAATTTGAGTCGTGTCCGATTGTGATGGCAACACTACCATTGAGTTTGTTTTCAGGGAGTGCTTCTTTTTTAGCTTCATCGAGTTTCACTGAGATGTTCGCATTTTTGCTTGTATCATCCATTTCTAGGCGGTTTGAAGGCCCGAATGTAGAAGTGCTAGCTGATTGAGCAACGGTATTCTTAGTCGCAGCCTTCTTTTTAGCAGAAGCCGCGCGCTTATAAGGCTCATCACTATAAATTTTTACGCTAGTACCTTGAAGACTTTGTGCCTGAGCTAAAATCTGCTGATCAATAGACTTCTTTAATTTTTTAGTTTTAGCCGTACCAGCCGCCACTTTCTTATTGCTTGGCGTGAGGGTGACTTTCTGAGCGAAGGCTTGAGAGTTAAGGCTCATAACGATGGCGACCGACAACATCATATTAAAGAGGCGGTGAGATGCGCTCACGGGCCATGAGTGTTTAGGTGATCTGTTCATCAAATTGATCGTGATCAGCTTCTGAGTATCCATTTCAAACCTCTATATAAATAGTAGTTGAGCATTAACGCTATGCATAATTTACATGGCTCTAATAATAAAATCTAGTGAAATCATATAGATGACAAACTTTGTCACTTTTACAATTGAACAGCACAAAGTATGCCGGGTGAAATGGCACTGTATTCGAGAACAGGGTTTTTTACAGAAATCTTAGCGAACTTTTTTAGAAGGGCGATCTTGAGCCACGTCGCGAATGATGGCTGAATCTTTCAAAATAGGTAGCGGATCAATAGGCTTTTTGTTTTTAATCAGCTCGAAATGTAAATGAACCCCTGTGGCTCGACCCGTGCGGCCCATTTTACCTATAAGCTGACCACCTTTTACTTCTTGGCCCATGACGACTTTATAGCTGTTGAGGTGAGAGTAAAGGCTGGCCCAATTGTTATCGTATTCAATTAAGACCATTTTACCATAGCCACGAAATTTTTTGCCCACATAAACAACAATACCATCATGAGCCGCATAGATCGGATCGTTTCTGCGACCTTTTAAATCAAGGCCGTAGTGGGCGCGTTTTGATCCACCATTCAGATAGCCACGATTAACAATCGGATTATCAACGGGCCAATAAAGTTGAAACGGACCTCGAATGGTCGACTTATGAAACTGCTTTGTCTCTTGTGAGCTAAAGTACTCATCGGCTGTGGCATACTCTTCAATTGGAGATCCGAACTCTCCGCCTTGATCTGCATAATCGGGAGTCTTAAAGTGACTGCACGAAAGGGCAAACATCATAGCCAAGAGAAGCACGGCTTTCATTGGCCAAAAACCGAGCATTTTAGCGCTTAATATTTTGAAGATCGCGACTACGCGTAGATGGGAAACTTTTTGCAAAGTTCTTTCACCTTATCGTGTGTTTTATTGAGAAGTGTTTCGTTAGTCGGATCACTCAGAACTTCAGCAATCCAGCCGCCGATGATTTTCATCTCAGTTTCTTTCATTCCACGTGAAGAAAGTGCAGGTGAGCCAATACGAATACCGCTGGTCACAAATGGGCTGCGTTTTTCGTTAGGCACAGTATTTTTATTAACCGTGATTCCGGCTTTATCTAAAGCGATTTCGCCATCTTTACCTGTCACTTCACGATCTGAAAGATCAACTAAGATGAGGTGATTGTCTGTTCCGCCAGTGACGAGATTAAACCCTTTTTCAATAAGCGTATCTGCTAGCGCTTTAGAATTTTTCACCACTTGCTGAATATAAGTCTTAAACTCAGGCTGAAGAGCTTCTTGGAAAGCCACAGCTTTTGCAGCGATCACATGCTCAAGGGGTCCGCCCTGAATGCCAGGAAAGATTTTTGAGTTCAGTGATTTTGCGTTAGCTTCATTACATAAAATCAAACCACCGCGTGGACCACGAAGAGTCTTGTGAGTAGTTGAAGTCACGTAATCGGCGTGCGGGAATGGAGACGCATGAGCACCTGTTGCCACAAGGCCAGCAAAGTGAGCCATATCTACCATTAAAGTGGCGCCAACGGCATCGGCGATTTCTCTGAAGGCTTTAAAATCTAAAGCGCGCGGATAGGCGCTGTAACCAGCAATAATTAATTTTGGTTTTTCTTTTTTCGCTGTGTCCATGATCTGGTCGTAGTTCAGGCGACCTGTTTTTTCATCAAGACCGTAGCTGGCAACATCAAATAAAATTCCGCTAAAGTTCACAGGCGAGCCGTGAGTGAGATGACCACCATGAGAAAGACTCATGCCGAGAACTTTTTCTCCCGGTTTTAGAACATTCAAGTAAACGGCCATATTGGCTTGTGAACCTGAGTGAGGTTGTACGTTCGCATGTTCGTAACCGAAAAGTTTTTTGGCGCGATCAATAGCCAGTTGTTCGGCTTTATCTACAAACTGACAGCCACCATAATATCTTTTGCCCGGATAACCTTCGGCATATTTATTTGTAAGAACTGAGCCTTGGGCATCAAGCACCGCTTTTGAAACATAATTCTCAGAGGCGATCATTTCTAGGCCGTATTCTTGACGAGCTAGTTCGCTATTTATGATTTCTGCAAGTGCAGGATCTACTTTAGCAAGAGAGCTTTTTGACGCGTCCAGCATGTCGGCCTCCTTCAAAAGGTGTTGAGAGAAACGTTTCGAGAATTTTTTCACATAAGGTGTGATCTGTCACACGAGCTCCTAAGCACAAAACATTCGCGTTGTTATGAGCTCGCGCGAGCTCAGCGATCTCTGGTGTCCAGCAAAGCGCCGCACGAATCAGCGGATTGCGATTGGCCTTAATGGCCATACCCTGACCTGAACCGCAAATTAAAACTCCCAAGTGCGGGAAGTCTGTACTGCCTGGCGCTGGAGTCCCTTTTTCAGCTATAGATTGTGACACCTTTTCAGCGTAATCCGGGTAATCGACGCTTGATTCGTCATGAGTGCCGAGATCGACCCAATTGATATGTGGAAACTTAGCAAGCAGATGCTTTTTTAGGAGTAGGCCAGCGTGATCGCAGGCCACAACAACAGTTTTTTTGGTCTGTGGTGTAGCATTCATTTGGGAGCCATTTTTTCTTGGATTTGGTGCGGCGTCGAGCTTTTTCTCAGTCTTACCCGGCGCGCATCAATTAAACCCGCGTGAAAATTAAGCAGGCGTTTGTGCCGCCGAAACCAAAACTATTATTCATTACAGCTTTGAGAGATTTCTCACGGGCCGTAAGAGGAACATAATCTAAGTCACACTCAGGGCTCGGATTTTCTAAATTAATCGTTGGTGGAATTTTTCCGGTATCTAGAGCCATTAACGAGAACACGCTTTCAATAGCGCCAGCGGCGCCAAGCGCGTGACCCGTCATACTCTTCGTGCTCGACACCCAAACTTTTTTAGCTTCGGCGCCGAATACGCCTTTAACGGCATCAGTTTCAGCTTGGTCTCCAGCTGGAGTACTTGTGCCGTGAGCATTAATATAACCAATATCACTTGGATTCAAACTGGCTGTTTGTAGCGCCATTTTCATCGCGCGCTGAGCGCCGGCGCCAGCAGGAGCAGGGTTCGTCATATGATTGGCATCAGATGAGACACCATAACCAGTGAGTTCGCCATAGATTTTAGCGCCGCGTTTTTTCGCGTGTTCATATTCTTCTAAAATTAAAGTTCCGGCCGCTTCGGCGAGAACAAAACCATCGCGGTCTTTATCCCAAGGGCGAGAAGCTTTTTCAGGAGCCTCATTACGAGTTGAAAGGGCTTTCATGGCAGCAAAGCCACCGATGCCGAGAGGGGATACAGTTGATTCTGCTCCACCAGCCACCATAACGTCCATAATACCTAATTGAATGTAGCGGGCGGCTTCACCGATCGCATGGCAACCAGTTGCGCAGGCAGAAGTGATTGAGAAGTTTGGGCCGCGGAATCCGTAATTGATTGAGATATGACCAGCGGCCATATTGGCAATCACTTGCGGAATAAAAAATGGAGAAATACGGCCGGGGCCTCGAGTGCGTAGAGTTTCGTGAGTCTCTTCAATAAGTGGTAAACCACCCATGCCGACGCCTAAGAAAACGCCGGTGCGATCTTTTAATTCTTCAGACCATTCGATTCCGCAATCTTTAACGGCTTGGGCAGTAGCTGCAAGCGCTAGGTGAATGAAGCGATCCATTTTTTTCTGTTCTTTTTTAGGAATGTACTCGTCGAGATTGAAATTTTTCACTTCACCAGCGAATTGAACAGGAAATGCTGAAGCATCGAAGTGAGTGATTTTGGCAATGCCAGATTTTCCTTCGAGCGCGGCACTGAAAGATTCAGCGGCGCTGTTGCCCAAAGGAGTGAGGGCGCCCATACCGGTTATTACAACGCGTCTGTATGGGGCCGACATGGTGATTAAACCTTGCCCTTTGACTGAACGTATTTTGTTACGTCAGAAACAGTGCGGAGCTTCTCAGCGTCTTCATCAGGAATTTCAAGATCAAACTCTTCTTCCATAGCCATAACAAGCTCAACGATGTCGAGGCTGTCTGCGCCGAGGTCGTCGATGAATGAAGCTTCAGGCTTAATGCGATCGCCTTCAACACCGAGTTGTTCTTCAATGATCTTTTTAATTCTTGGTTCTACTACTGTCATGCGTGCTCCTTAATTAGCGTCTCTATTTTTATAAAATAATAAATTTCTGTCTTTAATTAAATAATTACCTATTCAAATTCAAACCCGGCGCGCAGGCAATGAGAATAGTATTAATCCATCCACATTCCGCCGTTTACGTGCAGTGTTTGCCCCGTAATATACTTAGAATCATCACTTAGCAGGAAAGTGACAGCATTCGCAACGTCTTCGACGTCTCCGAGCTTTTGTAGAGGGATTTTTGTAAAAATCGCCTTCTTTTGCTCGTCTGTCATGGCATCCGTCATGTCGGTCACGATAAAACCGGGGGCTACGCAGTTCACGCGAATATTACGAGAGCCTAATTCTTGAGCCACAGATTTACCGAAGGCAGCTGTTCCTGCTTTACTCGCCGCGTAGTTGGACTGCCCTGCGTTACCCATATGGCCAATCACAGAAGTTACGTTAACTATTGAGCCTTTGCGGGCTTTTAGCATGATTTTGCTCACAACCTTCGTGCATAAGAAACTGCCGCGGAGGTTGGTTTGAATCACCTCATCGAAGTCTTCAGTTTTCATTCTGAGGAGGAGTTGATCTTTAGTGATGCCGGCGTTGTTCACGAGGCCGTCGATTTGACCGAAGCGCTCTAGGATTTGAGCAAAGCCTTTATCGACTGATTCTGAATCGCCCACGTTAAGACTGATGCAGAAATGTTGATCAGCTGTTTTTGGATTCAAAGTTTTAAGTTCAGCTAAAACTTTTTCAGCAGAATCGGGACGAGAGGTGTAAGTGAAAGCTACGATAGCGCCTTTTTGCACGAGCGATTTTACGATTCCGGCGCCGATACCGCGGCCGCCGCCAGTCACTACAATTTTTTTATTTTCTAAGTTCATTTTATATTCCTAAAAGCGAAGTGACCGCTTTTAACTCTTCGAGTGAGTTCATCGGATAAGTGGTCGCTTTTTCGCCTAATATTTTTTTAACTAAACCATTTAAGACTTTACCCGAGCCCAGTTCAATAAATTTTGTCGCACCCAAATCCTGCATTTGCTCTATGCATTCGATCCAGCGCACTGGGGCTGAGATTTGACGAATCACATTTTCTCTTAGCGTATTGGCATTGGTGGTCGGCTGTGCGGTGAAGTTTTGTACAACCGGGGTCGCCACAGTCTTGAATTCAGTTTCAGTTAGTAGTGCTCGCATCGTATCTTCAGCCGGCTTCATCATCGAGCAGTGAAATGGCGCCGAAACTTTAAGTGGAATAAATTTTACGCGAGAAACAGAAGCGCCATCAGCCTCCGGGCTGAAGACTTGTTGGTAAACTTCTTTAGTGAAGTTTTTCAGCATCCATTGCATGAGCGTCGCACGACCGCTGATAACAATTTGCCCTGGGCAGTTGAAGTTCGCTGGCTCAAGTGGACTTTGAACGCCTTCTTTGGCGGCAGTTTTCTCGGCCCACTGACACATTTCAACAACTTGAATAGGAGTGAGCCCCATTACGGCGGCCATTGCACCTTCGCCAACGGGTACGGCCTCTTGCATCGCTTCTCCGCGACGACGGACGGCGCGAAGAGCATCAGGTAAAGTGAGAGCACCGGTGGCGACAAGAGCTGCGTATTCGCCAACAGAGTGACCTGCATAAGCGATGGGCTTAAAGTTACTAAGTGAGGTCAGCACACGAGAAGTCGCTGTTGAAACTAAAACGAGAGCTGGCTGCGTATTTTTTGTCAGCGCTAATTCTTCATCTGTTCCATCGAAACATAATTTTTGAAAGTTGATGCCGAGAGTGTCGCTGGCTTCTTCAAAAGTTTCGCGGGCGATTTTGAATTCTTCGAATAGAAATTTTCCCATTCCAGGGTGTTGGCTGCCCTGTCCCGGAAATAAAGCTCCCCACATAATATTAGTACCTCATGAGTAAACTACCGCTTGTGATGCCAGCACCAAAAGCAGTGAGAAGCAAATTCTGCCCACGTTGAATACGGCCGTCACGAACCGCTTTGTCAAAAGCGATCGGAACCGTTGCGGCTGAAGTATTGCCCATATTTTCGATGACGTTCACGACTTTATCCATCGGGATACCGAAATGGCGGGCCACAGCGTCGATAATACGAACGTTAGCTTGGTGAGGAATCACCCAGTCTACGTCAGAGCCGTTCATTTTGTTGGCTTCGAGGGCTTCGTGGCAAGATTGACTCATAGTTCGAACGGCATGTTTAAAGACCTCGCGACCTTTCATGCGCATCCAATTGGCGCCTTTATCTAGATTTTCTTGTGTAAACGGAAAGCCCGAGCCCCCCATTTGAAGTTCAAATAAATCGCCGATGTAACCATCAGCGTGAAGGTGATAACTGTAAACTTGTGAGTTGTCTGATTCTTCGGCGCGACCAATGATGGCAGCACCCGCGCCGTCCCCGAAGAGAATGCAGGTGTCGCGGTCTTTATAGTTAACAACGTGGTGGAGAATTTCCGCTCCGATAACGAGAAGATTTTTGTAGCGGCCCATGGCGATAAAATCGCTGCCCATACCGAAGCCATAGACAAAACCAGAGCAAGCGGCTGAAATATCGATGGCCATAACATCACCCCGGCAGCCGAGCTTCTTTTGTAAGATGCAGGCTGTGTTCGGCATAATTTGATCGGGTGATACAGTCGCAAAAATGATTCCGTCGATGTCTTGGGCTGTCATGTTGGCCGCTTCAAGAGCGCGCTGAGCGGCGATCAAAGCTAGGTCGCTTGTCACTTGACCAGGAGCTGCAATGGCGCGATTACGAATGCCTGTCAGCTCAACGATCTTAGCATCGTTGGTAACAACCATTTGTTCGAGATCTTTATTTGAAAGTAATTTTTCGGGTAGGTAAGAGCCCGTGCCTTTAACGCGGACTCTATGTAGCGTCTTCGATGAACTCAAGGCATCCTCCCTCTTTAGATGAGGATTACGCTTGTGTTGCTGCTACAACTTCACGACCGTCGTAATAACCGCAAGAAGCGCAAAGGTTATGGGGCTTTTGTAGAGCACCACAGTTTTTGCAGTTGTGTACAGTCATTTTAGGAGCGTGGTCGTGTGAACGGCGGTGGCCGCGGCGCATACGAGAGGTTTTCTTTTTAGGAGTTGGCATACATCACCCGTTATTTTTAGCAAAGTTTCTAATTATTCAGAGGCCATAGTTTGTATCAAATTTTGAGCCGAAATCAACCTTTGAGGTTTTTTAACACCGAAAAGGGGTTGGCGTCGGTCGATGTAGGGTCGCCAGCGCGCAATTCGGCGGCTTTCATGACTCTTTCGCAGTCGGGTTGACCACATTCCACGATATAAGGCTCTTCAGCTGCAATATGTTCATGGACGAAGTCCGCAATATCGAAGCTGGCAGATTGGACATAATTACAATAAGGTCCGTCGCTAACAAGGTCTGAGCCTACGTGGCCTGTGTGCCCGCCGCGACCGCGATCGTCTTCAATTAAGATGATTTCTTTGAAGTCGTCATTCACCTCGTGAACCGCATCCCGCCCGCAGTGCGAGCAAATGAGCTTCATCTCAGTTTTGATTTTACCAGAGATCAAAAACGCATTACCTGCCGGCATTAACTGAATCTCGACATTATAAGGAGCGTCTCCAATAAGATCCGCAAGTGCCTTAGTTAACTCACCAGTTTGGTTTGTATATTTATAGATCTCACCAGTCTCTTGAAGAGATGTGAGCATAACTTTCGTAGGATAGGCGGTCTGTTTCATAGTGGGAAGCAAATATGTCAGATCGTGTCAAAAGTCAATAAGGGGCGAGTAAACGAAGTTGTCTAAGACTCGCCCGTGCCGAGTAAGCGTCAGCTGTCTAAGACTCGGCGGTACCGAGTCGGCCCTTAAAACATCACATGAGCTTGAAGCTGCATAAGCTTCGTTTTGAGTTCGTCGGCTGTGTCTTTGTTGCGATCGTCGCGGGTGATGTACAAAAACTCAAGCTTCATGCCTGGGTTGAGATAAGACTTGAGGCCGAAGGTCATCTCGCTGGATTCACCGTTTTTTAAGTTACGTGAAGTGTTGGCGGTGGCGTAGCTCGCCATCAAGTAATTCTCGCGATAGAATCGATATTTGCCTTCGAGAGTTTGCACTTGGCCTTTATGTTTTTCGGCCTGATCGCGTTTTACTTCTGTGGTGTCGAAACTGAGGATCCATTTTTTAATGGCAATGCCGCCAGACATACTCAGCATATCACGCTTTAATTTTGGTGTGACAGTTGGCGATTCAGATTCTGTCGACCAATAAGAAACTAAGAGATTGGCGCCGAGGGTGGTGAAGTTAAGGCCGGCATTCGCTGCAAAACCTTCTGCAGATGCAGATTCAGCTGAAAGTTGCCCTCCTGGAGTTGAGCTCTTTCGCGGTTTGATCCAGTGAAAGTTAAAGAACGGAACGCCAGCTGAGGTGCCGAACCCGACGGCGCGATAAACATCAGTAGAGCGATAAAGTTTCACTGAGCTAAAATCATCGGTATTCACATCTTCTTGAGAAGTGGTCATGCTCGCAAGAAGTGTCGTGTGATCAGCGCTGCGATTACCAAACATCGGTTGATAATTTCCGTACATAAAATGCGTGTTATAGGGGAGGTCGTCGAAGAGAATGTAACCCGAGCGGCTGATGCTCCCGCCATCGAGAGCCCAGAGAGGATCAGATTTGCTCGCGCCATTCGTTGGTGGAACATTGTAGTACCGTTGCTCAAAAACAAGCTGCACATTTTTCGGAACTGGGCGGTAGCGAACGCCAATATCAAATGTGATTGGTGTTTTATAATCTAAAGTTTCATCGGGGAGACCGCTTGGGCCTGAGTAATCTTTATCGCCGTTCACTAATACATATTTAAAGTCTGCGCCCACAGACCATGGCGATTTATATTCTGTGCGAAGCGGGTCGACGTCGGTGACGCGAGCCATGAACTCATCAGGAGTTTGCGCGACGATTTTACTTTGACTTTCAGTATCATGATAATTTTCTTCATTGTATTTTACGCTCGCAAGAACGGCGAGCTTTGGGCCTTCTTTGGCCATCTCTTGGGCTTCTTTTAGATCTTTTTCGGTGAGCTTTGTCGGCATTTTGCCGTACTTTTGATATTTTAATGGAGCCGGCACGCCTTTAGGTTTTAAAGCCACTGGACCTTTTGTTGATCTGAGCCAGCGCTGTTGAAGCCACATTCCGTGTTGGTTGCGAAGACCACCACCGCTAGGACTTGTATGACAGCCTTGGCAAGTGAGGGTACAGCGGCGATCACGATTAGCAACATCACGACGACCTGGGCTGTGGCAGGCCGCGCAGTTTTCAGCGAAGCGATTCATCATCCAAGGTTCAGACCACGCTTCATAAGCCGTAAAAATCATCAACGAAAATAGAACGAGCGACTTTAGGCAAGCTGAGAAGTGGGTCATGGGTGGCGAATTCCTTATTTTGGTATTTCACAACCGTTGGTCGTGAAATGCAATTGGATATTTATTTAAAGTTGTAAAGTGCAAGTGTGAGCTGCAGGATATTTATAACCATGCAAGAAATTGAAAATGAAAATCTCAGCAGACCTAAGACTCAGCAACGCATTCGGCAAGAGGCGCAGCTTGAAGTTCTCCGTAAAAAACATGGAAGTCTAGAGGATATTCGCCGGGAATTAGGATTCAGTCAGAAACAAATGGGCGAGCTTTTATTAGTGGATGCATCGGCATGGAGTCGTTGGATTAAGCCTGGCGAAGATGCTCCCGCTCATATTTACCAGGCTTTAGACTGGTATCTTGAGGCGCGTGATATCCGTTCGGTTTTTAAATCGGAGTTAACTCAATTTGATTTTATAGAGAAATCTTCAGGAGCATCAGTGCCAGCAGCAGCGTTGGCACCTCAGTCCCAGATCGATTCAAGCGCACTCAATGAGGCTGTTTCTGGTGTGGCTGAGAAAATGGCTCTCTGGGAGATCGAAAAAAATCAGCTCGCAGAAAAACTGAAAAAAAGCGAAGCCCTTCAGGCTGGATGGAAGCTTTTTCTAATTTTAAATAGTTTTATTCTTTTTTATCTCATAGTGAATCGCTATTTCTCATTTTGATACGATCAATTTAGATCTCGAGTCACATCCTTAAAAATCCGATAAATACTTATAGTTATTTAGTAAAACATGGGTGGGACGTTTATGAAGCTGAATCGTAATCTACGATTTTTTTCTCTTTTAAAACTTACAATTTTATTTTTTACAGCTTGGGCTCTGGGTGCCTGCTCGCGAAGCGTACCTGAAAAACTCGAATTACAAATTGGTGTGCCGACTTCAGGGGCGAGCAGTTCACTGAGTAAAGTTGGAGCTTTATCAGGCGATGAAGAGTTGCAGTTTATAATCTTGAATTTGCGAGAAACTGCAACTTCTTCACCAGTTTCACTTTCATTTGAAAGTGGAAGAGATTTTCCGAAAACGCCTCCAGGGGGAACGGTTACGCTTTTAATTCCAGGTCATAGGATTCCTGTATCGCAGATAATGATGGTGCAGTATTTGGGTGGTTTTGAAACTGCCTCAACGGGAGCCTTGCGTTTTTCTTATGGTGATACGGTCGTCAATTCAGCTGTTAGCGGAACCATTAGTGCCAATATTACGGCCTCAACTTTTGGTACTGCTAGCGGAAAGCAAATCCGCTTTGGTGGTCGTTATATTACTGGCTCGGCCCCGTCATCAGGTCCGACGGGTGGTTTGATCACTTACTTTCAGCCGCCCGTCGGCAAACCTGAAATGGCGGTTGAGCGCAGCGAGATGATTGATGGTTGGTTCAGCGCTTTTGCGCTGGAGCCAGATGCTAACGGCTTTCCGAAATTTACATTTAAACTGAAAGATCAGTTCACGGGTGTAGAGTCTGTTCTTTGGGCGGATGTGACATCAAGTTCGCCTATGTTCACAGCGGCAGATGCAGATTCTGTAATTCAAAAACTTTCTCTAGCTCCTCATTTTCGTCGCGAATACCGCTCAGTCGGATATGAGCTTCGAGCTGACCCGGGCGGTTGGTTTGCTGCAGGCTATTGGGAACCCGCTTCAACCACTGTTATTAATGGTAGTCATGGTGCTAATTTATCCTCGGCTATTGAATTCACAATTGAGGGTCTGTCGACTGACTATGAAGGCTTGGCACCGCTCGCCTACAGTTACACGACACCTACAGCAACAAACTTAGGGAGAGTCGCGGCTGAGTCTGATGCGAATGCGGGCGCTGCTGAACTCGTGACATTCTATCCTGATCGTATTCGCAATAATAAAAGTGATATGTTTGGCTTTAGCGGTGTTTTTAGAATCACTAATCCAGAAGATAACTTTGAAGGAGCCTATTTAAAATCTGTTTTTAATGCAGGAGCCATAAACCTTGAGTGGAATTACATGCCGCTGAATCCCGCCTTTATAAGTGGAGCTACTGTATTTCATAAGGTGTATGCGGGTGGTTATAGTAATGATAGCAAAAATAATGATTTGAATGAAAAGCCAGGTTGTTTTGCAGATCTCGTCGCCCAAGGCTATGTGCCTTATGCCAGTGATGTGACTGATACGACGAATCCAATTACAGCTTCGTATACGGTGACTCCGGCGGGAGTAAGTTTTACGAATCCCTGGAGTCATAGTTTTGCTATTTGTCCTTATAATTTGAATAATGGCGTCACGACTTATTTTAAGACTTATGCGCGCACAAGCTGTATTGGTTCTTGTTATGATTGGTCAGAGCAGATTTCATTTGGTCGAGTACCATTAAGTTCTACCACTACTGTTTCGGCGGCCACGCAGTTTGATGCGAGCCCAATTTTTGGTAGCAGTTCACGCATATCAGCCGTTTCTTTGGATGCTGGTACCGGAGCCTATCAAGTTACACATTTAACAACTATGGGGTTATCTCTAGGTGACGAAGTTCTAATCGCAGTCATGGGGAATAATGGCGCTACTTCGTGTGGGCAAGCTCCAGGAGATTCTGCAATTGGTGCTGGAGAATTTGAATTCGGTCGTGTTATTGCCGTGGTTGATACATCCAATGTAAAAGTCGTACCGAAAGGGTCAAGGCTTCTTAAAAGTATGAGTTTTGCCACTCCAGCTAACTTAGGCTACGGCCCTAGCACGGCAGGGTTTTGTTATGCTCAAATTGTTCGCGTACCGCATTTTGGTAATTTAGATTTTGGTGCGTCAGGCAGTATTACAGCAAAACAATTCACTTGGGCTAACGACGGTGGCGGTATTATTGCACTTCGAGTGAATGGTGCACTGACTTTTTCAGATACTGCTAATTATATTTCAGCTGATAATGCGGGCTATCAGGGCGGTAACTTGGGCACAAATGCCTATAATGGCTCTTCACTTGGTGGTTTAGATCCCCTCTCGAATCCAAATTCAGGCGGGGGGTTGGGTGCTATATCTGGGACTCGCTCTGGTGCTGGTGGACTTGGTGCGCACGGATGGGGTGGTCACAGTGAGGGCTCTGCCGCGGTTATTAGCAATTCGGGTGGTAGTTTATTTTACTCGAATATGGGACAGCAAGTATCGCTTCGCATGGGCTCAGGCGGCGGCGGTGGAACTGAATACGATGGTGGCCGTGGTGGAGGCACAGTTCTTGTTGCTGCACGGCAAATTAATATCGCAGCGAATGGAAATAACATTATCTCAGCATCAGCTACAGATTCACCAAATGGGAGTAATGCCACAGGCGGCGGTGGCGGCGGGGGATCTGTGAATCTCTTTTCATTAAAAGTTAATTTGGGAGACCCAGGGGTCAACGACTATTCTTTGACCCTTAAGGCCTTAGCAGGCGCTGGTGGTGATTCTGCTTCTTCGTTTGGTGGCGGTGGCGGTGGCGGTGGTTTAATTAAAGTTCGCACTTGTTCTGGCCTAACTAATGCGCAGTCCGTCTTTGGTGGCATTCCACTTTTCTTTACGAGTCAAACAGCCACAGCAAGTGCCAATACAATTCAGGGCGGAGCGAAAGGTACAGGTGCAGGTACTTCTTACGCGCAAGCTGGTCAGGCAGGCCTCATAGATAATATGAACTTGCATCCTATGTGTGACTTCTAGTCGATTCAAGATAATTGTCGCCGCAGCGGTTCATGCCGCTCGCGGTTTTAGTTGACCCTAAAAGCTCCTAAATTAGAATGACGCCTCTTAAGCAACAATGCATTACGGAGGCGAAATGGCACTACCATTTGAACTCATTGAAAAACACGGCGATTCGCACGAACAAGTTGTTTACTGTCGCAACAAAGACCTTGGTTTAAAAGCCATCATAGCCATTCATAATACAACGCTGGGCCCATCTCTTGGCGGCACTCGAATGTGGAATTACAAAAACGAAGAAGAAGCACTTATCGATGTTCTCAGGCTTTCAAAAGGCATGACTTATAAAGCATCAGTAGCGGGTTTAAATCTTGGTGGCGGTAAAGCCGTTATTATCGGTGACCCGAAAAAAGATAAAAACGAAGCTCTCTTTCGCGCGTTCGGAGCGTTTGTGAACGCACTCGGAGGTCAGTATATTACGGCTGAAGATGTAGGAACTTCGGTTAAAGACATGGAATATGTTTTTATGGAAACTCCGTTTGTAACTGGTATCCCGTCTTCATTTGGCGGATCTGGTGACCCAAGTCCATACACGGCTCACGGGACACTTATGGCGATTCGCGCCTCTGTAAAAGAAAAATTCGACCTAGATAATCTTTCAGGTTTAAGAATCGCGGTTCAAGGTTTAGGCAACGTCGGTTCACATCTTGTGGATTTCTTAGTTCAAGATGGCGCAAAAGTTTCAATCGCTGATATTGATAAAGAGCGTGTAACAATGGTGAGCAAAAAGCATGGCGGACTCACTGTTCTTGATCCGGATGCAATTGTAACAAGTGAATGTGATATTTTTGCTCCGTGTGCGCTTGGTGCAGTTATCAATGATCAAACTCTTCCAAATTTGAAATGTAAAATCGTAGCTGGTGCAGCTAACAACCAACTCGCTGAAACGCGTCACGGCGATAACCTTCGTGAGCTTGGAATTTTGTACGCTCCAGATTTTGTGGCGAACGCTGGCGGTTTGATGAATGTATTCGTTGAGCTTGAGGGTTATTCTTCAGAAAGAGCGTTTGAGAAGACAAAACGGGTTTACGATAATGTGATGAACGTGTTTAAAATGGCTAAAGAGCAGAACATTGGGACGCATACAGCGGCTCAGCTCGTGGCTGAAAAGCGTATTAAAGAAATGGGCGAGCTTCGTCAGCATCATCAAGGTCGAACCGCTCGTCCGTTCTCAACTTTAAAAGAAATGACTTTGCGACGCTAGTCGAAGATTGGAGCTTTTGTGGAAATGACTACAGCTGATAAAATTGAAACATGGTTGGTGGACAATGCGAAACTTGTTGTCGCTTTATTTATTGGAGTGCTTGTTATTGGTGGTGTGTTAGCCGGATACCAAGCTTACAGCAGCGCCAGAGAAAATAAAGCTCAAGAAACACTCTTCGAAATCGAAGCGGACTTAGAGAAAAAGCAACAAGCTCTCTTTGAGGTTGAAAATAAACAGAAACAAGAAGCTTCTAAAAACAAAGCAGCAAAAAAAACTGAAACGGCGGCGCCAGTTAGAAATCCTGAGACTTTACAAAAGGATTTAGGTGAGCCCTTAACTCGTCTGGTTTCTTTTATCGATCAGAACAAAGGTTCAAAAGCTTCTTACATGGCCGCCATGACGGCTTCAGATTTATATCTTGAGTATAAAGACCCGTCCCAGGCAGCTCAGCTCCTAGAGAAAGTGGCGCCTCATGTGAATAAGAAAGATTTATTTTACGGTCTGCTTAATAGCCAACTGGCTTTAGCTTACAGCAATGCCAATGAGTGCCCGAAAGCCGTTGATGTTTACGACGACATTATCGATAGTGAAGCTCAGAAGCACATTCACGCTCAGATGATTTTGCGTAAAGGCGTTTGTTTAATGAGCATGAAAGAATACGACAAAGCGAAGGCGGCCTTCAGGCAGGCAAAAACAGATTTCCCTGATTCAGTTTCTGGAAAATCTGCCGAGTCTTTCGAGCGCCTCATCAATGTCAAAAAAGGTGTCGTGAAGTGAAATTAAAAACAGCTCTACTGATTCTATTCTCAATTCTGTCAGTGGGATGTTCATCACTATCTGAAAAGCAAGCCGTGAAACGTGAGTTTCATTTCACCCGCGCTTGGGCTCGCCACACCCTCAGTGAAAATCATTTAGGTTATCGTATCGATCACCGCATGCCCTCTCTGTTACATAAGAATTTTATTATTCAAGGCAATGCCATTGACGGTATTCGAGCTTACAACCGAACCACAGGATCACTTCAGTGGGAGCGTAAAATCAAAGGCGGCGTTGAAATTGGCGCGGCAATAGCTGGCGATCGAATTTTCTTCGGTGCTAACGATGGTTTCTTTTATGCTTTAAATGCGCTTACAGGTTCGGTGGAGTGGACATTCCCTCTTAAAGCAGAAGGCTTAGGCCGTCCAATTGTTGAAAATGGAATGGTTTATTTCTTAACTGGTAATAGTGCTTTTTATGCTCTTCGCGCTTCAAATGGTGAACAGGTTTGGATTTACAATCGTCCTGAAACGACATCTCTCAATGTCCGTGGCGCGGCAGAGCCTGTTATTAGCGGCAACAACCTTCTTATTGGTTTTTCTGACGGAGCTTTTGTGGCCATCGACAAAACTCGTGGCTCAGTTGTTTGGGAAAAGCAATTGGGTACGGCGATTCGCTTTAAGGATGTCGACTCTAAAGCGGTTATTGATGGGGATAAGCTTTATGTTTCAAGTTATGATGGTCAGCTTTATTGCTTAGGGATTTCAGATGGTCGAACTATTTGGAGTTATGAAGAGGGTGGTTACTCGCCGGTAACACTTGAAGGCGATTCTATTTTCTACGCCAGCTCAATGGGTTCGGTGGTGGCCCTTGATAAAGCTTCAGGCCAATTGCGCTGGAAGAAAACTGTTGAGAAGAGTATTGCCACTCAGCCAGCTTTCTTTCGTGGGCTTATTATTTACGGTGAGTGGACTGGCTTAATTAAAGCCGTTGAGGCGACTTCTGGTAAAGAGGTGGCGACCTACGCCACTGGTCGTGGAGTGGCGGCGCCACCAGTTATTGATGTCAAAAACAATTTAGCTTATTTCACCTCAGTGGATGCCAACTTATTTGCTTTACGCTTAGGGTGGAATCGTCCTGTTGAAGTTTGGGAGTGGGAAAAATGAAATTCTTTTTACTCGCGCTAATAGCATTAGGTCTTGTCGGATGTGCGACAGGCCATTGTCGGGCTCGCAAAGGCAACCAGCCCGCTACAGTTTTTGTTTATAAATCAGATGGCAGTAAACAGTGTGCAATGGGGGCTCCGGTTTCTTTAGAAACTATGGCTGAAGAACTCAAAGGTCTCAAAGTTATTTCTCAAGTTAAAAAAAGTGACGGAAAAATGTACGCCATGGTTTGTGGTGGCCCGACTGGTAAAATTAACGTTTATGAAATTCTAGCCACAGATTTAGTGAAAGCTGAAGGAGCGGGTTTCAAGGAGCTGAAAAGTGACAATTGATCAGATCAATCGCTTGATTAAGAATGTTCCTGACTTTCCGAAAGCTGGAATTACTTTTAAAGATATCACTCCTGTATTAGAGAACTCAGAAGCATTTCGCGCCATGATTAAACTTATGGCTGAAAAAGTCCACCCACAGACGACAAAGCTTGTTGCGATTGAAAGCCGCGGCTTTATTTTAGGAGCGGCGCTGGCTCAACATATTGATGCGGGAATGGTCATAGTTCGTAAGCCAGGTAAATTGCCGCGTGAAACATTCAAAAAAACTTATGCTCTCGAGTACGGCACAGATACTTTAGAGATTCATAAAGACGCATTGAAACCGGGTGATCGTGTGACGATTATCGATGATGTCTTAGCGACAGGCGGTACAGCCCATGCTGTTGAGGCTTTATGCGCTGAAATCGGCACTCAGGTTTTAGGCCATGTATTTTTAATGGAAATTGAATTTCTAAAAGGTGTGATGAAACTTCAGGCGCCGACAGCCAGTCTTATCAAAGTTTGAGTTTTTACTATAGTTTAAGATCTTTTTTATCAAAAGAATTGGGGAAGACATCGCTGAAAAGCAGTTTCTTCTGAATGCCTTTTTGGTTCGCCAATAAAATAATTGCATTTGGGTTCGCAAACTCAGCAATCACCTGACGGCAAAGACCGCAGGGCGCCCAAGGCACTTTCTCGTTAGTTAAAACAAGAACGGCATCAATTTTTCTCTCGCCGGCGGATACAGCTGCGAAGATAGCAGAGCGTTCAGCACAGTTAGTGGCGCCATATGAAGCATTTTCAACATTAATGCCAGCGAAAATTTTGCCAGAATTGAAAAGCACGCTCGCCGCAACTTTGTATTGACTGTAAGGAGAGTAGGAGTTTTTTTGTACAATCATAGCAGACTCGAACATTTTCTTTTCGAGATCAGCAGAGAGATTATTCTTTTTTGTCATTGTTTTTAGCTTCTTTAGGTTTCACAGCGGCTTCTTCTTTTTTCAGCATCTTGTCGGCCTGAATAGCAATAGTGCCAGTGATGTCTTGAAGGCTGTCGAATTCTTCTAATTTCTTAAGGCCACTATTGCCCTTAAGTTCAATAGTCAGGACCGGAACTTTATTGTTGGCCCACATGTAGCGACCTAAGCTGCCAGGATAGTTGCCGAGACTCACCCAAGGAAGTGGTTTGAAGCCAGGATTGCCGATGCGAGGGCCATCAAAATCAAGCACTCCGAGTGGAGTATGAATTGAAATAATAAAATCAGGTTTAAACTCTTCAATATGTTT